>DJGV01000006.1:91120-92450 GCA_002432805.1 Fervidobacterium sp. UBA5837 | reverse complement strand
GTTGTTGGAAATACATCGATTGACCTGGAATTGAGTATTTTCCTCGTTTCGTTTATCATCTTCCACTCTTCTTCGCTCAAATCATCCTTAAGCGCACCTATCAGTGGAATCACATTGTGCGCTATTGGTTTTGCAAAGACATTCACTTCATTACTGCCATTGAGCTGCGCATCGTACTCTTTGAGAGCCTTGTTACCTGCACCGGAGACAGCTTGATAAGTTGAGACCGTGATCTCACTCAAATTGTAACGATCATGGACTCTGTAGAGTGCGAGCACCATCTGTATCGTTGAACAATTTGGATTTGCAACTATACCTGTGTAATTCCTTAGCAGATGTCCGTTGATTTCGGGAACAACAAGAGGAATTTCTGGGACCATTCTGAATGAAGATGAGTTATCTATAACCGTAGTGCCGCTTGCTGCAGCAATTGGGGCAAATATTCTGGACACGTTGCCACCTGCGGAGAAGAGTAGATAATCGAATCCACGACGCATCGCTTCTTCAGAGAGTGTCTCAACCGTCACATCCTTCCCTCTGAACTTCATAACCTGACCAGATGAACGTTCAGAAGCAAACAAACTAACTTCGCCAATCTCCACATTCGACTCCTCCAAGACAGAAAGCATCGTTCTACCAACCGCACCAGTTGCACCAACTATACCGACACTACCAACTCTCAACATACTAAACACCTCCAGTTATATGATGGAATGAATTGATTAAGTAATAAAAAAGCGGGCTACAGATTACTGTAGCCCGCTTTGGTGTTATGTAGCTTGCGCCCTATACTAGTTCTATTCCACAGCAAACGCAAGCTGACCACCATCAAGCGGGCAGCTGCGTTTAGCTTTCGTATTCTCTCTATTCGTTTTTAGTGAGTTTTGGCAAGTATTCATCAAAAAACACGAAAATGGTAAACTCATACGCTTTCTCCTCAGTATCCTTTCTAATTCTCTCATATCCTTGCGTATACTTACAAACCAAAAATTCTTGTTAACATTATACCACAGGCATGCCATAGCTTGTCAAGTACTTTTTTCAATTTGACAGAAAAATCTTCGAAAATATTCGCAGCACGTATGGTATAATAAACTAGACAGTGTACAGCATTGTATGTTATAATAAGGTATACCTCATTTAATTGTTTGATAGTTGAAAGCGAATCAAAAAAATCATCGAAGAATACAAAATCGAGGAATGGAGGGACGAGAATGAAAAACCTGGGCGATATGCTGGTCTCTACGGGACCTTTTTCTGAGGTAGTGATAGGAAATCAGGCAATCGTGAGAGCCATGATAGAAAGCGGTGTTAGGATTGTAACATCGTA
>DJGV01000006.1:0-91049 GCA_002432805.1 Fervidobacterium sp. UBA5837 | reverse complement strand
GCACTCAATGGATTCACTTCTTGTGTGTTTTTTAAAAGTGTTGGTATGAACGTAGTTGCAGACTCATTCGTCCAGTTGAGCATGATGGAAATTCCAGGTGGCATGGTCATTGTGGTCGGTGATGACCCTGGTGCCAACAGTTCGCAAAATGAGCAGGATAACAGACATTATGCGAGGCTTTCTTACACTCCGATGTTCGAACCAAAAGACGCACAAGAAGTCTATACCATGTTCAAAGAAGCAACTGAACACGCAAGGTCATTTCGCAGTGCCGTTGTATTGCGTCTCACAACACATACTGCACACTTCAAACAGAAGGTCAAATTTGGTGAGTACCATCCACAACAACTGGGCAAGCCCATCTTCGCACCGTCTCAACTTGGCCCATACGTACCTATAGGTGAGAATGTACCAATAATGAAGTGGCAAGCTATCAAACGGTTACAGACTTGGTCAGAGATTTCAGAAAAGTACGCATATGTTTCTTCGACTGGAAACAGAAATGGAGTTATCACTGCTGGATTGCCTTATCTATCACTGTTGGATGTACTTGGAGAAAATGCGAATAAAATTGATATACTGCGTCTTGGCATGGTATATCCTTTACCAAGACAAGCAATAATAGACTTTCTCAAATCACACGAAGAAGTTAAGGTACTTGAAGAATTAGATGACTTCATAGAAGAAAAAGTGAAGGCTGTAGCATACGAGGAAAGTATCCGTACGAAAATAATAGGAAAACTCGATCTTGAAGACTGGATGGGTGAATACACGCCGGAAAAGGTAAGGAATGTCATGGCAAAAGTCTGGCCACAACTTGTCTTGAATGTTAGTTCACCGCTTTCTGAAAATAACAGAATGCGTACAATTCCAAGGTCTCCACAGTTGTGTCCTGGCTGCGGACATAGACCAGTATTCTACACATTATCGAAAATACTGGCAAAGGATGACATATCAGTGGCAGATATCGGTTGCCATACACTTGGATTCTTGGAACCGTACAAAGTCGGGCAAGTGCTCTTATCGATGGGTCACTCCGTTGGTACAGGTACCGGATTGAGCATCTTCAACAATGACCGGAAAGTAGTCGCCTTCTTGGGAGATTCAACGTTTTTCCACGCAGGCATACCGGGAATAATAAACGCAGTTTACAACAACCACAATTTAACACTCGTGATCATGGAAAATGGTACAACCGCTATGACAGGTCACCAAGATCACCCCGGAAAAAAGATAAAAATAAGGACTGTACTTGAATCACTTGGTGTAAAACACATCTGGGAAGTGGACACGTACCAAATCGATAAATTGGAAGAGACACTCAAAGAAGCACTGGCTACGAAAGAATTCAACGTAGTAATAGCACGTCACCCGTGTATGCTCAAATTCACAAGAGAAAGAAGACATAGAGGCATCGTCAAAGTACCGCAGATGAAGGTAACCAACAGATGCACATTGGCGAATATATGCATTACACAATTTGCATGCCCGTCGTTCCAAAAAGATAAAAGTGGTAATGTCTTTGTCCATGAAGACCTATGCATAGGTGATGGCTCTTGCAGTAATGTGTGTCCATCAGGTGCACTTGAAATCGAGCAATTTGGTGGTGATCAGAAATGAGCAATGAAATTACAAAATTTGAAATCTTCATGATCGGTGTAGGTGGACAAGGTATAGGTCTATTGAGCGAGATACTCATAAGGGCAGTCGATTACAGTGGTCAAGTGTGCGTTGGTGTCGATACGCATGGCCTTGCACAAAGAGGTGGTATCGTCTCTTCACACTTGAAGATCGGTAATGTAAGCTCACCACTCGTTACGCCAGGTAATGTAGATTTGGTACTCGCACTTGAGAGGCACGAAGCAGCTAGAGGTATGAATTATCTCAAAGATGGTGGAATTCTCACATACTACGACACATCTTGGCAACCACTTGCAGTGAGGCTTGGAAGAACTTCTGAAATAAGTGATGAGGAAATACAGAAAGCAGCAAAGGAACGAAATATTGCGGTGTACAGAGTATTCAAAGAACTCCCAGACGCACGCATGCAAAATATAGCGTTGCTTGGAACAGTTGCCAGATATGAATTGATACCAAAAGTCAACATACAGCATTACATGCAAGCGATGGAAGATTTGATGAGCCCGAAAATATTGGAAGAGAATAGGAAAATATTCCTTGAAATAATGGAGGTGGAGTAAAGATGACAGATGAGAATGTTTCAAGAATTTCTGAAGTTTCGATAGTACTAAGCGGTGCTGCTGGTCAAGGTATACAAGCAGTTGAACACATACTAACCCGAGTGGCAAAAGGTTCTGGTTTCCACATCTTTGCAACGAAAGAATACATGTCACGAGTACGTGGTGGAAATAACTCAACTTCTATACGCATCTCAGAAAGGCCAGTTCACAGTTACACTGACCGAATAGATATATTAGTTCCACTGAGTGACAACGCACTTGAAAGACTAAGGTCGAGGCTTTCCAAAGACACAATCATCCTTGGAGAAGGCAGATACGTTGGTAAAGAGCCAAATTCCATTTCTGTGAATTTTGAAGAAATCGCTGAGAGCTTTGGAAACAAGATATACGAAAACTCTGTTTCAATAGGTGTACTATCTGGCATAATAGGTGCCGATGAGGACGTACTCGTAAAAAACATATCTGATTACTTTGCCAAGAAATCGCAAGAAGTCGTCAAAGCAAATGTCAATGCAGCAATAAGAGGATACGAACTGGGAAAGACACTTGGCTTGAGATACAACATAAAGCCTTCTGAAGCTGTAAAAGCGCAACTTCTCATGAACGGTGCAGAAGCAGTCGCAAGAGGTGCAATTGCTGGAGGATGTAATTTCATCTCTTCCTACCCTATGTCACCGGCAACATCGGTCTTTACAGAGCTTTCGAGACTTTCAAACAAATACGGGATACTCATAGATCAAGCTGAAGATGAAATAGCTGCTGCAAACATGGCAATTGCCGCCTGGTATGCAGGTGCAAGGGCTATGGTTTCCACATCTGGTGGTGGATTTGCCCTTATGACAGAAGCGATAAGCTTATCTGGAATGATAGAGACACCGATCGTTGTACACCTTGGACAACGACCAGGACCAGCGACAGGGTTACCAACGAGAACTGAGCAAGGAGACTTGAACTTAGTACTCTATGCAGGTCATGGCGATTTTCCGAGAATCATATACGCACCTGGAAATTTACAAGAAGCCTATCAATTAGCTGCGAAGGCATTCAATGTAGCAGACAAATACCAAGTGCCAGTATTTGTATTAACTGACCAGTACTTCCTTGACTCATTCTACAACATAGAAGAAATGCAGCCAGTAAACGTTGAAAGATACATAGTAAAGACAGACGAAACCTATAGGAGATACGAAGTCACAGAAGATGGTATATCACCCAGAGGCATACCGGGATACGGTACAGGCGTAGTGAGAGTTGACAGCGACGAACACGATGAATATGGTCACATCACGGAAAGTGCACAGGTAAGAAAGCAAATGGTAGAAAAGAGATTGAGAAAAGAACAGCTCATATCTCAAGATTTTGTACCACCAACGTTCTACGGCAATCCAGATTACGAATACTTGGTTGTTGCATGGGGCTCAACGCAAGAGAACATAAAAGAAGCGCTGGAAAGATTGGGGAACGATAAGATTGCACTACTTCACTTCTCTCAAGTCTATCCAGTTCCACAGATTGCAAAAGAGTATTTTGAGAAAGCAAAGAAAGTACTCTTCTTAGAGCAAAACGCAAGGGGCCATTTTGCTGACCTTGTCAAATTGACATTTGGAATAGACACATCCAATAGAATTTTGAAATACGATGGTTCAGAATTTTCAGTTGAAGAGATTGTGGAAGCCCTTTCTCAGGAGGTGAAATGAGATGTTTGAGACGAAATTGTATGATATTCCTGATGCAGACATCGCTTGGTGCCCTGGCTGTGGCAACTTTGGAATCATAAACGAATTAAAGGCAGCATTGGCTCAACTTGAACTAGAGCCACACAGAGTAGTACTCGTATCCGGTATCGGACAAGCTGCAAAGATGCCACAATACGTAAAAGTTAACATGTTCAATGGACTGCATGGAAGGTCACTACCAGCAGCAGTGGCAATAAAGATGGTAAACCCAGAACTCACAGTAATTGCAGAGAGCGGTGATGGATGCACTTACGGAGAAGGTGGCAACCACTTCATACACACCATCCGAAAAAACCCTGATATAACGAATATCGTTCACGACAACCAGATATACGGACTTACAAAAGGTCAAGCATCACCAACAACGGCACGTGGCCAGGTTACATCACTTCAGTTTGATGGAGTCTACGTTGATCCGTTCAATCCAATAGCAGTCGCTGTTGCACTCGATGCATCCTTTGTAGCAAGAACCTTCTCGGGAAACTTCAACTTGACCGTAGAACTCATAAAGATGGCAATAAACCACAAAGGTTATGCACTCATCGACATACTACAGCCATGCGTCACATTCAACAAGGTCAACACATACCAGTGGTACAGAGACAACACATACATGCTACCGGACAATTACGATCCAACCGACAGGCAGCAAGCATTCAAGATCGCAGCAGACACATCGAAACTGGCACTTGGTGTAATATACAAAAATCCCAATAAGCCAATTTTTGAAGAACAACTTGCACCGTACAAGGCAGATAACACACCAGTAGCATACAGAAATTTGAAATAACTCAATTCGTATCAAAACCTAAAAGAAGGTGGGCATTTTGCCCACCTTTTTTCATCTTCTACTTTTTCACCTTTCAAAGTGCTTCCATTAACTTGTTTATTGGTAAAACGTATTTCGGTATGGCCGCTCGTACGGTCACTTTAGGATCAACAAGCTGCGATATCTTCAAATCAACAACCAAGCTGGCAAGCATGTATGCATCTTCCCAGCTCATCTTTAGTGCACTTTCCAAATACTCAACAGCTTCGCTAGTCGCTTCATACGAAGCTTTTTCCAAACTATCTCCGGATGCAATTATCATCACATACTCATCTGTCTCTACCATTGGCCATGTAATCGACTTATGCTTTATTACATCCACTTCGAGCGTAACTTCCGCTCTTATTTCCAACCCTGTCACACACACCTCACCATCACCCATGCGTGCATGACAATCACCGAGGGCAAGTAATGCTCCACGTTGATTTACTGGAAAATACATCGTTGAGCCTATTTTGATATCTGTTGTATCCATATTTCCACCATGGTGCCAGGGACTACCAGTTGGCCATTCACCATCTTCCAAAGCAGGCGCAACACCAATGACACCAATCATAGGGTCGATCGATAACTTCATCCCATTGAAAATGGCATAATCTTCTTCGATCCTTATGATTTTAACGACAGGCTTAGTAACCTTATCACCAAGCAATCCCTCGTTGGGAATTACTGCTGCAGAACCATAGTCCGCAACAGCAATATCTATGATCTTAACCTTAAGTATGTCACCTGGTTCTGCACCTTCCACATATATCGGACCTGTTGCCGGATTCACAACATTGAAATCGATCTGTTCAATCGCTTGATTCTCACTTTTTATCTGTTGAAACCAACAATCATTCGTTACAACTTTGAACCTCTCGCCCACTGACACCTTATCAACATAATCCATATCATGTTTGAATGTATATATAACCTTATCACCAGGAATCACTTTCATTCTAATCCCCTCCTCGTCAATTTCGATCACCATAAAATTATAGCACATATCTCAGGTAAAGACGAAAAATATGCAATGCTCATATGTTCTCATTTTACCATTGTCAAACGCACAACTCCAAGTACAAAAATATTCACATATGTCATGTTGTCACAGTACCTATATTTGCACATATTTTGGAATATTTCAGAATATTTTTAAAAATTTCTTGACAAACGAGTTTGAAAGTTCTATAATACAATCAATCATAAATGCGCATAAATGAGAATACTCATTCATATAATGAGCACAATAGAGCAGAATCGGTAGGTGAGATGTATGTTTGCAGAAGAAAGAAAAAGTAAGATAACTGAAATGATAAAGAACGGAAAGAGTGTAAGGGTTTCAGAACTTGCTAAGCAGTTTGGTGTATCTGAATCCACAATTCGAAGAGACCTTACCAATTTGGAAACCATTGGAATGATAAAGAGGACACATGGTGGTGCAGTTGACAACTTTGTAACCTCATTTGAGCCATCTTTTGCTGAAAAAGAAGACAAGTACGCAAAGGAAAAAGAGCGCGTAGGAAAACTGGCGGCAAGCTTCATCAAAGATGGTGACACAATCATCCTCGATTCAGGTACAACGACAAAATACATCGTACCAAATATCACAGCAAAGAATGTAACAATAATCACAAATTCGTTGAACATCGCATACGAGCTGTCAAATAATTCCAATTTTGAAGTCATCGTGACCGGCGGACTACTCAGAACAAGGACGCGAGCACTCGTAGGTGACATCGCACAAGGTACTCTTCGTCAATTTCGAGTTGACAAAGCATTCATAGGGGCTAACGGCGTGTCGTTGAGATTTGGTGTTACGACTCCAAATGTCATCGAAGCCGCAACAAAGAGAGCGATGATGGAAAATGCAAGAGAGATATTTTTAGTCATCGATAGTTCTAAGTTCGATCAAGTCTCGTTTTCACTCATCTGCCCAGTTAATACAATAGACTACATCGTGACAGACAGGATCGAAGAATCAGAAAGAGTACAGTACGAGAAAATTGGCGTCAGAATCATAACCTAAAAACATGAAGAGGTGGGATTGCGTTGATCTATACTATAACTTTGAACCCAGCGATAGACATGACAATATATCTCGACAAGTTACAAAAAGGTATGGTGAATAGGAGTAACTCTTGGTTGACGGACGCAGGTGGGAAAGGCGTCAATGTATCCAAATTCATAAAAGTATTGGGTGGCGAATCTGTTGCAATGGGATTTATAGGAAATGAGAACAAGGATTGGTTCTTCGAATACTTGAAAAACATGGGCATAGCGGTCGATTTCATATCTGTAGAAGGAGTCACACGCACAAATATAAAGATCGTGGAAACAACTGAGAAGATCTACACTGATATCAATCAAAGTGGATTCAAAGTGAGCGACAAAGATATCGACTTACTCTTTGAAAAATTGGAATCACTGGCAAATAGCGAAAACATATTCGTAATATCTGGCAGCCTTCCATCTGGCGCAAGCGAGGATCTCTACGGTCAGTTGATAAGGTTACTGAAAAGGAAAGGTGCAACTGTCATATTTGACGCAGATAGCAAAGCACTCGCAAGAGGTATCTTGGAAATGCCTGATGTCATCAAGCCCAATATATATGAATTCAACTCCATCTTCAATGCAAGTGAAGACAACATACCATCCATCGTAAGAACAGCAAAGAGAGTTATAAAGAACGGTGTAAAGCTAATCTTAGTCTCGATGGGCGAGAGAGGTTCGGTCTTTGTAACAGAGAATTCCTCGATAATTGCACCAGCAATAAGTGTAAACGTCAAGAGTACAACGGGAGCTGGCGATGCTATGGTAGCAGCATTGGCATTCGGATTATCGCAGCAGATGAGCGACAGTGACTTGTTCAAACTAGCGGTTGCATGCGCAACGGCGAAAGTATTGGAAGAGGGCGTTAAACCTCCGAAGAGAGAAGAGATAGATAAGTTTTTCAGTACCATAAAACTGGAAAGGTTGGTGGGTTAAAGTGGATGTAAGAACTCTATTTTCACCGTCAAGAATGAGTTTTGATTTACAAGGACAAACGAAAGAATCAATTTTAGATGAACTTATCGAACTACTCTACAATGATGGGAAACTAACCGATAAGGAAAGGTTTAAGAAAGCTGTATTGAAACGTGAAGAAGAATTTTCAACCGGTATAGGCATGGGTATTGCAATCCCTCATGGTAAAGATAGTTCAGTGACAGAACCTTGTGTTACATTCGGTTTGTCCAAGAAGGGTGTAGATTTTGCCTCCATGGATAACCAACCTGCTTATTTATTTTTTTTGATATCAGTCCCAGAGAGCGCGGACAACACTCACTTAGATTTACTCAGTTTCATCTCGAGGAAACTTATCCACGAAGAAGTGAGAAACAAACTACTAAATGCAAAATCATATGAAGACGTTGTATCAGCTTTTGAGGAAAAATAGGAAGTTGACAAAAGTCGGGACACAAACTTTGAGAACTAGTGAAGGGGGGAACGAAGTATGGCAAAGATAGTAGCAGTAACATCATGTCCAACGGGTATAGCCCATACGTACATGGCAGCTGAAGCACTTGAAATGGCGGCAAAAGAGATGCGTGTAGATATCAAAGTTGAAACACAAGGTTCAGTTGGTGTGAGAAACGAGATCACAGTTGAAGACTTAAGGCAGGCACAAGCAGTCATATTGGCTTGCGATACGAAAGTCAGCGAAGACAGGTTCAAAGGCCTGCCGATCGTCAGAGCAAGTGTAAAAGACGCCATCAGTAATCCAAAGTCACTCATTTCAGAAGCGCTGAACATGGTAAAGCTAGAGAGTGAGAAACCAGAAAAAACAGAGCGAAAAGATTACGTTGACCAAGTCTTTGAGGCAAAGAAACAAAAGAGTTCAAATTTAACCGGGGCATACAAACACCTCATGACTGGGGTTTCATACATGATTCCATTTGTTGTTGCAGGGGGATTACTCATAGCTATTTCATTTGCATTTGGTATAAATGCATTCAAAGAAGAAGGTTCATTTGCAGCAGCACTCATGGATATCGGCAGTGGTAACGCATTTTTTCTCATGGTTCCAATACTTGCCGGTTTCATCGCATTTTCGATAGCAGACAGACCTGGATTAGTACCTGGAATGGTTGGCGGGTTATTAGCGAATAAACTTGGTGCAGGTTTCTTAGGTGGTATCTTGGCGGGATTTGCAGCAGGTTACTTAGTTGCATGGTTGAAGAAAGTTATAAAACTTCCAAAGACAATGGAAGGTCTAATGCCTGTCTTGATTCTTCCAGTCATTTCAACGTTCATAATAGGTCTTGGCATGATATACGTCGTTGGTAAACCTGTTGCAGCAATAAACACAGCAATATCGCAGTGGCTTACAGGTATGAGCGATAGTAGTGCACTTGTCTTAGGTATCGTCCTCGGTCTTATGATGTCGTTTGATATGGGTGGTCCAATAAACAAGGCAGCTTACACATTCGCGGTTTCTACACTTGCAACTGGTCAACCCTCCATGGTGATGGCGGCGGTCATGGCAGCAGGAATGACACCCCCACTTGGTTTAGCACTCGCCACATTCATGGCAAAAGACAAATTCACACCTGATGAAAGAGAAGCTGGAAAGGCAGCCATTTTCCTTGGAATGTCGTTTATAACCGAGGGTGCAATACCGTTCGCGGCAGCTGACCCATTCAGAGTCATTCCATCGATCATGGTTGGTTCTGCAGTAACATCGGCATTAAGTATGTTATTCAAATGTACACTTGCGGTACCACACGGAGGTATATTCGTACTTCCGATTCCAAATGCCGTTGGGAATCTCCTTCTTTACTTGATATCAATCGTTGCAGGAACGATTGTAACAGCATTCATGGTTTCAGCACTTAAGACTAAAAAGGAAGTAGTTGCAGTCGCACAGTAATTCCACGATAGGGAACGCAAATTGGTGCAAATGACGGGAGGTTATTGAATGTTAGAAGTGAAGATCGTACTGAAGAATCAAACGGGACTCCATGCAAGGCCAGCAAGTATACTTGTCACCGAAGCAGGGAAATTCAAAAGTGATATATACATCCTAAAAGATGGAAGAGAAATAAATGCAAAGAGCATTTTGGGAGTACTATCTATGGGCGCCAGAAAAGGTGACGAAATTACCATCAAGATTTCAGGTGAGGATGAAGAACAAGCCTTGAGCCGTCTAACAGAACTGTTGGAGAATTTCGAGGAATGATCATGGGGGAAAATATCATGACTTTAAAAGGCATCCCTGCCTCAGAAGGCATAGGTTTGGGAAGAGCGATCGTCATCAGAGAAAGTGATTCTGAAATTAGCAACACACAAGTCACAGATATCAATACTGAGTTGGACAGATTTCTTGCAGCTGTTGAAAGAGCAAAAGAAGAAATCAAAGAGATCAAAGAAACTGCCCAAAGAAACCTGGGAGAGAAGAATGCAATGATCTTCGATGCACATCTGTTGATATTGGAAGATCCAGAATTGTTCAATATGGTTAAAGAGAATATCTCAAAAGGCATGAACGCGGAATCAGCTTTGGATGAGTCTGCAAAGTTTTTTGAAACAATACTCAGCAGTTTGGAAGATGAGTACATGCGAGAGCGTGCAAATGATATACGTGATGTGACATCTCGCGTAATCAAAATTCTCAGCCATAAGGAAGAAATAGACCTTAAAAGCATACCAAGCTGCAGTATAGCTGTAGCACGCGAGCTCACTCCATCGCAAACGGCACAGATGGACAAACAAAACGTCAGAGGATTCGTCACTGAAAAAGGTGGTAAGACCTCGCACACGGCGATCATAGCAAGAACTTATGAAATCCCTGCAGTTGTGGGAATAGGTGATATAACCAGTGTAGTAAGAGATGGTGATTTCTTAATTATCGATGGAAACGATGGTACCGTATACGTGAATCCAGATGAAAGCATAATAAGAGAGTACGAAAAGAGATTGGAAGAAGAGACAAGGAAAAAGGAAGAGCTAAGAAAATTCTTGCAAATAGAAGCAAGAACACAAGATGGCAGAAGGATAAAACTCGTTGCAAACATTGCACATGTTGATGAGACTGACGTTGCGCTCAAGAATGGAGCAGAGGGTGTCGGATTGTTCAGAACAGAATTTCTCTTCATGGATAGAACAGAGCCACCATCCGAAGAAGAACAATTCCAAGCTTACAAAACTGTACTCGAAAAGATGGGAGAAAGGCCGGTCATCATACGTACACTAGACATCGGTGGTGATAAAAGCATACCTTATCTCAACATTCCAAAAGAGGAAAACCCATTCTTGGGATGCAGGGCAATTAGATTGTGCTTAGCTCAGCAGGACCTCTTCAAGGTACAACTAAGGGCACTGCTAAGAGCCTCAGTATACGGAAATCTAAAAATCATGTTCCCCATGATAAGTTGCATTGACGAAATCATACAAACAAAAGAGATCATGAAAGAGGTAAAAACAGAATTAGACAAAGAAGATGTCAAATATTCCGAAGATTTTGAAATAGGCATAATGGTTGAAACACCTGCAGCAGCAATCATTTCAGACATGCTCGCAGAAGAAGTCGATTTCTTTAGTATAGGTAGTAACGACCTTATCCAGTACACACTCGTAATCGATAGAACTAACGACAAAGTATCGTATCTGTACAATCCACTCCATCCAGCAGTACTCAGACTTATAAAACTCACGGTTGACAACGCACACAAGAAAGGCATAGAAGTTGGAGTATGCGGTGAGATAGCTTCTGATCTGAATATGGTGCCAATACTGATAGGTCTTGGTGTTGACGAACTGAGCGTCAGTCCTTCGAAAGTCCTCAACGTCAAAAAAAAGATATTCGAAACAAATTCTGAAAAAGAGAAAATGACCATTCAAAAACTCGTAGGCACAATGTAATTACCAGGTATTGACGATCCATGTAAAAACGGAGGGTGGACGCGATAATATAAAGCGTCCACCTTTTTTGTCGAAATGCCTAATTTGGTCTATAATATATTTGAATACAATCTTGAACATACTTGGAGGTGAGAGAATTATGAGTGGCTTGATTGGTGAAAAGATACCACAATTTGTACTTAAAGACGAAGATGGAAATGATTTTTCGTCCGATGATCTGCTCGGTAAGTATACTGTCATTTACTTCTATCCAAAAGCAAACACACCGGGATGCACACTCGAAGGACTAGATTTCTCGTTCCTCATAGATGAGTTTGGTGGAAACGTAATCGGCATCTCCCCCGATAGCTGTAATGCAATCTCCAAATTCAAATCATCGAAAGGACTGAGCGTTAAGCTACTTTCAGATCCGGACAAGAAGATTGCAAGTGCATTTGGCGTTGTCGAAGATGGAAAACTCATACGCTCCACATTCATAATCGATAAGGATGGAAGAATAAGAGAGGAATGGAGAAAGGTAAAGGTCACGAATCACGCAAAGGAAGTTCTCGAAAAATACAAGAGAATCATAGCGCAAGACAGATAGAAAAAGTCACAGAGAATAACAAATGAGGTGGTAATTGTGAAAGAAAGAAAGCTAACTAAGAAGGTAGGTACCCCGCCAGGTACACTCATCTATACCGGCGAGAAGATGGGGACTTTTCAGATAAACGTTTTCAACTACAATGCAGATAGTTATATTGAGCAGAAGATGGAAAGTGTTGAAAGTTGTTTCAAGTTCAAAAACTCACCAAATGTCTCTTGGATAGACATCGCTGGACTTTACAACACCGAGGCAATAGATGAGATCGGTAAATACTATAATCTCCATCCACTGACACTTGAAGACATATTGAACATAAACCAGCGTCCTAAATTGGAATATTTTGACGATTATGCATTCATCGTTCTCAAAATGCTGACCTACAACAACGAAATGCGGGAGGTGCAATCAGAACAAGTAAGTTTAATATTGGGGAACAACTTCGTTTTAACATTCCAAGAAGATATAGGCGATGTCTTCGACCCTGTGAGAGATAGAATACGAAACAACAGAGGTTCCGTAAGGAAAAACGGTGCTGACTATCTGCTCTACGCATTGACCGATGTTGTTGTAGATAACTACTTCATAATACTGGAAAAACTTGGTGAAGAGATAGACGAACTTCAAGAAATGGTAGTTGTTAATCCGTCACATGAGATGATTCAAGACATTCACACCTTGAGAAGAAATCTAACCGAATTGAGAAAATCTGTATGGCCATTGAGAGATGTGCTAAGTTCTCTGTACGAAGACGAAATGCAACTTTTCAAAAGCGCGTCTGTTTACTTCAGAGATGTCCACGACCATACGATACAGATCATAGATATGGTAGAGACACTGAGGGACATCACAAGCGAGCTACTTGACGTATACCTTTCCAGTGTCAACAATCGAATGAACGAAATAATGAAAGTACTCACGATAATCGCAACGATCTTCATGCCACTGAGTTTCGTCGCAGGAGTGTATGGGATGAACTTCAAATACATGCCCGAACTTGGCTGGAAGTACGGATATCCCACGATACTTGTTGTTATGTTATCCATTGGAATTGGTCTGGTCATATACTTCAAGAGAAGAAAATGGATGTAGAAAGCAAGATTGTTTCCATCGAATATGGTCAAATAACCTCGAAAACACTTCAAAATTCTTAATAAAGATAAAAAAATCGCACTGTAAATTTGATAGTGGATTCATAATAAATGCTTTGGCAGCATAAGACTAGTTGCAAATTATTGGGCCAAAGATGTAAAATAATATTCCAAGTCAAAGGTACATGACCGATACATTGATTTGACAATACAAAAAAACTGCGTTAACATGTATTTG
Source organism: Fervidobacterium sp. UBA5837 (assembly GCA_002432805.1). Taxonomy (GTDB): domain Bacteria; phylum Thermotogota; class Thermotogae; order Thermotogales; family Fervidobacteriaceae; genus Fervidobacterium. Next base: position 77,486 of record DJGV01000006.1, on the reverse strand, counting down.
TATGCATCTGTATGATATGAGATCTTGTAAAGATGTTGCATTGGGTGATTTTGAAGGGAATTTTTGAATGTGTCCACAACAAAACAGGAGGTGTAGGGTATGAAAAAAAGGGGATTTTTATTAGTTTTAATCTTTGTGGTTTCACTCTTTATATTCACAGGATGTTTGCAAAAGCAACCAGAACCACAGCCAGAACCACAACCAGGACTTAAACTCGATATTGCAAAGGTAAAGTATGATTTTGTAACTAGTCCAGCTCAAGAAGCAACCATTACTGGCATAGTACTGTGCATTGATGGTGATTATGTGATTTTGCAGGATGCAACTACCGGAATTCTGGTCTATGATTCGCAATTTTCGTCAACAACAGGTGCTAAAGTCGGTGACAAAATAACACTTTCTGGAACACCAGTATACTACTATAACGATATTGAATACAAATACAACACGGTGAATTACGGTGCTACGGAAACAACCACGGAAAAGCTGACGCCTAAGAAATTGGATATAGCATTGGACAAAAGCTGGTTGGTCGTTGCAGACAAAAATGGCAATGTTTCAACAACTACATCTGATGCAACAAATCTTTCGCTCTGGCTCTACAGGTACGTCACAGTTGAAGGAACGACCACAATTACGGGTACTAAGAACTTTACGGTCGAGTATGAGACAGCTGATGGAACAGCAACGTTGGCTGGTTATAACAGAGCTGGAGCATTAACTGTACATGCAAGCGCTCCAGCCACCGTTACAGGATACCTTGCTGGATACAGTAACAAATGGCAACTCTATGTTTGGGATCCAAGCAACATTCAATATTGATAGCTAAAGTTGAATTAAGAGAGAGTATTATGAGAACGTAAAATCATCGGGCCAGTTCGCTGGCCCTTATTTTTCAGGAGGGAGATTCTGATGGAGATTATGAAAAAGATATCGATAACACTTTTTGTCTTGGCATCTCTACTTTCGTTTTCGGCTACTTTCTCGCTTTCGCTTCTTACATTGACAACGATAGGTGTCGATAATGGTTCTGTCGATGTTTTCCCGCTCTTTTATGCAACGTATCAACCTTTTGATTTTCTAAGCTTTAGAGTAAATGATTATTTGACGCTCTCACATTCTAGTACTTGGAATCTTGGCTCATACTCTATAGCACAGCCAAGATATTATTACGTGGAAGGAAAGTTCAAACTTGCCGGTACAAACGTAAAAGTGGACGTCCTGAAAGCAAGGATGAAGGCAACGCAGATGGAAAAGTTGGATGGTCTTAGACTTGGTGGTCTGAACTTTGATTATTATGGAGTTGGTGGATATATAGATTCTGCCATATTCGACCTTGGCGCAGCGTACGATATAAACAGCAATGTCTATGCTGCATATGCAAGTGCGAATCTGTTAGGAACAACGATAGCAGGATATTATGAAACCAAATACAATCAAGTGTCATTGGATGTGTATGAAAAAATGTCACTTGGAAAACTGTCACTTGAATCATGGGGCGCTATTGGCGCTAAGACATCGGATTTATTACACTTTTCATATTTAGTAGGTGGGAAGGCTAGTTATGGTAATTTCGATCTTTCTGCACAGTTCCTACAGCTTGGTACAAATAAGTACGATGCAAGTTTCCAAACTGGAGATCCAAATAGTGTTGCATCTGTAGCAAATGGCTGGGCAGCATACGCTGACCTTGATTACAATATCAATGGATACAAACTGGGTGCATTTTTAAGGTACAATAACGTATGGAATACGTCAAACATACTTCCATTGTATGGTGTAAAGGTTGGATACAAAGACTTTGAACTGAAAATTGGGAATGGTGATCTCGTAAGCAATCTTTCTGGAGAGCAGAAGATAGCCATGGAACTTAACTACTACTACTCCTTGGATTTCGGAAAATTGATCAGTTTCAATGCACCAGCAGCTAAACAAGTTTCAACAACACAAACGCAGCAAATTTCAGCAACCGGATATGCATCTTTAATGGATGTTCTCCTGAGTGAAGAAGGAACGGTCTACACTGTCAAAGGAACTGTGACTTCTTCTAAGGACTTACTCGGCAAGGGCAGTTTCTACATCCAAGATGAGGCAGCCGGGCTCATGATTTATGCCCCATCCTACACTGACAGCGTTAGTATTGGAGAAGTTGTTGAAGTCACAGGAAGTACCAAACTGTGGAATGGCATGATAGAACTTGTTGCTACTCAAGTGAAAAAACTAGGAACTGGTCAACCTACAGCAGATGTATTAATGAGCCTTTCGAAAACTGCTCTCGGTAGTTTGGTTTACGTTGAAGGTACAGTTAAAAGCAAGGGGAACTTCGATTTCATTGTCGATACCGGAGATTTCTCAGTAAAAGTCTATTTGACAAAGGGTACAAATATCAACATATCAAACATAAGTAACGGTACAAAGGTTAAAGTCATAGGCATATTGAGTCTTTACAATGGAGAATACGAGATACTTCCAAGAAGCCAAGACGATATACTGATCATTGAATGAAGCAATAGCAAAGATACTAAGTAGTGCCGCCGATAATACCGGCGGCATTTTCTGAAATAGAAGAAATCATTTTTGAAAGGAATGAAGCTATGGATGTCAAAAGACTGATACCATTTCTATTTTTCGCTTTTCTTTTCACATTTTCTTCTTGTATGCAAACAAGTATTCCTATCCAAACGGACTTAGATGTTATTGAAATAAATCAACCACTTGAAGATGTTGATATTTCGTACGTCATAGATGGTGATACATTCAGGGTTGTTGGAAGTGATCAGTCCGTTAGAATTGTTGGAATTGATACTCCAGAAATTCATGATTCAAGCAAGCCTATTGGCGAATACGGTGAAGAGGCAAAAGAATACTTCGAGCACTTTGCACAGGAATACGATGTGTATATGAAAAGAGTTGGCACAGATACTTACGGTAGAACATTAGCATATGTCTTCGGGAAAACTGATGAAAACGAATATGCCTTCTATGAATCTTCAATTGTAAAGCAGGGTTTAGCAAGGCCCCTAATATATGATGACAATGCTGATCAGTACCTAACACCTAAGATTGTACAGTCCTACAATAAAGCATTTGAAGATAAAGTAGGAATCTTCTCAAAATGGGATAATGCGCCGGTACTAACAAATGCACAGAATTACGAATCCTATTTGGGAAAGATAGTTTTCTTAGAAGGAAAAGTAACTAGTGTCACAAATTCTAATGGTTGGTACAACATCTACAGCGATTGGTTCAGAATAAACATTAGAGAAGAAGAATACCAATATTTCTTCAATAATTACAATTTACACAATTTAAAAGGCAAGACAGTACGTTTCTACGGTGAACTTTGGGATGAAAATGGAAGGCCGGAGATCTTACTTAGAAGCCCAAATGAGATTTTGCTCAACTAATCTATTTGTTCTCTCGACTTTCCCTCTCTAAAGACGGTCACGATGTACAAATCTCGGAAGGATAGTTGCAATATCGCAACTATCTTTCCATTAGAAATTCGTATTCTCCCATTACTTTGCATCACGGCAGCAGAAGATTTCGATTCGAGGAGTTCCTTCAAATCATCTATTGATATACCTCTTTCAACCATTCTATCGTACGTATGTGGCATGAGCAATGCTTCCCTTTGAAGTAACCCGATATAGAAATTCACCTGTATTAGTCAACTCCTACATAAAATACTTCTGAAACTCTTGTTAATATACATTATACCATTCTATCGAATACTCCGTAAAACCAGAATGCTTGCATCTCGTGTATTCATTCGAAACAATTATTTTCTTCTCAAAAAGAAGGAATCCACTTCTCGTTTTTGTGATAGAATAATCTTGGTGATGCAAATTAGATTGTTGATAGACGTATGGATTTGTAAGTGATAAACTAGTATACTAAAGGAAACACTAGCGAAAACATTGAGATAGAAGGTGTTCGTTCCAGTCTTTTAATAAGGCACGTATCTTTCTTACGACCTCGTCAAGCTCCATTTTTGAGATTTTCAAAGCATCTTCATGACCTTGCAAATCCTTCAGAAGGTGAAAATTGAGAGCCCTTCCATCTCACACTATACAGTGGATGTCACTTCCTCCAAACCCATTCGTGGAATTATTCTCCCTGCATTGATATGTACGTCGGCATCGTAGTCTGTCTGACGATAAATTGACAATAAATAGAGAAGAATAAAAAAATCTCCACCTTAATAGGGGGAGATTTATCAATTTTATTTTCAGTTAAATCATCAATCTTTTCTTGCAGCAAAAACTTCAGAACCTGCCAAGAAATATTTCGTCAAAGTCAAGAAGAGAATTATCATTGGTATACTTGCTATTGCCGCAGCTGCCATCATCGCACCTTCGTTTGTGTACTTTTCAGTGACAAAGATGGTGATAAATAGTGGTATCGTCTTCTTCTCAGGACTCTGTACAATCAGCAATGGCCAAAGCAAGTTATCCCACTGCGACCTAAAAGTCAAGATCGAAAGAGTTGCGATTGCAGGCACGCTATTTGGTAACACTATACGCCAATATATGCCAAATTCGCTTGCACCATCTATTCTTGCAGCATCGAGCATTTCATCTGGAAAAGTCAGCAAGTACTGACGCATCATGAACACACCGAATGGACTCATTAACAGTGGTATGATCATACCCGCGTATGTATCTTGCATCCCCATTCCTGTCACTATCAAATAGAGCGGTATCATAATCGCCTCAAATGGAATCATCAATGTACCCAAAATCATGAAGAAAACGAAATTTCTACCCTTGAATTTGTACTTTGCAAGTCCAAAACCCGTGAGAGAACAGAGAAAAACTGTACCAATGGTTGTAATAGAAGCAACCAAGAACGAATTCCATATACTTCGCAAAAACAAGAAATTTCCATCGTTACCCTTTATCGCCTGCCAATAATTCTGCCACCTAAACTCACTTGGAATCCAAGGATATGGCATTTTCATGATCTCATTTGAAGGCATGAAAGATGCTGTGAACATAAAGACAAGTGGAATCAAAACAATTGCAGCAAAACCCAATAAGAAAATCCAAATAATAACATCTATTGTTATAGAAATAATTTTCTTCTTCACACAATCACCCCACCAAATCAGTAAGATACTTCTTCTGATCTTGAAACTCTAAACTGAAGATACGTGAAGAACATTATCACGAAGAACAAGATTACGCTCATCGCACTTGCTCTACCGATTTGGTGATCCCTTATAGCCGTGTTGTATATATTCAGTGTTATTACATCTATCGGACCTCTTGGTGCTCCTCCTTGCACGAAGAGATACTGAGTACTGAACGTCTTTAGACATTGAATCATCGACATCACGGAGACAAGTAATGTGGTTGGTTTAAGTAGCGGCAAAGTTATATGGCGAAAATCTTGCCACCCACTCGCACCATCAACAATGGCTGCTTCGTGAATAGACCTCGGAATACTTGCCATCCCAGAAATGAAAATAACTGTAAAATATCCTACATACTTCCAGAAATACACTATGATTGTGGCAAGACGTAACATATTCTCATTTGACAACCAGTGATAATCCACGCCATACGTATTGAAAAAATAATTCAAAAATTGATTTGCCAATCCACGTGGATCGAACATCAATAACCATATCATAGCAGCAACAACGGAAGACAAAACTGCTGGAGAATAGTAAGCCATTTGAAGGAATTTCTGGAATCTTTTGCGAGTTATTATCAATGCGGCAAGAGCTAAACTGACAAGAACCATAGGAACAAATGTACCAAAAGTAAATATGGCCGTTGCCTTAACAGAATTCCAAAATGCCTCTGATGTAAAAAGATAGGTGTAATTCTTGAACCCTATAAACTTTGGTGGATTCAAAGACAATAGGTCCTTTTTGAAAAAACTCATCCAAAAAGCGTTTGCAACTGGATAAAAATCAAAGATAAGGAAAAACACAATTGCAGGGATGGTAAATACAAAGCCCCAAATCGCCTTTTTTCTCTCCAAGGAATATCCCCCTACTTTGTATTTGCATACTTGCATTTCCAAAGCCAAGTTTACAATCAAGGTGGGCAAGCGCCCACCTTGAATTATTGCTCTTCCTTCAAAAGGTCATTTACCTTCCTCTTCAACGTATTCAAAGCATCACGGCTTGAGGTATTGGTAAGCATAACAGACTCAACTGCCTCACGAATGAGCTGTTCTATCTGTGGACCTTGTGGATGTAGTGGAACGATATGTGCCTTCTCCATGTCTTCCAAGAACACATCTGAATATGGATAATTCTTGAAGACATCCGACTCAATCAAATCTTTCCTCGGCTGAATTAAACCAACTTTTACCAAATAATCTTGTGGATGGCTCAACATGAAGTTTATAAACCTCCATGCCCACTCTTGTTCCTCTTTTGAGCTTTCAGCATTAACCATGTAATAATGACCGTAATAGTTAGATTTAACATCTCTCACTGCGTTTTTGAACACTGGCCATGGCACTACCATCCACTCATTGGAATTGTAAAACGCTGGATTTTCCGTCCTTATCCTGTCTATCTGATACAATCCAGATTCACACATCACCACTGTGTTGTTGTCCTTGTTGAACTCTTTTCTGGCAGCAGTGTACGTTGGCGAGCCCAAATTTTTGCCATTTGGTCCCCACTGTTTCATGAAATCCAAGACCCTTATCCATGCGTTATCGTTAATTATTGCCGTTTTCCCATCTGCGCTGAAAAGTGCTCCACCAAGCTGTTCAACCATCGGTACGAAGAAAGTCAAATAGTATGGATACCTGAAGTCAAACCCTCTCCTCTTGATAATCTGTCCATCTCTAATGACCAATTTCTCACTGATCCTTACCATATCTTCCCACGTTTTCGGGTAATCCTTCTCCGGATCAAGACCAACATCTCTGAAATACTTCTTGTTGATAAATATACACCAGTTTGTCAGTTCAAGTGGCAAGCCATATATCTTGCCTTTGTAGGTTACTGCATCGAGAGAACCTTCAAGGTACTGATTTTTCAAATCGTTATAGCTTTTCAAACCCAAAGCGTTTAGATTAACTGGAGCGACTCTTTCGTTGACGATGTATGGATACTCATCTTGTATCTCGATGTTGAATATATCTGGCCCTTTCCTTGCTGCAAAAGCAGTTAGTAGAACTTCCTTTATCTTGTCAGATGGATAAGTGACTCTTTTGATCTCAACGTTAGGATACATCTTCTGAAACTCTTTTATGTATCCTTCCTCCAAAGGCGTCCTGTTGGGGTCCTCATGTGTCCAAAAAACCAGCTCAACCTTAGCTGCAAAAGAAAGAATAACTAAGAGCAACGATAAAGCTACAAAAAACTTTTTCATTCCCATCACCTCCCCTTCACCACAAAAGACCTCTCCCCTCCCAATTACATATGTTATCACAAACTACTTGGCGAATTCAACAAAGCACAGTTACTCAAACATCGAATAACCGCAATCTGGATCGATGGCATGTACCAATTGACCAAAACTAAAGTATTACGGTAATTTTCTTTATGTAACTTTGAATTTCTGATTGTTAAGATACAGATAATTCTTTTTTGATACGAAGGCATCTAGGAGCTTAGGAGCTTACCATAACTTACAAATGTTCGCATAGTGTATATATGTTGTATAAATTGTTTATTAAGCAAGAAATAACGACCAAGTTTTTTCAATCAACTTTTTCTGATATTTTCCAAAAACATGGTCAATATTTGTCAATAAAAGGATATAATTGAGTTAGAAGCAATCGGAGGATGATATGATTATCTTCATGTTTCTTAAGCAATGATCGTAGATTTTGTTTGAATTTTGAGCAATATGATTTGAGATATTAACGATAACAGTTATCTTCTTAGATTTCCCCCAAAAGAAGGGAGTCCATCTCAATGGATGAAGAGTTTGCAAGGGGTTTGATAGATGATACTTTTGATTCGAGGTTTGATAGAGAGAAGTTCATAGAGTTTGTCATACATCTTTTTAGACTCGGTAGAGAAGAGATAGAGAAGACAACCAAAGGGCCTTGGCAAGAAGCATATGTGCCTCTTGCTTTTCAACAGTATATATCGAGATATGAAGTGATTGCACGATGTAGATTGGATGATGAGACTGAAATAGACGTGCTGATCGTCTATTTGCAAGATGGCAAGGGCATTGATAGCGATCGCTCGAAGGTGATGGAACGTAATTTCATTGGATGTTATTTGGCGGGAAGATATGGTGGCGAGTTGTTAAGAGATGGAGTGATCGTTGCCTTTGTACCTAAATGCATGGACGATTGGCGCTTTTCATTTGTTATGCAAAGTTGCAACGATAAGGCAGATGAAAATGGAAGAATCGTACCCGCAATTCGTTGGTCATTCCTCGTTGGTGCAAACGAGCATAACAGTGCGGTGCAAAAGAGGATATTGCCATTGTTGAAAGATGAGAGTAGAAGATTGACACTCGCTGATTTGAAAGAGGCATTCAATGTTGAAACGATAGCAAAGGAATTTTTCAATGAATATAGGGATCTTTTTATACGAACAAAGATTGATCTAGATAGGGTTGTTGAGAACGATGAGAATGTGAGGACTGAATTCGCAAGGAAAGATATAACGACTGTAGATTTCGCCAAGAAGTTGCTCGGCCAGATTACATTCTTGTATTTCTTGCAGAAGAAAGGTTGGTTTGGTGTTGAGAAGGGTCGGCCTTGGGGAAGTGGGCCAAGAGATTTTCTAAGGCAGCTGTACGAACGAAGGTTTTGTGATTATGTTAATTTCTATAATGATGTTCTTGAGCCTTTTTTCTATGAAGCACTTAGAACGGATAGACGTTCTGAAGGTGATTATTACGATAGATTTGGTTGCAGGATTCCATTTCTCAATGGTGGACTCTTCGACCCAATGAATGGTTACGATTGGTTACATACGGAGATTCTACTGCCAAATGAGTTGTTTTCTAGTGATGATGGTAAGCATGGGATACTGGATGTGTTCGATAATTATGCCTTCACGGTCAACGAGGAAGAGCAATTTGAAAAAGAGGTTGCGTTGGATCCTGAATTGCTCGGGAAGATATATGAAAAGCTCAACGCGATTAGGCAAGAGAATTTCGATGAATACGTGAGAATGCTGAGATTAAAAAGAGAACGGGATTTTAACAAGGAATATGGCGTGTATTATACGAGTAAAGATATTGTGCATTACATGTGCCAAGAGAGTTTGATAAATTATCTCGAGTCGGAGCTGTCTAGGCTCTTACCAAATATGGAAGGTTTGAGAGAAGCAATCGAAACATTGGTTAGACGTAGAGAATTCAGTCAAGTGGTTGGTGTGCAAGATAGAGCACTAATTGAGTTGATTGAAAGGGTAGGGGAAGATGTTACGTACACGGCAGAAGTTCCTGAATTCATAGTTGAGAATGCTGAAAAGATCGATGAGTTGCTTGCATGTGTGAAGATTTGCGATCCTGCTGTGGGATCTGGGGCTTTTCCTATAGGGATGATTCACGAGATTACAAGGTTGAGAAAATTGCTTTCGATGTATACAAGAAAATATGTCAGGCAATACGATTTGAAGCGGTATATTATAGAGAATTCGATATATGGTGTCGACGTAGACCCGGGCGCAGTTGAGATATGTAAGTTGAGGGCTTGGCTCTATATGATAGTCGATGAGGACGGTGCTGACAAAATAGAGCCGCTTCCAAATCTTGATTACAAGATAGTACATGGTGATGCACTGTTGAGTGTCGGGAAGAACTTGTTTAACATGGGACTATTCAAAGAACTTGAGGAATTGAAGTATTTGTATTTCAACGAAATAGATTTGTCTAAAAAGCAGGAATACAGAACAGAGATTGAAAGGCTGATATATGAGATTACTAATGGTCGTAGGGAGTTCGATTTTGAAGTGTACTTCTCGGAGGTTTTTCATCAAAAGGGCGGGTTCGATATTGTCATTGGCAATCCACCTTACATCCAGTTGCAAAAGCCAATTGACGGAAGGTTGAAGTACGCTGATCTTTATAAAAACGAGGGATACGAGTTATTCGATAGAACAGGCGATATATACTGCTTGTTTTTTGAACGTGGAATGAAGATACTCAAAGATAATGGCCATTTGGTATATATTACTTCAAATAAGTGGATGAAGGCAGGGTACGGTGAAAAGTTGCGTGGTTTTCTTGCACGATATAACCCGAAAGTGCTTGTAGATTTGGGGCCTAAGGCATTTGAGAGTGCAACTGTCGATACGTGTATCATCGTTGTACAAAAATCAGAAAATGAACATCGTACGAAGGCAGTGACAATTTTCGATGGAAGAAAGGGCCACATCGATACCGCTGAGATATTGAATAATGATGGAGTGGTTCTTAATAAATTAGGTAGTGACACTTGGTTCATCGGTAATGATGCAGAACACAGACTGAAAGAGAAGATAGAACACAGTGGACGGCCGTTGAAAGACTGGTCTGTTAGGACATATCTCGGGATTATAACCGGGCTCAACGATGCGTTTATCATAGACAGTGCAACGCGCAATGACATTTTGAATGGTTGTAAAGATGAAACAGAACGTAACGTGACTGAGAGATTTCTCAAGCCTATTTTGCAAGGTAGGGATGTTGATAAGTACTATTGCAAGTGGGTAGGCACTTGGGCAATCGTTATCCCTGCAGGTTGGACTGACAAGAATAGTAAGGGTGAAAAACCTGAAATATTCATCGAACACGAGATTCCATCTTTAATGAGGTATCTAAAGCCATTTGAAAACAATGCAAAAGAGCGATACAATAAAGGAGATTATTGGTGGGAGTTGCGTAATTGTACTTATTATTCAGAGATCGAAAAGGAGAAAGTGGCATGGCAAAGGATTACACAGCAACCTAAGTTCTGTCTGGTTGATGAAGGAGTGTATGTGCTCGATAGTATGGCCTTTTTCGTATCGCAGCAAAATATGGAGTATATCATGGCGGTTCTAAATTCGAGCACTATTTTGTTCTATGCAAAAAAGATTGTGCATCAATATGGCTTCACTGGTCTTAGATTATCAAATCAATATGTTGAAATAATGCCAATTCCGATAGTAACATCGAAGAATGAGGTGGTTGTGAGACAAATAGAAGACTTGGTGGATACGCTCATATCTATCAAAAAGCAAGATGCACTTAAAGATACATCACGATACGAACGTGAGATTGATCAATTGGTGTATCGTTTGTACGAGTTAACTGATGATGAAATTAGTGTAATTGAGAGAAATGTGAAATAGTTTAATACAAAGCATGAAAGCATGAAAGGATGTGGTTGTATATTTGGTTATGTAACTCCTTTGAAACCAGAGTTGAAGATAAAGGAGTATGATGTTTTCAGAGGTTATTATTGCGGTGTCTGTACTGCTTTGGGAAAATTGAATTATCCTTCAAAATATGTGCTGAATTATGATTTGACCTTTTTGGCACTATTTTTGTCTTCTATTGAGTATGGTTCGAATGTGCCAAGAAAGCGGTTTTGTGTTTACAATATGAGAAAGGTGAGTTATTTTGAAAATCCGTACGTGGAATACGCTGCTGCCATGAACGTGGTTCTCAACAATAGAAAGCTAATTGACGATTACAATGATGATGGAAATGTGTTTTCACTAATGGCTTCAAAGATTTTGAAACTGAGAAATGTTGAGCAATTCAAAGAGAAGATAGATATCATCGATAAAAATTTGGCAGACATATCGTCATTGGAACGTGAACGTTCCAGTAATATAGACAAGATGAGCCATTTGTTTGGAAAGGTTACAGAGGAAATTTTCAATGCATTGGATGGAAAATCTGGTGAGATTTTAAGGTTCATAGGATATAATTTGGGAAGATGGATATACGTAGTCGATGCATTCGATGATTTGGTAGACGACGTCAAGAAAGATAAGTATAATCCGATAAGGTATGCGTTTGAATACTCTGGTGGAGATATTGCACGATTTAAGGAAGATGTCTCGGATAATGTGAGATTCATGTTATACAGTTATCTTGAGAACATAACTAAGGCGTACGAACTCTTGGATGTCAAAAAGAATAAGGGCATATTGGATAACGTCATATATTTGTCTCTTGCGGATAAAACTGAAAAGCTTTTGAGAGGTGAGAAGGTTGACGAAAGATCCGTACAAGGTATTAGGTGTAGACAGGAACGCATCGATAGAAGATATAAAGAAAGCATATAGGGAGCTTGTCAAGAAGTACCATCCAGATAGATATCAGGACAATCCTTTAAAAAATCTCGCAGATGAGAAATTGGCTGAGATCAATGAGGCGTACGATTACATAATGGAAAACTATGGAAAAGAACACAGCAGTGATTCTGAAGACGGTAGTTACAGCAATTCTTCAAATGGTTATGCCGGATATGACCCTGATTTCCAGAGGATAAGAGGATATATCAATAGTCAGAATTTTGCGGTAGCTGAGCAGGAGCTCAATAGAATGGGAACGAGGAATGCGGAATGGTATTTTCTCATGGGAGTTATCTTAATAAATAAAGGCAACTATTCGGATGGATATGGTTATATACAAAAGGCCGCAGATATGGATCCTTCCAATCAAGAATACAAAGATGCACTTTATCAACTTAACAATCATTACAGAGCTGCGAATAGGAGATATTACAATGTGCCGCAAGGTTCAGCAGACAGCAATTTCTGCGGTGATTGTTGTACTACGTGTGCATGTTTGGCTTGTACTGATGCATGCTGTGAATGCTTTGGCAATGATTTTATTTCGTGTTTTTGAGAATGATTGGGGAATGATTGAAAGGGGATAATGTGGACCGAGCCAAGAGAATTGCGTACAGTGGAATGGTTTCAGCACTTGTTATAGTCTCATTGTACATAGGTCTTCTTATCAGAGCTAGGGTTACGTTCTTAGCACTGGCAACTTATATGCTTGCAATCCCCGTGATCGTCTCGAATATTTCAACAGGTATCTTAGTTGCGTTCGCGACAGATTTACTGGCGTTCTTGCTAATTCCGGATAAGGTGTATGCGCTGTTCTTTGTGCCAATGTCATTCTATCCCGTAATTAAAGCGCTAATAGAGAGTAAGACAAAATTACATTGGGTCTTTAAGTTCCTCTATTTTGATCTGTCTTTATTGGCTGTATACCTTGCATCAAAATTTCTGATCTTTGATCAGGTTGTAATAAAGTATTTTACCTTGGTTGTAATTGGTAGTCAGGTTTTTTTCTACGTGTACGATATGATCTTCACCAAATTCATCGGCTGGTTCGTTAATAGGTTTGAACTGTGAATATTCTTCTCATTTCTTCTTTACATCTTTGAAAAATCCCCATATGATGTCGCATGCGTTGACATCACGATTTGTCTTACCAATGACCCACTGAGGAAGATTGACTATTCCACTAGGCCATGAATGTCCACCACCATCGATACCGTAAAGTACTACTCTTGCACCATCCTGTGCATTTGCGTATTCTTCCTTCCACACACGTGTTTCATCTGTTTCATCGATGTCTGGTAGATAGGTTTTCGATATTTGCAATGCGCATTCGTTACGCCTTACCCAAAATTCTATAGTCTGAGTAGCAGATAGCACTCTTCCACCTTCTATGGCAAAAATATGAACATTTCCACCATCCCAAGGTACTAATGGGTCATCAGTTCCGTGGATTAGGAGTACTGAGACTTTGTCGTTTGGAATAGTCGAGGCAAGGTTTTCTGGCATTAGTGCAGCAACAGCGGCTATGGCAGCTATTCGATCAGATAATTCGCATGCAAGTCGAAAGGCCATCATACCGCCGTTCGATAGACCGGTGATATATATTCTTTTTGTGTCGATGTTGTACTGCTGAGATATGATGTCGATTAGTGTCGATATGAAATGAACATCATCCACACCGCTTCTTGCGGGATTTGTATCGTTTTTACCATCGTTCCATTGTTTTTGCACACCCTCTGGGTATACAACTATGAAACCTTCTGTGTATGCCAATTCATCAAATCTTCCAAGCGTGACATTCTCTTCCATCCCCTTTGCAGTACCACCAGCACCGTGAAGTGCTATGAGCAATGGTAGTGGTTCTTTGTCGTGTATGGCAGGAATGTTTGGAACGTACATACAATACGTCCTCTCAATGCCATCAACTGTGATTGTCACATCGATATGTCCTGTGTATTTCTCAGGTGTAGAATCACCAAGAGACAATGAACATAGGCCAAGAAGTAATAGCATTGCAAATCTGAGATGAGACTTTCTGTTCATGATAATCCTCCCAAAGAGTGCGGCACTTGACATAACAAGTCACACTCAAAATCTCAAAAGTGTGGATTTGCTGATTGTGTGAAAGATTAGCCTAAAACTTAACAGAAAAGCTTATATAATAGTCCGTCGTAATGAATGGTATGATAAACTTTTCTTCAGGTGGCAGACTGTCATTCATGAGCTTGAAGTAATTGAAGACATAGTCTGTGTAAGAAAAGCCTTGAAAATATGTAAGCAGACTATCTCTGTTCAATAAGAAAAACCTGTAACCTATTTCTATACCTGAATAGCTGTCGTAATACCACGTCAGTCCAGCGTTTGCAACTGCATAAGCCGTGTCTCGACGAACTTGATTTATTGTTTCTTGAACCGAGGTATCGGTTGAAGATCTCAGCACATCCATCAGCCAACCACTCTCCACTCGAGAAAATATCTCGATGTTCGTATTAACAGAAAATGCAACGGTTATCGCGCTCTTGCCTAAGCTGCCTATTGCATATCCATCATCTATGATAGCACCGCCGCTTAACAACTCGATATGCGGTTTTACCGATAGATTGTAAATAGGATAATCTCCATGAAGATAGGTTCTCCCAAGAAGAACAAAAATTCCGGGATCCGTTCTCTCTGCTCCCCAGTAGACAGTTGGAACAAATTGCGTATCTACGAAGAAACCTTGTGCGCTCAATACCGTATTTTTTGTAAAATAATGCCTAAATCCTAAATTGAATTGACCCAATATATCAAAGAGTGGTTGGGAAGTGATTTCGTTATTCTCAAAAGAGTACCCGATTGACGAGAATTCTACGAAGAATCCACTTTCGTGTTGGGGCCTTATACTAGAAATACGTGTGTCAGTTGCTATGCCAAAAACTGTCGAGAGTAATAAAAGGGCCAATACTGCGGTAAGTAATTTTTTCATTCCACACCTCCTTCTGAACCTTCGTCTAGCAATTCAGTTCTATTTTAAATTGAATACCTTTTCAATCATTCGTAGGAATTTTGTTGAGATGAACTCTTTGCTTGTATCGATTGGTTCAACTTTGATTGTGTATGCTTTGAGAAGTTTGCCAAATAGTATATCTGTGAACATCTGATCGCCTATAACTACTACTTTGTTCCTATCTTTGAGATGATTGCCTATATTCTTCTTGACCTTGAACGTCAACGGCTTCAATGAACGCCAGATTATGCGCACATCAGTTTTACTGTGCATGTCGCGTCGTTTACCGTTGGTAATTATGAAGACCTCTGCACCGTTTGATTTTAGGTATTCAAATATGTTGAGAATGCTCTTTGGGATGACTTGCGATTTCCAAACTCCGATTGTGTTGTCAAAATCGAATAAGAATACTCTCTTACCTATTTTTAACAACTTTTCGAAATCTATGTCACTTACAGATTTTACGTTTAAGTCTGGTTTCAAGAATTCATCCCTCCAAAAATGGCATTATTGAGGCACTTATCTTGCTTCTGACTATCTTCTTTACCTTCTGCACAGTGTTGTCCACTCTTTTGAAATTGACGCTAACTTTTTCTTCTATTTCTTTGTAACTGTAGCCATCGAGCCAGAGTTCAAATATCTGAATTTCGTCGTCTTTAAGGTTTTCTAATATCTCTTCGTGGACTATGCTCAATATCGTTTTTCTAACAACGTTAGTGTTCACATCTTCGTCTGGTACGAAGTAATCGATCTGTTCATCTTCTTCGTCATCGAAAACCGAATCCATGCTTGTGGAGTCGGAGAGCATTTTGTTCTTTTTCCTGTTTTGATAAGTTATGAATGTCTTTATTTCAGATTCGATGCTTCGCCAAGCGAATGTCGTGAACGAGCTCTTCCCGGATTCGTAGTAAAACACTGCTTTTATCAAGCCTATGAGTCCGTTTTGAACGATATCGTCGAATTCTGCCCACGGTGCATAAAACTGTGAGGCGATCTTCACAACCATCGGGTTGAATTTCTCAACTAAGAGGTCCATCGCTTCTGGCAATCCACTTTGTGCTAGTTCTACCAATTTCTCAGTTGGCTTGCCTCTGAGCACATATTTTATCATTCAATCATTCTCCTAGTCGTCATTTGAGCAAAGGCTATTCTTTCAAAAGGTCTGCTATGACGCCTATGTCCTGTGCCACTATCCCAGGTTTCAGTGGACTTTTCATAGCTTCTTCTTTCGTGGCTTCTCCAGTCAAGACAAGAACAGTCAATGTCCCTGCTTGTATACCTGCCAATATGTCTGTGTATAGCCGATCACCTATCATGCACGTTTCTGAAGGTTTTACGTTATTGTACTTCATGATGATCTCTATCAACCGTGGCTCGGGTTTTCCGAATGTGATGTTTGGATATCTTCCTGTGGCCTTCCTGATAGCTGAAGCGATTGCACCTGCATCGGGGAGTGGACCATCCGCCGATGGGCAGTTTAGATCAGGGTTGCTCACAACGAAAATTGCACCTTTAGAAATGTATACTGAGGCCTTTTTCAACTTTTCGTATGTTAGTGTCTTATCGAACGTAACTACAACAATTTCGGGATCATCTTCCACTACAATAAGGCCTGCCCTTTCAAATTCTTTTTTTATATCATCAGTCCCTACTACGTACACTCGCTTGGGTCCAAACTCTTCGAACAAATATTGTGCAGTTGCAACACCAGCGGTGAGAATCTGATCTTTTGAAAGATTGAAACCAAATTTGGCAAATTCTTCGATGTAGCTTTCAATTGTTCTGTTAGAATTGTTGGTGAGAAATACCAATTTCTTGTCCTGAGATTCAAGTGTGTCAACGAATCTCTTAGATCCATCAAATGGTTTACCACTTAAATAGAATGTGCCATCTATATCCAAGATGAATAATTTGCATTGTTTCAAGCGTTCAAGTGAATCTTCTTTCAAGAATAGAACATCTGCCAAGTTTACCATCCCTTTCTAACAAATCTTCGATTTATTATACCATATATCAGCCATTATATATGAAATCATGTCCATGATGCGTCATCGAAATATGGTATTGATTGAGCATATCTCTACCATTTAAATTATTCTCATTATTTCTCTCCTGCATGTGGTATAATTGAATTGGTTCAAAATGTGCATGTCGAAGCCATACCTTTTAGATCGTACTCATTACTGTTCACGCTCATTCGGGAGCGTAATTTTAAGGTCCTTGTGCGAGGTTTGTCGATGATTAATCCCTTATACGTACGAATTAGGATAAATTGGGTAGTTTTCAATCGTATTCGCTTGTAAAAATCTTCAGAGTTTTCTAATCTCTGCTTGTGAAATTTTTGCCGATGTGATACAATAAAAAATAGCAATTGGATAAATCAATCGCATTATTTTTCTAAACTTTGGAGGTGGGTGGCCGATGGTAACTATCTACATCAACGATAAGCCTTACGAAGTAGCAGAAGGCAAAACAGTTTTGGAAGCCGCATGGGAGAATGGGATCAAGATTCCTACACTTTGTCATCATCCTGAACTCCAGCCAATCGGGGCTTGCAGAATTTGTGTTATCGAGATCGAGGGCATGAGGACTCTTCAACCAGCTTGTACGTCAAAAGTTACAGATGGGATGAAGATAAGGACGAACACAGAAAGGGTGGAAAGTGCCGTCAAGTTCAATCTTTCACTCATAATGGCAAATCATCCTCACGAGTGTATGTACTGTGAGGCTGATGGAAGATGTGAGCTTCAGAAATTGATACACATATACGATGTTAAACCAATCTTTGGTGTGAACGTTGATCTTGATAAGGAGATAGATACCAGCAGCCCTTCTATCAACAGAGAGCTTGATAAGTGCATTAAATGCCAAAGATGTGTGAGAGTTTGTAGCGAGATCCAAGGTATGAATATATACTCAATGGTTGATAGAGGATATGAGTCATTACCTGAAACGGAGTTCGGAATTCCTGTGTACGAGACAAATTGTATCAGTTGTGGCCAGTGTTCTTATCTGTGTCCAGTGGGTGCTATATATGAGGCACCTGATTGGAAAAAGGTACTTAAGATGCTTGATAGGAAAGAACCTGGAAAGGTCTACGTTGCACAGACTGCACCTTCTGTAAGGGTTGCAATCGGTGAGGAATTTGGCATGGAGCCGGGTAGTGTCAGTACTGGAAAGATGGTTGCAGCACTCAGAAGGCTTGGATTCGATTATGTGTTTGATACGAATTTTGCAGCAGACCTTACGATCATGGAAGAGGGTTACGAGCTCATCGATAGACTCCAAAATGGTGGAAAGTTCCCGATGTTCACGAGTTGCTGCCCTGGATGGGTCAATGAGATGGAAAAAGAATGGCCGGAATTTAGTGATAATCTCTCTACAGCAAAGTCTCCTCAACAGATGATGAGCAGTGTTGTAAAGACATACTTTGCAGAGAAAATAGGTGTCAAACCCGAAGATATAGTGATGGTATCAGTCATGCCATGTACAGCAAAGAAGGATGAAATAACAAGGCCTCAGCAGCTTGTTGACGGTATCAAAGTTACAGATTACGTTGTGACAACGAGAGAACTTGGTAAGATGGCAAGATTCAAGAACATACCATTTGTCAATTTGCCAGAAGAGGAATACGACAATCCACTTGGTATATCAACAGGTGCTGCTGCGATTTTTGGTGTCACAGGCGGTGTCATGGAAGCTGCATTGAGAACTGCATACGAAGTTGTAACAGGTGAGAAACTTCCAAAGCTTGAGTTTGACCAAGTTAGAGGCCTTGAGGGTGTTAGAGAAGCTGAAATTGATTTGAAGGGTAAGAAGATAAAGATAGCAATTGCACACGGAATGGCAAACGTTAAGAAATTACTTAGTGATATAAAAGAAGGAAAGCGCTACTATGACTTCATCGAAATAATGGCCTGCTACGGTGGGTGTATCGGTGGCGGTGGACAGCCAAAGAATCTCGACGCAGATATTCTCAAGAAGAGATCAGCTGCAATTTACTCTATAGATGAGATGAGCGTACTTAGAAGGTCCCATGAGAACCCAGATATATTGAAGTTGTACAATGAATTCTTGGAAAAACCAAATAGCCACAAGGCACACCATCTGCTCCATACACACTATACGGACAGATCAAAGGCAGTTAGAAAGGCAAAGAAGGCCGAAGAATCAGTAAAGTAATATTAAGGCGTAAGCAGAGGTAAGCAATTCAAAACCACCACCTTGGCTTAAGCATTGTAGCTACAATACGTTGCATATGCGATAGTGCCCCGGTTATTCCGGGGCATTCTTGTTATCTCAAATATCATTTTAACTTGTGAAAAATAGTGCAAATTGGATGCTAAGATGGTATTGCTCGTCAATACATGCATACATTTGCCGATATTTGCCATTTTTGGCACTTTGTATTGATATCAGGCATGTGGTAAAATATATGCAACATGTGAATAATTTCTTTTACATTTTCTGAGGTGGAGGAATTGGTCTGACACCAAGGAAAAGGAGCATAGAGTATGATAATTGTTTATTGGCGCTTTTGCCGTAGATATCATGCTTTGTTTGATGGAGACAAATTGCCCCTTTCCTTGGTTGGAAAGGGGTTTTTCTTTTATACAACTTGCGTGTGAGAAAGAAGAGGTGGTTGGAATGGAAGAGAGTCGAGAAGATGTTGAGCGTTATTACACGGTAGATATTATCATAGTCGACAGAGAGAATGCTTACTCGAAGGTCAATGAACTTCTTCATGTCTATTCAAACATAATAAGGCTGAGAGTTGGTTATCCAGTTCCAGATGAGGATATCGCAGTGGTATTCTTGATTGTGAAGACGACTAACGATAATTTTGGCGCATTTACAGGGAAGCTTGGTAAAATCGGCGGTGTGAAGATTAAGAGTATTGCGATAAAGTAGTACACAATTCTACATGTGAGCGAATAACGGAAATTTGCTTATGTACGAGAGGAGGATGTTTATGTTTACATTTACAAAAGAATTTGATACAGAAAAGACGTTTATACCTGATGATGTCATAAATACATTACTTGAACAGGCTAAGAACCCAGACCCTATATATGTAAGGGAGATTTTGGAAAAGTCGCTGAACAAAAACAGGCTTGAACCAATTGAAGTTGCAACGTTACTCAACGTGGAAGATAAGGAGTTGTTAGAAGAGATATTCCAAGCTGCAAGGACACTGAAAGAACGTATCTATGGGAACAGGATCGTCCTCTTTGCGCCACTGTACATTGGGAATGACTGTATAAATGATTGTGTGTATTGTGGTTTTAGGTCTTCAAATCCAGAAATATACAGAAAGACACTCACGACGGAGGAATTGCGAAATGAAGTAAAGGCGTTGGTCTCCAAGGGGCACAAAAGGCTAATAGTTGTCTATGGTGAACATCCACGTTACAGCCCAGAATATATAGCAGAGACGATTAATGTCATATACAACACGAAAGTTGGACACGGCGAGATCAGGAGAGTAAATGTGAACGCTGCACCTCAGACAATAGAAGGTTATAAAATCATACATGATGCGGGAATAGGCACCTATCAAATATTCCAAGAGACGTATCACTACCCGACGTATAAAAAGCTGCATCCAAGAGGACCAAAGTCAAATTACGCATGGAGATTGTATGGGCTTGATAGGGCTATGCTTGGTGGTATAGATGACCTTGGTATCGGTGCATTGTTTGGTCTGTACGACTGGAAATACGAAGTGATGGGGCTTTTGTATCATACTATTCACCTTGAACAACGATTTGGTGTTGGTCCGCACACGATTTCGTTCCCAAGGATTGAACCGGCAGTTGGTAGTGACATCACGGAAAATCCTCCGTACAAGGTGAGTGATGATGAGTTCAAGAAGATGGTTGCAATCATCAGGCTTGCTGTACCTTATACGGGTATGATACTGACAGCAAGAGAACCAGCAGAGCTGAGAAGAGAAGTACTGAAAATGGGAATATCGCAAATAGATGGAGGCTCAAGTATTGGGATCGGTTCATATTCTCAGGAAGACCCAGAGAAGATCAAAAGAAGTCAATTCGTACTTGGTGATAACCGTAGCTTGGAAGAAATCATCCAAGACCTAATCAAGGAAGGTTACATTCCCTCATTCTGTACAGCATGTTACAGGGCGGGGCGCACGGGCGAGCACTTCATGGAGTTCGCGATACCAGGATTTGTAAAAAGATTTTGTACACCGAATGCACTGTTCACACTTAGAGAATACCTCAACGATTACGCATCTGAAGAAACGAAGCAGCTTGGCAATGCACTCATTGTTGAAGAGTTGCAACGAGTCAACAACACAGATAAAGTTACAGAATTTTTGGGAAGGATAGATCGCGGTGAGAGAGACGTCAGATTTTGAGAAGCTAA
Source organism: Fervidobacterium sp. UBA5837 (assembly GCA_002432805.1). GTDB lineage: Bacteria > Thermotogota > Thermotogae > Thermotogales > Fervidobacteriaceae > Fervidobacterium. The sequence continues at coordinate 55,896 of DJGV01000006.1, read as the reverse complement.
GTGATTTTTTGAAGCCTTACGCAGATAATTTGGATACAAAAGTGTGGATTTGTAGAAAAGTCGGCAAACGGATGTCTTGCATTGCCCGTGCAGGTTCAGAGAATTATTCTGAGGCGTTCATTTCCTACGAAGATGAGAATTATGTACTCTTTACAGAAATGGAAATCACCAGCGATGATGAGAAAGAATTGATAAATGAGTTGATGGTATCTTTCAAGCAATTGCTTGATAAGGCATGAGGTGATGTATCGTGATAGAAGTTGAGAGGATTCAAAATGTAGATTTAGATTATCTCACGTACCTGCTTAACATAAGCACCCACGATGAGGAGATCTTTCGCACTGCAGATGAGATCAGGAGGCGTTACGTCGGAGAAGAGATACACCTGCGCGCAATTATAGAATTCTCTAATATCTGCACACAGAACTGCCTCTATTGTGGCCTGAGAGCAGAGAACAAGGACATAAAAAGATACCGCATGCCGCTAGAAAGTATAATAGAAAGGGCAGAACTCATATCGGAATTGGGTATAAAGACCGTTGTGCTCCAATCGGGTGAAGACCCTTACTATACAACAGAACGTGTAACTCAATTGATAACGGAGATCAGAAAATTCAATCTTGCGATTACGTTGAGTATAGGAGAAAGAAAATTTGAAGAGTACAAGATATGGAAACAAGCAGGAGCAGATAGGTATCTCATGAGGCATGAAACCGCATCACCTGAACTGTATGCAAAGCTACATCCACACGATAGTTTTGAGAACAGAAAGGCACATCTGCTGGAACTCAAGAGATTGGGATATGAAACGGGTGCAGGTTGCATGGTGGGACTACCAGGTCAGACACCGCGCGATTTGGCACTGGATTTGGCTTTTTTGAAAGAACTGGATGCAGATATGATTGGTATAGGGCCATTCATACCAAATGCAGATACACCACTTGCAAATGAAAAAGGTGGAGACCTTCAAACAACGTTGAAGATGGTTGCACTAGCTCGAATAGTTGTGCCAACGGCTAACATTCCTGCAACAACAGCACTTGGTTCAATACATCCACTTGGAAGGCAATTGGGTATGAAGTACGGTGCAAATGTGATTATGCCAAACTTGACGCCGAATCCATATCGGCCGAATTATTCACTGTATCCGGGTAAAATATGCCTATTTGAAAAGGATACGGCTTGCGTTGAGTGTACGAAGAATATGATAACTGGTCTCGGACTGAAAGTTGGAAGCGGCTATGGTTACAGAATTGAAAAGGTGAGAGCACAATAGCTCTCACCCTTGATATATACCTGACAGACAGGTGTAAAATAGTACTGAGATTATAATTCAAGCTTCATATATTTTGCTGATACACCTTCGATTGCATTCAGTTTATCGCATAGTTCTTTGTGTTTGGTTTCATCATCGACAAGTTCAAGGATGATTAAACCTGTTTCAGAACAGTATTGACCAGCACCATCATGTAACCCAAGTCTTGTCTTGATGTAGCAGCCGTACTCTGTGAGAAGTTTCTGAACCTCAACTGCAGCTTTTTCTCTCTTGTCAACTAAAATTGCCATAACGGTTCTAACACTTAATTCTGTTGCCATATGAATACCCCCTTTTAGTGGTTTTTAGTTTTGGTCTTTGATATGAAACGTGTCTTAGAAATTACTATTGCCATGAATTATTATAGCAAATTTGTTCTTAGATTGTCAAATCCTTCTCATACTCACATCAAAAGAATTAGGTTAAATATTAAGAGATGAACAAAGAAGGTGGCATATGCTGACGGGTGTAAAGTACGTAATCGGATTGATAGCGATATTACTCATTTGGGCAGTTGTTTCTTTAATGATCTCTTCTGATTTGATATTACCAAGTCCAGCCAAGGTGATTGGAACAATTTTCAGTGAGCTTTCCCAGCAAAGAACATGGGAGGCTTTGGGTACAACACTTGCAAAGGTCGGAATTGTGATGTTGATAACCGTCATATTTGGCGTCTTTTTCGGATTTTTGATCGGGCTGAACGATACGTTGTACGACATATTTCGTCCTGCAATATTGATCATGCAAGCCATACCAATCATCACTTGGCTTGCGCTGGTGATGTTCATTTGGGGAATCGGCTGGACCGGTCCAGTCGTAGTTAGTATACTTGCATTGATTCCGCAGACAATTCTTTCAACTGCAATTGGTGTTAGGACAACTGATAAGCGATTGACAGAAGTTGCAAAGGTGTATAAAGTCAGAACTGGCAAAGTAATAAGAGACATATATTTTGGTTCAATCATTCCTCAGATCATCGGTGCGATACAAGTAGTGATAGGCAATGTATGGAAAGTGGTTGTTGTTTCTGAGTATATGTGTGGTGACGATGGAATCGGTGTGCTCATCGCTTGGGCAAGACAATCCGTAGCAGCAAATAGGGTGTATGCGTACACATTCATTGTTATAACAATTGGACTAATCGTGGAGAACTCGGTACACCGATATACCAAGAAGATACTGGAAGGCTGGGAAGCTGCATGATAAACGAAACTGGAACACAAAAGGGATATGTAACTTTGGTCAAAGTGGAACACGTGAGTAAGCACTTTGAGAAGCTCGATATATTCAACGACTTATCTTTTGAGATTGTTGCTGGTCAGACCGTTGCGCTACTTGGTCCTTCAGGATGTGGCAAGACGACTTTGATCAGGATGATTGCAGACCTCGACGAGAATTATACTGGACAGATTTCAAGAAACTATCAGAAAATTGGTTACGTTTTCCAAGAACCTCGACTAATTCCTTGGAAGAGCGTATACGATAACTTACGTTTTGTGCTCGAAGACGATGAGAAGATTAACGAAGCTTTGAGAATCATGAAGCTCGATGGATTCCAAGATTATAGACCTGCAAAACTGAGTGGTGGTATGAGGCAACGCGTTAATTTGGCACGTGCACTACTCGATGAGCCAGATTTGTTGTTGTTGGATGAACCATTTACCTCTTTAGACTTGCACACAAAACTTTCGATAATAGAAGATATACTCGAAGGTAAGAAGCAGAGAACTTTTTCCATGATCATCGTCACGCACGATGTGCGCGAGGCACTATTGATGGCGGATAGAATTATCCTATTAAGCAACAAGCCCACGAAGATATTGGAGGAATTGGATGTATCGCAAGTACCAAAGGATATTATGGATGCGGAATTTTTGAAAAAGGAATCTGAAATCTTGAACACAATTGTGAGGAGGTGGAGTGAGGTATGAAAAAGATAGCTGTGTTACTGGTACTTTTAAGTGTTGTTTGGGCATATGCGGTAACTTTCATCAATCCTTACGGACCAACCATTTTTGCGGTTGCTGGGCTTCTGGATAAGCAAGTGAAGACGGATATGGCATTGGATATAAGGCTTTGGAAGACGATGGATGAGGCTACTGCTTACATCATTGCCAAGAGAGTGAATTTTGCGGCCTTGCCAGTGGTATTCGGTGCGAATCTGTACACGCAAGGTGTAGATGTAAGGCTTGTTGGTGTGTACAGTTGGAGATTGTTCTATTTGGTTACGACACCCGATTTCGATTACAAAGGTATTCAAAGTTTGAAAGGTCAACAAGTTTACACGGCACAGGGCAGGGGACAGACAGCGGATGTTGTACTCAGATATCTACTTGCTGATAACGGTTTGCAGCCAGATAAGGACGTGACATTTGCATACGCACAACCACAAGAAATAGTTGCACTCTTCAACAGTGGAAAAGTAAAGGTCGCTGCGGTACCTGAACCATTTGTGACTATGATGCTTTCGAAAGGAAAGATAGTCATGGATTTACAAGATGAGTGGAACAAGGCAACCGGTACGAAGTACGGTATACCTATAACTGGTATATTTGTCACAGGCAAACTCCAAGACTATGCCGGAACGGTCAGATTATTCCAAAAATCTTTCATGGACAGTTTAAGCTGGTCGTATGAGAATATCGATAAGGCAGTTGACATCACAAACAAGCAACTTGGAATTCCAGCGAACGTTTTAAAGGCATCACTTGATAGAAGTTACTACATGTATGTACCGGCAGGCGACTGTAAGGAAGAAGTGCTCAATTACTTTAAGAAGTTGAATGCAGTTTATCCTGAAGGAATGCCTAAGATTCCAGATGACAATTTCTTCTTTGCAGTAAAGTGATGTTACAAGTGATAGTGTAATAATTCGGAGGTGTATAGATGTTACCATCTGGCGGTTTTAGAAAGTATATATCGGTAGTTGGGAAGAGAAATGTTGGGAAGTCTTCTTTCCTCAATGCACTGACAAGGCAAGATGTATCGATCGTCAGTGATGTACCTGGCACAACGACAGATCCTGTTTACAAGTCGATGGAGATGTATCCGCTTGGTCCGGTTACACTGATAGACACACCAGGGCTCGATGACATCGGTGAACTTGGTGAAAAGCGTGTTGATAAGGCAATAAAGGCACTTTATAAGTCAGACTGTGCGATCATCGTCGTTGATGGCCATATAGGCGAATACGAATTGAAGATCAAGAAGATATTGAACGAGCTCGAGATTCCATTCATCGTGGCAGTGAATAAGAGCGATACACTTGGAGAAAGAGCGTTTGAGATTGCACAAGAATATGGATCACAATTCAGCGTAAACACAATAGTCGTCAGCTCACTCAACAGACAAGGCTTTGAGAATGTAGGAGACTTGCTTAACACGATTATTCCAAACGACGATGAACTGCCATTCATTCCAGAATTCATCGAAGGCGGAGATTTGGTTGTGCTCGTTGTACCAATCGATCTTGGCGCACCAAAGGGAAGACTTATCATGCCACAAGTCCATGCAATCAGGGAAGTGCTCGATAAAGAGGCTATCGCCATTACTACAAAAGAGCGAGAGTTGAGATACACACTAGAAAAGCTTAATGAAAAGCCTCGGCTTGTGATCACCGACTCGCAAGCAGTGATGAAAGTCGTATCGGACATTCCAGAAGATGTACCGTTAACAACGTTCTCCATCTTGGAGGCGCGTTATCGTGGCGATTTGAGCTATTTTGTTGAGAGCGTTTACAAAGTTGAAGAACTCAAAGATGGAGATACGGTGATCATCATGGAAGGTTGTACACATAGGCCGTTGAGCGAGGACATAGGGCGTGTAAAGATTCCAAGATGGTTGACGAACCACACGGGTGCAAATTTGAACTTCAAGGTATGGGCTGGGGTAGACATGCCGGAGTACGAAGAAGTATCCGATGCAAAGTTGGTCATCCACTGTGGCGGATGCGTAAACACAAGAAACCAGATGATGAGAAGAGTGCGTATGTTCAGGCGCCTTGGCATTCCAATGACAAATTACGGAGTTGTCATTTCGTACATGCATGGTGTTTTAGAACGAGCACTAGAACCACTTGGCAGTGAGATCAATTTGCAATAGTTGTTTATTACTGATGGTAAATGAGTAGCAGAAACATGGATAAAACATAGTGAGAGGAGTGAGGGACCGTGGATGGAAGAGTACAAAGTAACATCTCATATCGCATCGAAGAGGATTACCTTGGTAGTAAGGCAATTTCCTCAGATGTTTATTATGGCATTTCCACCGCACGGGCCCTCGAGCTCTTTCCTTCAACTGGTGAGCGTTTCGATGATCATTTTCTGTGGGCGTACTTCATGATAAAGAAGGCCTGTGCACTGTTGAATGCAGAACTTGGAATGCTCGATGAGTCAATCTCACAAGCAATCCAAAAGGCGTGTGATGAGTGGGAAATTTTGAAAACTCACGTTGTTGTAGACCCATTGTGTGGTGGTGCGGGCACTTCTGTCAATTTGAACATCAATGAGGTGATAGCCAACCGTGCAACGGAGATCTTGGGTGGGAAAAAGGGAGAGTATATCGTAGATCCGTACAACCATGTCAATTTGCACCAATCTACTAACGATACATTCGTCACCGCAGGGAAGATGGCAGTGATTGTCACACTCAGGACACTCGTCGTGGATGTGATCATACTGCAAAACGCCATTCAAGACAAAGAGAAGGGATTCTACACAATTCGCACAGTAGGTCGTACACAGCTTATGGATGCAGTTCCCATCATGATGGGTCAACAATTTGGTGCGTGGGCAGATGCACTTGCAAGGGATCGGTGGAGATTAAACAAGGTGGAAGAACGCATCAAAAATGTGAACATAGGCGGAACGGCAATTGGTACTGGCATCGGTGCACCGAAAGAATACATATTGAGGATAGTAGAAGTGTTGCGAAGCGTATCGAATGTCAAGATCGCAAAGGCGGAGAATTTGATTGATGCAACGCAGAATTTGGACACGTTTGCTGAAGTCCACGGACTTTTGAAATCTTTGGCTGTGAATTTGTACAAGATAGCTAACGATATACGCCTGCTCGGCAGTGGACCGAACACAGCCATCGGAGAATTGAAACTTCCAGCAGTGCAAGTAGGGAGTTCAATCATGCCTGGAAAAGTCAATCCCGTCGTTCCAGAATACGTCATGCAACTTGCACTCACCGTCTTTGGCCAAGACGAAATCATCTCCCATGCATGTGCTCAAGGTAATCTCCAACTCAACCAATTTGCCCCAATTATTGTCCACTACACATTAAAATCTATGAAGAGCTTACAAAACTCCTGCAAGGCGCTGAAAGAATACGTTGTTAAGATCGAAGTACAAAAAGAAAGATGCGAAGAACATCTCCAAAGTTCTGCTTCAAATCTGACACCCCTTATCAACTACTTCGGATATGAGAAAGTATCACAGGCAATAAAAGATGCAAATTGGGATATTCAAAAAGCGATATCCCTCTTGGCTCAATCTGAAGGCATATCTGTGCAAGAACTTCTCAACAAGCTGGACATCAATAAGATGACCGGATTGGGATTCGTTTGATTGCCAAATTCTTATACATTCTTTTTACTCTTTTTGCCACACGTAAAGAAGATGTTCAGCTTCTTTCATGAGATACTTTCCGTATTTTTCATTCAGATGGAGGCTTTTGAAGATGCCTAATGCGGTTATATCCACAACCCTCCAGCCATAGTGGGTTGCGAATTCAATTAATTCTTCATCTGAAATGCTGCGAGACATGAACGCACCGTATTCTGAGCCTATGAGTAAACGGCCCGTCTTTTGTAGATTTATCACCTCTTGCCTGCTACCGTACATAACAGCCTCTTTCATGTAAAAGCCGAAATTATCAACAGTGCCAAAGACAAACGCGTCTTCCTTTGCTATTTTCGATACATTCTCCAACGTCTTTTCAATATCCTCGACGTAGCTAAGTACATCACCAAGAAGGAATATAACATCAAATTTGTCTTGCACCTTCTTTGTGAATTTTTCGGCCTTGCAGTTGACGAATTTACACACATCTTGAAAATCTACAAGCTTTTCTCGAGCTATCTCGAGCATCCTTTTTGCAGGTTCGACCAACGTAACTTCGGCACCATGTTGAGCGGCCCAAAGTGACCATTGCCCAGTTCCAGCGCCCAAATCGAGTACCGATTTTCCCACCATATCCGGTACATACCTGAGAATCTCAGCCTCTATCTGTGCCATCACATTTTGCCAATATTCATCTTTGTACATATCATCGTACATCTCAGCAATGAAGTTGTAGTACTCATGTGACCTTTGGGCCATCTCGATGCGTCCTTTCAATATATCCTCTTATACTGGGTGTATCCTTTTTTCGATTTGTCGAGAGCTTTCAATATCCTAAACCCTTTATGTGGCACACTGAATTTCAGAACACCGCCAACTATCCAAAATTCCTCACCAGTCATCAAATCAACGAACGTCGTACCTGCGAGTAATCTTCCATCAGGGACAGAAACGGAAACATTTTTTTCACTATCTTTGTTCACGGCTACGATTACGTCATCGAGTACATATGGAGCTTTTCTCAAAAACACAATTGGCTCTTCATTCATCACTTCAAATCCACCGATTTTCAATGCAATTTCTTGTTTTCTTATATTGATTAGCTTCTTGTAAAATTCCCTCAATTCATTGTCCCACAGTTCTTCATTCCAAGGCATCGGTGCCCTGCATTCCGGGTCTCTTCCACCAGTCAAACCGATTTCTGTACCGTAATATACGAAAGGAACACCAGGGTAGGTAAATTGCAACACAACAGCCAACTTTCTCGATGCCTTATCTGGAATCACAGTTGCCAATCTTTCCGTGTCGTGACTATCGAGCATGTTCCAACAGCCGTATATATTCGGTGTCTCATCGTATGCCTTCTTCAAAGCTTGTGCTGGATTTCTAAATTCACCTTTGAGATATCCAAGAACAACCTCTCTGAAATGGTAGTTCATGATGCCATCTACTACAGTCCAATTCGATGGAAAATTCCATGTCTCCGTTACAATGTACTTCTCTGTCGAAACACTCTTTGCGCGTGAGTTGATGAGTGCATTGTTTACATATCCTACATCAAAACCCACATCGAGTCGCCAACCGTCGATGCCCAACCTGAGGTAATGTTCAACAACTGAAAGCAGGTAATTCCTCACCTCAAGTTCTTCCCAATTCCACTCCGGCATTCCTTCAAAATTGTTCCAAGATCTGTATCCATTCTTGTAGAACGTAAACTTACTCACGTGCGTTTTATCGCCTCTGAGGGCTTTCTTGAACCACTCATTTTCTTTGCTCAGATGATTGAAGACACCGTCGAGCATCACCCTAAATCCATTCCCTTTGGCTTTCTTCAAATAGTACTTAAATGCTCGCTCACCACCGAACTGTGAATCTATACGCATGTAGTCTACAGTATCATACTTGTGGTTGGAAGGAGACAAAAATATGGGCGTTGTATATATCAAATTTACGCCCAAGTCTTTTAAATAATCAAGCTTTTCAGCTATACCCCAGAGGTCACCACCATAGAATTCCATCACGTGACTTGCATCACTTTTATACTTCGGCGGGACATTCCAGTTCACCAATTTTCCACCACGCTTTGTGTAAAGCTCAGCCTTATCGTACACCGTCTTTCCTTTACCTATGGCAAAACGATCAGGGAATATTTGATAGATAACAGATTCACTCAACCAAGATGGTAACGGATAGTGCATACGTACAACACCCCTTTCAACTCAACCAAATTAACAACTTCTACTTTATTATACTATTGATAATTCACATTTACAACGTTCCGTCCAAAGTGGTAAAAATGATGTGGCATAATACTTAATTCTGGTGGTCGAAAGAGCTACACGAATGAAAAGTTTATGAATATGAAGAATACGCGAAAGTTGACGTATTTTTTAACGCTGCTGATTGTTTTAATCCTACCACTCTTTTTGAATGTCTTTATTTAAATGTCTTTAAAAGCAGAGAGCACGCACTGAAAGGGGTCTAACGGATGTTTAGCCCTTTACATTCTATTTTTTCACGGTTCAAATTTTCTATTATTTGTTGTATAATATCTCAGAAATTGCCGGAAGACAAAGTAGGGCAAGACAGAGCAAGATACAAAAAATCTGTGTGTGGGGGGAAAAGTGCATATGAAGAACGATTTCTTAAGTCGGACGTTGGCAGTTATCAACGACCTTTCGGTCGAGGAACAACTGTTCTTGTACAATAACGTAAGAAAGTTGAAAGAGAAGGTAAAAAACAAAGAGGATATTTTGGAGTTCCAAATTAAAAGTAACACGGGTATATATATTGTCTTCCTCGAATCATCCACGAGAACGAAAGAATCCTTCATCAACGCTGCGAAATTCCATAAAAACGCAAAAGTGAATATCTTCGATTCAGAACATTCCTCGTTCAACAAGCAAGAAAGCTATGTAGATACATTCAATATGCTAACTGGTTACAGTGACTATTCCATTTTTGTTCTCAGAACACGGCTTGAAGGTGTCTGCAGACTCTTAGAACAGAAGGTGGGCGATTTTGCAGATAGACATGGTATTGCAAGACCCGCATTTATAAACGGTGGTGATGGAAAGCATGAACACCCGACGCAAGAATTGCTCGATGAGTACACTTTCTTAGAACAGAATAACTTCGATAATTCGCACATCAAGATAGCGCTTGTTGGAGATCTACTCCACGGCAGGACTGTCCATTCAAAAGCAGATGGATTGAAAGTTTTCAAAAATGTGGAGGTGGACTTGGTTGCACCACAACAACTTCAAATGCCGCAAAGTTACGTTGATAAGATGAGGAGAAATGGATTTCAAGTGAGGATTTATAATTCTATAGACGAGTATCTCTCGTATGGCTCACCTGCAAGTATCTGGTACTTTACCAGGCTGCAGCTTGAACGAATGGGCGAGGATGTACTTGAAAAGGCGCATATACTTAAGAAGGCCGTAACGTTCAGAAAGGACTTGCTCGATAAGTTGCCTGAAGATGTAAAGTTCTATCACCCGCTTCCACGCCCAAAGATTGAACCAGAAATCCCCACTTTTCTCGATAATCTTCCACTAAATGGTTGGGAAGGCCAAGCAATTAACGGTTACTGGGTACGTGTCGTACTTCTCTCGATGTTTGGCGGTGCACTGAGGACAGATTTTGATACAACGATGAGAAGAGAAGAACCAACTGAAGATTTCATTGTTCCTGCTCCCATCATCGATGGCACAAAGGGTACACAAAAGGAGGGAAAAAGAGGTATTAAACCTATAGATAATGGCACAGTGATAGACCATATAGCCAAAGGAAAATCAACCGATGAGATATACAATACGGTGCTGAAGATACGCAGGATTTTGAAGTTGTATGATGTAGATAGTACCGATGGAATTTTTAAATCAGTCGATGGGAATTGCAAAGGTTACATCAGCTTGCCAGATAGATACCTGAGTTTCAAGGAAATCAAGAAACTATCTGCCATCTCGCCAAATACTACCGTGAATATAGTAAAGAATGGAAGAGTGGAAGAGAAGTATAGAATAAATCTTCCGCCAAGAATATACGGATTCGATGAAATAAGATGTAAGAATGAAAATTGTATCACAAATCCCGTAAATGGTGAGGGGGTTAATGCTTCATTTGTACGTGTCGATGGAAAGTTCATCTGCGAATACTGTGAGACTCCTCACGAATATCACGAAATTTGGAATATATAACCAGTGACACCTTCTCGACAAAAAAGTCCCCGGTGGTGAACCGGGGCGGGAAGGTGTGGTGGCCGCTGTGAGGTCTTTCCTCACTATATGTATATATATGTATATATGTAGATATTTGGATGATGCCTTTCGATTAGTTTTCTGCTATACTGCTTTAGTATACTGTCTTTATTGCTTTCTCATCGCAAAATGCGATCTTACTTTAAGTGATTTGTGCTTGTCTTCAGACTTCTGAATTTTCGTATTTTCTCTTTTCAGACTCTGCAAGCATATGTTTAATGCTGAGCAGGCCCCTAGTTATATCTTCATTTTGAACTATGACATCATTTGGTACATCAAGTATTCTCGTAGAGAAGTTCCAAATTGCTTTTATCCCGTATGCAACCAATAAGTCTGCAACTTGCTGAGCGGCGTCTTCAGGGACGCAAATTGCTACAGTTCTAACGTGGAATCTCCGCACAACCCTTGGTATGTCTTTCAACGGGAGGACCATGAGTTCTCCAACCATCTTGCCAACTTTCTCTTGGTCCTTATCGAATATGGCAACTACACGCGCTCCGATGTTTTGAAATCCTTTGTAATTTGCAAGTGCACTTCCAAGATTTCCTGCACCTACTATAATTATGTTGTCATTCGCTTTTATTCCAAAAAGTTCGTCAAGTTCTGCGAGTAATTCTGAAATATTGTATCCCACTTTCGGCTTTCCCGATGTCTTCAAATACGAGAAATCTTTTCTTACCTGTTCCGGTGTGATCTTGAGCATCTCAGCTATTTCTTCTGAAAGAATGTATCGTTGCTTTTGTTCGATCTCCAGTTGTGTTAAGAGCGCATGGTATTGTTTAAGGCGTTCAAAGGTTGCTTTTGGAAATTTCAGTATCTCCTTGCTTTTCTCTGATTTCACTAAGCGCCACCTCTTTTATCTTTTCTATTGTTGCCTCACCTACTATTCTATCATTAATCAAGACATTTGGTGCTTTACCGCAATTCTCTAGGCAGAATGTGCCCTTTATTTCCAAGTTCTTTGCCCATTCTTCGTTGTTTGATAGTGCTATGAGTTTTTCAAGTATTTCATATGAGCCTTTCGTATAACAAGATGTGCCTAAACACACACTAATTTCTATCTTTTCCTCGTCATCGGTTGGTAATGGGAGTATATCGATCTCCTCTTGTTGTATTCTTCTTCTGTGTTTGTACTCAGTGTGTAGCGTTTCGTGTGCCTCGTGGCTTAATGGAGCGCCAAAGTACTTTTCGTACAGTTGCCTCATGTGGAAATTTTCAGTTGGAGAAATGAGCACATCGACACTCTGCGTTTCTCTAAGTATACTTGCCCTTCTTGCTCTGGTCCTAACATCATTTGGGTAAGGCTGACCGCCTCCACCTATACAACCGTAGTTACATGCCATGACTTCTACAACGTCTGCTTGGAGCTCGCCATTTTTTAGTTTGTCTACTACTTTTCTGACGTTACCGAGTCCGAATACCGCTATGCCTCTGACTATTCTACCGTTTTCTAATTCAATTTCTGTAAGGTTTGTTCCTTCTGAGATTTGCTTAGTGTTTACATTCTTAACAGCTGCCTTGTCTGCAATAACTTCTATAACACTGCCAAGTACACCACCTGTTTTACCGAAGCTCAATCCAGACTGAGAAGAAAGTCCAAACGGTCTGTCAAACGGTTCTGGTTCTACCATCTTTATATCCATCCCTGTTGATTTGAAGACCTTTACCAATTCCCTAGTTGTAAGAACAATATCTACATCACCGTTGAATTCTTCTCTCTCTGCCTCAAATTTTTTAGCAGTACAGGGCATGACCGATACAAGTATTATATCTTCGGCTACACCGATCTCTTTCGCGTAGTATTTCTTTATCACTGCACCAAGCGCCATCTGTGGTGATTTTACACTCGATAGATGCGGTACATATTCTGGATAGTACTGTTCTGCGAATTTCACCCAACCAGGGCAGCAAGATGTGAATTGTGGCAATCTTTCATTCTTTTCAAGTCTTTCCAAGAATTCATGTGCCTCTTCATATGCAACAAGGTCTGCAGAGAAGGCTACGTCGAAGACTTTCTTGAACCCTATCATCTTTAGCACAGAGACCATTCTCCCTGCCATTGCTATGTCATCTTCCAGTCCAAATTCTTCTTGAAGTGATGCCCTAACTGCTGGTGCAATCATACCTATAACGTATTTACCATCTTCGATTGCTTTGTATACTTTATCGACATCGTTCCTTATCGCAAGTGCACCTGTTGGACAGTATGCGACGCATTGACCGCAGAAGACACATTCAGTATTTTCGATCTTCTCTTCAAAAGACGGTACAACTTGCGTATCAAATCCTCTATATGCAAAATCTATCGCAGAAACTGTTTGCAGTTCTTCACAAGCCCTTACACAATCTCCACAAAGTATACACTTTGCGTTATCTCTGACAATGATCGATGAATTGTCTGTGATTGTCTTCTTGGAGACTGTTGCAAATCTATTTGTTGTCAGTCCAAAATCTCGAGCATATCTTTGCAATTTGCACTTTCCGTTCATCTCACAAGTTGTACAATCACCGTCGTGAGAGGCAAGTAGAAGTTGCAAAATACCCTTTCTCATTTCGTATATCTTTGGTGTATGTGTCCTTATACTCATTCCTTCTCTTGGTGCAAGCGTACAAGATGTGACTATTTCTTTTCCATCGACTTCAACAAGACACATTCTACATGCGCCATATACCGATGTTTCAGAAAGATAACACAGATTTGGTATCTCTATACCTATTTCTCTCAAAGCTTCCATGATGTTTTTTGCATCATCTTTTATTTCTACTTGTTTTCCATTGACGTTTATTTTCATATGCTATCACCCTCCCAAAGGTCAACCGACAAGTTCTATTGCGCCGAACTTACACTTTGTGACACAGAGGCCACATTTAACGCACTTGTCTTGATCTATAACGTAAGGCTTACCACGTTCTCCACTTATTGCGCCGTTCGGACAGCTTCTTGCACATAAGCTGCAACTCTTACACTTCTCTGGTGAGATAATATATTTCTTGAATGCAGTACACATACCGCTTGGACATTTTCCTTCTATGTGCTCTATGTATTCTTCTTTGAAGTATTTCAGAGTACTTACGATTGGATTTGGTGCTGTCTTACCAAGTCCACACAACGATGCTGTTCTAACTATTTCAGAAACGTATTCGAGTGTTTCAAGGTCTTCATATGTCGCCTTACCCTGTGTGAATTTTTCGAGAATGTTGTATGCTTGCATCGTACCTTCTCTACATGGTACGCACTTTCCACAAGACTCACGTTTTGTAAAGTCAAGGAAGAATCTTGCAACTTCAACCATACATCTGTCGTCTGTGATAGCAACGATACCGCCAGAACCAACCATCGCACCAACGGATTTTAACGTATCATAGTCAAGAGGCAAATCAAAAAGTTCTTCCGGCAGACATGCACCAGATGGACCACCTATCTGAATTGCTTTTATCCTGCGACCATTCGATGTGCCACCACAGATATTTTCAAGTATGTATCTCAACGTTGTACCGAATTGTACTTCTATGATTCCGGTTAGATTGAGTGGACCTGTAACAGAAAACATCTTTGTGCCAGGTGATTTTTGTACACCTCTTGTCCTATAGCTTTCCACACCATCTCTTAATATCTTCGCAACATTTCCATAAGTCTCAACATTGTTGATGAGTGTCGGTTTTCCCCAAAGGCCCGCTTGAGCTGGGAATGGTGGCCTTGGCCTTGGAGTACCTCGTTTACCTTCAATAGAAGAGAGTAACGCTGTTTCCTCTCCACAAACAAACGCACCTGCGCCTTCCTTTACGTGTATGTCAAGTGAGAAATCGGTACCGAGTATGTTATCGCCAAGCAATCCGTATTCTTTTGCAGATTCAATAGCCTTGTTGAACATCTCGACTGCGATTGGATATTCTGCCCTTATGTACGCATAGCCTTCCTGTGCACCTATCGCATACGCTGCTATTATCATACCTTCCAAGACGGAATGCGGATCTCTTTCAAGCAAAGTCCTGTTCATGAATGCTCCTGGGTCACCTTCATCGGCATTACAAACGATGTATTTTATATCACCTTTGCTGTTGTAAGCCGCTTCCCATTTAAGACCTGTTGGGAATCCTCCGCCACCACGACCACGTAAACCAGAAGCTTTGATTATCTCTATTATCTCTTTTCTGTCCATCGAAAGGACCTTTGCAAGCGACAAATATCCGCCGCGTGCCATGTAGTCTTCTATACTCTCGCACTCGCTCTTTCCTATTTCATTCATTATGTAAAAAGTTTGATTTTTGAAAAATGTGGCATCCTCGAGCCTTTCAACCTTTTGATGACTGATCGGGTCTGTGAGCAGCAATCTCTCTATTGATTCTCCGTTGACAAGTGTTTTTTCAACTATCTCTTCAACGTCATCAACTGTAACATGGCTGTATGTGATTCCACTGGGCATAACCTTTACAAGCGGTCCAAGCGAGCACAAACCACAACAACCGGTTCTTTTCACTGGTTCGTCATCATCGTCTATCTTTTCAATAGCTACGTCCAAACCCTTTTGCTTTATCACATCAACGAATTTTGCATACACCTTTCTAGAACCGCTCGCGGTACAACCAGTACCAACACAGACATATATTGATTTCTTCTGAAGCTTCTTCTCTTTTTTTGCCTTGAGTGCATCTATATATTTAATTATCTCTTGTGCGTTGTCAAATCTCTTTTCTGTTGTAGTTGTCATATTCACTCAGCCTTCCTTTCTTTGATATTTCTGAGTATCTCTCTAACCTTGTCCGGGGTAAGTTTTCCATATACCTCACCATTTATAACCATAGCTGGTGCAAGCGCACACGCACCGAGGCATCCGACCTTATCAAGACTGAATTTCAGATCTTGTGTTACTTCGCCTGGCCTTATTCCGATCTCCTCTTCTATAACCTTGACAAGATTCATGGAACCCTCCATGTGGCAAGCTGTACCGTCGCATATCATGATCGTATACTCGCCTTTTGGATTGAGTGAGAACTGTGAGTAAAACGTAATGACACCATATATCTTTGCTGGTGGTATGCCAAGTGCTACACCTATATAGTTCACAACTTCCCTTGGTATATGTCTGTATTCGTGCTGAATCTCGAGGAGGATCTTGATGAGCATCTCTTTCCTGTAGCCATATTTTTCCAAAATGTCTTCGACCTTATCAAAGCTTCTTGTAAGCATCGCCACACCTCCAAATATATTCTTCAAACCAACAATTCGTCACTCAAGTTGAAAGTTTTATCTATTGATTAGTATGTTGTGAATAATATCACGTTATTCTTTTCACAATTATAATAGAATAGAAACTGGGAAATGTCAATAGATAATTTAGATTTTTTTCACGAAAGAAATGTTTTAGATTGTGGTAAATTCGCAGATTGTTATTGCGTATTGCCAAAAGTATCTAGGAATTGGTTAGAAGTAGATTCGAAACGTATCAGAGATATTTCATCAGAGATATTTCAATAGTATTCTATATTCACAATCTTGCCCATTTTTTCGAGTATCTTGGATATGTCGTATATCAATCTGAATTTCAGTGATATGTCGTGGACGAACAGTGGGTTTTGGTGAGCTGGGTTTATTGCTCTACCGACAAGGAAATTGACCACATCTGCTTCGTTGAGCATATCTACGATTCTTTGTGCGCCAATACCAAGTTCATTTGATTGACCTTCGCAGAATCTGAAAACTTGTGTGAGTGTGATTATACCTTCAGTGACTAAATCTACTCCATCCATATATCCGACGGGAGGAGAAATTTGAGAGATGCTCGCAAAGTCGATTTCAACTTTTTTGTTGAGCACCTTTTCTGCTATTTGACTAGTTGTACCACCACAGATAACTTTCTTTCCTTCTGATTCTATGAGTCTCTTCACTATCTGTTCATCATTTTCTTTCTTTTCAGGTGGTCCAACCATGATCGTTACAAGTCGTTTCTCTCTGATTTTGATGGCACATACAGTTGCATCGTCACCTTTTGTTTTGTAATCGAGCGTTTCTGCTAATTTTATGAGATGATTTGTGATGCTAGGCAAATCTATTTTATTGGCTAATAAGTTGTTAAGCTCTTTGACGATATTTTCTACTCCGAATCCGAATGGGTATCTGCTCGTTCCCATGCCTGCTTGTGATATACCATCTGTCATGAGAAAGATGATGTCACCTGTTTTTACGTTTGTATTCATTTCTGAGACTTTTCTGCCTTGGATGTCTTTGAAGCTTTTTTCGTAATCTATGAATTTTCCGTCGCGATATATGAGTACAACGGGAAAGTCGTACTCATATATCGTGCACTTTTCTGTTACATAGTCTATCAAACAGGTGGCAAGTGTTGCATAGCTGATGCCCCTAACTTTGCATGTTGGAAGTGTGGAGATGATGGATTGAAAGACTTCTGATATGGGCACGCCGTCGAAGACCATAGTGGTTGCCATTGATGCCGTTAGTGTGGATAAGATACTCGCTTTTACGCCACTGCCTAATCCATCCGATATACTTACGACGGTCTTGCCTTCGCTTTTCTTTATCTTGGTTGTATCTCCACAGACAGACTCACCAGCTTTGTTCTTCTGTGCATAATGAATCTCACAAGTTAGCATCGTTATCCTCCATGTAGTTTTTGAATTCCAAAAAGTGCGATTTTGTCTCAGCTATAGACTCACCTAGTAGTCCTGCAATATCCTGTGCCAACTTCATTTGGTCGTTCAATACTTCCTCTATTTTTTGTATACTCTTGCGCTTTATTTCGTCCATTCTTTCCTTTTGTAGTACCATTTCGGTGATATCGACGAAGAGTACGACATTACCACCGTCACTAGGCAATTCAAATGTCTTTGGATAAAAATACACTTTTCTTGAGTTTATGTACAACTCATGTATTTTATAGCGTTTGCTATAGACCTTTTTACATATCTCCAAAATGTTTTCATCGCTATAACCTTCAAATAAGGCCTTGGTAGCAGTATTTATGTATGTGATACGCTCTCCTTTGAATATGACAATTGCATTGGGTGTTTCGTCAACAACTTTGTAACTTACCGAAGAGACGATCTCTACAAGATATGCAAAGCACATGTCTTTCTCTGCCTTGCCAATTACGACTGCTCTTGCTTTTTCATAGCAAGTTTCGTAGCCACACCCAGTACAGTTGAGTTCCTTCGTCTTATCATCCTTTCCAAGGAGATGAAGAACTTCCCTGATCTGTTCTTCAGGTACCTGTATTCGTGCATTCTTATCAATGAAGTGTTTTGTAAGATTCAATTCATAATTCGATGTGTTAATCCTTTTGTCCGCATTATCTGATAACATCTTGAAGTATCTTGTCAGTGTATTCTTTCTTACAAGTATGTTGGTATCTTTCTTCATCGCAGGGCCGTTTAAGCAACCACCAATGCACGAAGATGCCTCGATGATTACCTTATCGTGAGTGGATGGTTCAAATTTTTCCAAGAATTCTATGAAATTCTCCGCACCTTCCACTACAATGTGTTCGAGTCTTTGCTTATCCGCAGAGTAGAGAATACCACCGCTTACAGGGTACATGCGTGTTCTTTCAGGATACGGTGCATCTGGCAGCTTTTCAGTGTAGTCGTCTATATCGATTCCCTCTTTTTGAATCCATTCTTCAATCTCTTCGAAAGTCAATACAAGGTTATAATATTCTTTCAGTTCTTCTTTCTTTGCCACACATGGACCTATGAATACTCTTGGTAGGTCTCCAAATTTGTATCCTAGGAATTGGCTATGTGCAATCGCAGGTGAGACCACGGGCATAAGGTACCCGAGATACTGAGGAAAGTACTTTTCAACGATATTAACGATAACAGGACAAGATGTTGTGATGCGTGGACCGTTTGCATTGGAAAGTTGCTTGAGGTAAGCATCTGTGACAAACTGTGCGCCAACTGCAGTTTCAGAGATGTAAACGCATCCAAGACTTTTGAATAAATCAAATACCTTAAAGGGTTGATCAAAATATGCATATACCGATGGTGCTACTGATAATACGAATGGCTTCTTAACAATGGAATCAAATATATCGAGATCGCGTCTGTAATTCTTTGCATGTTGTGGACAAACGTTGACACAAGTGCCACAAAGTACACATTCTTCTTCTATGACAAACGACTTTTCATCGTGGAAACTTATTGCCTTTACCGGACAATTTCTCAAGCATTTGTAGCAGTACTTGCAGTTTGCATCATTTGAGATGATGTACTCACTTTGCTTCATCATCGTTCACCATCCGTTTCTTTTTCTCCATTACTTTGTGAATGACGGTTTCGTCTAAATTATCAGCCGTCACTTTTGAAATCAACTCACCGTTTATTTCAATGCTGACACCATTGGCACAGTTGTTCATGCAAAG
Organism: Fervidobacterium sp. UBA5837; assembly: GCA_002432805.1. Classification (GTDB taxonomy): domain Bacteria; phylum Thermotogota; class Thermotogae; order Thermotogales; family Fervidobacteriaceae; genus Fervidobacterium. The sequence goes on along the minus strand of DJGV01000006.1, from coordinate 36,374 downwards.
AGAACCTGACAAAAGAACGTTCGGGTCACCTGCAAATACTTCTTGCAGCTTCTGTGTGATCTCATATGCGCCTTTCAAATGACACGAACTTCCAAGGCAGATTTTTATGTTTATCGTTGTGGCTTGGTCATTTTTCTTATCGCCCTTTGATTCCACGTTATTCACCATCCATGTCCTTATTGGATTGCCAGGTCAATAATTTATCGTTATAAATTTCACAATTACAACTATATGATAAATCATAGTAAGGTGAAAGTCAAGAGAGGTTTTGAAAAGAAAAGTGCTCCTTAAAAAGGAGCACTTCGATGTTTTCATATATTATTATGTTATCGATAAGAAACTATTCTTGAAATTCGATTAAACCGTATTTACCGTTCTTTTTATAAATCATGTTCAACTCACCTGTGTCCATGTTCCTGAACACAAAGAAAGTATGGTCCATCACTTCCATTTGTTCAATGGCTTCCTCAAGCGTTACATTGGCCAAGAAAACTCGTTTTGCAATGTCAATTTTGTCATCTTCCTCGCCAATAATGTGTTTGGGTGATAATTCTTCTGCCATTACTTCGGCTGCACTTCTCACACTTGATTTGTGATAAGATTTGTAATATTCTCTTTCTCTCTTGATCGACTTCTCAAAATTGTCACACGCCATATCGATTGTGCCGTATACATCATTTGCTTTTTCTTGTACTACGATGTCCTTACCGTTTAGGTAAGTTTGGAGTCTTAGAGCATAAAACGGACCGTCCTTATCAAAACGTGCCTCGATGTTAAGGTCATCTCTTTCTGCAAGGTTACCAAGCGCTCTCTTGACTTTCTCCAGTTTCTCGTCCAAGTAACTCCTCATGGCATCGGATAGTTCAAATCCACGGGCAAATGTCCTAACTTCCATACGATCACCTCCGAGTGATTTCTTCGTTTAGCTCAGTCACAAGCTCCATAGTGTAGAAAGACAGCGTGATGAGAAAATAAGAAGTTGTTTTTCCTATCGTCAATTTCTCTTCAGAGAGTATGAATTTCTTCGCAGTCATTACAACAGCCATTAAAAGTGCTGTCGTTATGAGGAACAGAAATGGGATGAAAAATCCCAAAAAGGCAAATATCAATATGAACACCATGTATAAGCTCGACAGTGCATAGAGTTTTTCATCACTGTTTTTGAACCATTTTGATATTGTTATGCACAATCCTATTACACCTATTAAAAACACTGTGTTTGCAATACCGAAGAAGACTTTAATCGCAACATCATCGATGAAGAAAAATGCATTTGAAATAATTGACATGATGAATCCTAACGAAAACAGAATAGAAGAAAAGATTATAAAATCCTTTGATGATTTGTCTTCGACAACACTATTTAGATAATCCTTTATCATCAAATCAACCCCCTTCCAATTGCAAGTCCAAACACCTCTGGTCCAACATGTGCAGATATGCCCGGACCGATCCTTGCTATGGAATGTACTTTGAAACCTTCCAACAACTTGTCAAGGTATGTTTTCATATTTGCCACACCGTAACCACCTATAATCATCGGATTTTCAACCTTTTTGGCAAATTCGGCCGTGATTTCTCTCATCTTAGAGATGCATGCCTCCATTGTTCGAACAGTGTCTAGTGATTCTGTGTAGCCGTCATCATCCGTCGAGAGTATAGGTTTTATTTTGAGCAACCTACCGATTAAAGACCTTGCTTTGCCGATTCTTCCACCTCTTTCGAGATATTCGAGTGTAGAAACAGTAAATACCAGCAGACTCTCGTGTACAATTTGTTGAACTACATCCTGTGTAACTTTTATACCATTTTCCGCTGCATTTATTATTCTGTAAAAGACATACGTAGTTTTCAAACTTGCACTTCTTGAATCCAGTACTGTCACATTCTTTAGGTTGTCTTCTTTTACTATTGAAGAAACCGTATCATACGTTCCACTCAATTTTTGCGATATGGTGACTACATATATGTTATCGTACTCTTTTGAATATTTCCCAAGCTTCTCTCTCATTTCCTCGCGATTTGGCTGGGATGTCGTTACTTGTGCACCGCTGAGACAATAAGAATAGAATTCTTCATCGGTTATGTTAACTTTGTCTATGTACTCTTTGTTGTTAACATAAACTTTTAATGGAAATACATCGGTGGGTACGCCAAAATCTAATCCTGGTTGATAATCGACCGAACTATCATAGATATAAAGTGTTTTCATAATCTCCTCCTCATTTCGTATTTCTACCGATCAAAATACCGAATACTTCTGTTCCTACCTGTGCTAATATTGCCGTCCCTAATCCAAAGAAATTTGGTTTCCAGTCATTCCTCTGCGCAATATTGTATACATACTCTTTGTATTCTTCTTTACCAACGGCTGCAAACATCCGAAATTTGGTTCTATTTTCTTGTCTTAAAAAACCGTTAACATTTTGATTCATTATCTCAAGCACTTTCTTATTCGCTATTGCTTTCCCAATTAATTCTAATTCACCAGTTCTTGCTATTGTGAGAATTGGTTTTATGTGCATCATTTTACTTATCGCAGAAAGGACTTTGCTCACTCTTCCACTTCGTTCGAGTCGTTCAATGTTGAAAATCGAAATTAGAAATATTGAATCATCCCTATACGATATTATATCATTTTCTTCGATATTTTTGCCACTTTCAATATCGGATATCATGCGTGTTAAAATATACGTATTTTGAATACTTATCGATTTAGAGTCAAAAACCACCACGTTCTCGTAATTGCTCGCTATTGTGCTGAAAAGACTGTATGTGCCACTCAGCAAAGAAGAGACTGATAGGACATAAATTCTTTCGTACTTTCTAGAGAGTTCGTCAAACAGTGATTCTACTTCATTCGGAGAGGGTAATGATGTTTCAAGGTTTTTGCCGTCCTCTATGGTCTTCATTACTAAATCTAGCAAAGTATCGTCATCACGATATTCTTTACCATCCAAATAGACTCTAACTGGGACGGTATAGATATCAACCGCTGACACATAATCTTTGCTCAGCTTCGTTGTGCTATCGATTACTACGGCACTTTTCAACAATTCTCACCTCATTTTGCAGTCTTACCACTTACTCCGTTGCCAAGATATTTATGCGGGTCGAATTCTTCTGGTCTTCCCATCTCTTCTGTTAATATTACGACATTACTCTTCCCATCGCAATGAATGAACCCATCGACAACTCGATAAACCTCTTCACCATTATCGAGTTTTATTCTTACGTCACAAATTGCTAATTTAGCAATGATGGGTGCTCTCCTATCGAGCACACCCATCTCTCCTTCAACTGTTCTAAATACTACAAATTGTGCATTAGAAAATTCTGCTATTCTATATGGAGTTACTATTCTAACTTTCATGCTGTATGCGAGCGCAATGTTACCTATTTTCCATTAATATGGAGAGTTACGCGCTCTTCTCTCCTTTCTAAGCCATTTGATGTTGTATCAAATAACGCTTGCTTGTGTAAGTTCCTTTGCCTTTTGTACTGCTTCATCTATTGTACCAACCATGTAGAATGCTGATTCTGGCAAATCGTCATACTTTCCTTCCAATATTTCTTTGAATCCTCTGATTGTTTCTTTGATCGGTACGTAAACACCAGGTATGCCGCTAAATCTTTCGGCAACGTGAGTTGGCTGCGTCAAGAATCTTTGTATCTTCCTAGCTCTCTGAACTATAATTTTATCTTCTTCTGATAGTTCTTCCATACCAAGTATCGCAATGATATCTTGCAAGTCTTTGTATCGTTGAAGTACTTCTTGAACACCCCTTGCAACTTCGTAGTGTTCCACGCCTATTTCGTTTGGATCCAAAATCTTTGAGGTAGAGTCGAGCGGATCTACCGCAGGATATAGGCCAAGTGCTGCAAGCTGCCTTGATAGAACTATCGTGGCATCAAGATGCGTGAATGTAGTTGCCGGAGCTGGGTCAGTTATATCATCTGCTGGGACGTAAATCGCTTGAACAGACGTTATGGAACCACGTTTCGTTGAAGTGATTCTCTCCTCAAGTTCTCCCATGTCGGTTGCCAACGTTGGCTGATAACCAACAGCAGATGGCATACGACCGAGCAAGGCTGAAACTTCACTACCAGCTTGAACAAACCTAAATATATTGTCTATGAATAAGAGCACGTCTTTACCTTCAACATCTCTGAAATATTCTGCTATTGTGAGTGCAGTCAACGCTATCCTAAATCTTGCTCCCGGTGGTTCGTTCATTTGGCCGAACACAAGCACCGTGTTATTCAAAACTCCCGCTTCTTTCATATCAAGGTAAAGGTCGTTTCCTTCCCTTGTTCTTTCACCGACACCTGCAAACATGGAAAAACCATGGTGCTCTATGGCGATATTTCTGATCATTTCCATAACAAGAACTGTTTTTCCGACCCCTGCACCACCGAAGAAGCCTATCTTTCCACCTCTCGGAAATGGTGCAAGTAGGTCAATGACTTTAAGACCAGTTTCAAGTATGTTTATTTCCGTGTTTTGTTCTGCCATGGATGGTGCAGGTCTATGAATTGGCCAATATTCAACATCTTTTATCTCTCCAAGTTCATCGATTGATTCCCCTATGACATTGAGCATCCTGCCGAGCACACCTTGACCAACAGGCGCTTTGATAGGTGCTCCAGTGTTTTCTACTTCCATTCCACGAACAAAACCATCGGTGCTATCCATAGCAATCGTCCTGACAGTGTTATCACCGATGAGTTGCTCTACTTCTAGAACTAATTTTCTGCCGTTCTCTGGATTTGTAACAATTAGTGCGTCGTATATATCCGGTAATTCACCTTCTGAGAATTTGACATCTACGACCGGTCCAATTATTGTTACTATTGTTCCCTTAGATTTTTTGGACACGTGCATCACTCCTTTATCTTTCTTTTAAGGCATCTGCGCCGGTAACTATTTCTATGAGTTCTTGGGTGATGGATGCCTGTCTCACTTTGTTGTAATCTATAGTGAGTTGTCTTACAACATCATCTGCGTTTTCTGTTGCATTTCTCATCGAATTTTGTCTTGCATAAAGCTCACTGATTTTGCTTTCAAATGCTAAAGAAAAAAGTACACTTGTTGCATAGAATTCTATTAGTTTAACTTGGAAGTCTGGCCCAACAGGTTCAAATTCGTACATATCACCGTGTTCCTTTTTATCTTCCTCGACAAAAGGTGTTAACACAAAGATATCTGGTAGTTGAGCTAATTTGTTCTTGAATTTTCCATATACCACTTTTACTCGCGCTACGTCATTAGACAACATATCCGTAACGAGGGTTTGCATGAATTCAAAAGTTGGTACATCATATGCATGTTCGTATATGCGAGCTACTTTCTCATTTTTTCTAAATGTAGGCGCAGTCCTTGCACCTATAACGTATATTTGATCAAAATTCTCTTTTCTATCCAAACTTAATGCTCTCTTTGAGATTTCCGATGAGAATGAACCGCACAATCCCATGTCCGTACCGATTATAATTAACGCACTTTTACCATTTCCAGTAACAAAGGGATGTTCTATTTCTAAATGGACTTGAGAAACTACGTTTTTTGTCTCCTTCAAAAATTCGCGAACAACTTCAAGACGTTTCTCAACCTTCTTTATTTGAGCGGTTGAAACCATCTCCATCGCTTTTGTAATCTTTTTTAGAGACTGTGTAGCGCCTATTCTTCTCTTAATTTGGAGAAGCCTGCCACGACTCATTTGGCATCACTTCCCGTATATCTTTGCAAATTCTTCTTTGAAAGCCTTTATGTATTCTTTCAATTTAGCTTCCAGTTCAGGTGATATTTGCTTTTTCGTCTTGATTTCTTCTAAGACCTCTGGATATCTTTCTTTGAAATGTTTTAGTAGTTCACCTTCAAAGGTCTTAACAGACGAAATTGGTAAATCATTGAGGTAACCATTAACGCCAGCGTATAGAACGATAACTTGCTCTTCAACTTCCATAGTGCTGTATTGTGGCTGTTTCATCAGTTCCATCAATCTTTGGCCCTTGGTAAGTTGAGCTTGCGTCGTTGGGTCAAGTTCAGTTGCAAACTGTGCAAATGTTTCGAGTTCTTGGTATTGTGCAATATCAAGTTTTAGTGAACCTGATACCTGTTTCATTGCCTTGATTTGAGCCGCACCACCGACACGAGAAACTGAAAGCCCTATGTTCACAGCTGGTCTTTGGCCTGCGTAGAATAAACCAGGTTCAAGATATATCTGACCATCTGTAATGGATATGACGTTTGTCGGAATGTAAGCAGAAATATCATTCGCTTGAGTTTCTATAATTGGTAGAGCTGTCAAAGACCCTCCACCTGCATTATTGCTGAGACATGCCGCACGTTCCAATAGTCTGGAATGTAGGTAGAACACATCGCCAGGATAGGCTTCTCTTCCCGGTGGTCTTCTCAAAAGTAGAGAAATTTGTCTGTAAGAAACCGCGTGTTTTGAGAGGTCATCGTATACAACTAACGCATCTTTACCTTTGAACATGAAATACTCACCCATTGCACAACCTGCATATGGTGCAATATATTGGAGCGTTGCAGGATCAGATGAGGATGCGACGACAACCGTCGTATAGTCCATTGCACCAGATTGTTTAAACTTATCAACTATCCTTGCAACCGCTGCTGCCTTTTGCCCTATCGCAACATAGATGCAATAAACACCCTTGCCTTTTTGGTTTATTATTGTGTCAACCACTATCGCACTCTTACCGGTTTGCCTGTCGCCAATTATCAATTCCCTCTGTCCACGTCCAATTGGAATCAAAGAGTCGATAACTTTCAAACCAGTTTGAAGTGGAGTATCGACAGGTTTTCTGTAAATGACACCAGGTGCTTTGAATTCTATAGGTCTGGTTTCTTTGTAACTAACTGGGCCAAGACCATCCAAAGGTTCGCCAAGCGGGTTTACAACACGGCCAAGAAGTCCTTCTCCAACGGGGACTTCCATTACTCTCTTCATTCTTCTCACCGTGTGACCTTCCTTGATCTGTGTATATTCGCCAAGTATGATGATACCAACATTGTCTTCTTCAAGGTTGAAAGCAAGGCCTTTAGTTCCGGTCTCGACGAATTCAACAATTTCGTTAGCCATAACTTTATTCAACCCATAGACCCTAGCGATACCATCACCGACTTCTATAACCTTTCCAACGTCTTCGAGTCTTATCTCTTCTTTGTAATCTGCTATCTTGCTTTCAAGTACTCTGACAATTTCTTCAGGGTTTAATCTCAAGGTATCACCCCTTCCTAATAAGCACGTCTTTGACTATGCTCTGAAGCCTTCCTTTGATACTTGCATCCAATTTCTTCCCAGAAAATTCAAGGACTACCCCTGCTATTAGATCTTCATCGAATTTGACATTGAAGACTGGTGCTCTGCCGGTATATTTTTTAACAAAGTTGGATAAAAGTCCCAGTTCTTCAGAAGAAAGTTCGCTAGCAGAGGTTACATCGACTGGAATCAATCCGGCATTATCCAATATAGTGTAGTCAAAAAAAGATGCAATTTGCTTTACAAACTTAATTCTTCTGTTAGCAATCAATAGATGAATGAATCTAGCAAATGCCTCATCGACCTCTATGCTTAATTTCTTCATAAGGTCGATCAGAAAATTAGCACGCTCATCTACCGCAACAGATTGATTGTTCAAAAAAACCGATACCGCATCGTATAATTGACAGAGTGCTTTGAGCTGTTCTTTGTATTCTTCTGTCTTACCATTCACTTTTGATACTTTGTATAGCGCTACAGCATACCTACTAGCGACTGCAGAGTGCATCATTGCTTTTCATACTCCTTAAATACATTGATGAGATACTCTTTTTTTGCCTTCTCATCTAAAGTACCTTTAAGCACCTTCATTACAAGACTAATCGCCAATTCTGTTGCAACGGCTTGAACTTGTGACAATGCTTCTTGTGTCTGCCTTTCAATTTCGATTTTAGCGTTTGCTAAGACTCTTTCAGCCTCTTTTTCAGCTCTTCCTTTTGCTTCTTCAACAACTTTTTCAGCTTGAACGTTAGCAGCAGACAATATCTGATCAGCCCTTGCCCTTGCTTCTTTTAAGCTATTTTCAGCTTCCTTTCGTAACTCTTCAGCTCTCTTTCTTGCATTTTCAGCTTCCAATAAATCACCCTCTACTTTTTCTTTTCTTTTATCCATCATGGAAAGAAAAGGTTTGTAGAGGAGCTTATTCAGCATCCAAAGGAGAAAAATGAAACTCAATAACTGAACAACTGCAGTCAAGTTTATCTGGAAAAAATCCATGCTGACCGCCTCACAGAGCGAACAAAATCAAGAATGCTACCAACAACGAATAAAGACCTGTCGTTTCAGTAACAGCGTCTGCTATCAACATCCTTGTCGTAATGGCGTTTGCAAGTTCTGGTTGCCTTGCAATGGAATCCATTGCGTGTGCACCGATGTTTCCTTCTCCTATACCAGGTGCTATTGCTCCTATACCCATACAAAATCCTGCCCCTACGGCTTTACCCGCAACAACAATGGCATCCGCTAAAATCTTCATAGTTTCTTGATCCATGATCATACCTCCTTTAAGATGGTAGTCTTCTCTTTTTAACTGAAAATTATGTTAGAAACCAACAAACGTACAAGTATATATTATCCAACCTGAGCTGATATATAAGCTATTGTAAGGGTAGAAAAAACAAATGCTTGAATTAATCCGGAAAATATTCCAAAATATCCCCATAGTATGGGTGGTAAGAACATGTATTTAACAAAATAACTCAGTGCCAATACCAAAACTCCTCCACCTGTAATGTTCCCAAAAAGACGCATGGAATGTGATATAGGTTTTGCAAGTTCACCAATGATGTTCAAAGGTAACAGAACCGGTATTGGTTCTATAAAACTCTTCAACCACGCTTTAAAACCTTTTGCTTTTATTCCAAAATAATGGCTGATAACCAAAACCACGATTGCATATGTCAAATTGGTATTCAAATCTGCCGTTGGAGCAAACCATGTATCGCTAAAAAGCATAAATTTTGCATTTCTTATAATCTCACCATTTTCTCCTATAGTTTTGGTCACATCAACTGATATTCCGGGTACAAATCCAGCAAGAAGGTTTGCCACGGCTATGTATAAAAACAATGTTGTCGCAATTTTGAATGTGCTCTTCGCTAATCGCTCATCTGGAATACTGGATTGAACAATATCGTAGATAAAGTCCATTACTGACTCTGCAAACGCTTGTTTCCTGTTAGGAATTAATGAATATTCCTTGTAGACAGCTCTTGCGAACAAAACAATGATTGCTATCACAACAAGTGACGTTATTATCGTCATCGGATTTATCTGCAAGAACCAAGGTCCATTACCAACTATCCATCTGTTTGCGACATTTCCAAGTACATCAGAAGGGGATTTCGGAAGGTATTGGACGTTTATTATTCCAACCGTTACATAGACTATCAAAAAAACTGTGAGCTGAATTTTTGTTTTCGTACTCATTCTTCGCCTTTTCTTTTCAGCCACTATTGCCACCTCCAAGCAAACAGAAAGATCACGACTTTGAAATTTATCATCCCCAAGAAGGTACCTATGATACCTAACGCAGGTTCTGCAGTTACTATCGCCGATAACAGAAATAAAGATGCGTACAAGAGATATCTTAAAACGTAAAGCTTTGGTATTCTTCTCTTGCCAAACGATATTATACCATAGTTCCTGTAACTTTTGTCAATGAACGTGATAGCAAGAAACATACCGGATGCTCCAATAAGTAATCCAATAGCTCCATCCCATAAACTCAAAAGTGTAAAAAGTACAAATTCACCAGCGGCAAATAAAAGCGCGTAGGTGTTTAGCTTTCTTATAACCAAACTCATGGTATCAGATGGCCTAACACCTATGTGGTAGTTACTTATGGATATTATCTTTCTCTTTATCTTCGTCTTTTCTTGACCGTTCTCCAGTTCCTTTTGTTTCTTGATTTTCGTCTTTATCATACCTTTCTACCTCTTTTAATATGTAAACAAACCCATTGTAAAATCCAGAAATTAGTCCCAATATTATGAATGTTATAAGAAAAACTTTCCCGGTACCAAATATGTTGTCAAGAAACATGCCTATAACAAGACCCACAAGTACATTCCCGACGACTGCAGAGCCAAGTAACGGGATTATATTTAGTTTGGATAAGTCTTTGCCTATACTTGCAACTGGACTTTTGGAATTTCTTTTACGGTTTTTTTCTTTAGACCCTTGGCCATTTTTATCGCCTTTTGGAACATCCTTTTCTTCTGTATTCCTTATGTCATCACTCATCTTGTTAGACTACGAATAGCTCCCTTGGCAGTGACGTGATCAAATCGCATCCATTTTCTCTTATAACAACATCGTCTTCTATCCTTATTCCAAATTTTCCTTCGAGGTATACGCCCGGTTCTACAGTTACAACTTGTCCAACTTCAAGTGGCCTTTCATATCTGTAACTCAAACTTGGACTCTCGTGAACTTCCAAGCCTAACCCATGCCCAAGCGTATGTCCAAAGTATTCACCATATCCGCATTGAGTTATGTAATCTCTCGCAATTGCATCTCCTTCTTTTCCGGTCATTCCAGCCTTTATTGATTCACGAGCCTTTTTTTGAGCCAGGTAGACGATGTTGTAAACTTCTTTAACTTCGTTACTAGGCTCACCTATGCAAAATACCCTGGTTATATCGCTGTTGTAACCCTTGTACCTTGCACCCCAATCAACAACAACTGGTTCGCCCAACTGAACTGCTTTTTCAGATGCTTTACCGTGTGGTAGTGCTCCTCTGTAGCCTGAAGCAAGGATTGTCTCAAATGCTAAGTCTTCAGCTCCCAACAACTTTATCTGATACTCCATGTATGCTGCTAATTCTGTTTCCTTTATGCCAGGCCTTGCGATTTCAAGCATCTTTTTAAATGCTTCTTCTGCAATTTGAGCTGCTATTTTCATCTTTTCTATCTCATCTTCACTCTTCGTTGCCCTTACTTCTACGATGATAGAAGAGACATCTTCAAATTCACAATTAACTTTGCTTGCAAACCAATCAAAGCTTGCTGCGGATATTCTCTCTTTTTCAATTGCTACTCTTCTCAGTTCTAAATTACTTATTAAATCTGCTACTACTTCGAAGAAGGTTTTTGGAGGAGTGTATTTTACCAACTCAAAATTGCTCTCTTCTTTAACCTGAACCCAGTACCTCGAGTCCGTGATGATTATGTGTCTTTTTGGTGTAATAAGCAATGCTGAAAAAGTGCCGGTGAAGCCTGACAAATACCTTGTAGTGATCTTATTCGACCCTTCTAGATTTAAAACCAGAAGAGCATCAACATTCTTTTCGAAGATCTTGTTTTTCACTTCTTCAAGATGTTTAGACACTATCTATTCCCCCTTTTTATCAACTCAACTGAATTTAATTATATCACCATATTTGAATGGTTCAAATGTACTATTTTGCATAGTTTCAGACTCTGGCGTGCTCGGCGGGACTTGAACCCGCAATCTTCGGATCCGGAGTCCGACGCTCTATCCAGTTAAGCTACGAGCACCTCCCAATTACTTGATATCAAGGCCTATAATCTTGATATTTTGCCAATTTCCGGCATTATTTAGCTCTGAAAGCTTATTTCTCATACTGTTGTTAATTATAACGCAGTCAGGAAGTTTTTCAAGCAAAGTCAAATTCTGTACAAAATCGTTCCATACTCTGTAGACAAAACCACCTTCTTTAAACATGGTGTATGCAATGTATGGATCCTCGCTATAACCGATAATTCTCGAGATATGGAAACCCTTATCCCATGGTACATTCACAATAGCTGCACACTCGCAGGAAATCTCTTGTGGCTTTGAGACAACTGACGTTTTCAATTCGATTGTCCTATCGGGTGCTTGAAGATAGTCCAGTAAGAGTTGTTCAGCACTGAATCGATCGTCATCTTTTTTATCGTAGACTTTTGCCATCTTTGTCGTCATACGTTCATCTATGAACAGTACGTTTTTCCCTGCCTTCAGCAGACTCAGACCAAATTTTATCACCTCAAACGTCTGAGTAGAATAGTTGCCACTCATGGACAACGGTAGCCCGAGTACAATTTCTCGAAACTTCTCCATTTTCTTTTGTATATCAGATGTCTTCACTGTTCCGCTTTCAGATACGAACATCGTTCCAATTGCATAGCCACACTTACTTTTCCCGTAATCTATCGCGATAATACTCATCTATGATATTTCCTCCCAATTCTTCGCATCCATCGACAAAGTTATCGGTTAAGACAACAATTCTCTCCGGCCTTTCAGGGTCTGGAAACAATTTTGCAAAATAGCCTGTCTTTCTTAATTCCTCACATTTTTTGGCTGGATTATCAACTCTCAAAATGTACCGTAAGGTCTGAGTCATATAGATACCTCTCCATTATTAGTCTATAGATTTCTTTCACCGAAAGTGCCTCAAGTTGTAATGTGTATTTTTCAAAGTAGTTGAGTTCTATTTCTCTTTCTTTGAGACGTGTTACTGCATCAGAACGCAGTTCAACCGGGTTTATGATACCATCAGATATAGCATTTAAGTCCCTATAAACACTCTTAACAACTCCCTTTGGTATCGGGTAATTCCATGCAATTTGGTCAAATTCATCCATCCTTGTCGGTAAATAGATATTTATCTCTTCCATGATTTGAACTAATTCGTTTTCACTTGGAAAGAGCTTTCTCAAAGAATCATACTTTTTTGAAACGTCTTGCGATGAATAATTCAGTTGTAGCAAGATAGTCCCATCGCCACTGACGGCATCTGTGATCTCGCTGAATGTGTACGGAAAATCAAATAGTCTAATTTCAACTGTGCCAAATAGAGATGGTAGAGTATCGTTGTTCGTTGAGGACACTAGCTTTTTAACCTTTTTCTTTCTGATTAGATTTGAAATTATCAGTCTTTGAAATGGTGCAAGCTGTGGTGAATAGAATATAACATCTCTAGTTGAGACCTTCTTCACATAGTTATTGAAGAATACTTCAACCGAGTTATGTGACGAAAAAAGATAAATCAAAGAGGATGCACCATTACTGAGCAATTTTGGTTGATTTCTCTTATCTTCGATCGAAAAATCCAGTTTTCCATCGACTTCGTGTACAGGTAAGTTTGTGTTGAATGAATAAACTGTTGTGAAAAATGCATTCTTTCCAAATTTCTTAATGATTTTATCGTAAAGATTCTCATCAAAATGAGGCAAGAACTGAATTTCATTCAGTACAACGTAATCATATTTTTCAAAGTCGTTGATAAAACTATCTGCATAGACTGCATTTGTGATCACATGCCTTCCTGCTGCTTTATTCAGAGAATTTGCAAGCACAACACCGGGTATATTGTGCCTTTGCAAGCTTTCGTATACATGCATAGCTTCAGTACTTGAAGGATTAATTATCAATGTTCTGCCTTTCTTCATGAGATTATAAAAGAAAGCATTCCTATGAGGCACTCTGAATCTTAGCAATATCGGCCTCTTTAGTTCACTTAGCTCACATACTTTCGATGCTCTGTTGAATATATCATCTTCCACTTTGTGATAGTCGTAGTCTTCTTCTCTCTGTTGACGCCAATTGGCTGTAAACGAGTGTAAGAATGTCTTATCGATAACATCATCATCGCTTACATGATAAACTTTTAAGTCAAGCACGTTAAGCTGAGGACCGTTGTCACTGACCCTTAAATTTCCAACGACATCCATCCTCAAGAACTGCGGTTGCAATGTATACATTTCATTTGGCGATATTTTTAGGCCAAATCCAACACCTTCTATGCTCTTCGTGTTACCTTTCAAGGTCAATCTAACGTTGTATCCAGATTCCCCGAATATTCTTAATCTCTCTACCGCACTATCTTGTATGAGAAAGACAGGTTCTGGATTACCATGTCCATATGGTTCAAGCATCTCGATGGCTTCTAAGATATTGTTATCTACCTGATCAACAGTTATCTTTTCATCTACTACGACAAGTGGCTCCATCTTTACATCATCATCACTAATTTTCTCACGTATAGTTCTCAACAAATCAGGTATTTTCTCTTCTTTCAAACTGAATCCCAAAGCCATAGTGTGTCCGCCAAAATCTTCAAATATATCCCTAAATCTTTCAAGTAAATCTATGATATTTACTCCTGGTACACTTCGTGCCGAGCCCCTAGCTATACCGTCTTCTATCGATATCACCATTACAGGTTTGTTGTACAAATGAACCAATCTCGTTGCAACAATGCCCATTACTCCTAGATGCCATCCATATCCGTAAGCAACGACTATAGGTAGTTCGTTTAGTCTATTTGCTTCGATCATTTGAACAGCTTCTGTATACATCTTTGCCTCAATTCCCTGCCTTGTTGTATTGTAACCGAGCAGTATCTCTACAAGTTCTGCAGCATTTGCATCGTCCTTTGTTACTATGAGCTTGAATGCATCATCAGGAGAGTCAAGCCTTCCCGCAGCATTTAATTTTGGTGCAATTCTGTAGCCTATGTCTCTTGTACTGATCATTCCTATACCAAGCTTTTGTACAAGGCGCAGAATACCAAGCTTTGCTGTATTGTTGAGTCTCTTCAACCCTTCTTTGACAATGTATCTATTCTCATCAATTATCTCAACCATGTCTGCGACAGTGCCAAGTGCAACCAAATCGAGCAGATCATCGAGCACAGAATAGTGAATATTGAGTCGTTCTGCCAGTGCGCAAACAAGCTTGTAGGCAACTCCAACACCTGCAAATTCTTTGAATGGGTATGTATCATCTTGCCTTTTTGGATTGACAATTGCATCCGCAACAGGAAGAGTCCCTTTAGGTTGGTGGTGGTCCGATATGATGAGTCGCATGCCAAGTTCTTTTGCTCTTTGAGCTGCATCAAATGCGGTTATACCGCAGTCCACTGTCAGTATGACTCGTCCACCGTTATGTTCTACTTCTTCGACAAATTGTGGCTGTATACCATAGCCATTGTCAACACGTTTTGGTATATGGTAATCAACCTCCCAACCGTTGTCTGACAAGAAGGTATGCAAAACTGCAGTTCCCGTAATTCCATCAACATCATAGTCACCATGAATTACGATCTTCTCACCACGTTCTCTTGCATCAAGGAGTATCTCAACGGCTCTGTCCATGTCTTTCATCAAAAATGGAGAACGCAACATCTGTTTGGTTGGGTATAAAAAAGACCTGGCATCTTCGACATTGTAGATGCCTCTTAGAACAAGCAATTTTGCAGTCAATCTTGAGATTCCCAATTCTCTCGATAGCTGCTCAACTAACTTCTCATCAACTTCTCTGATTTCCCATCTCATCAGCCCCTCAACCTTTCTTTTTAAAAAATCAATATTCTAAGAAGATTTTACCACAAAAACGGACGTTTTTGTTAAGAATCATCATTAAGTTTCATTTAAGTATCGCATTTTTCGTTCGCAATACGAATCAACTGTGATATAATATTTTTATAGCCACTATCAACAATATAGTTATCATCACACAACGATGGGAGGTTGTCTGTATGTCCAAGTTGATCAAAGATGGATTTGTTGTTACAGTAACAGGTGAAAGTTTCATCGGAGATGTACTGATCGAAGGTGGAAAGATAGCAAAGGTTGGTAAGAACATAAAGTCAAAGAATGCCGAAGTGATAGACGCAACTGGAAAATACGTACTTCCTGGTTTTATTGATGCACATTCTCACGTTGCCTTGTTTGAAGAGGGTATTGGTTCAGCTCAAGATGGGAACGAGGTAGGAGATCCAATCACCGCAGACGTTCGTGCGATAGATGCATTCAACCCTTACGATATAGCAATAAAGAGGGCACTCGATGGTGGATTCACAACTGTCATGATTCTTCCAGGAAGTGCAAATGTCATAGGCGGGCAGGGTGCAATTGTCAAATTTAAGTCAAACATCGTCGATTACTGCATAGTTAAATCACCTGCAGGATTGAAGATGGCAACGGGAGAAAATCCTAAGCGAGTGTATGGAAGTATGAACAAGTTGCCATCAACGAGACTTGGCATCGCAGCAATTATGAGATCTTATTTCATGAAAGTTCAAGATTACATGGAGAAAAAGAGAAGAGCAATAGAAAAAGACGGCGCATTTCTTGACAGGGATCCGAAACTTGAAATTGGAGAACTTGTGTTGAAAGGCGAGATTCCAGCAAGGATTCATGCACATAGAGCACAAGACATCGTCACGGCAATCAGGGTAGCAAAAGAATTCAATTTTAAGTTGGTCATAGAGCACGGTACTGAGGCTTATAAAGTTGTCGATTATTTAGTTGAGAATAACGTACCAGTTGTTGTAGGGCCCTTTGGGTTCAGGACGAAGATAGAATTGAAAGATCAAACCTACGACAACATACGTATACTCAACGAAAAGGGCGTACTTACTGCAATAATGGTCGATCATCCGGTGAATCCACTCGAATATGCAAACATGCAAGCGGCAATTGCAATGAAGTATGGTGCAAAAAAGGAAGACCTCTTAAAGATGCTGACAATCAACCCTGCCAAGATTTTGGGAATAGACAACATGGTTGGTTCAATCGAAGTTGGGAAAGATGCAGATATCGCGATATGGGACAATGACCCATTCCTTCCGCAAGCAAGAGTGGAAAAAGTGTTCATAGAGGGTAACGAAGTCAAATGGTGGGGTGGCAACGAGTGAGAGTCTTCGTAACTTACGAAATACCTGACTTTGGATTGAGGATGCTGCGTGAGAAATTTGAACTTGATGTGTATACTGGTGAAGAATTTCTGACAAAAGAAGAGATGATAGAAAGGGCCAAAAAAGCGGACGCAATGGTAGCACATCTGAGAGATCCGATAGACGCACAATTCATCCAATCTCTCGAAAAAATGAAGATCATAGCCGATTATGCTGTCGGTTACAATAATATCGACGTACAAGTTGCAACAGAGAGAGGCATTTACGTAACGCACACGCCAGGTGTACTGACGGAAGCAACAGCAGACATTGCATTCGCATTGATTTTGGCTGTAGCAAGAAGAATTGTGGAATCCGATAAATTCGTGAGAGATGGCAAGTTCGTTGGTTGGAAACCAAAATTGATGCTTGGATATGATTTATATGGTAAGACCCTTGGAATAATTGGAATGGGAAGAATTGGGCAAGCTGTAGCCAGAAGGGCACTAGGATTTGGTATGAATATCGTTTACCACAATAGAAATAGACTTCCGCAGGAAGTGGAAAGTGAGTTCAAAGCCAGATATTTGAGCGTAGATGAATTGATAAGTACATCAGATTTCGTGTCGCTTCATACACCATTGACGAAAGAAACATTTCACATGATAGATGCAGAAAAGATTGCACGCATGAAACCTAATGCAATCATAGTAAACACAGCGAGAGGTCCTGTTATCGACGAGCAAGCATTGTATGAGGCATTGAAAGAGCGTAAAATCGCTGGTGCGGGGTTTGATGTATACGAAAACGAGCCAAAGCTAACACCAGGTTTGGAGAAATTGGACAACGTGGTACTCTTACCGCACATTGGCTCTGCTACATATGAAACAAGAGAAAAAATGTCACAGATTGTGGCACTAAATATCATAGAGGCACTTGAAGGAAGAATACCACCGAACTTGGTACCAGAACAGAAAAGTAAATTTTCCAAATAAATTGCCACTACAAAGTTAAAGCTCCGGTCTCCCGGAGCTTTAATTCTCAATTAGTACCTATCTTTATCATTCAGATTTAACTGCCTTTGCCATTTCAACGGCGAGCTTTCTCAACTGTCCGAAGTCTTCTTCGCGTGGCGAGAAATTCACTTCTACAGGGTCACCAACCATTTGCCACTTGTTTCTCTCGATGTAATCGACAACACCCTTCACCCCACCGCCACTCCAACCATACGTACCAAAAACGCTGAAGACCCTATTTGGCAATCCCTTGTGCGATAGATTTATTAACAGATTCTCCATCGGCGGGAATATACCGTTGTTATACGTACATGTACCCAAAATGATACCTTTGAACCGCCAAATTTCGTTGATTATAAATGATTCGTGTGTTGTAGATGTATTCATAACCCTGATATTCTTAACTCCTTCTTCTGCAAGCACGCGTGCAACATAATCGGCCATTTTCTCCGTGTTTCCGTACATAGTGCCGTAAGCAATGACAACGCCCTCTTCATACTCATACTTGCTCCACCTATCGTAAGCTGAGATAATATGCATCGGATTTGTTCTCCACACAGGACCATGCGTGGAACAGACGATCTTGATCTCGACTCCATTGAATTTCTGTAAAGCCTTTTGAACCATAGGCCCAAATTTCCCAACTATATTTGAATAATATCTTCTGATCTCATTTTCAAAATAATTCACATCTACTTCATCATCGAAGATACCGCCATCAAGAGATCCAAAACCGCCAAACGCATCTCCTGCGAAAAGTATCTTATCGTTCATCTCGTATGTCATCATTGTTTCTGGCCAGTGAACCATAGGCGTCAAGAAAAACTTCAATTTGCGATTGCCGAGGTCTATCTCATCGCCCTCTCTCACTTCATAGAAATCTACGTCTATGTGATACATCGCTTTTATAAAATCGTGTGTCCTCTTATTTCCAACAACCTTTACACCAGGAAATGCATGAACTATGGAAGAAATCGCACCAGAATGGTCAGGCTCCATATGGTTTATTATCAAATAATCAAGCTTCTTCCCATCGAGTATTTGGTGAATTTTCTCGATGTATTCACCCATCTTGCTAACTTTTACAGTATCTATTAAGGCTGTCTTCTCATCTACAACAAGATAAGAATTGTACGAAACACCTTTTGTCAATGGCCAGATATTCTCAAAAAGATGCGTGTCCCTGTCGTTTACACCCACGTAATAGACTCCGTCCACTATCTTTGCAACAACTTCCATTATCCCACCTCCACATCTTAATATCATAATCGCTTCCAAAGAGAAATTCTAACATAACTAAACAATATATCAAGTACAAAAAGGGCATAAAATAATCATTTCTTGACAAAAAGATTATGGACTTGCGAAGGATAACACCGATAATAAGAATTAAGGGTAGAATCTTGGAGTTATGCTTTTGCACAGTTCGCACCTCCAGAAATCGAACTGGATACGTACAAAGAGATTATAGCACAGGCTATATCGAAATTTCTCATTCTGGAAAGATCATTTGACACAGAAATCGCAAGGATCCGATTTACCAATATCTATAGCTTCTTGCAAAGTACCTTGATTGATGATTTTACTTCTCGATAGTCGTGGACAGTCTTTTGAGTAATGATAAGATTTACCATTCGACGTCCAGTAGACTATTCTATTTAGGTTTTTTGGACTTGAGTTTTCCAAAGCCCATAATCCACGACTGCTCTCCCTTGCCTCTGCCTCGTATTTTGCAAAGTACTCTGCATACTTCACATCTGGCGGATACGTAGCAGCTTGTGCATATCCTTCGAGCACAAGTATCGCATTGAACATCTTTGTTCTGATCTCGCTATCTGTGAGTTCTGAAGGCTTCTTGAGCCAAACATATCTGAGCAATCTTCCATACTTATCGGTCTCAGACACATCCTTTTCCAAGTAAACCTTCTTACCAAGAAGTTGTGACTTTGTAAATTCTGCGGCCTCTTTGCCGTATGGCTCGACTCTAGTTGTACTCTCCGGTGTGTTGATACCTATTAGTCTAACTTTGTACGTTTCTCCACTCATTTTCACTTCAATCGTATCACCATCGATCACTCGTGTTACCGTCACACCGGAAGGAATATTCTGTATTATGACAACTATGGCAGCTAATATAAAGACAACTACCGCGGACGATACCTTGGCTTTTCTTTTCGTTTGCATCACCCCATCAGCTAACTCTTATCAACTAATCCTCCGTACGATATTCCAGAATCTATTCTTTAATCTATTCTTTCCCATCAATAGATGCCAAGTATGTTCCTACAATCATTATCACAAGTGCAACAAGGAACGTCAGAGTAGGTACATCTCTGAAGATGAGTAACGACAATCCCGCACCTATGAATGGTGCAATTGCATAATAGGCGCTCGTTTTTGCAGCCCCCAAGTACCTTTGCGCGTATATGTAGAAGAATATACTCATTCCATACGCTAAAAAACCCAATAACAGTGCAGCAAAGATGTACAACCAATTACTTACACGCTCATGTATGGCAAGTGCGATCAACAAAGAACCTGTGCCTGAACCAAATCCTTTGATGACAACTACTTGCAATGGATCCTTTATCGAAAGTTTCCTTGTAAAATTGTTCTCAAGACCCCAACAAGTACATGCCAATAATACAAATATCGAACCGATGGAAAATGAGAAACTATTTGTGTTTTCCATCGATAATATCATACTTGCAAGCGTTATCAAGATTATTGCGCTCCAAAGCCTCTTAGTTATGCGCTCTTTGAAAATGAACAATGCAATGAGCGACGTGGCGACGATCTCAAAATTGTTGAGCAAAGAGACATTTTCTGGCGTTGCCGTGGTAAGACCAATCATCAAAAATATCGGTGCGGCAATGTCTAAAACTATCATACCAACAGTGTAGGGTATCTCTTTTGTTGTGAGCCTTTTCTCGCCACTTTCAATACCGTTAACAGTTCTCACGAGTCCAACTAATGCCATCCCTATACCAGCACCAAGGTAGAGAAAAGATGCCATGAAAGTTGGCGGAACTTCTTTCAACAGTAACTTAGATACAGGAGAACTTATGGCATACAATGCAGCTGCTAAAATGGCAAATAGAATAGCCCTATGCTGAACTCTTGGCTCGATTTCTGCCTCCACGATGCACCTCACAATTGACTTCTCTCAATTAAACGATAAACTTTTTCCAAAGTATCGCGCACAAATCCACGTTCAGATGCTTTCCTAGAAATATAGTTCTTATCGTACATATGCAGAAATAATCCTTCCTTGTTGGTCTATGCTGAAGAGTTCTTCTGGAATAACTAGTCTCCATTCCTTACAATACTTCGTGCTATTCTTCGTTAAGTACCTAATGCTCTTCCCAACTCTATTTCTGCACAATTCTATAAAACTGTCGGAAAGTTTCAATTGATCTTTATAATGTTCCAGAATAAACCCTGTTTTCTGATATAGGAATTGATTGTTGTATAATTCCAAGTATTTAATCACCTCATTTTCATCTAAATAGTTTACCATCTCAATACAATTCAGAAGTTCTTCCAAACCACCGACTTTTTCAAAATCTTCTATGCTGTCGACTATTGTACGTTCCAATGTAGTTACCCGTATTCCTTTAGTGTTCCTTGGCGTTATTATCCCAGCCGACAACTTAGATGGGAGATATTTGTATCTAATTCCGTTGAACTCAAAATCATTAAATCTCTTTGTTGAAGAAACATACATTTGAAAAAAAACTTGATTATACATACCCATGTACTCAAATGCTGAATGATACGATAAGTATGCAGTTTCATTGATTGCACATGCTATGTGAAACCTTGTAGCAATAGGTTGTCCATCTACTGCATTGATGCAAGTATAGAGATTATTACGTATCTTCTTTACTAATCCCTTTTTTGATAGGCGAGAAACAAGGGAATATGCGGTTTTTTTATTTCCCACAAGTTGACACACATCGTCTATCGTAAAAGTATCAAATTTGGCAAGTTCTACATAACTTACCATCTTCATCGCCTCTCAATTAGTTATGGCCTTACACTTTCTACCCTCAACATTTTAAATGGTTTAAGAGCGGCACCTATATCTCGCTTTAATTATATTATACAATTCTTCAAATTCAAAGAGAATTGTGCAAAAATTAAAGTGTGTCGTAGGTATAACACACTTAAAGTAGGTTACAAATGAAAAATCAAATCTGATATGTTGGATATTTCTTAGAACAACTGATTATACTAAAAATATTGCATAGAGAGTATATGAAATTCATTGAAGCATGAATAGGCAGTGCAAAAAGCATCATACTGAAGCACACAACAAGATATTCAAGTTAATTGTGCTGAAATTAGAGTATATTGTCTTATTGATTGAGGTTTTTCAGCAACTCCACAACTTCTTCTGTCTTTAGAACCTTTCCATATGACACAACTTTTCCATCTATAACGAGTGCTGGCATACTCATTACTCCATAAGAGCTAATCTTAGCTGGGTCAGACACATGTTCAAAATCTACATCCAAGCCAAGTTGTTCTATTGCCCTTCTTGTAACATTCTCAAGTTGTTTACACCTTGAACAGCCCAATCCAAGCACTTTTACGGACTTTATTGATTCCCTTGCCTTGCTGTTTCCCTCATTTTCTACCATACCAAACACCTCCAATTTCTGTGCTATACTTCTATTCTACATCACTATACAATAAACGTTTGAAACATGTTAAACAGATATCCAATAACAATGATTCCGAAAATGCATATAGAAATGAATAGAGTCAATAGCTTAGGCTTTATGACCTTACTCAACATAACCATTGATGGTAAAGAGAGTGTTGTGACGGCCATCATAAATGAAAGCACAGTACCAAGTTGCGCACCCTTTGCAAAAAGTGCTTCAGCAATTGGAATTGTTCCAAATATATCGGCGTATATAGGAACACCTACCAATGTAGCTAAGATAACGCCTAACGGATTATTTTTGCCAAGTACATTTGAAATCCACTCTTCTGGTATCCAATTATGAATCAAAGCACCTATACCCACACCTACAAGTATGTATGGGAAAACTTTCTTAAATGTGGAAATCACTTGATCTCGTGAATAGACTAATCTGTCTTTGTAAGTCAAATTCGGTGATTCTATGTCCACATTGCTCGCAGATAAAATGAAATTTTCCACGTACTTCTTCATGTTCATGGTCTCTATCAATGTGCCACCGGCAACCGCAATTATTAGACCTGCTAACACGTAAACAGCTGCCACTTTTGGTCCGAAAATACTCATCAGCAATATAAGTGAACCAAGATCTACCATCGGCGATGAGATTAGGAATGAAAACGTAACTCCGAGAGGTAAACCGGCTGATGTGAAACCAATGAACAATGGTATAGATGAACAAGAACAAAATGGCGTTACAGTCCCCAGCAATGCTGCAACTATGTTGGCAACTATGCCATGGAATTTTCCCAATATCTTTCTACTTCGTTCAGGCGGAAAATAGCTCTGTATGTAGCTTATTACAAATATCAAAATGCACAGAAGCAAAATGATCTTAATGATATCATATATAAAGAATTGCAGGCTCTTACCCCATTGGTTTGTTAAATCAACACCGAGGAATGTGAGTAAAGAAGAGAGCAGATTATTTAGCCAATTCATGCCAAGTATTTGATTCTCAACAAATCTCAACACTGTAAAAGCCTCACCCATCAACAGATGCCTCCACTTCAAGCTTTATCAACAAAGCAACGAGACTCTACATCGTGAATTCCTTACTACTTCACTTAACATCTTGAGTTTGTACCTTGCAGCATCCCGGGTTTTGAATATCTGTGCCTTCAACTTCCTGTCTTGAATTAACAACATTTGTTAAAGTCCTTAGTAACTCTATGGCATATTTGCTTCCCTTTTCGCTTATCTTATAATATGTCCATTTTCCCTCTTCTCTACTTTCAACAATTCCAGATTCAACAAGTATCTTCATGTGATATGAAAGTGATGATTGATTTATGTTTAAATGTTCCAATAACTTACAAGCGCACTTTTCGCCATCTCTGAGAATTTCAAGTATTTTCAGTCTATTATCATCACAAAAAGCCTTGAAAACTTTAGCATGTTGCTGATATACGTTTTCCATACAACCACCTCAAATCGAAATAATTCGATATATATCACTTATGATTATTATCCTCAAATCGAATTTTGTCAATATGATATTTAGAATACAAGAAATCAGATACCTATTTTCAATTAACAATAGGATGATATTTAGCAGGTGGGGGCCGAAATTACACGTGTGAATAGATACGCCTCATCAGGATTAAGCAGTCTTCAAAGTAGTCTCGCGGTTTGGATATTGCTTAAGAACTCTATTTGTCCGAGTTTAGTACTCGTTGTCGTGTCTGAAAAATCCTGTCATCTCGATACCGTACTCTCTGCATAGTTTTGTGGCTTTTTCTTGCATAGTGTCCCAGTAATGTTTGTTCTTTGCTGCAGTTAGTATCTCACCATAAATTTCAGCACCTACAAGCTTTATCAACGTATTTCTAAACAATCCCGTATCGAGTGGTTTGAGATTTATAATCTCGAACATCACGTAATCTACATTTCCAGATATATTACGCATGATGTTTTCCAAGTTAGTAATATACGGTATTATGGGACTGACGAATGCATAGCATCTCACACCGTTCTCTTTGAGTGCTTTCAACGTTTCAAATCGTTCATCGATATGGGTTGCACCCGGTTCAAGTATCTCAGATGCACGTTTATCGTCTATTCCACAACTTATCCCCACCTCACATCGTGAAAATCTTCTTATCACATCCACATCTCTGAGTATAAGACTGGATTTTGTGAGGATATCAACGTTGACATCGTAATTAGCCATGATCTTCAAACACTCCCGAGTCAGTTCCAATTTTCTCTCAATGGGTTGATAATCGTCCGTGACACTGGCGAGCAATATGTGTTCGTTCCAACGCACTTTTGAAATCTCTTCCTTCAACACATCCAGCGCATTCGCCTTGTAATCAACAAATTGTCCCCACACATCGCCTTCATGACCAGTGAAGCGTTTCATGAAACGTGCATAACAGTACACGCAACCATGCGTGCAACCAACATATATGTTGCAACAATAATCCGCACCCGGGAGTTTGCTCTTTGTAAGAATGCTCTTGCAAGTAATTTTAGCCATGTATTTTCACTTCCATGCTTAAATATACAAGATTATTACAGATTATTATAGCACTCGTGCAATGGAAAATTCTTAAAGTAAAGTTTGCTAAAATCGTGGAAAGTTTGGAAAAAATAAAGGAAAATGTTAAAATATTATCATGATAAAACATTTCGGTGTCCAGTCTTATTCAAGGGGGAAAGATGATGTCTGAGATCAAGCTTTTTTCAATAGACGGTGAGGTTAAGGAAATCAAACAGACAACGTTTACTTTAGAAAAGGAACTACAGAATATCATAGAAAAGAACATGCAGCTGTTTTTTGGCGTAACTTTTCTCGGCTCTGAATATGTGATTCCGAATGGTCGAATGGATAGTATAGGTATAGATGAAAACAATTGTCCAGTGATTTTCGAGTACAAAAGGAGTGTCAATGAAAATGTGATTAACCAAGGCCTATTCTATTTGGATTGGTTGTTGGATCATAAAGCAAATTTCGAATTACTCGTGCTGAAAAAATTTGGTAAGGAAAAGGCAGATGCTATAGATTGGAGTATGCCGTGCGTGATATGCATCGCCAACGATTTTACAAAATATGATGTCCATGCGGTGAATCAGATGCAGAGGAACATAAAGTTGGTGAGATATAGAAGGTATGGCAATGAATTGCTACTTTTTGAGTTCTTGAACGATTCTCAAGAAACGGCGTTACCAATCAGTTCATTAAGTAATTCTTTAAGCAGTGAGAACTCTGAGATAAATTCTACTAAGAATGGTGCTAAGACATTTTCACAACGCCTCGAAGAAGCTCCTGTTAACATAAAAAATATCTATTTTACCATCAGAGATTACATTTTGTCTTTGGGAGATGATGTCTCAGAGAACATTTTACGATATTATGTGGCCTTTAGAAAGGTTAAGAATATTGTTTGCGTTGAAGTATTCAAAAATAAGCTCATTCTTCATCTTCGACTCGATCCAGATACGGTCGAGCTAAAAGAGGGATTTATAGAGGATGAACGAAATAAGGGACATTGGGGTACTGGCGATTTGGAAGTTATCATCAAAACACCGGAGGATTTTGAACGATGTAAACCGCTTATCGATAGAACCTATAACGAGAATTGAGTGGAATATATGCATGTTTAATCAATCTCCATAGTATGGAAATGTAGCGATATTTTTAGTGAGATGTATAGGAGGCCACTTAAGCATGGGCGAGGAGAGAGATGATAAAGAGACTAAAGAATGTGAGGAAACGTTGAGAAGCATGATTGAAGTAACCCAGGAGGATTACAAAACGTTTGTTGGAGAAAGGTCTTCTGTTGTTATAGATGGCCTTGAGATAAAGCTTGGCAGGAGTTGGACGATCAAATCGTATGGTCCACAGAATGGTTATGCGCTTGAAAGAACGACGGTGTGGAATTTTCCCGACGTAGGTAGGTGGGCTACGCATAGGGGAAACTATCGTGGAAGTTGGTCGCCTTACATTCCAAGAAATCTCATCTTGAAGTACACTGAGAAGGGCGAGTGGATTTTGGATCAAATGATGGGAAGTGGAACAACGTTAGTCGAAGCAAAGTTGCTCGAAAGGAATGCCATAGGTTTAGATATCAATCAAAATGCAGTCATGGTTGCTCGAGATCGGTTGAATTTTTACTATAGCCCCCTCTTTCCAGATTATGTTGAACCAACGATAAGAACTTTCTGTGGCGATGCAAGAAATTTGGATAAAATCACAGACGAAAGTATAGATCTCATCGCTACACATCCCCCGTATGCAAAATTGATTTCGTACACACGCAGTGGCAACGTGGAAGATGACATCTCACAACTACCCTTTGAGCAATTCATAACTGCGATGTACGAAGTCGCGCAGGAGTCTTTCAGAGTTTTGAAACCTGGCAAAGTTTGTGCAATTTTGGTTAGCGATGCAAGAAAACACAAACACTATGTTCCAGTCTCTACAAGGGTTCTACAAGTATTCTTGGATGTAGGATTCATCCTAAAAGAGGATATCGTAAAAATTCAAAGGAACTTGAAATGGACAAGTGAGAAATGGAGAGGTGAGGGGTATGATTTCTACGTGATAGGTCACGAACATATATTTATCTTTGAAAAACCCAAAGACAAAAATGAGGCAAAGAAATACAAATTCAGCGCCAAATGGTGGTAAAATCCAAAGACCATTGCTATGGAGATGATTAAGATGCAAAATAAATGGGCTATGGCCATTAAACCAGTTGTCGATGTTAGAGCAGAACCAAAATTCAGGAGTGAGAGAGTACATCAGATTGTTTTCGGAGAGATAGTCGAATTACTCGAAGAACAGATAGACAATGAGTATCTATATATCTGCGATAAGAGGGTGGATTATCGAGGATATGTCAATAGAAATACTTTGCACATCTTGTCAGAAGATGAACACTCTCAATTGAACAAACTCCCAGTCTTAAAAGTCTCCGTTCCTTTTTGTAAAACCGTTGGCGGTTTATCCTTTCTTCTTCCTGTTGGAAGTAGGTTGTATAAACAGTCGGAGAATGAATATATACTTCCCAATGGGACGGTTTATTCGTTGAGTGATTCTTTGCTCAATACACATAGCAATATTATTGATTTAGCGCTTGATTTTCTTGGCGTTCCGTATCTTTGGGGTGGTATATCTTCTTATGGTTTTGACTGTTCTGGCTTTGTAAATAGGCTCTACGATTTAATTGGGAAGGATTTACCGCGTGATGCCGGAGACCAAGAAGAGTACCTTGAAAGTGTAGAATTTCCAGAACCAGGGGATTTGCTTTTCATGAAAGGACACGTCATGATATATATAGGTGAAGGGAAAATTATCCACGCAAACGGTCATGATATGTGCGTTTCGATAACGGACATTGTTAAAGATGAATACGGGAAATATCTGAAAAATCAGATAAGAAAAATTGGCAGAGTTAAATGATTTTTTAACTATTCAACTAATCTAATACATATGTTAAATTGCCTCACTTTTTCAATTTTCTTATACTCGTAATGTGTTGCTTATCTGTAAATGCCATACGTTCTGTTCACATCTTGAACGAACAAGATTCCGTTACCCGGCTCGTCTATCTTGATTGCATCTTTTATCGCAGAGACTATGTTTTCTGTCGTATCACTTTCAGATAGTATCATTACGATTTCCTTTTCTGGTTCTATTTCCATGGAAAGTATCTTGCCACTTTCATGTATTCCTGAACCACGTGCATTGATGATCGTTCCACCTTTTGCCCCAGCTTTATTTGCCGCATCGATTACTTCCTCTGCCCTTCCTTTGTCTACTATGATTGTGATCAAGTTGTACATTGCTTCGTCACCTCTTCTTTCTATATCATTCTTTACAACTCTTTTCTTGGGTTTGATGTTCTTTGAGCCTAAAACAGTATTGATGGAGGTTGTGAAGACTATTCCACGATTTGGCTTATCAAACTCAAATTCCTCGTTCATTTCCTCAAGAGCTCGGTATGCAACTGATTTTTCAGCTGCTAAGTATACTAACTCCCTTCGCACGTCGGTCAGTCCTATAAAATTCAGTACGCGACTGTTGATAGTACCTTTTGCCAAAGTTATAGTTCCACCTGAAAAGCCGTGGCGTTTTGCTGATTTAACTACTTTACTGCCCAATCCATAGTTAACAATTATACACACCAGTTCCATTTCAACAGATTTTCCAAGATTTCTACTATTCTTTTTTGATATCTTTTATTCCTCCTTTCCGAGATTTCATCTTGAAAATCAAGCCAAGAATTTGTATTCCAACAACTGGAGTCATTGCAGCTGTTGCAACCATGCCAAAACCATCTATTACGACACTTGCATGTTCTACAGCTTCAGCGATTCCATTCGTGAATGCCATGATGAACGTTGCTATCATCGGTCCCGACGCAACTGCTCCAGAATCGAATGCCATTCCAACGAATAGGTCAGGAACGAAATACATCGTAACGATGGAAATGATGTAACCTGGTAATAAATAATGCCACAACTGAATCTGTGGTACAAGTATCCTTATTACAGATAAACCAATAGCCAACGATGCACCAAGTGCCAACGTGAACAGGACAGCGAATCTCTTCACATATCCGCTGGTTATCTCTTCTATCTGATATGTTAACACTTGAACACTAGGTTCAGCAAGTACCGTAACGAGGCCCAAAAGAAATCCGACTACGATAACGTATATTTTGTTGTCCATAGAAGCCAACTTGTATCCAATTACACTCCCAACTTGTATGAAACTTGCATTGACCCCCAAAAGGAACATCAAGAATCCAATAAACGTGAAGAGCAAACCAAAAAGTATTTTTCTAAGCGCGTGTTTGGGAAGTTTGAAGACAGTTTTTTGAAAAATCAAGAAAACAATGATGATTGGTAAAAGAGCAATGGTAACTTCTAACATCGTTGGTAGTAACTGCTCGATGAATGGTGCCATTGCCGAAGTGGAAAATGTTTCGTCTATCGCTAAACTACCGGTTATCTTCTCTGCTCTTGAGAGTATACTCAAACTCATAACTGAAAGTATGGGACCTACATAAACACAAGCAGCTAATCCGAAGCTATCTCTTTCGGAGGTACGACTATCTTTCTTGATCTTCGAAGCACCAACTGCAAGAGCTAAGATGAACGGTATTGTGAGCGCTCCCGTGGCCGCTCCAGCTGCATCAAACGATACAGCTAAGAATTCTCGAGACGTGAATAGTCCAAGAAGGAATATAAAACTATAGAAGATTAAAAATAGGGTACGAATTGAAAAATCGTACACGATCCTCAGAAGGCCTACCGTAAGTAGCAATGCCACACCTAAAGATACAGTGATGACGATGACATTCTTTGATATCATGCCTGATGTAACTGACTGTATCTGTCCCGCTAAAACATGTAATGCCGGCTCGGCAATTGTGATAAAGAAACCGAGTGCCAAACCTGCAATGGCTATGATCCAAAAACGCTTGGACTTTGAGATGGTACTTCCCATGACCTCACCAATTGGTGTTATGCCAATATCCACTCCAACGAGAAAAAAAGTTAGTCCCACAACTATAATTGCTGCTCCAACGAGGAATCTAATTAACAACGTTGCTCCAAGCGGAGTTAACGTGAAATTCAAAATCAGTACTATGATTATGATTGGAAAGACGGAAGATAAAACATCTTTTAGCTTGAGCGTTAGCGCGTTCAAGTAGCCATCATCCTCTCTGATCTTTCTATTTATATACTATACCATACTCACATCTTTGAGAATTTCTCTTTTCCAAGTCTCCGGAGATACATGTCGATTTTCTTGAAATCATATTCTCCAAGACCGTAAAAGTCTCTGAATTCTGAAACAATCCTCCTGAACAACGGATAGTCTTTCAAGTCTTGGCTTTTGAATTCATAAAAACCATCAACATCTCTGAAGTACCTAAGTACACTGTCGACGTAACTATCATAGATGGGATAATCTGCTGGTTTGTGGCGGCTACAGTACTTCGTGGCAAATGAATAAAAGTTTCTAACTTGTCCATTGGGGAATGTTACTCTGGCAATATCCATTACTAACGTCTCATCGGATTTTTTCAATCTGTCATCTACGTTAAGTCCCAGTATATGGCTTGCCATTGTTCTCTCCCTCCATTTTTCAATTTCTAAAATCACTCTTGTGAGAGTTCTGCACAATTGTTCTCCGATTAACAAATTCATAGTATGGTTCATTCCAATTATACCAAAAGGCCGCCTACTTTACAAAAGTTTGTTACGCACCTACTTTGCATGCCAAGATTCTGATCTTCCATTACAATGGAGATGGTAAAAATAGTAAAGATAGTAAATGAATTTCGTATAGTAAACAAAACCGCTACCGTGCTTTATGAAACAATAGTGCAAGGTAGCAGTCCTGTTATTCTATAGTCTATTGTTATCATTAGACTGAACTTAATTTCTGAACGGCTTGCTTTTCATGTGGCAGGAAAAAAACGTGCCTTCCGTTGTTGCTTTCATATATGAAATCTCTTAAACTCTTACTCGTATATTTGGAAAAATCCCCTATGATAGCTATTTTAATATGGTAATCAACGAACTTTTGCAATATCTCCCCCGCAAGTCTCGTACTCAGATCAAAGAACTCCTCGCAGATTGCTTCTTTGTTTATAACTACACGCTCGCACCCATTGCTGTACAGTACATTCATCATCAAATCGAGTGCTGATTGTACATCTTTTATCAGCACTTCATCACTATTTACAACCGAGACATCTATACCATTCTCATTCATAACTTTTACCTTCATACCTTCTTTCTCCTTCTTTGCTGTGTCACCATTTCTATAATCGCTATTCTTCTAACCATCCTACATTCACATTAACTATTTAACTATAATTGACGCACCAACTCTTGTGCTTTTCTATTGTATATTCTTATACTATTCTTTTACATTCTTCCAAGCAACAACTCAAATAGATGAGATTATCTCATTTGTATATGAAGTTGAAGAGCCTATTGATGAAATGGCAGTCTGAAACCGACAGCTACAAAAAATAGTAGGCGCTTAAACGCATGAAGGAACTGTAGAATTCATAGTGTGGCATGCTCTTTTTGATCTTCGGTGATATGAATCGAGATTTGATTATTTCTTCTTGATCGGATGCCTAATCACAGTCTTCCATTTCTCTGGGGCAACCTTTCTGATATCGGACAGATATATCTCGTGATGGAGTCTGGTATCAGAGAAATCATTTTCATAACCCTGCTCGGCGATATACTTATCCATCAATGCGACACTGCCGGGCTCGTCATCAAACGGACCGATGTGCATCATCTGTACACACAGACCTTCCTCAATCGACAGGAATTCCACAACAGAAAAGTCTTGCTTTTTCTTCTTTGTTGCTTCGGCAACTGCCCAGTCGAAATCAGACTTACTCACAAAATCCGGCAGTCGGATGACAGAAAGCCAGTGAAGGTCTTGCTTCCGGGTATAATCGAAGCCTTTTACACCATCTTGCCACCAGAAACCCTCCAGCGGTGGAACCACATAATCAAAATATCCATCTATCTTATGATCTCCCATCTTACTCATCTTGATCGTAAAGGCAATTCCGTAGAGTAACCCGACGGAAGCTTTATACGCTCCACCTTTCTCATTCGGGTCACCTGTTCCGCGCACGGCAATATAGTTCATCTTAGGAATGGTTATGATCTCCGGCTTTGCTTTTGGCATGTAATATTCCTTGTATTCTTTCTTAAAATCAAAAGCCATAGTATATTCTCCCTTCCGATATCTGATACTGTTAACCAATTTAGTGAAAAACGTGCGATAACATTGTTGAATACTAAAAAGGAGTATCTCCCCCCTGTCAGGAGGCGATACTCAATGATCAAATGTCCACACTGCGGTTCCTCTGACTTCTGCAAAAATGGACATTCTCACAATGGTTTCCAACAGTACCTCTGTAAGCCTTGTTACAAGACCTTCCGCCCTTCTTCTTTCAACAAACCTCAACTCTTCTATTTAAACCACTTCTCGTTTAGAACACCACTGTTTTTTGAATTTTGAACAATAGCCTTTACTGCCACTTGGAAAATATTACTCTTACTATCGTGTACCAATTTTTATTACCTCTGACCATCTTTAGACGGTTTACCAATCCATACACATGGAAACAATAGCTCCCCTCATATACGGAGACTCCACACTTGCTTCACAAAAACATCGGGGACAAAGCGATCTCATCAATTTGCCCACAATTTCTGCAAAACTGTTTATCTCTATGAACGTATCATGGTATTCTTCGGCAAATTTTGGAAGAGCTTAATCTATATCTTTTTTCCAATATAAAATACATATCCATAATACTGTTTGTATTTTGAATACAAATCTGCCTCACGTCTCAAAAATGCAATCATATTCTCAACGGTTTTATTTCCCGCATGTTTTTTCAGAAATTCTTCTTGCCTTGCTTTTTGCGGAATGAAATAGTTGTCTATCCAACAACTTTCAGGCAATATAAATGCTGCAACAGGAATATAGCCTGTTTTTTGCATAATGGAAATATTATATCCTATTGTAGCCATTTCAGGAACTGCGCTCAACCACCACTCTTCAATTTCAGCGGGGCGGTTGTCCGTAAACCATGATTCATATGTTGCGGCGATATAACCATCCTTTTTGAGGAAGCGTCTCCAGTAATTCAAGCCTTTTTCAAAACCAATATTGGCAATAGCCCCCTCAGACCATATAATATCAAATTCGTCATTCTGGAATGGTAAATTATCCATTGAACCGACAACACCTTTTACCCTGTTCTGTAAACCAAGTTTTTCGATAGTTGCGTTAAGTTTATCAATCGAACCGGCGTAAAGATCGAGGGCGGTGATGGTTGCTTCTGTATTTTGTGCCAAAACTATTGTTTGAGCACCTGTTCCACAACCTAAATCAGCAATCTTTGTTTTGTCTGAAAGATTGCCGATAAAACCTAACGCCTTAATGGTTTCTTCGGTGCTGCCTGGTCCCTGTCGTTCAAGTTCTGTGAAGAATTCATTGATGAGGGCAAAATCAAGTTCGTGAATTGTTATTTTTTCCATTATTATATGTCTCCTTTATATTTAGAATAATGGCTACTGAATAATTACATGCATATTATCAATTCATTAGCTGTAATTATTCGAGTAAATTATATATAAGGTCTCTTAGAAAAAACAAGCGCAAACACTTTTCAAAAACAAAAATGTACTACGCAGCTTTCATTCCATGGTGCACTTTATCGTTATCCAAAGAATGATCTTACTCAGAAATTCTTGTCAAGAGCATATCTTCATAACAAGAATTTCTCTGCTCAAATGTGTATCACTTAATCCGTATCTTCTTAAATTGATATAATTTCTCTTCCCTTCCAAAACATGTCTACAAAATATCACTTGAAGATTTTCAGATTAGTTTTTATACTAATCTCCCTTATCAACACAATTTCTACTGACTCTTTTCGTAACATGAACCATTTCTTCTTTCCATAGGGTTGAATACACTATCTCTTCCCATGGCCCTCATAATCTTTATGTGTTATCACTATTCATTTTTCTCATAAATACAAGAATGGCCATCGCCATAATAACAACTGCATATCCGATTACCCACCATAAATCCGGAAAAATGGAAGAATAATTACCCGAAAGTGCAGCTCTTCCTGCGTTAACAGCATGCACGAACGGTAATGCCTCTGCAACTCTTTTGAATGTCCCGCCAACCAGATCAAGGTCAAACCAAGTACCGGAAAGCCATGCACTCAAATTTGTTAGCAATGCTCCACATACACCGCCTACTTGCTTTTCATTGAATAAACTACCACCAAGCAAACCTATCGCAATAAACAAGATTGCCGCTGGAATTAGCACAATAATCGCAAGTACTACGTTTATACTGACGTCTAATCCCAGAAAAAATGCCACAGTAAAGCAGACAACAACCTGCAATATTGCTATCGGAAGCATCGGAAGCGTATAGCCAAATATAAAGTCACTTGAAGTAAGTGGAGCAGCAAATAAACGTAGCATAAATGAACTTGTTCTATCCTTTGCGATTAACAAGCCCGAAAAAAGTGAAAGAAATGAAAACCCAAAAACCACAATTCCAGCAGCAAGTTTATCAATTGGAAATAATATGACAGGAACGTTAGACTGTATTACCGTCAGCAGTAATAGCAAAATGACAGGGAAACCGATCCCAAAGAATAAATTGAGTTGATCTCTCAAAATCTCCTTGCCGTTTCGCGAAGCAAACACTAGAGTTTTCATATCCGTATCTCCCCTTCTCCTGCAAGTGCAATAAAGGCATCTTCAAATTTTTCAGCATTTGTCTGGGTTATCAACTCATTTGGTGTTCCAATTGCTCTTAGTTCGCCCTTAGCCATGACGCCAATTCGGTCAGATAGAGACTCTGCTTCTTCTAAGTAATGGGTAGTCAAAATAATCGTAATCTTGCTCTTCAGCCTTTTTATAACATTCCAAAGCTCTCGCCTTGCAATTACGTCAAATCCGAGTGTAGGCTCGTCAAGAAATAGAATTTGCGGCTCTGAAATTAGTGCCATAGCAATACTAAGTCGTCTTTGCCAACCTCCTGATAAGACTTTCGCTTTCTCCTCCGCAATACTAGATAATTCAAGAGAAGAGATTATATCTTCAACTTTTTGCTTAGACCGCTTCTTGTCATTTCCATATATACGCGCAATAAATTCAAGATTTTCTCGAACAGTCAGACTCGGGGCCACTGCAGTTTCCTGAGGTGAAACATTGATCAATTCCTTTACTTTCATTGGATTTGAAATAACGCTATTACCCAAAATCATCGCATCACCATTTGTTGGCTTAGTAAGGCATGATAGCATTTTTATTGTGGTTGTTTTTCCCGCACCATTTAGGCCTAACAAAGCAAACAGCTCCCCCTGCTCAATGGTTAAGTTCAGAGAATTGACGGCTATTTTCTCTTTGTATTTTTTCGTAAGATCGATTGTTTGAATTGCTATCATTCCTTTGTCGCCTCACCATCACTGATTTTCTTAATTTCCTTTGCAAAGGTTAAGCCGTCTTCCTCGTTTAGCTCAGGATAAATCTCTTTACCCTTTCCACTTAAGATGGCATCTGCAATTTTGTTGAAAACATCCATTTTCTGAATTGCAATACCCTTTTGAGTATCAGCAAGTAAAATCAGTGTATCACCGAATTCGATACCAAACATATCACGCACTTCCTTCGGAATTACGATCTGTCCTTTTGGCCCTACTTTGACGGAACTCATATACTTACTAATGTCCTTTGACTTTTTCTTCATAATTAACCTCCGTTTTGTTTTATTAGTTATACTTGTATAACTTATTATACTCATAATTTTGAATTTTGTCAATTGTCTGCACCGGAAAACAAAAATAGAATGGATCTGCAAAATTCAAAACTCAAAGATACGAATACATTCGCCATTCGTTTTTGTGAGCCAACTTTTTCCGCTAATCAACATTTTATCAAAAACATTGACGTGATATAACATGATAGAGGCAGGAGAATATATAAGAAACTAAGAATCACTTAGACATGCTTCCTCAAGCAGTGAATTATAGTTTTTTCCATGTACGCAGCCCCAAAACCAAAAACAATCCCAAAGGTATGTGGAAGTGTTTACTCGAGCAGTTATGCAAACAAAAATACAGGGTTTCCATGTGCCTCGTCACCCAAAAACACATTTTCAGTAGACGGTAAATCACCAGGAAGCCCTGTATTTAAGACATTTTTCTGGCATTTATTTGTTTTTTACATTTGTCATCAGAACTATGCACTCAACGTGGCTCGAGAGGACAGTATTGATGTCTTTCGAGCCGTCCGTTCTCGGAAACAAATCCACGGCATTTTTTCATTCGAGGTATTGGGGAACATATCGACTTGAATCATTTTACTTTAAGCCTTTATCGATAGCTTCCTGAATAATCTTATGACAACA
>DJGV01000010.1:191616-341033 GCA_002432805.1 Fervidobacterium sp. UBA5837 | reverse complement strand
AACAGTATGAGTATTATAGGGATAAACTGTTTGCTGTCGCCAATAACGCTCCGAGAAAAACGTTGGGTGAAATAGCTATAGATATGTATAGAGGTTCAGGGATACAGCGTGACCAGGTTACCGAAAAAGGAACTCCTTGTGTTCGGTATGGTGAAATTTACACTACCTATAACATTTGGTTTGATACTTGTGTGTCGCATACCAATGCAAAAGAAATCCAGAACAAAAAATATTTTGAGTATGGTGATATTCTATTTGCAATCACAGGCGAAACTGTAAGTGAGATTGGAAAATCTTGCGCTTATGTTGGAAATGAAAAGTGCTTGGCAGGTGGTGATATTGTTGTGATGAAACACAATCAAAATCCGAAATATATAGCATACGCATTATCGACTACTGATGCTCAGATACAGAAAAGCAAAGGGAAAGTAAAAAGCAAAGTTGTGCACACAAATGTTTCTTCTTTAAAAGCTATAGAAATCCCTGTTCCTTCCCTCGAAGAACAAGAGCGTATTGTTGCTATCCTCGACCGTTTTGACGCACTTTGTAACGATCTAACCAGCGGCATTCCTGCTGAAATCGAAGCGCGCCAAAAGCAATATGAATATTACAGAGATAAATTATTAACCTTCCCTGCCCGTTCGAAAGACGTGAAGGAGTCAAAGGAAGCGACAGCATGAGTATATACAACATTGTTGCAAGTACTGATGAAGCAACGGTTGTTGCCGAATATACTGCTGAATATAATGCACGCTCTGAAAAGTATCAGAGTGAAGCAGAACTTGAAAGAGAGTTTATCCGCCAGTTGACTTTCCCCAGTTGACTTCACAAGGGTATGAATATATTTCAGTGCACAATGAAGCTGCACTTATTTCAAATCTTCGAAAGCAGCTTGAACTTCTTAATGATTTTACCTTTACTGATAGTGAATGGGAGAAGTTTTTCACAGAGTGCATTGCAAATACTAACGAGGGAATTGTTGAAAAGCTGATTTTAGTCTTTGAGAAGTATTTCAGTAGTACTGTTCCGAGGCATCTAAAAGTGTTTTGACAAAATCATCGAAAAAGTACCTTGGCTTGCAGTTTTGTGGCCTTATACTCTGCAATAGCGTTCTCAATTGTCGTGCATTTTCAAAAAACAGCACATCGCTTGTAAATTTCTTTTCCATGTACTGAAGCGTACCCTTTGGACATATCGGGATCACATTCGCATGGAGGTATTCGTAGAATCTATTTGGTACATTTATCTTCTCAAATTCGTTGAATTCATCCTTTCCACTTACTCCAGAATTGAGAAGTCCCAAGTCATACCTCATCAACAATTTGTAATTTTCTACATCATTCAAGTCTAGCGGCTTTTCGATTATAAAGCTATTAGGAAATTTGAATAGCAGTTTTGTGTATGGGTTGGGCTCGTAGTAGACAGGATTGTCCAAAGACTCAAGGAGTGCCTTCGTATGCAGATGAACTACAAAACCTGCATTGAGAAGGTCTTCGATTATTGGCACGTAATAGTACCTTCCTTGCGACCTTTGTTCTTCCTTGTTCCACACCACCCTGCCAGACAATATCACGACGTGGAATTTTCCATCTTTTGCGGACAGCTTTTGCACATTGGCATCTTTCAACGCTTCGTAAGCAACCTTGGAACGCCAGTCTATGTCTCCAAAAACTGCTTTCCTAGATAAATCCATTGAATATTTCTTTTTGAAGAAATCTACGTACTGTTCATGTGGTAGTATCACAAACTTTGCATTCTTCAAAGCCTCAAATTCAAACATCGATTGAACAAATCTCGTTTCTTTCAACGAAAGCACATACCTGATTCCAAGTGCATTAAGAAGCGTTGCAAAGATGAACGAAGAATCGAAATCGTTATCTCCCACCCACAGTACATCCGTACAGGCCATACGTTCGTTGATGAATTTGTAAAAGACATTTGGGAAGTTGGAAAAGATCTCGGAAATTGTTACTGAATCGCCGTTACTTTTACTTTTCGAAATTTCATTTAGTATCGAGTTGTATGTATCAGGCCACGGTAGTTCAAAGCCAGTCAATTTTTCCTTCCCTTCAGGTAGATACTTTTCTACAAGCTTTACGAGTGTCTGGTATGTAGCTTTCTCGTTTGCAAAATAATACAAGTTGAACTTTTCCACGCTTTCATTGCTTAGCACATCCAAGAATCGATGTGGTGCAGCTCCAATGATTCCAACTCTGCTAACGTTGTAAGACTTAAAATACGGCTTCACCGCACATCCCTTCCTTCTGTCAATGCTTCCACAAAATTGTAGAAAGCGTCGAAAGTAAAAATCGGTGTATGCTGGCCTATGTTCTTTCTCATTTCTGTTATGGCTTTGTCCGAATAGGTATTGGGGTTAAAAAACAGCGTATCTTTGCCCACACCGATTGCCATACCATTATCAATCAACTCACGATGAAAATCATTTTCGTCATTTGGAATTACAGGTACTATGCCAAATTGTAGATAAGTAATGACATCACCAGGAACATTCGTGTAACCATATATTGATGGATGAACGTAGAGTATCCCATTACTTGGAGTATTGTCATCATCTCCATCTTTCAGCAATTCTTCAAATCCCTTATGCCTATCGTAAAAGTCATAGAAATAACCCAATCCAAATGCATGAGCATCGTATTTTAGGAGGAATTCACTTCTACCATCTTGGATCTCTCTATAATTCTTCCCTCTACCTATACTAATTTGTTCCTTCATTTCCTCGATGAACAGATTACTCACAGGCAAGTAACTATTGATAGATCTACCCATCGTCAGAACCATCTTTGTGTATTTCTCAAAGGGCTCAATCATAACATCTTCCAAAAGTGGCATTTCCACACGTAGAACTTTCAATTTGCTCTCATCGATACTTGTAATCTTACTGATTCTGTTAACAAAGTAATCTTTTAAATTTTTCGTATCGAAAAAGATGTAATCACACACGCCAATTCTTTTTCCAAGCCAATCATTCCAATACACATCAGAAAAGAAAGAATCACCATCGAAGGCCAGTATCGATAGAGCCTTCGCATTTTTTTCCTTTACTTTGCTTGAGATTTTGAAAAATGTATCTATCTGGTCCACATCGCATATTCTGTTCAAGCGATGCAAATCATTGCCTCCGTAGAAATAACCAGTTCTAAACACCACATCGATTTTAGATGCCATACCTTCAAGAAAACCTTCTAAACCTTCTCTATCTATCATCTTTGCGCCAATACTCTCAAGCAGCTCATAATTTGACTGGAAGGCCCTCCACGTTTGAGTCCTAACAACGTACAATTCCCAACCATCTTCCATAAACTTTCTAAAAGAATCTGGATAATTGCATGCTGAACCAACGAGTACCATTCTTTTTGATTTCTTGGCATTTACTGAATTTTCGTGCCTGATGGAAAGAACACGTTCAAGTTGTGAGTATTTATCAACTAATTGATCATGCATATCAGATGGGGCAAATTTAAGCGCCTTTTGTGCAAAGTGCAACGCTTTTTCATTATTACTCTCCAAGAATATCGTTGCCATTATATCGTAATAGACGTAATTTTGAGGTTCTATTTCAATTGCTTCTCTCAGATATTTTTGTACTTCTTCGTACCTTTTGGAAGTATACAATATTTCGATGAGATTAAAAAGTAGGTCCTTGTTTCTTGGGAAGGCTATCAAACCATTTTCCAAGACAATTATTGACTCTTTCGCAAATCCAAGGTTGTAAAAAGACAACGCCTCCAGATTGTACTCTTCAGGAGTTTCTGGAAAGCTACTCGAGAAAAACTTGATCACTTCTTTGTATTTTCCTTCTTCAAACAGCTTATACAGATCAGATATATTCATAAACTCCCCCACTCATCATCTGATTATTACTAATTTGATACAATGATCATGACACCTAAATGACAAAATGCAACTTAGTCCATACCTTAATTCAACTTACTATTTCAGTAATGAGCGCAACAGTCCTTTTAGAAGCTTCTCCATCTTCACAAAGTCCCAACTTGTTCAAAAATATCTCTACCATTTTATCATACGAATCTTTGTCAAAATCTCTTATCCTTTGAAATAACTCTTCGTTAGTTTTTGCAGTTTCGTAAGGTATTTCCTCAATTTTGAAATAAAAACCACGTTCAATAAGATAATCATCCAAA
This sequence comes from Fervidobacterium sp. UBA5837, assembly GCA_002432805.1. GTDB lineage: Bacteria > Thermotogota > Thermotogae > Thermotogales > Fervidobacteriaceae > Fervidobacterium. Next base: position 336,867 of record DJGV01000010.1, on the reverse strand, counting down.
TCGGGCATGTAGAGAAATACAGGCTTTCTCATAAAAGAAAACTCACACATTAAACTGGAATAGTCGGTAAGAAAAACGTCAGCTGCTGACATTAGCTCATAAACATCGTCGTAAGATGTACCCTATATATTATTATCGACTATATAATAACATTTTTGAATTGGTAGACAAACAAAATGCTCAATATTCTACATGTAAAAAGACAAAGCTGATTTTTAGGAAGTTATTAGCAAGAGCGATAAGTGATCTATTCTGTTAAGTTAATACATTGAATTCTTGTTTACATCGAATACCATCCCTGAAAAGTCACTTGTAAGCACTACTAAAGATTTCTTGGCAACCACCTCAACTGAGAGCAATGTTGCTTCGTCTTCTATTCCAAAGTTCTCTTTCCTCATTTCCGTATTTGTACGTTATTGTACATAAGCTAATCATCCCATCGTCTGGATAATATTAGTTTTCCAACTCTAAATCCCTTTTACTATACCATACAACGAACGCTCTAAAATACAAAATCATTTTAATACATGAAACATATAGTATACATCTGAAATACTAAGGTAAGATATTCGATAGGTATTTTCCAAAAATCGAAGTTAAATTATTCTAATCAATATTTATATCCAAAAACGGTGGAATATTGTCCAAAAACTGATTTATCTATTCTCACAAAATAGTTTACAATTGCTCCATATGAAAGATACTTTCGTTAGTAAAGAAAGTATGTTTCGGAGATTCAAAAGAGAAAAAAGGGATGAAATAGAACATGGGAAAGAGGGAGAAGATGCCTTTGACTGGTAGCAAAGAGTTGATGCGAAGTATAAATGAGAAGATGGTACTGAGAGAGATATTCCTATCTCAAAAGATTGATAGAGCATCCTTAGCGCGAAAGACGGGAATAAGTGCAGCTACGGTTACAAAGATCGTGTCGGAGCTTATCGACGAAGGTTTGATTATGGAAGTTGGAGAGAGCACTTCAACTGGTGGTAGAAAGCCGATACTGTTGTGCATGAATCCAGCATATGGCAATATCTTGGGTGTGAAGATAGGCTTGGGTTATTTGCAACTGATCATTGCAAATTTGACTGGTGAGGTTGTCACTAAGCAACGTATAGATTTTGGTGAGAACAGCGAACCAATTAGGATTTCAAAGCTGATAAAACAATTTGTTGAGGATCGGAATAGAAATCACTTAGTTGGTGCCTCTGTAGCAGTTTCAGGTAGTGTAGATTCTGCAAATGGCGTGGTGCTTGATTCGTTCATATTGGGTTGGAAGAATGTCAAACTTGGTGAGATGTTGTCAAAACAATTGAAAGTGCCTGTGTACATAATGAACGATGTGGATTCTTTCACAACAACGCATCTTTGGAAGGGTAAATTGACAAATTGTAAAGATGCGCTCGTTATTACGCTTGGTGTTGGTATAGGCGGCTCGCTCGTTGTTGACGGGAACCTCTATACGGGCAATGGTGGAGCGGGTGAGGTTGGGCATATGACCGTGCGTGAGAATGGTAATAGGTGCAGTTGCGGTAATCTTGGTTGTCTTGAAGCTGAGGCCGGATTTGGTGCATTGGTAAATAAGATATATCGTAAGACAAAGAGTGAGAAACTCTCGATGATGTACAGGAATTTTCAAAATACGGAGATGTCCGAAATGGATTTCATCAAACTTGCACTGAAAGAGGATGCGAAAGTGACTGGTGAGATCTTTGAAGAATACGCAACGCTTGTTGGCATAGCTTTCAAGAATCTCATAAACATCTTCGCACCTGAATACCTACTCGTAGGTGGAGAGGCTTTGGAGTTCTCAGGACATTTCTTGGAAAAAGCAATAAACTATGCAAAGAAAAATGCGTTCGGTAACTTGGGCAAGCGGGTGACATTCGATGTGGACAACTTCGGCGAGGAAGCATGGACACTCGGTGGTGTGTACAAGGTAATTCAAGAAGAGATGTTTGCCATAAAGGGATAGAAATTGCTTCATTTGGAGGGAAAAGAATGAAGGGGAGCAAGAAATTCAAGAAAGGAATCACAATATTTTCGTTTCTTTTGCCAAGTTTATTAGCTTTCTCGATTTTCTCGATCTTTTCCATTGGCTATTCGTTTTTCCTGAGTTTCACTGATTGGGATATCATAACTGAACCAAACTTTGTAGGTTTGAGTAATTATTCTAATATCTTACATAGCGAGGAATTCTGGAAGATTTTGGGTAACACACTGTACTACATGGTACTTTACATTCCGCTCATCATAATCTTTTCCATCGGAGTTGCAATGTTGCTAAACGTGAAGAGTAAAGCCATAGGCGTGTTCAGAACAATATTCTTCATTCCAGTGTTGACTTCGTGGGTGGCAGCAGCAATGCTGTGGCGTTGGCTTCTCAGCCCTTATTATGGCCCTATAAATGCCATACTTCAAGTCTTCGGAATTCCTGGGCCAAGTTGGTTGTACGATTCTGTATGGGCAATGCCTGCGATAGTGCTTGCAAGTTTATGGAAAGATGTGGGATTCTTTGGTTTAATCTTCTTATCTGGACTTCAGTCGATTGACCCTGCATACTACGAAGCTGCAGAGATCGATGGTGCGTCGAAGTTCCAGAGATTTCGGAAAATCACTTTACCACTACTCTCGCCAACGATATTTTTCGTCTTGATCATCACATCGATAAATTCATTCCAGCTCTTCCCACAAGTCATGATTATGACACAAGGTGGTCCATTCGGCTCAACTGAAGTATTCATGGAAAGGATATACTCTTACGCTTTCAAATATTACGAAATGGGGTATGCCTCGGCATATTCTTGGATATTGTTTGTCTTCATCTTCGTCTTCACTATACTCCAGTGGACACTGCAAAAGAGGTGGGTATACTATGAAGCGTAAGGGGTCAGTTTCAAAGGTTGTTTACTATGTAGTGATGATTGCACTTTCTTTTTTCATGGTTCTACCTTTGTTTTGGATGATTACCACTTCTTTGAAAGACGCCGGTGCGCTAACTGCGATACCCATAGAGTGGATACCAAAGAAAGTTACGATAGATTCTTTTAGAAAACTGTTTGAAATCTTCCCATTTGGCAAGGCATTTCTCAATAGTGTCATAGTCTCAGTTTCAATAACGATTGTAAACGTGTTTTCAGCATGCATGGCTGCATATGTATTTGCAAAAATTCCGTTCAAGGGCAGAGAACTGCTCTTTGGCATCTTTCTCATCACAATGATGATACCGGGCAGTGTAACGTTGATACCGAATTATTTGATCCTGAGGAGTTTCCATCTGCTCAACAGCTATTTGGGGCTCGTTCTCCCATCTTTTTTTAATATATTCGGCATCTTCATGTTGCGTCAAAGTATGCGGCAGATTCCAGACGATTTCATAGATGCGGCGGTTATAGATGGCGCATCGCAGTGGAAGATCTTTTTCAACGTCATAATCCCACTTTCTCGTCCAATGATAGCCACACTTTTTGTGATCACATTCATGGGTGCTTGGAATGATTACCTCTGGCCTCTCATAGTCTTAACAGATAAGAATAAGATGACACTGCCTGTAGCATTGAGCATGCTCAACGGCCAATATTCAACAGAATACAACTTACTTATGGCAGGTGCGCTCATATCGATCGTTCCAATTATAATTGTGTACGCATTTGCACAGAGATATTTTGAAGAAGGTTTGACGGCTGGTGGTTTAAAAGGATAGGTTGCTTTCAAATATTTCGATTGGTTATTTGAGGGGGTGAGGCAAATTTCATATTGTTTTGTACGTAAGGAAATGATATTTGAAAGAGGTTTTGAAAATTCATCGAAGAGGAGATGGAAGGTATGAAAAGGTATGTAGTTTCTATTTTGATGTTCGCAATGCTTTTGAGTTTTACGCTTGGTTTTGGTGTAACAACGGTAAAGTTCATGAACTTCTCGTCTTCAGGCGGGAATGAGAAGTATTTGGACCAATGGAAAGCAGCATTTGAAAAGCAGAACCCAGATATCAAAGTTGACATCGAGACGATAGGATTTGGTGACTATTTCACGAAATTGGCAACAGTCATCGCCGGTGGAAATGCGCCTGATGTCTTTGAATTGAATTTCGAAAATTTCAGTACATATGCCTCCAAGGGTGTTCTATACAATTTGAGTAAACTCATACAGCAAACGAAGTACGATTTGAGTGTTATCAACAAGAATGCGCTTGCTGCATTCCAAGTATCTGGGACACAGTATGGACTACCATACAGCTTTTCAAACGTCGTTCTTATCTACAACAAAGATCTATTCGATAAGGCAAAGGTAGGATACCCAACAGACAAATGGACTTGGACAGATGTATTGAACGCAGCGATAAAGATAAGGGCACTCGGTCCAACAATATTTGGAATATATCAGCCAATTACATTCAATGAACTGTACAAGATGGTTCAACAAAATGGTGGCAGCGTTCTGAACAAGAATGGTACAGCATTCACACTGAACAGTCCTGAAAATGTCGAAACGTTGCAGTATATGCTCGACAGAGTGATAAAATACAATGTGATGCCTAACGAAGCACAATTGGCCGGTATGGGTGATTGGGATCTATTCATATCTGGAAGGCTTGGTATGATTGTTACTGGCTCATGGGCATTTCCCACATTCAAAGAGAAGGCAAACTTCGATTGGGATATCGCTGTAGAACCTGGAAATAGGAAAAAGGCAACGCATTTCTTCTCAAATGGACTAGTTATGAGCAAAGATACGAGGAATGCTGAAGCTGCATTCAAGTGGATGGCATTCCTATCTGCAAATAAAGATGTTGCCATAACCAGAGTTAGTGCAGGTTGGGAATTACCGGCAGCGATGTATCCAGATGTCATACAACAGTACAAGATGGTAACACCTCCAGCAAATAAACAAGCAGTTTTCGATTCTCTAAATTACTTGGTAACACCACCGGCGATAGTTGAATTCCAAAAGGTTTCCGACATAGTCAACAAACACTTGGAAGCAGCAGTCTACGGCAAGAAAACAGCAAAGCAAGCTTTAGATGACGCACAAGCAGAGCTTGAAAAAACGATAAAACTGAAGTAAGGATATTTTGAGGAAAGGTAGTGATATAGATATGGAAAAGATAGAGATACTCCACATACCCTCCGGAATAGACGATCCGTATATCACTCTCCCTGGGGCCGAGCGCGACCCCAGGGATCCTCTTTCAGGTGATATGGTCAAGATAAACTTCCTTGCAACGCCTCTTTTAGGTCAGCGAGCCTGGATAGAATATACCATCGATGGGAGAAATGTTCAAGAGACCCGTGCACAATTCCAAAATAACGTAAACGGTAAGACGTTTTGGTACGGATTCATACCACCGGTAGATTGCGGTAAGGTCGTGCAATACAGGATAAGGGTTGGGACAGGCAAGGGACATTCAGTCTTTACGGATTGGTATTCGTACACAGTCAAACAATGGCAGGAAGATAAAGAGAAGATAACCTTCAAGGGAAATGGCAACAAAGAGAGAATTGAAAAGGTCGAATACTTGACGGATGGTAAAGATACATACAACATCCGGATACGCATAAGAAAAGGCGAAGGAGAAAGATTTTTCGGACTTGGTGAGCATTATGAAGGTATGGAGATAGGAAATGGTACCAGATATGTTCATGTTTTTGATCAGTACAAAGTGCAGAGAGAGCGAGCCTATGCACCTATTCCGTTCATCTTTTCAAACAAATGCTTTGGAATGTTTGTTAACACAGGGTTTAGAACGAAGTGGGAATTTTCAGCTGAGTACATAGAAGTTGAAATAGAAACTCTCGGAATACCCGTAAAAAATGAAATAGAAGTATACCTCTGGCAAGAAGAAAATATGAAAAAAATGATTTCAAACATATACACATTCTCGCAGCCAAAAGTTCCACCTATGTGGGCATTTGGGCCATGGATGTCCGCAAACCAGTGGAATTCACAGAAGAAGGTTGAAAGAGCGCTTGAAAATGCAACTCACTACGATTTACCTGCTAGTGTCTTAGTGATCGAAGCATGGTCGGATGAACAAACATTTTACATCTTCAACGGTGCACAGTATACCGTAAAAGAAGATGGAGAACCATTCCATTTGTCAGGTTTTAGGTTCAACGAACCTTGGCCTGATCCAAAAGGTATGATCCAAAGATTGAATGAAAAGAACATAAGGCTTGTGCTGTGGCAGATACCCGTATTAAAATATTACGAAAAGTTCGAAAACCAGCATGAAAAAGATGTTGAATACGCATTGAAGAACGATTACGTAGTCAAGAAAACAGATGGAACGCCTTACAAGATCCCCGAGGGAAGGTGGTTTGAAAAGAGTTACGTTGTCGATTTTTTCAATCCGAAAGCTGCAAAGTGGTGGAGTGCAAAGCGCAAGTACTTAGTTGAAGAACTGGGAGTTGCGGGCTTCAAAACGGATGGCGGTGAACACTTGTGGGGAAGGGATATTGCCTCGCAAGTACCGGAAATTGAAGGTAGCCAATTAAGAAATATTTATCCAGAGAAATACTTTGAGATAGCAAAATCCATAGGTGATGGGAAGAACATACTCTTCAGTAGATCAGGGTACACCCACTCACCGTCAAATACACTCCTTTGGGTAGGTGACGAAGATTCAGAATACGAGGCATTCAAATCAAACATCGTAGCTGGGTTAAACATCTCACTATCAGGTAACCCATTCTGGGGCTGGGACATTGCAGGTTTTAGTGGAGATTTGCCGAGCGTGGATCTGTATGAACGGTCTTGCGAGCTTGCCATCTTCACGCCCATATTCCAATTCCATTCGGAACATCCTGGTGACCCCGTGCCAAACGCGGAGAGATCACCATGGAATATCGCCGAGCAGTACAATGCACCTGAAGTATTAGATCACTACAGGTTCTATGCATCATTGAGAATGAATATATCCCCATATATCTTACAACAAGCGAAAATTGCCGTTGAAAATGGCACACCACTCACGTATCCTGTATGGTTGGAATATTCACAATTGTACGATGAAAATGCTCAAGCATGTTCCTACTTTTTCGGTGAGAATATACTAGTGTATCCAAGGTTTACAAAAGAAGATGACGAAAAACTTGTAAAATTGCCAGAAGGTGAGTGGCTGGATTTGTGGACTGGTGAATGGATTCAAAACAATGGACAATCTACAAAAGGCACTTGCTCGAGATATCACGCAGTATACCTTCGGAAAGGTGCACTTATCCCATTGAGCATTGAAAAATCAAAGCAATTGGGTGAATCTCACTGGTCGCAAGATTTCAACGCTACATTGATAGTTGATGACCTAAATGACTATGAAAACATAGACATGGCGATAGAAAAATACCAAGACAAAGTCCAAATGCTAAGAAATGAACTTGGTGGTGCAAGAAACGTAGAAAATATATTGATAGGCTTTCCAAAAGGTAGTAAGAAAGGTATAATAGACATAGATTGGATAAATTTAGGATAATATGGCAACAATGGGAGGAATGTGTATGTTCACTAAGTTTGGAGTTTCTAATTTAACATCGCTTTATCGTTCAGGAAAACCATTTGCAACTGGCGCAGTAATTGCAACAATCGACGAATCAAAATTCCAACAAGTCTCAACGCTTCCACACTTCGACGTTGAAGAGACGGAAGATAGCGTGATTTTCACACACAAAATGGCCAAAGGCGATGTCGTATACGGACTTGGCGAGAGCCTGGGGCCACTCAATAAACGTGGCAGGATTTATAGAATGTACAGTACAGATGATCCAGAGCATACACCGGATAAGAAATCGCTATATGGTTCACATCCATTTCTCATCATAGATGGTGTAAGCACATTCGGATTGCTCGTTGATTATCCATCCGAAATCATATTCGATGTGGGCTTTACCAACAAAGATATACTCAAAATCACAATACCGTCGCACAATTTTGATTTTTACATCTTCGAAACAGATGACAAGCAGAAAATAGTGGAAGAGTACTTGCAACTCACAGGCAAACCGTACATCCCGCCCAAATGGGCATTCGGTTTCCAACAATCAAGGTGGAGCTACTTCTCCGAAAATGAGATCAGAGATGTGGCATCGAAATTCAGAGAACTAAGCATTCCTTGCGATGTGATATACACAGATATAGACTACATGGAAAGATACAAAGTCTTCACAACGGATAAGATGAGATTTCCAGATTATGCGTCAATGGTCAAAGATTTGGCGAAAGAAGGCATCAAAATTGTACCAATTATAGACCCGGGCGTACGCATTGAAGAAGGATATCCTGTGTACGAAGAGGGAAAGAGGAATGGATATTTCTGCAAAGGTAAAGATGGCAAAGACTACGTTGCCGCAGTTTGGCCAGGTTTGACACACTTTCCAGATTTTCTCAACTCAGATGTAAGAACTTGGTGGGGCGAGAAATACAAATTCTTTACAGACATGGGGATAAGAGGCATTTGGAACGATATGAACGAACCTGCCGTGTTTTACACACTTGACGGTGTGAATAGAGTAGTTAGAACAATTGAAGAATTCGAAAAGAGCGATGAGGAAGATAAGTTGGACGCAGTACTCAATGTTAGAGATGCAGCTTCAAATATGGCCGTAAAGAGGGAAGATTACAAGAGTTTTTACCATAGGCTGGACGATGGAACGATTGTCAACCATGATGATGTGCACAATCTATATGGTTTTTACATGACAAAGGCAGCAGCCGACGGTTTGAGCAAATTACTGCCTGGCGAGAGATATCTACTCTTGTCGCGCAGCAGTTATCCAGGATTGCACAGGATGGGCACCATATGGATGGGAGACAACAAGTCTTGGTGGGAACACATGCTTGCAAACATTCGTATGCTACAATCGCTCAACATGATGGGCTTTTTCTACACAGGCGCAGATGTGGGTGGATTCGGTAGTGATGCATCACCTGAACTTCTTATCAGATGGATGGAACTTGGTGCATTCACACCGTATTTCAGAAATCATAGCGCACTCGGTACAAGACCGCAGGAACTCTGGCAATTTGACGAAGAGACACTCAACATCACTCGAGATATAGTAAGACTCAGATACGCATTCTTGCCATACACATACTCCGAATTCATGAATGCAGTAGAGACTTCTACACCATTTGTCATGCCTCTGTCGTTCGTTTTCGAAGACGAGCGAACGAAAGATATAGAAGATCAATACATGTACGGCAGCTCACTCATGGTTGCACCAGTGCATGAACAGAACAAAAAAGGCAGATATGTCTACCTGCCAGAAAGTAAGTGGCTCAACTGGATTGCATCGAAGTACGAAGATAGGGAAATGAAAGTCTACGAACCAGGAGACCACTACATAAAGGCGGATCTTCACGAAATACCACTATTCATCAAGCAAAATGGCATGATAGTCCTCACAGAACCGATGAACTACGTTGGAGAAAGGTATGTCACAGAACTCACCGTAGTGGGATTTGTCACAGGCCATGCACACTACGACTACTACGATGACGATGGTACATCGCTCAATTATCTCAAAGGCGAGTATGCAAACATATCGATAGACATTGCAAAGGAAGGAAAAGGGTTCAAAATAAACTTAAGGAAAAATGACCCAAACGATATACTGAAGATCAAGAAAGTCCGCTTTGAAATCTATGACGATCAAGGCAACATCCAAATCAGCTCAAAAATGATATGAAAGCATTTTAAATAACACATAGTTATCATTAAAGTTAATAATGTTTATTCATGCCTCGTTTAGATGTAAATGGAAAAATCAATTGCCTAATTTGTATATTTTCTATCTTTTAATAACTTTAATTAACAGTAAAGTGATGTGAGTAATGTATTTCAATTAGTTCGTAACATGAATATTTTTGAGATATCGTTCGATTTGTGTGAGATTTTTCTTGACAATTTTGTTGGTATTTGGTACAATACGAAAAAGTTTGAAAGTGTGTATGGTTGTTTTTCGGTGTGTTGTTGGAGGCGTGACGATGGGCAGTAAGGAAAAGTTAAGTGTTTATGCGCAAAAGTTGTCAGTTTTGGTTGCATGTGAATATGGTTGGTGGCACAGGGGATGTCCTTTTCAGAAGTTCCCCTGTAGCCGCTTGGTTGATAGATGAAAGCTAAATAGGGGAACTAAGAGGAAAAGGGCATCCATTTTTTGGATGCCCTTTTTTTATACAATTTTTCAGGCAAATTCTATCATTTGGAGGTGTGGGTATGCGTAAGAGGTTGGTTGTTGTTGTCGTTGTGTTGTGTATGTTGGGTGTTGGTATTAGTGGGTTTGGAGCTGTCAGGATTGGGATAACGCAGATTGTGGACCATCCTGCGCTCAATTCTATCTACGATGGTATCATCAAGGCGCTTGAGGATGGGGGATACAAGATAGGGAGAGATGTGATCATCGATAGGCAGAATGCGCAAGGTAACATGCAGAATGCAGTTGCTATAGCGAGGAAGTTTGCAAGTGATAAGGTGGATTATGCAGTTGCAATCGCTACGCTCTCTGCTCAGGCATGTGCGCAGGTTATCACGGATAGACCGGTTGTGTTCTCTTCTGTGACTGATCCAGTGGGCGCAGGGCTCATTAAGAAACTTGGGAAGAACACATCGAACGTGGTAGGGATTTCGGATATGCCTCCCGTTGAAACGCATTTGAAGCTTATAAAATTGGTCTTTCCACAGGCGAAGAAGATAGGTGTTATCTACAATCCTGGCGAGCCTAATTCTGTGACGATTACGAATGTGGCAAAGGAAGCAGCGAGTGGGTTGAATTTGACTGTTGTAGATATTCCCGGCACAACACCGAGTGAGATGATTGCTGCGTTGAATAGTATAGGCCCGGATGTGGATGTGTTGTACATCGGTACGGATAACACGGCAGCTTCTTCGATGGAGGCGATTGGTAAGGCAGCGTTGAGGTTGAAAAGACCTATTGTGGCGGCGGATATAGACATTGCAAGGAACGGTGCAGTGCTGGGTTTTGGGTTCAATTATTATCAAGTTGGCATCGAGACGGGGAAGATGTTGGTACAACTGTTGAAGGGGGCAAGGCCTCAGGATTTGGAGTCTCGGCTCATCAGTCCTGATTCGTTGATGTTGTATATAAATTTGGATGTGGCAAAGAGTTTGGGTGTGAAGGTACCTGCAGATTTAGTGAGTCGTGCGGATATCTTGGTGCAGAATGGTAAGGAGGTTGTGAAATGATAGCAATTTTGGAGCAGGGTTTGTTGCTCTCTTTAGCTGCTATTGGTGTGTATATTTCGTTTCGTGTGGTGGATTTGCCAGATTTGACACCGGATGGTTCTTATGTGTTGGGAGGGGCGGTTGCCGTCTCTCTCCTCTATGCTGGGCATGGTTGGGTCTTTTCTACGTTGATGGCGATTCTCTCAGGTGCGATCGCAGGTTGTGTCGTTGCATTTATTACAACACGATTCCGGATAAATTCTCTGCTTGGCTCGATCATGGTGATGACAGGGCTATATTCTATCAACATCCGTATCATGGGTGCTCCAAATCTGCCAGTGCCAAGGTTCGATACGGGGAGTATCACTGGATACGAGAGTATGATGGGTGGAACATCACTCGATGATTTGCTTGGTAAGACTACTTCTTCATATCAAGGTGCTGGTGTAAAGGCGGTGAAGGTACCATTCGATAATTTGGCGAATGGACATGATTTGTTATTGATTGCAGGTATCGTTGCAATCGCAGTTGTGTTGATGTGGTTTTTTTTAAGGACGGAATTTGGGATGATGTTTAGAGGATATGGACGAAATAGGGCGGCGGTGCGGAATTTGGGCGTGAATCCAGACCTTTATGCGTATGTGGGTTTGATTATAGGTAATGCATTCACAGCACTTTCTGGTGCGCTCTTTTCTATGTACAGTGGGTTTGCTGATGTGAATATGGGTGTTGGTACTGTGGTGATATGTCTTGCGTCTGTGATTTTGGGCGAGATCCTATTCAGTCAATATGAACCGTTGTATGGTGTGTTGTTTCCGGTCGTCGGTGCGTTGCTGTATCAGTTCTTGCTCAGTTTGGCGATGCGGTACGGTTATAAGATAGGTTTCAAACCGAGCGATATGAAGCTTGTAACGGCACTCTTTGTTGTGAGTGTGATTGCGATTAGAAGGTTTAGAAAGAGTGAGGTGATTATATGATAGAGTTAAACAATGTAACGGTGATTTACAACAAGGGAACGGCGGATGAGCGGATTGCACTGAAGGATCTGTCTTTGAATGTTGAAGATGGGGAGTTTCTCATCGTTGTAGGACCAAATGGTGCAGGCAAATCGACGCTGCTCAAGGTAATCACTGGTGAGGTGCGTCCCTTTTCGGGCAGCTGTAAGGTATATGGCAAGGTGGTTAAGTCCGAGCGATTCTTTTCGATCGCAAGTATCGTTTCGCAAGACCCGAATCAGGGGATATTTCCGAATCTGACGGTTGAGGAGAATTTGATATTGGCACGCAAGAAGGGCGTCAGAGGCTTTGGATTTGGCAAGATATACGCACGCAGCTTAGATTTGCTTGCATTCACAGATATGGGCCTTGAGAAGGATCTGAAGAGGAAGGCGGCAAAGTTATCGGGCGGGCAGAAGCAGGCACTTGCGATGGTGATGGCCGTTTCGTCAAATCCAAAGCTATTGTTGCTGGACGAGCATACGGCAGCGCTCGATCCTAAGAGCACGGAGAAGATTATGGAATTAACTGACAAGATCAACAAGGAGTTTGGAACTACGATAATCATGATAACGCACGATATGAATATACCAGAACAGTATGGTACGAGTGTGCTCGTTATGGGCGATGGAACGATATATACGAAGATAGACAAGTCGAAGGAATCTATAGATGCAAGGCAACTCAAGGAGATTATAAGGTCAACAGTACTGATGAATGTGGAGTGAAGAAAGTTGAAGTGTGGAATTTTGAAAAGAAAGAAAAAGTAGATTTTGGTGTTTAAACGTGTCTTTATCGATATTATGTGTTGCTACATTAGAAAATTATTGAACAGAATTTGAAGATAATGTGGTATACTTTTCCTACATAGATTGCATGACAGACATCGCCCCAAGGGCATGTGATCTGCATGTCCAAGAGAAAATGGTTATGAGGAAGATACTCACGTTTTTTGGGAACCGGGAGATACGAAGAGAGTACTATTTATGTTTACTCAGTTACATGTTCTTGAAAGTCGATGATGAAGCAAGGCATGGTAAAACGATAAAGACTGTGCTGGCTGTGGATAAGAGACCTTACGAAGAGCAGAAGGCAACTCCGTACGTTGTTGGTGAAGTGGTTGAATTGGATTGAATAGAAAATTGAATAGAAATAAAAAAACCAGGCGATGGAGCTGAACAATCCGTATCGCCTGGTTTTGTTTTAAAATATAACGATCTCAATCAATTTTTAAATCAATCCTTAAATTGGTTAAATCATGCTGCCTTCGCTAAATACTGATGTGTCTTCGCCGAGGAGCTTTTCTGAGAGTTTTCTGAGGTGTTCTTTCTCTTCTTTTATGATTTCTTCCACTGCCTTTGATTCTGGTACTATCGATTTTATCTCGTTGTAGTATATGATGGAGTCTTTCTCCACTTCTATGGCTTTTCTCAGTGCAGCAACCATGGTTTCTGGCACTTCTTCTTTATTCAGTTCCGGGAATATGAATGCCTTTGCATATGTTTCCGCATAACCACTGACTTCTTCATTTTGCCATGTTGCCAACGTTGGCTCCGATTCGTATTTTTGCATGATCTCTTGGAATCGCTTTTCGTGGTCTCTTTCTTGGTTTGCAAGTTCTTCAAATAGGATCTTCAATGCGCCAGATGCCTTTGCGGCTAGTTTTGAATAGTAAGAATATCCCGTTCCCTCGATCTTTACTGCAACTGCAAGTAAGTCTTTGCCTGTCATGTAAATCCCTCCTCTTTGCATTCTCTGTGTCTTTGTGCTTTTTGCCCCGTTTGTCGATTTCTAATTAGTTCGTTTTTTGTTTGTATGTGCATCTATTATTTATTATATCATACTTCTTTGTATTTTTTCCAATTCTTTATCTGTACGTGTGGTTTGTCTGGGAAGTCTTTCCAATCACCACCCCATTCCAATTCGAGTTTTCTCACAATATCACCACATCTTTGCCAGAGTCTATCGTTGTTCCATGAGGGCTTTCCGCTCACGAGTGGGACGAAGTCGAAAGCAAGACCGTAGCAATGAGGAGAGTCTTTGAGTTGTGTTACTATGACGTTCTCTTTCTCTTTAATTGGCAATAGACCTGCTTGCTTGCGTGCACCGTTGACTGTGTTAAGTGCTGTTCTGCCTTGCAAATAGAGTGCTGCTTGCTCTTCTTTAGTCCTGAATGTATTGTAGATGATAACCGATATGCCTGAATTCCTGCACATTTCAATGAATTGAGTTGCCTTGTTTCTTAGCTGCGGCACAAGTCTGTTCAAATCTGCTGTCATGTGCAACCACCCCTATTAGTATATCTACACGTACGTATACAAAAGCATACTACATCGTTAGGCAATATAAAAATTGTTAAATTCAAAATAAATTATTGACAGAAATCGCATATCTTGTTGTATAATTATCGTGTTAAATTTATCACGGTTTCTCATCATTTTTTGAGGAGGGGTTGGGATGGAGCATTACGGCTGGCTCGGCTTGTTGCCACCTATTTTGACGATAACCTTGGCACTCGTTACGAAAGAAGTGATTTTTTCGCTTTTCACGGGTATTTTCGTGGGTTACCTTATCGTGAGTAGTTGGAATCCTATCACAGCATTGATAGGGGTAACGGACGGACTTGCCAACGTTCTGAACGATGGATGGAACATCAGGATTGTGCTGTTTTGTGCGATGCTTGGTGCATTGGTTGGGCTTACGCAGGCAACGGGGGCAGCAAATGCGTTTGGAAAGTGGATGGCTTCAAAGGTGAAAACAAGAGTAGGTACGCTACTTGTTACGTGGTTCTTCGGTCTTGTGATATTCATCGATGATTATTTCAACTCCCTGACTGTTGGTACGGTTATGAGACCTGTGACGGATGAAAAGAAGATATCGAGGGCAAAACTTGCTTACGTACTCGATTCAACTGCAGCAACGGATAGCTCGATAGCTCCTATCTCAAGTTGGGTCGTCACGATCATGAGTATCACAAAGGCATCCGAGGGTTTTGACAAGCTTGGGGTGAATGAGTTTATCTTCTTCATCATGCTCATTCCTATAAACTTGTATGCAATCATTGCACTTTTGATGGTTGTGCAAACGAGTGTGAGGAAGGATTTCGGTCCAATGCTTGTAAGTGAGGCAAGGGCAATTAAGGGGGTTGGGCTGTACAACGAAGAGAAGTATGGTCAGCCAACTGGAAAGCTCGAGAACATGGACGTTACAGGTGGTAAGGCACAGGCTAAGGATATGATTCTTCCACTTGTTGTGTTGGTTATTTTGGCAGTTGTCTTCTTTCCAATGACGACATACCTTGGTGCAATCGATGGGGAGAATATAAAGACGTTGAGTGAAGCTATGAATTCTATGACTTTAGGTGACGCGTTCAACAACACGGATGCTTCTAAGGCGCTATTCTATTCGTCGATCTTTACGGTTGTTTTCACATCTTTGTATTACATGTTCAGAAAGCTATTGAGTATAGTGCAAGTCGGGAAGGCAATCACGGATGGTATTAAGTCGATGGTACCTGCTTTGATAATATTGACGCTTGCTTGGACGATTGGTGGAATAATCAGAATGGGGCCTGAAGAAGGTGGACTCGGCTTGGGTAGATACCTCTCTGAGGTTGTTGCTGCTGGAAATTTCCCGATTTGGTTGTTGCCAATTGTTGTGTTCCTCATTGCAGCATTAATTTCTTTCGCAACTGGTACGAGCTGGGGCACGTTTTCCATCATGATTCCACTTGCGATGCCTATAGCAATTGCATTGGCTGAAAAGAATGGTGCAGATTTGATGAACACTGCCCTTGTAGCAGTTGGTGCAGCAATTGGTGGTGCAATTTTTGGAGACCATTGTTCGCCTATTTCCGATACGACTATTCTCTCTTCAACTGGTGCGAATTGTCCACACCTCGAACACGTTGAGACTCAGATTCCTTATGCAATATTTGCTATGTTGGTTTCCGCAGTCGGCTATCTATTTGCTGGAATATTCGATAACCCATATATCGGCACGCTCGTTGCGATTATTACTTTCTTCGTCGCTTACGAAATTGTGATTAGGGTTATGAAATCAGACGTGGATAGTGTGAATCTTGATGCGGGCAAACAAAAGTGAATTATAACAAAAATGGCTGAAAGATAGCTGAAAAGAAGGCCGGAGATGATGATTTTCTCTGGCCTTCTTATTTGTTTTACTTTTCTTAGTCTGTTTTTTATATTCTCATATTTCTCATATATTCTTTGTTATTCCTGCTTATCTGCTCTTGCATTTATTGCCTCCCAAAGTTTGTTTATCTCATCACTCTTTTCTTTGAATATCTTGAGTAATTGAGGGTCGAAGTGCTTTGGGTCTGTTCTTCCATCACCTTCTAAGATTATTTTCATGGTCTGCTCGTGGGTGAATGCCTTTTTGTAAGGGCGTTCTGATCTCAGTGCGTCGTATACGTCTACGAGCGCTACAATCTTTGCTTCTACTGGAATTTCTTCGTTTTTGAGACCGAATGGATAACCACTACCATCTGCTTTTTCGTGGTGATAGAGCGCGATGTTCTTTGCGAGTTTGAAGTATTCTTTGTCACCTATGATTTTTGCACCGTACAGTGTGTGATGTTTCATTTCTTCGAATTCTTTGTCTGTCAGTCTACCTGGTTTTGTGAGTATGTCTTTTGGTACCAATATCTTCCCTATATCGTGGAGTGGTGAGAATACTCGTATGTTCTCAATGACGTTGCTAGGTAGTCCCAATTCACTTGCAAGGAATGTGGAAAGCTCGCTCACTCGACCTATGTGGTCGCCTGTGACTTCGTCGTAAGATTCTGCTATGACTGCAAGTTGTTGTGCAAAGTCTATGTATGAATTCTCTATCTCTTTGGATACCATCTCCAGATCTTGGTACGCACTTTCAAGTTCTTCATTCGTAGCCCTCAATTCTTGCATCGTTGCCGTGATTTCCTCGGCAAGATTGGCGTATTGTTTGATCAATTCATTCGTTTCCTTTACCTTACAAGTAGGCAATTTCGATTCATCGAATACTTTGGTATTTGAAAAGTCTTTCATCGATTCGATGAGTTGAATGAATGGCGCTGCTATTTTTGTCGCTGATGTTCTTGCAAGAGTTGTCGCAATTGACAATATGATTAGCGTGGCAATGATTGCTGCAACAAGGCCACCGATAATGGGTGTGAGGAAGGTTGTCATGTCGAATTCTGCATAGAGCAGCAGTGGTTCCATCAATATGTCTTCAATGTTCAGTCGCAATGTATTTGCAAATGTGAATGTAGAGATGTTCCGACTAGTATAGGACTCGTTTGATTTCATGACTGAATTTAGAACGTCTGTGATCTTTGCATTGTACGTTTCATCAGCGGCATCTTCAAAACTTTTGCCGTAGAAATAGACTCTCTCCATTTCTGTGTTGTATATTACGAATTTTTTTATTCCTGCAATAGTTGTGAATTTGTTGATGCTAATCACAAATTCATCGTTGTCTATTAAATTTTTCTCGTATTGGATAAGGTAGTGTTTGTCATCTGCTTTGAAGAAGACCTTCGTCAAGACGCCACCGGTTTTCATGCGTTCTTGTATGACGTAATCGTATTTGCCAGTGAGTTTTGTTGCTATTTCCTGTGGTATTGCAGAACTGTCTATGAGTTCTATGGATGGTGTGGTTTCTTTTCTATCAATTTGATTTAAGAATTCTTGCAGATATTTCTCCGTATTTGCAGGGTCTGTGACAATTTCGATTGTTGCATCATCAAGCTGCTGTTTGATCTGCATGTTTTCATGTTCTACGAAATCGTCGAATACGTAAACGAGTGAGTTTGTTATAGTTTCAAATGTTAATTTTGATGTGTCTTGATAGTACCTTTCTATGATGTTACCTATAACGGCGTAAAGTAGAACAAGAGATACGACTGTGAGGATAACCAAACTGACGCCATGCCATGTCAGTATTTTGCTTAGCTCTATTTCTTTATCTTTTCCCAACTTATTTATCTTTTTCTGTTCTTTCTCATCCATTCTTTCAATCTCCTCTCGCATCTGAAAGTTGCATGAGTAGATTATATCATCTTTCAATATCATTTTACTTAAAGATTTTTTAAGATACATTAAAAAAAGGTGGCAGTTAAACTTTGCCACCTAAATATCCGTGGGGATTATGGCTGGTCTGGACGGTGGGATTTGAACCCACGACCACCAGATCCCGATTCTGGCGTTCTAGCCATCTGAACTACGCCCAGCCGAGTTTTTCGACAATAGTTATTTTACCACAGAACGCATCTTTTTCAAGTGATATACGTCGATAAGAAGAAGATTTTCCCATTACTAAATGTTGACAATCTAACTGCAACAATGGAGTCGAACGAAAGATATGAATTTGAGGAACAAGCAATTTGCACCGAATGTGATCGGTGTTTTTACCATGCGTCTTTGGGATATTCTGGATGTTTTGAATCAATACAAAAATTAGAGTTTGCACTTTTGTGCGATGAATGCGTGGATGCTCTGAATGGCCTGCTTGAAGTCTGTGGGGATGCGTGCGATGAATTTTACGCGTTCGTTTGTCCGCGGATGGTAGAATGACAAGCTTAGTGCATGTAGCATTTGGCGGTTTATGCCGAAGATGATGTCTTCTTTTGCTCGTCCGTATACTTCGTCTCCCATGAGTGGGTGACCTATGTATTTCATGTGTACCCTTATTTGGTGGGTCCTACCTGTTTTTGGATACGCTAATACGAGTGATGCTATATCGTCGAATTGTCTGACGACTTTGTAGTTTGTCATGGCAGGCTTACCGATTTGTGACGCAGTGGTTGTCATTCTTACGCGCAATATGGGATTGCGCACTATGTTTATCTCTATGTTGCCTTCCTTTTTTTCAACTGCACCTTTGACTAAGCAGATGTATGTCTTTTCCGTGAGTCTGTCTTTGAATTGTTTGGTGAGCGATTGGTGTGCAAGGTCGTTTTTGGCAATGACCATAACTCCGCTTGTGTCTTTGTCAAGTCTGTGGACGATACCGGGTCTGAGTATGCCACCTATACCGCCTAGGTCTGTACAGTGGTACAGCACGGCATTGACGATCGTGCCTGATGTGTGCGATGGTATCGGATGTGTGATTATGCCCGGTTGTTTGTTTATGACGATTATATCTCTATCTTCGTATATTATGTCAAGCGGTATGTTCTCCGGTTCGATCTGTGGTAGTGTCGGTTTGTCTGGCATCTCCAATGTAATTGTATCCCCAGACTTCACCTTGTGACTCGGCTTCTTGGAAATTCCATTCACCAGCACTTCTCCGTTCTTTATCGCTTTCTGTATGTACGTTCTGGAGATCCACTCCGGTGTTTTCTCGAGCACGAATTTGTCGAGCCGCCAGCCATTTTCCCTGTTTGTCACCTGTATGTCCACTATCTTCCCTCCGATTGCTGACTTTTTCCATTCTGGCTTTTGCTTTGGATTCTGCGATGAGCATTTGTATCACGAGGCCAATACTACCGAACATGATGGACATATCCGCTATGTTGAATACAGTGGGCCAGTGAATCATTGTAATGAAGTCTACAACGTATCCGAACCTTATCCTGTCTATGAGGTTGCCAAGCGCACCGCCTAAGATGAATGCAAAGAACATCTGCGTACTCTTTTTCATCTCGATGAATGTTGGGATGATGGACATGGCTACTACTATGAGTAATGTTAGGTATATGACAATCTCTTTTACGCCAGCTAATAGTCCAAATGCAACACCTGTGTTCGTTGCATATGTGAAGATGAAGAATCCGGATAGAATTTTTATCTGTCCTTGAAGGTATAGTGTGGCAATGTATTTTGTGATTTGATCCAAAACGAGTATCAATACGAGCCAGAACATTCGATCAACCTTTCCGATTATCATCGAATAATTTTGGGTGGTTATATCTTTCTGTATATGAACGATGAGGCTATTTCTAATCCCAGGTTTTTGTAGTTGAATATCCTTTCTGTGTTGCCAACGAAGAGTAATCCACCTGGCCTAAGGCTCTCTGAAAAGCGTCTGTAGAGTTGATCTTTTGCCTCCATCTCAAAGTATATGACGACGTTTCTGCACATGATGAGATCAAAGCCTTTTTCAAATGGGTCTTGGAGTAGGTTGTGCCGTTTGAAGACAACTCTTGCCTTTACGTTCGGTTTGACTATGTATCTGCCATCTCGGACGATGAAGTATTTCTGTATGTATTCTTGCGGCGTGCTTACCATGGATCTTTCTTCGTATTCGCCAACTTGTGCATGCGTGAGTACACCCATATCTATGTCTGTTGCAATGACTTTAGCTGATTGTGGTGCTTTGAGTTCTTCAAGTACCATCGCAAGTGTGTATGGTTCTTCACCAGATGAACAACCGGCACTCCATGCTTTGAATCTTGTGCCGCTCTCTTTTAGAAGCTGTGGTATGAATTTGTCTTTGAGCTCTTGCCATTTATCGGGATTTCTGAAGAATTCGGTGACGTTTATCGTCAATTTATCAAGGAATTCGTCTTTCTTCTTGTTATCTTTGAGTATCATGTCAAGATATTCTTTGTACGACTTGCAATTGTACTTCCTTATGAGCATCTCTATGCGTCTCTTCATCCTCTCAGGCTTGTATCCAGAAAGGTCTAATCCCATCGTTTCATTTATTTTTCCAACGAACCATGTGAATTCTTCCCAAGGAAATTCTGGACCCTCACCAGATTGGAAATTCGAAATCCAAGCGAATTTCTTGCCCTTTGCATCGTCCAGTGACATACATGTCGCCTACCTTCCAAGAAGCGTCCCAGATAGTTGCGCCGCTCTTTTGATCTTTTACGATGTTCATTGTTAAGTTATCTATTTTAACGGAGAATCCGAAATCGATATTGATTGCATTGTTTGTTGTATTCGACACACTTGAATCTGTGTATCCAGTTGCATAGATCAAGAAGTTATCAGTCGAGAAGGTCCCGCCTATGCCTGTTCTTGTACCATAGAATGCATATATGTTCTTTCCAACACCAAAGTTGAATCCATCACCGATGCGCTCGAGGAAGATGTCTGCCCACTTTGTCTTGAATGAGACGCTTACTGCTTCACTGTTTCCTAATATTGATAGTATATCGCCTTGGTGGATGAGATAATCACCGTAGTAGCCTGTATTTACCCACGTGGAATGCCACGTTTTAGAGGCAGGGTTTATGAATGTGGTGAATGGTATATCTCCATTGAATGTTGTGTATGTGACTTTGTAGGGATAATCATCGAATTGAAAATAATCTATCATGTTGGAAAAATCTGGATTGATGTATATGGTACCGCGCTTTTGGTCTATGGGTATATCTAATTTGAATTTTGTATTGAATTTCCAAAACGAAAAATCGTAACGTGCTATTAGACCGTAAGTAGTATCAAATGGAGAGACATCGAAATAAAGCGTCTCTCCAAATGTTATTGAAGTATATGCTGTTGCAAACAGAAGAATAACAATGTATAGAATTTTTGCTACCGACTTTTGGCTTTTCAACTCGCTACCACCTGTAATCTACACGTTGTCTGTAGCTTATGTCTTTCCTTAGCCTTCCAATTTTTCCATTATCGCGTCGAGTTCTGCATCATCTATATCGAAGTTGCCAAATACTTCTTGGACATCGTCGTTTTCTTCGAGTGCATCGACGAGTTTGAGGACTTTCTCTGCCTCTGAACCTGTTACTTTGACGCTATTCTTTGGCTTGTATATCATTCTGGCCTCGCCTTCAAACCCGTTCTTTGCAAGTTCGTCTCTCAATGCGGTCATAGATTCTGGCGCAGTGTATACAAGTATCGGGTCGCCCTCTTCTATGTCCTCTGCGCCTGCATCTATCGCAAGTAGCATGAATTCGTCCATATCTGAAATCTTCTCTGCGGGTATTTCGATGACACCTTTTCTTTCAAAGAGCCATGCAACTGATCCGCTTTCTGCGAGTGAGCCACCATTTTTGCTGAGTATGTGCCTGAGCTCTTGTGCCGTTCTGTTCTTATTGTCCGTCAGTGTAAGGATGTAAAGTGCGACGCCACCTGGCGCGTATGCTTCGTATATGATTTCTTCGTATCTTTCGCCTTCGAGTTCTCCTGTACCTTTCTTTATGGATCTATCGACTGTATCTCTTGACATGTTGGCTTCTCTTGCTTTTTCAAGTACCGTTCTCAATCTTGGGTTGGTGCTTGGATCTCCGCCGCCTTCTCTTGCTGCAACGATGATTTCTCTAATTAGCTTCGTGAATACCTGTGACTTTTTTGCATCCTGCGCTGCTTTCCTATGTTTAATATTTGCCCACTTATTGTGTCCTGACATACTCTCTTCCTCCTTATACCGAATTAAGTTTTAACGATTCTTCAACAATTCTACGCTTAATAGGTGGTTATAATTGTTGCTTTTCTCCTGGGTTTATGACCTTGTCAATTATACCATATTCCTGAGCTTCTTGTGCACTCATGAAAAAGTCTCTGTCTGTGTCTTTCTCTATTCTTTCTATCGGTTGACCTGTATGTTTGCTGAGGATGTCGTTCAATATGTGTTTCATTCTCAGCAGTTCTTTGGTGAGTATCTCAACATCTCTCGCACTACCTTCAACTCCGCCGAGTGGTTGGTGAATCATTATTCTGCTGTTTGGCAGTGCAAATCTCTTGCCTTTTGCACCCGCTGCAAGTAGTACTGCGCCCATCGATGCAGCTTGTCCTATGCATATCGTGGCCACGCTGCATTTTACGTACTGCATTGTGTCGTATATCGCAAGCCCTGCGGTCACAGAACCTCCAGGTGAGTTTACGTAAAGCTGGATGTCTTTGTCCGGATTGTCTGCTTCTAAGAAGAGGAGCTGTGCAACTACGAGGTTCGCAACGTAGTCGTCTATCGCACTGCCAAGAAATATGATCCTATCTTTCAATAGTCTGGAGTATATATCGTACGCACGCTCGTATCTACCTGTTGTTTCTATAACTACTGGAACGTACTGATCAATTATCTTTTTCATTTCTTTTTCTCTATCCATCAAATCATCTCCCAAAATCCCGAATCTTCTGCATCACTCAGCGTCAGGATTCTCGCTCTCTTGTTTCTCTTGCTTCTCTTGATTTTCTGCACTTTCTGAATTTTGTGCGTTTTCGTTACTTGGGTTGTTGAACGAGACTTCTTCGATCTCTGCCTTTTCGGCAATGATCTTTGCTACTTTCGTCTCAACAATTTCCATGATGACTTCATTTCTCAAATCTTGTCTGCTCTTGATAAGTGCTTCTGCTCTATCTGGACTGACGCCCCACTCTTCGGATACGCTTGCTGCATACCCTTTTATGTCGTTGTCATCGACTCTTATGTCGTTTTCTTCGGCTATCTTTTTGACTGCAAGGTCTTTCTTCAACAAATTGATGTAGTAGGTCTTGAGGTCTTCGACGAGCTTTTCCTCGCTACCGTAGTTCTTTATGTACTCGTCGTATTTGCCTTCTTTTCTCAAGTTGTCGATGATGTCCTCTACTGCTCTTTGGATGGTCTTGTCACTCAGATCTATCTCAACTGCGGATGGTAATTGGTCGATTATCTGCATCCTGTAGGAATCTGCAAGTTCTTTGTCGTATACTTGCTTACCTTCCGATTTGAACATGTCTTTTAATTGGTCTACTGTCTCAACGTTTTCGATTGAGAGGCCCTGTACGAATTCGTCGTTGAGTTCTGGAAGTATTCTGTTGTACACTTGCTGGACCTCGAGGATGTATTTGTATATTACGGTTGTTCCTTCTCTTTCAAATGTTTTTTCGAATTCTACAACTTCTCCCGCCTTTTTGCCGTACAAGTTCTTCACAACGTCTCTTTCATCATCGGCAAGCAAGACGTACTCTTTTTCTTCCGCTTTTCTGATCTCTTTGTCGCCAGAAAGTACGGTTTCTTTAACTTTTACAAGATCTCCTTCTTTGGCAACATCATCTTTTGGCTCGAGTATCGCATGTTCTTCTACAACATACTTGGTCCTCATATCAATGTAACCATCCAGCACTTCGTCTTCTTTGGCTTTCTTTATCTTGAGTTTTGCTGTATCCAGAGTTATCTCCGGTTCAAGGTGCATCTCAACAGCTATTTTACCACCATCTGCACTTATCTGTGCATCTGTGATGACTGGTGGAATGACTAAATTTGGTTTTTCTTCATCTAATTTTGCATCTACTTCTTCTATGGCTTCGTCCAATACGTAGATATTGTAAAAGTCGTCTCTGAGCCTGAGTTTGTAGGCTTCTTTTGGTACCCTGCCAGGTCTGAATCCTTCTATCAGATACTTCTTCTTATTGAGTTCATCTACCGTTTTGTTTTCAAGTCTTTTTACATCATTTGCATCTAAAATGTATTCTCTTACAACGACGTTTTTGTCGCGCGATACTTCGTTGATTTCCATTATTTGCACCTCCTGAACGGAAAAACTGCGATTCTGAAGTTCTCTGAAGCTCTATACTACGTTCTTATACTACAATGCTACACTCATTTGAAAAGGGGCACTTGTGCCCCCGCTTCAATTTTTGAATTTTTCAGATGTCGATTTCTTATTCTACTAACTGAAGTACGGACATCTCTGCGCCGTCGCCTCTTCTTGCACCGACTTTTATTACTCTCATGTAGCCACCGTTTCTTTCGAGATATTTGGGCGCAATTTCATCTACGAGCTTGTTTACCAATTTTCTATCGCCTAATTCTGCGTATATTTGTCTTCTAATTGCAACGCTTGATGCTTTGCTTGTGTCTTTTATCTTCTGTGCCTTGATAGCTTTCGTGATGAGCTTTTCAACGTATTCTTTTCCTACTTTTGCCTTCACTGTTGTTGTCATGATCGTTCCGTGGTCTATGATTTCCTTTGCGAAATTTCTCATCAAGCTATCTCTATGCGTGCCATATCTATTGAGCTTTGTCCTTTTCATTCTGTGTCTCATGTCACTTGTCCCCCTTTCTTAGCGACAGTCCAAATTTTTCTCTTAGCTTTTCTCTTACTTCTTGGAGAGATTTGAGACCGAAATTCTTGATTTTCATCAATTCGTCCTCACTCCTTGAAAGCAGGTCGGCTATGGTCTCTATCTTATCTCTCTTCAAGCAGTTTAACGATCTTGCTGACAAGTCCAATTCTTCGATTCTTTTGGACATGATATCTTCCGTTGCGCTGAATTCTTCTTGAGTGGGAATTGTTTCTTGGACAGCGGGTATCGGCAATTCTTCGACATCGCTGAGACTTTGTTCTATGAAGTTGAAGTGGTCAAGGATTATTCTAAGTGAGTGTTTCAACGCCTCCGATGGTTTTATACTTTTCTTCGTCCAGATTTCGAGAACAAGTTTTTCGTAGTCTGTTCTCTTATCAACACGTACGTTTTCAACTGTCCAGTTGACTTTGGTCACTGGGCTGTATATTCCATCGAGTACGATCATGCCTATTTCTGGTCTTTCGTTTATCTCACTTGCAGGGACAAAGCCCTTTCCGAACCTTGCATACAACTCTATCTCTATGTCCGCATCCTCGTCAAGGCTTGCTATGTAATGGTCTGGATTTACTATCGCAACGCCTGCAGGACAATTTATGTCCTTTGCAGTCAAGAGCCCCGGGCCTTTTTTGTTGATCGTGAGTTTCACGGGCGATTCAACGTAAGCCTCGACTCGGAGTTGTACTTTCTTGAAGTTCAATAGCATTTCCATTATATCTTCTTTTACACCATCTATGGTATCAAATTCATGGTATTTTTCTGGACGAATGAATCGCACATCCGTTATTGCAAAACTTGGTATGGAAGAAAGTAGTACTCTTCTAAGTGTGTTACCAACGGTAACCGCATATCCTTTGTCCAATGGCATGAGAGAGTATTTAGCATAGTACTGTTCTTCCAGTTCTGTCTGTTCCTCCAACTTGAATTTCTTTGTAATTGCCATTAAGATCACCTCGAGTAGAATTCAACAATGGCTTGCACATTCACCGGTAGGTCTCCGATTTCTTCAAGTTGCGGGTCTCTCACATACACTCCTTTGTATTGTTCAAAATCTACTTCAAACCAAGGAGAAATAGCCCTGCCTTTGTTGAGCTCGATCGCTTGCTTTATGGGTTCGATGCCCCTACTCGATTCTTTGATCGATATGGTCTCGCCTGCTCTAACTTGGTATGATGGTATGTCAACTTTCTTGCCGTTGACAAGGATATGGCCATGGAGTACAAGTTGTCTTGCAACTCTTCTGTTGATCGCAAAGCCTAGTCTGTAAACAACATTGTCGAGTCTTCTTTCGACTTGATGAACCAAGTTTTCACGGGTATCTCCCGCTTGTTTCGCTGCTCTTTCGTAGTAAATTCTGAATTGCTTTTCAAGCACACCGTACAATTTCCTCATCGTCTGTTTGGCTCTCAGTTGTAGTCCGTACTGAGTGAGCTTCTTCTTCTCATGACCATGTTGGCCAGGTGCGAATGGTCTCTTGTCAAACGGGCACTTCTCACCATAACATCTTTCACCTTTAAGGTAAAGTTTCATGCCTTCTCTTCTACATTGCTTGCACAAAGGTCCTGTATTACGCGCCATCGTTTTCCCTCCTTATCTTACGTTAAACACTGAAAAATTTAAATGCTTTGAGCTACTTTGGAACGTTCTTAATCGATTCACGATTAGACTCTTCTGCGTTTCGGAGGCCTACAGCCATTAAATGGAATTGGCGTAGCGTCTTTGATGTTGTCAACTTCGATACCTGCTGCTTGAAGAGTTCTTATTGCAGTTTCTCTACCTGCTCCAGGTCCTCTGACTACGACATCTACCCTCTTGATACCGATTTTAACTGCATCCTTTGCGATCTTATCCGCCGCAAGTTGAGATGCGTATGGTGTTCCTTTTCTTGTGCCTTCAAATCCTGCCGTTCCACCACTGCCCCAGCTGAGTACGTGGCCATTTGGATCTGTTAAGCAAATTATTGTGTTATTGTACGTAGATTTGATGTGTACTACACCGTGGTCAACTGCTACTCTTTTCTTCTGTTTTGCCTTTTGTCGACCCTTTGCTACCGCCATTCACTTTCCCTCCTTCAAGTGCTCTCTTTAATACTCAACATCTGCACCACGAACTGTTCAGTCACTTTGTCTCACTTCGTCTCACTTTGTTTCCTTGTTCCGGTTCTTACTTACTCTTTTTCTTAATTCTACTTGGTCTTGGACCTTTTCGAGTCCTTGAGTTGGACCTTGTTCTCTGGCCTCTGACTGGAAGGCCAAGTTTGTGCCTTAAGCCGCGGTAACACCCTATATCTGTTAGTCTCTTTATATTTCTCATGACGTCTGTTCTTAACTCACCTTCAACTCTGTAGTTCTGTTGAATGTAAGTGGCCATCTTGCTTATCTCGTCTTCTGAAAGGTCTTTTACCCTTTTGTCAGGATCGACCCCTGTATTTTGGCATATTTCCATTGCACGCGTTGGACCAATACCGTATAGGTATCGCAATGATATGTTGACTTTTTTGTTGCTTGGTATTTCAACACCAACAATACGAGCCATCAATCTCCCTCCTTAATAATGGACTTTTGCATTTTTCGCTCTTTTGACGCTTGGATTTCATTAGCCTTGCCTCTGATTGTGTTTTGGGTTTGCTTTGCAAACAACGTAAACTTTGCCTCTTCTTTTGATAATTTTACAGTATTCGCATCTCTTTCCAACTGATGCTTTTACTTTCATTTTAACCTCTCCTTTCGAGATTTTTCCCTCTGCGTTTTATGAGCTTTGCTTATTCTTCTTCGTATGGTTCTTCTTCGCCCTTTGCATCGAGTTTCTTTCTGTAAACTATCCTGCCTCTCGATAGGTCGTATATCGTGAGTTCTACAACCACCCTGTCGCCAGGTACAAGTCTAATGAAGTTCTTGCGCATCTTTCCAGATACATGGGCTAAGACTTTGTAACCGTTGTCTAATTGAACTCTAAATGTGGCGTTAGGCAGTGCTTCAAGTATGTTTCCTTCCATTCTTATGATGTCTTCCTTGTTTTTCAGAAAAATCACCTCGCAGACCCTCGCGAATCCTACACACGTTGCTCATCGAGTACCGTCAGTATTTCATAGCCGTATTCTGTGACCGCAACGCTGTGTTCAAAGTGTGCGGCCCTTTTTCTATCTTCGGTTACAACTGTCCAACCGTCTTCCAGTATTTCTACGTGCCAGCCGCCTTCAGTAACCATGGGTTCTATTGCAATTGTCATTCCCTTTCTTAGTGTAACACCTGTACCAGGTCTGCCGTAGTTTGGTACTTGTGGGTCTTCGTGTAATTCTCTTCCTACTCCGTGACCTACAAATTCCCTGACTACTCCGAATCCTCGCTTTTCAACGTACTGCTGCACTGCGTGCGATATGTCTCCAAGTTTTATGCCTGGTTTTATTATCTTGATAGCTTGCATCAAGGCTTCTTGTGTGGTTGCTACGAGCTTTCTACCAATTTCGTCTGTTTCTCCAACTATGTATGTGTAAGCTCCATCGCCGTAGTAACCTTGATAAATGGCACCAACATCTATTGAAACGATGTCACCGTTTTTAAAGACCTTTTTCTTGAGCGGAAAACCATGTATGACTTCTTCGTTGACCGAAATGTTCGTTATGTATGGGTATCCACCGTATCCTTTGAATGCAGGCTTGCATCCATTTTCGTTCAGTATCTTTTCTGCTAATAATTCCACATCAAGAGCATTTGCTCCAATTTTCATGCACTCTTTCGCTTCTTGGAGTATCATTGCGACAACGTGCCCTGCAATTTTCATTTTTTCTAATTCTTCTTTTGTCTTCAACCTTATCATTTTTTCTCTATGCCACCCAATATATTAAACAACAATTTCATGACTTCTTCTACACCTTTTGTACCGTCTAAGGTAAAAAGTTTGTTTTGATTTCTATAATATTCGATTAACGGAGATGTGTTCTTTATGTACACTTCGTACCTGCTTCTTACGATCTCTTCTTTGTCGTCATCTCGTTGAATGAGTTTGCCTCCGCAATCGTCACATACGCCTTCTACTTTTGGTGGTAGTGTGATGATGTTGTATACTTTTCCGCAATCTGAGCAGGTGCGTCTCGTTGAGATTCTGTTTACGACGGTCTCTTCGTCTACTTCAAAGTAGATGGCCCCATCGAGTGTTCGATGCATCTTTTGAAGCATCGCATCGAGTGCTTGCGCTTGGTTGAGTGTGCGTGGGTATCCATCAAGTATAAATCCATTCTTGCAATCTTGTTTCTGGAGTCTCTCTTCAACAAGTGCGTTCGTAAGTTCGTCTGGGACTAAGTTACCCGATTTGACTATGCTCTCTACTTGCTTGCCAAGTTCAGTTTTGTTTGCTATGGCCTCTCTGAATATGTCACCTGTTGATATGTGTGGAATGTTGTATTTTTCTATCACTCGTTTTGCGTACGTGCCTTTTCCTGCACCCGGAGGTCCTAAGAATATGAGGTTCATGTTGTCACCTTCTTTTAATCCTCTGCGCTTTTCTTACGATGCTTTATATGGCAGTTGTTTGATATTATCTTCTTCCAGCTAACTTACCCTTTTTGACGAATCCTTCGTAGTTTCTCATTATGAGGTGCGCTTCCAATTGCTGTGCCACATCGAGTGCAACGCCAACGGCGATAAGTGCACTTGTACCACCGATACCAAGATTTGCACCTGTAACACCTTGAATCAAGTATGGAAGCAGCGATATACCTACGAGGAATATGGCTCCAAGGAACGTTACTCTGTTTACAACGAAAGTTATGTAATCTTCCGTCGGTTTACCTGCTCTGATGCCAGGTATGAATCCACCGTATCTCTTTATGTTGTCTGCCATGTCTTTTGGATCTATAACGACAACACTGTAGAAGTAAGTGAAGAAGAAGATCATAACGGCATACAGAATTATCATCCACGGACTGCTCGTGTTGAATGCTTTGACTGCCCACTGAGCCTGCGTTATCTGAGCTATCGCTTCAGGTATACTGATGATCGCCCATGCGAAGATTATAGGGATAACACCGGAGTGGTTGACTTTGATTGGTAAGTATGTGCTCGTGCCACCGTACACTCTTCTTCCAACCATTCTCGTTGCATATTCTACCTTTATTCTTCTCTCAGCTTGTTGAACGTAAATTATTGAGACGACCATGAACATTCCAACTGCAGCTACGAATATCCATTGGAGTATGTTGAGGTTCCCTAAAACGGCGTATCTCAAGTATGATGGGTATCTGGAGACTATACCTGCAAATATCATTATACTGATACCATTTCCGATACCTCTTTCTGTGATCCTATCACCAATCCACAATAGGAACATCGTACCTGCAACCAACGTAATTGTTGAAACAATTGAAAATAGCCATGCATTGATTGCTATGACTCCCTGATAAGACTGTGACAATCCAAAGGAAACTACGAATGACTGTAGTGCTGCAAGTCCTATCGTCAAATACTTTGTGTATCTTTGATATTTCTTTCTGCCTTCTTCGCCCTCTTGGAGCATCTTTTTCAAAGAAGGTACAACTGAAGCAAGAAGTTGCAATATGATAGACGCATTGATGTATGGAGTAACACTCATCGAGAAGACCGAAAATCTACTAAACGCTCCACCTGTGAAGACGTCGTAGAAGCTAAGCACGCCGCTGGTGAGCCCGCCACCTTGGTTAGCAAGTGCTTCTCCCCATACCTTGATATTTACCCCAGGAACTGGAATGTATATACCAAGTCTGAAAACAAGTAACATCAAGAAAGTAAAGATGATCCTATCCCTAACCTCTGGAATTTTTATTGCGTTCTGGAGCGCTTTCCACATTATCAGCTCACCTCGGCCTTGCCACCAATTTTTTCTATCTTCTCCTTTGCTGTTTTACTGAACTTTTGAGCTTTGACTACAAGTGGCTTTGTGATTTCTCCTCTTGCCAATACCTTGACACCATCGTACACTTTGCTGATAATACCTTTTTCTAAGAGTATTTCTGGAGTGACTTCGTCGTTGCTGTCAAATACCTTATCAAGCGTTTCAAGGTTGACTATGGCATATACTTTCTTCGTGAAGTTTTTGAACCCAAATTTTGGTAGTCTTCTATGGAGAGGGGTCTGACCACCTTCCATCCAAAGATGGACCTTACCCGTTCCTCTAGACTTCTGACCTTTGAATCCCTTTCCGGATGTTTCTCCCTTTCCGGAGCCTTGACCTCTACCTAATCTCTTGTATTTCTTATTTGAACCTGGAGTAGGTCTTAGACTGTCTATGGTAATCATCGCATTTCCCCTCCTTATTCCTCTACTTCTACTTCTTCTACTGTGAGAAGGTGTTTTACCTTTTCTATCATGCCTCTGACCTGTGGATTGTCTTCTTTGACTACGGTCTGGTGCATCTTTTTCAATCCCAGTCTTCTCACCGTATCTTTTTGGTCGTACTTGTAGCCGATCGTACTTCTGACAAGAGTTATCTTAAGCATTTTCATATGTTAGCCCTCCTTTTTGACACCGCGAACGACTTGCGCCGGGGTTATGTCTCTAAGAGAGGCGATTCTCTCTATGGAGTACATGTTCTTTATACCATCGACTGTTGCTTGGGCAAGTACAACTGGATTCGTTGCTCCCATTGCTTTTGTTAGCACGTTTTGAACCCCTGCAAGTTCCAGTATTGCACGTACTGTACCGTTTGCGATGATACCAGTACCAGGGGCTGCAGGTTTCATGAGTATCTTTGCTGCATCTTGTCTTCCAACTACTTCGTGGGGAATTGTACCTTTTACTACTGGTACATCTACAATGCTTTTTCTTGCGCTGACAAGCGCCTTCCTAATTGCATCTGGCACTTCCCGTGCTTTACCCAATCCTATGCCGATTTTTCCATTCCTATTTCCAACAACTGCTAAGACTCTGAATGAAAGGTTCTTTCCGCCTTTGGTAACTTTCGTTGTTCTTCTAATTTCGATTATTCTTTCTTCAAATGTTTCTCCAGCCTGTTTTACCTTTTCGGCTATTTCTGACACTTTGAGCACCTCCTAGCCTTTACCTTAGAATTTCAAGCCTGATTCCCTCGCTGAATCTGCAAGGGCTTTGATTCTTCCATGGTATTTGTATCCGCCACGATCGAAGACTATTTCTTTGATTCCCTTTGCCGTGGCCCTTTCTGCTATGATTTTACCTACTTCTTTTGCAGCTTGTACGTTCCAAGTCTTCTGATTGAGTTTGTTCCTCAATTCTTCCTCGACTGTGGAAACAGCTACGAGTGTTACGCCTTTTGTATCGTCGATGATCTGAGCGTATATGTGCTTCTCGCTCCTGTAAACCGACAATCTTGGTCTTTCAGGCGTTCCGGATATTCTTTTTCTCAATCTTTTATGTCTCATCAATCTTAGTCTTTTGCGGTCTTCTCTCTTAATCACGTCTTATACCCCCTTATGCTTTCTTTCCTTCTTTAAGCTTGAGGACTTCGTTTGCATATCTTATGCCTTTACCACTGTATGCATTTGGTTCTCTCCACTTCTTTATGTCTGCTGCGTATTGTCCTACTTTTTGTTTGTCGATACCGCTGACTATGATCCTATTTGGTGCTGGGACTTCTACTTTGAGGTCAGCTGGGACTTCCATTTCAACAAGGTGCGCATATCCCAACGTCATGACGAGCTTGTTCCCTTGCATCTGTGCCCTGTATCCGACTCCAACGATTTCGAGTTCTTTCTTGAATTCTTCGGTTACACCTACAACCATGTTTCTGACAAGTCTCCAGTATGTGCCAACCATTGCTCTGTACTTTCTTTCTTCTGCTTTTCTCTTTGCCGTTTCTAAATTTGCGCTGAACCACACTTCGTTACCTTGTACGTCTATCTTGACGTAGGGATGTGGTGTAATCTTCAACTCACCTTTTGGACCTTTTACCTTTATCTCAGAATCGGTGATTGAGATTTCAACGTTTGCTGGCAAAACAACAGGCTTTTTTGCTATACGTGACATGGACTACACCTCCCTTACCAGACGTAGGCAATGACTTCTCCACCGACTCCAAGTTCTGTTGCTTCTTTGTCGGTGATCACGCCTTTTGATGTAGATAAAATGGCTATGCCTAGTCCATTCTTGACTCTAGGAATGCTGTTTTGCCCAACGTATATCCTTCTGCCCGATTTTGAAACGCGGACGATTCCGTGAATGACTCTCTCTTTGTTTCTTCTTGAACCTTTGTACTTCATCTGTATTCTGAGTATGCCCTGTTTCCCATCTTCGATGTACGTGTATCCTTTGATGAAACCTTCCTTTGAAAGGATATCAGCTATCGACTTTTTCAAGTTTGAAGCAGGTACATCCAGTTGATCTTTAAAAACTAAGTTCGCATTTCTTATTCTTGTAAGCATGTCAGCTATTGGGTCGCTCCACACGGTCAACACCTCCACATTACCAGCTTGCCTTCCTAACGCCCGGGAGTTTTCCCTCGTTAGCAAGTTTTCTAAAGCAGACTCTGCATATTCCGAATTCTTGATACACGGAATGAGTTCTTCCACATATACTACATCTGGTATATTCTCTTACCTTATATCTTTTTGGTCTCTTCCATCTTTCAACTAATCCTTTTCTCGCCATTTAATCTTTCCCTCCTCAATTACTGCTTTTTGAATGGGAAACCAAGAAGTTCCAAGAGTCTTCTTGATTCTTCGTCTCTTTTTGCTGTTGTGACTATAACTATATCCATACCCTGAATCCTCTTCGTCTGGTCAGGCGATATTTCTGGAAAGACAAGTTGTTCTGTCAAACCGAAATTGTAATTTCCCTTTCCATCAAATGAGTTTGGATTTAGTCCCCTGAAGTCTCTGACTTTTGGAAGGACAAGGTTGATGAGTTTATAGACAAAATTGTACATTCTTGGACCTCTCAATGTGACTTTTGCACCTATGGTCATGCCTTTTCTTATTTTGAAGTTCGATATACTCTTCTTTGCCTTCGTGATGAGTGCTTTTTGCCCAGCTATTGCAGTGAGTTCTTTTGCATGTATTTCGGCGGTTTCCTTGTTTCTGGAACCTTCTCCAATACCCATGTTAACAACTACTTTCACGAGTTTTGGCACCTCGTGGACATTCGTGTATCCAAATTCTTTCATTAAGGCCGGGACTACTTCTTTCTGGTACTTTTCTTTAAGTGGAATGAATTCGTAAGTCATTCTTTACTCCTCCTTACTTCTTGTCTATGATTTCTCCGCACTTCTTGCAAACTCTCACCTTTGAACCGTCTTCGAGTATTCTGAACGATATTTTCGTTGTTTTGTCGCAGCTTGGGCATACAACCATGGCCTTCGACCAATAGAGTGGTGCTTCTTTTTCGATTATACCGCCCTGTTTTAGTTGGCCTGTTGGTCTTTGATGTCTTTTCACTATGTTAGCGCCTCTGACGATTATCTTTTCTTCTTTCGGCATTACTTGTATGACCTCGCCTCTTTTTCCTTTGTCTTTACCGGAAATGATCTCAACTGTGTCACCCTTCTTTATTTTCTGTGCCATACATTACCACCCCTTACCATACTTCTGGTGCAAGAGATACGATCTTCATGAATCCCTTTTCTCTCAATTCTCTTGCAACTGGACCGAAGACACGTGTGCCTTTTGGTTGATTGAATTTGTCAAGTATGACTGCAGCGTTGTCATCGAATCTGATGTAGCTTCCATCTGCTCGTCTGATTTCTTTTTTTGTCCTTACGACAACTGCTTTTACGATATCACCTTTTTTTACATCCGTGTTAGGTACCGCTTCTCTAACACTGCAAACAATTATGTCACCTATACTACCGAATTGCTTATGCGTACCACCGAGGACTCTAATGACTCTGAGTACCTTTGCACCCGAGTTATCCGCTGCTACGAGGTAGGTTTCATTCTGTATCATTTCTCACTACCCCCTTCAATGAGTTCCTCATCTTCTGGCGTTTTTACATTTCCTCCAAGTTTTGAACGCTCGACTATTCTTACGACTGTCCATCTCTTGAGCTTGCTTATTGGTTTGGATTCTTCGATTTCAACGATGTCGCCCATCTTGCATTCGTTGTTCTCATCGTGTGCGTAGAATTTCTTCGATTGCTTTATGTATTTTCCAAATGTGCCATGTTTGACCAAGCTTTCGACTTTTACAGTGATAGTCTTATCCATCTTGTCACTTACAACTTTGCCGACCAATCTTTTCTTTGGCATGAATATTACCTCCTTATACCAAGTTCACGTTCACGTAAGATAGTCTTGATCCTTGCTATGTCTCTCTTCGCCTTCTCTACTAAACTGAAGTCTCTGAGTTCACCAATGGCATTTTGAAATCTCAGGTTCATGAGCGTTCTCTTCTTTTCTTCCAACAATTTCAACAGTTCTTCATTATCCATATTTCTGATTTCGACTGGTGTCATACAGCTTCACCACCTATGTGATGTCTCGTCACTATCTTCGTCTTTATGGGGAGTTTAGTTGCTGCGTACTCTAGTGCTTGGATTGCTAATTCTTCTTCTATACCACCAATTTCGAACATGATCTTTCCAGGTTTTACAACTGCTACCCATCCTTCAACGTTACCCTTACCCTTACCAAGCTTTGTTTCAGGTGGATGCTTCGTGTAGGATCTATCTGGGAATATCTTTATCCAAAGCTTACCTTCTTTTTTCAGAGCCCTTGTTATTGCAAGTCTGCATGCTTCGATTTGCTGAGAAGTGATCCAAGCAGGTTCGAGCGCTTTTAGGCCGTACTCGCCAAACATTACCAATGCTCCACCTTTTGCATCACCTTTTGTTCTGCCACGAAACTGTTTTCTATATTTAACTCTCTTTGGCATCAACATGGTTGCTTACCTCCCTTATTTACACTCGTATCGCTTTACAATGTTCTGCGTCTCTTCATCGCTTCGTACTTTCCTTATGTCAATCATCTATCTTTGCTGTAGGCAGGTTATCGTATCGTGCCCATCTGCTCGTTATCCAATTCTTGCCAATCTTATCTTGTCAATCTTACGGTCTGATGTCTCCTTTGTATATCCAAACCTTCACGCCGATTGTACCGTACTTCGTCTCTGCCCTTGCCGTTGAATAGTCTACAACGGATCTCAACGTCTGGAGCGGGAGCCTGCCTTTTAGGTACCATTCTGTTCTTGCA
Source organism: Fervidobacterium sp. UBA5837 (assembly GCA_002432805.1). Lineage (GTDB taxonomy): Bacteria > Thermotogota > Thermotogae > Thermotogales > Fervidobacteriaceae > Fervidobacterium. Next base: position 300,603 of record DJGV01000010.1, on the reverse strand, counting down.
ATTTCAGCTCCACCAAGTCTTCCAGCGACCATTATCTTTATACCCTTTGCGCCTCTTCTTAAAGCAGAGGAGATTGCTCTCTTCATTACTATCTTGTAGGATGCCCTTTTCTCTATCTTTTGAGCTATCGCTTCTGCTACAAGTGATGCCTCACTGTCGGGCGTTTTTGCTTCGATGATGTCAACTCCGAATTTCCTGTTGAATCTGCTCTCAAGTGATTGTCTAAGTTCTGTTATGCCCGCACCTTTTTTACCGATGAGTATACCAGGTCTTGCTGCATGGATGACTACGATCACTCTTTCAGCGTCTGGCCTCTGTACTACTACTCTTGCAATTCCCGCTTGATTGTAAGTCTTCTTTACGAAATTTCTGATGGCTTCGTCTTCAAGTAGGTATTCACCATACTTCTTTTCGTTGAACCATTGCGCGTCCCATTCAGATGTTAAACCAAGCCTAAATCCTTTCGGATGCACTTTTTGACCCACCTGTATCACCTCACAACGCTCTATTATTTTGCATTAGATTCTTTCTCTTTTTCTCTGTCTCTAACAACAACAGTAACGTGCGACATCCTCTTTTGGATGATGTCCGCTCTTCCTCTTCCTCTTGGCCATACTCTCTTCATCCTTGGACCGTCTGTGACGTAGCAGGATGAAACGTAAAGGTTGTCTTCGGAAAGTCCGTAGTTATTTGTGGCATTTGCTACTGCCGATTTTAACACATTTCTAACGATCCGTGCAGCCTTCTTTGATGAAAATTCAAGAAGATTAAACGCTTCCGAAACATTCTTGCCTCTAATGGAATTTACGACTGACCTTGCTTTTCTTGGGGATATTCGAACGAATTTTGCAACTGCCTTTGCTTCATACTTAGGCATTGCTGCAAGGGTTTCTTTTTTCTTTGCGTAGAATTTGGATCGTTTCAAACCTTCTCTTTTTATGACGGTTTGCATTATTGGCTCCCTCCTTATTTCTTAATCTCACCTTTTTTGGCCGATTTGTTGGTGTGTCCGCCAAATCTTCTGGTGAATGAGAATTCACCAAGTTTGTGCCCGACCATGTTTTCTGTGATGTAGACGGGTATGTGTTTCATTCCATTGTATACGGCCACTGTGTGTCCAACCATTTCTGGAACGATTGTGCTTGCTCTACTCCATGTCTTTATTATTCTCTTTTCTCCAGTTTCATTCAGCATTCTGATTTTTTTGATTAGCTTTACGTCAACATATGGCCCTTTTTTAGTTGAACGGCTCATTCATTACACCTCCTGATCAACCGTTTCTTCTTCTAACGATCATTTTGTCGCTTGCTCTCTTACCTCTTCTTGTCTTGTATCCTTTTGCTGGTACGCCCCATGGGCTCTGTGGATGGTGTCCCTTACCTCTTCCTTCTCCACCACCATGCGGGTGGTCTACTGGGTTCATGACGACACCACGTACGTGTGGCTTCTTACCTCTCCACATTTCCCTTCCAGCTTTACCGGAGACTTCGTTTTTGTGGTCTTCGTTTCCGGTAACTCCTATCGTTGCATAGCATCTTACGTGCACTCTTCTCAATTCTCCAGATGGCATTCTGAGTAGTGCATATTCGCCCTCTTTTGCCATGAGCTGACATGACATGCCTGCACTTCTTGCTATCTTAGCTCCACCGCGTGGGTAGAATTCTATGCTGTGAACGATGGTTCCTATTGGTATATTTAAGAGTGGAAGCGCATTACCTGGTTTGATTTCTGCGTTTGGACCGGCCATTAGCATGTCGCCGACTTTTACGTTGTTTGGTGCAAGAATGTATCTCTTATCACCATCTGCGTAAACTAAGAGTGCTATTCTCGCTGTCCTGTTTGGATCGTATTCTATAGATGCAACTCTTGCTGGTATGTTCTCTTTTTCCCATCTTCTGAAATCAACTATTCTGTATTGTCTTTTGTGCCCGCCACCTCTGAACCTAACGGTGATTCTGCCGTGGTGGTTTCTTCCACCGCTCTTTTTCAGAGGAGAAATAAGAGATTTTTCGGGTTTTGATTTTGTAATTTCCGAAAAATCGGAAATGATCATGAATCTTCTACCTTCACTAGTTGGCTTGAATCTTTTAAGACCCATTTTTCTTCACCCCTTACGCTTGGAGTTCTTTGATCACATAGCCTTCTGCTAATTTGACTATGGCTTTTTTCCATTCTTTTGTGTATCCTTCTTTTGCCAACGCTCCTCTTCTGATGTCTTTCTTTGGCTTTGGCTTGACTAACATCGTATTGACTCCTTCAACTTTTACGTTGAATAATTTTTCGACAGCTTCTCTTATCTGTTGCTTATTTGCTTTTTTATCGACTTCGAAGAAGTATTCTCCTTGGCCTCTATGGTCCATAGATTTCTCACTGATGATCGGTCTTATGATTATATCCGCGTAGTCTTTTCTCATTTACTGAGCACCTCCTCAATTTTACGAACGGTGCCTTCTGTAAGGACAACCTTTGTTGCGTTGATTATATCAAATACGTTGAGCCCATCGATGTTGTTTCCGTCGTTGTTGTTTGGATTGTCTGCGATGATGACTTTTACTCCAGGTATATTTCTACCGGAGAGTTTTACGTTTTCGTACACAGTTTCTTTTCTCGGTAGTACGAATAAGACCTTTTCTTTTGCAATTCCAAGGTTATTTAGTACTTCTTTGACTTGTTTCGTCTGCGCTTTTTCAAATCGTATGTCGCTGATGACGATGAGATTACCTTCTTGGAATCTTGCAGAAAGCGCTGATTTGAGCGCTAATCTTTTCATCTTCTTGTTGAGTCTCTTGAGGTAGTTCCTTGGTTTTGGAGCGTGTGCAACACCACCGTGTTTCCATTGAATGGCCCTTATGGAACCTTGTCTTGCCCTTCCGGTGTGCTTCTGTGGATAAGGTTTCCTTCCGCCACCAGAAACTTCTCCTCTTGTCTTTGCTGATGCGGTACCGGCTCTGCCATTTGTAAGCTGCATGTCGATGTATCGCCACAAGACGTCTTCGTTCGGTACGATGTTGAAGATATCGTCGCTGATTTGGATGTTTCCTATCTTCTCACCTTTGATGTTGTGAAGTTCTATCTGTGCCATACTTTTTCCTCCCTTAACTCCAATTTCGGAGCACATGTCCTTGTATCATGCGTCCAAGAATAGCTTTAATCTTATACTTTCTTATACCTTGACCGCATTTCTAATGATTACAAGGCTGCCCCTCGCTCCTGGCACTCCGCCTTTAACTGCTAATAGGTGGTTTTCTGTATCTATTTTAACAACTTCAGAATTGAGTACGGTAATTCTTTCGTTACCGTATCTTCCAGGCATCTTTTTACCTTTGAATATCCTTGCCGGATCCGAATGCTGACCAACGGAACCGAGTTCTCTGTGGAATTTCGCACCATGTGCCCTTGGACCACCTTGGAAATTCCATCTTTTCATTGCGCCAGAGTAACCTCTACCTTTTGACCAGCCAGTGATGTCTATTTTATCGCCTTCTTGAAAAATTGCAACCGTTATTTCTTGACCGAGTGTGTATTGGTCAACGTTGTCGACTTTGAATTCTTTCAGTACTTTCATTGGTTTTACGTTTGCCTTTTTGAATACTCCGAGCAGTGGTTTTGGTAATCTTTTCTCACTTGCTTCGTCAAAACCTAACTGAAGCGCGTTGTATCCATCTTTTTCAACTGTCTTTTTCTGCACTACGTAGCATGGGCCTGCTTTAAGAACTGTAACAGGGTAAAGTTTGTCATCTTTCCATACCCTGGTCATTCCAACTTTTCTTGCGAGTATGAATTTCATCTCAAAACACCTCCGAGGACTCACAGATTGATTTCGACGTCGACACCTGCTGGAAGATTGATCTTCATCAGAGCGTCAATCGTTTTTGAGTTCGGTTCGATTATGTCTACAAGTCTTTTGTGAACTTTCTTTTCGAATTGTTCACGAGAGTCCTTATGCTTAAGTGGTGATCTCAAAACAACGTACAGAGTCCTTTCCGTTGGTAGCGGGATGGGACCTGAAACCTTTGCGTTTGTTTGTTTTGCCACTTCGACTATCTTTTTCGCCGATTCGTCTAACAATCTATGGTCATATGCCTTCAATCTGATTCTAATTTTTTGCCCTGGCATGTCTTACCCTCCTTCTTAGAAAAGGGGGGGAACCCCCCCGATTACCTTAGTAAAGGCCTTATTTTTTAACCAAATCTAAATTACTCGATTATTTCTGATACGACACCTGCACCAACTGTCTTTCCACCTTCACGAACTGCAAATCTCATACCTTTTTCGATTGCAACTGGGTAGATGAGTTCAACAGTCATTTCGATGTTGTCACCAGGCATGACCATTTCTGCACCTGCTGGTAAATCTATTATATCACCAGTGACGTCTGCTGTTCTGATAAAGAACTGTGGTTTGTAACCCTTTGTGAATGGCGTGTGGCGTCCGCCCTCTTCTTTCTTGAGGACATATATGTTTGCCTTGAATTTTTTGTGTGGTGTGATGGAACCTGGTTTTGCAAGAACTTGTCCTCTCTCGACTTCGTCTTTATCGATTCCTCTGAGCAAGCAACCTACGTTATCGCCAGCCATTGCTTCGTCGAGTTCTTTTCTGAACATTTCAACGCTTGTGATGACTGTCTTTCTCGTTTCGTAGCTGATACCAACTATTTCTGCTTCGACTCCTGCCTTGATTACACCACGTTCAATTCTTCCAGTAACAACTGTTCCTCTACCGGTGATGGTGAAGACGTCTTCAACGGAGAGAAGGAATGGCTTATCGATCTCACGAACTGGATCTGGCAGATAGCTGTCCATTGCATCAAGAAGTTCTTTTATGGAAGCAAGGTCTGGATGATTTGGATCGCTTGGTGCACTGACTGCATTCAGAGCTGATCCTCTGATGACTGGAAGATCGTCGCCAGGGAATTCATATTTGCTGAGAAGGTCTCTGACTTCCATTTCGACTAAGTCGATGAGTTCTGGGTCGTCAACCATATCAACTTTGTTGATGTAGACGATTATTGCTGGAACGTTGACTTGCCTTGCCAAAAGAACGTGTTCTCTTGTCTGTGGCATTGGTCCATCAGTTGCTGCAACAACGAGTATTGCACCATCCATCTGAGCTGCACCGGTGATCATGTTCTTTATGTAGTCTGCGTGACCTGGGCAGTCGATGTGTGCGTAGTGCCTTTTTTCTGTTTGATATTCAACGTGTGTGATGTTGATGGTGATACCTCTTGCCCTTTCTTCTGGCGCCTTATCGATCATTTCGTATGGTGTGTAGTCTGCCCATCCAAATAATGCGCAGTACTTTGTAATAGCTGCTGTGAGTGTTGTCTTTCCGTGGTCAATGTGTCCTATCGTTCCGACGTTCATGTGTGGTTTGTTTCTTACAAATTTTTCCTTTGCCATACTTTTTGCCCCTCCTTTTTTTCACCTGTTGTGGAGTATTCTCCCACTTTTTGAGATTTTTCTATTCTTTATTCCGCCAACCTTATACAATTTTCAGCTTTTATGCGCTCTTTGTGAGTGTTTCAGCAACTTTCTCCGGCACTTTGCTGTAGTGCGATAGTGTCATTATGTACGTTGCTCTACCTTGCGATAGTGATCTGAGTGTCGTTGCGTATCCAAACATCTCACTTAGTGGGACAAGAGCTTTTATAACTCTCAGATGTGCCCTGTTTTCAAGTGCGTCTATGTGCGCTCTTCTTGAGTTGAGATCTGCGATTATGTTGCCCATGTAGTCTTCCGGCGTTACTACTTCGACTTTCATTATGGGTTCGAGTAGTACAGGTCCACCTTTTTCCATAGCTTCTTTGAATGCCATGCTGGCCGCAATCTTGAATGCCATTTCCGAAGAGTCGACTTCATGGTACGAACCCTCGATGAGTGTCGCTCTAATCCCAACTACGGGATATCCTGCCAAAACTCCTACTTGCATAGCTTCTTTTATTCCTTCTTCGATTGCTGGTATGTACTGTTTCGGTATGACACCACCAACGGTCTTATCAACGAATTCAAAGGTCTTGTCAAGTTCGAGTGGTTCAAAGCGTAAAACTGCATGACCATATTGTCCTCTTCCACCACTTTGTCTGATGTACTTTCCTTCGACTTTGATTCCTCTTGTGATCGTTTCTCTGTAGGCAACCTGTGGTTTACCCACTCTAACGTTAACTCCAAATTCTCTCTTCAATCTGTCGACGATGATTTCAAGGTGCAACTCACCCATACCCGAGAGTATAGTCTCTCCAGTTTCTTGATCTACGTATGCTCTCAGAGATGGATCCTCGTCAAGCAATGATTGGAGAGCCTTTGATAATTTCGTTTCATCGTCTTTTGTTGCAGGTTCAATTGCAATGGAGATGACTGGTTCAGGGAATTCCATCTTTTCGAGTATAACGTTTGCACCTTCCTCGCAGACGGTATCTCCCGTTATCGTGCCCTTCATACCAATTACTCCAACGATATCTCCAGCCCTTATGTATTCAACGTCTTCACGTTTGTCTGCGTGTAGGAATATGAGCCTTGAGACGCGTTCTTTTACGCCTTTTGTTGTATTGACGACGTAGCTGCCTTTTTCTAATCGTCCACTGTACACTCTGAGGAATGTAAGTTTTCCAACGTATGGGTCGGTCTGTATCTTGAACGCATAAGCTACAAACGGTGCATTTTCAGTTGGCATAACTTCTACCTCATTCCCATCCTTGCCGAATCCACGTACGGGTGGCAAATCAAGTGGGGATGGTAGGTATCTCACGATAGCATCAAGTAGAGGCTGGATACCCAAATTCATCTTCGATGAGCCACATAGTACGGGAGTACCAAGTCCTGCTATCGTTATCCTTCTGAGTGCATCGTAGAGCTGCTTTACAGTTGGTTCTTCTTCTGCCAAGTACAGTTCCATGATTTCGTCGTCTACTTCGGCAGTCTTTTCGATCATTTCGTCTCTTGCTTCCTCTGCTTCATCGATCATGTTTGCTGGGATATCTTCGATAACCATATCGGTGCCGTCAGGATTGAGCCATCTGATAGCCTTCATCTCTATCAGGTCAATTACTCCCTTGAAGTCGTTCTCTCTTCCAATCGGTATTTGGATGGCAATTGGATGTGCACCTAATCTATCAACCATCGTCTGGACAGCCATGTAGAAGTCTGCGCCCGTTTTGTCCATCTTGTTCATGAACGCAATGCGCGGGACACTGTATTTGTCAGCCTGTCGCCAAACTGTTTCAGATTGAGGTTCGACACCTGCTGTTGCATCGAAGACTGCTACAGCACCATCTAAAACCCTTAGAGACCTTTCAACTTCTATAGTGAAGTCAACGTGACCGGGAGTATCGATGATGTTTATACGATGATCCTTCCAAAAACACGTGGTAGCAGCTGACGTAATAGTGATACCACGTTCTTTTTCTTGGACCATCCAATCCATCGTTGCCGTACCTTCATCGACACTACCTATGTTGTGCTTTTTGCCTGTAAAAAACAAAATGCGCTCGGTAGTTGTCGTCTTACCGGCATCTATATGAGCCATTATTCCGATATTCCTTAACTTATTCAAGTCGACATATTGGGCCTTTATCTCTTCCATGATTTCCTCCTCAAAAAAGTAGAACTAAAAGGTAAAGATTATTACCACCTGAAATGTGCAAACGCCCTGTTGGCTTCTGCCATTTTGTGGACGTCTTCTCTCTTCTTTATAGCTGCTCCTGTATTGTTGTAAGCATTCAAAAGTTCTTCCGCAAGTTTTTCTTGTAATGGCTTGCCTTTTTTTGACCTCGCTATGTCAACGATCCATCTAATTGCAAGCGTGGTCTTCCTTGGCTCTTGGACTTCAACTGGGACTTGGTAAGTCGCACCGCCAACCCTTCTTGGGCGTACTTCAACGAGAGGCTTTACATTCTCTACTGCTTGCTTGAATACGTCTATGCCGTTCTTACCAGTTTTCTGCCCCAGGATATCGATCGTACCATAAACGATCTTCTGAGCAATTGATTTCTTTCCATCCCACATGATTTTGTTGACCATCTTCGTGACGAGCACTTCTCCGTACACTGGATCTGGTGGGACAACCCTAACCTCGGCTCTTCTTCGCCTCATTCGATTCCCTCCTTACTTCTTACCTTTTGCACCGCCAGCTGTTGCTCCAGCCTTTGGTCTCTTTGCACCATACTTACTTCTGCTTTGGCGCCTATTTTCAACACCTGCTGCGTCAAGCGTACCGCGAATGATCTTGTATCTGACACCTGGTAAGTCCTTTACCCTTCCACCTCTAACAAGCACGATAGAGTGCTCTTGTAAGTTGTGTCCTACACCAGGAATATACGCAGTAACTTCTGTACCGTTGCTCAATCTTACCTTTGCAATCTTCCTCAGAGCAGAGTTTGGCTTTTTCGGAGTCATCGTTGAGACTCTGACACAGACTCCACGCCTCTGAGGATGACCGTCAAGTGCTGGTGATTTGGATTTTTCTTGGACCTTTTCTCTTCCGTACTTAACCAACTGATTAATAGTAGGCATCTAAACCCTCCCTTCAATCTACACACTCGTGAGATATTATAACCGCAGTTTTTCAAAAAAACAATAAAGCGCTCGTGAATTTTATGTTTCGGACACTACTTCGGGCGTATTATTCAACGGTGAAATAATCGAATAGACTCGGACAAACACAATCCAAAATGATGGGCGCATAACGCGCCCATCATATCGGTAGATTGAATCTGTTTTCTGCTGGCTGGGGCGGTAGGACTCGAACCTACACTGCTGGAGCCAAAGTCCAGTGTCCTGCCAATTAGACGACACCCCAACTTGACAACTTTCAGAAGGCAGTTGCAAGAGCTTAAGCGCCTAAATTCTTTACTCCGTTACTCAAAACAGATGAAAGGTACGAACAGTTAAGTAATTTCAAAAAAACTGGTGGGTGCGGCAGGGATTGAACCTACGGCCTCTTCCGCGTCAAGGAAGCGCTCTCCCACTGAGCTACGCACCCACTGTGCGCTCGGACTTATTGCCAAGCGATTAACATTTTACTATGTAAGTGTGGTTCTGTCAAGTATTTTTCGCAAAAAAGAGCATATTCCCCATTTATACATCACGTTATATATCATGGTTGATGAGGATGATGGAAAAGTCGCCGGGCATTAGGGTGACTGGTACGACGTTTATCTCGCTTAGTGGTAATCTTTTTTTGCCATATCTGTTTATGGATGTGACGTTCTCAACTTTTACTCCTTTGCCTGCCGTTTCGTTTATGAATATCTCTGCATATCTCTCTTGTGCAAGGTTGAGATTGCCCAAGATTATCGTCCCTTTGTTTCCATTCCAAAAACTGTAATTTGCAGTTAGTCCATCTTGGTAGTTTAAATACACGTATCTGAATTCCCCGTTGTAGAAATCCGATAATCTTTCTCTCATTTCAAGTAACCATTTTAAATAATCGTACATGTTGTCATCTGCGTTGCTCCAGTGCATGGCATAGTAGTCGAAAAACGCAAGTTTGCCGTAGAATTGATCATTCGGAGGTAATACTGTCTTACCGTATATTGTGTTGTCGAGGCCGAGATTCATCGGCTGAATTTCTTCGATCTCTTGACCGCTGTTTATGTACGGTATCGCATTAGGCGCCAAATAAAGTAGTGCTGGTGCGAGATATTTCAGTTTGTTGCCATTCTCACGGTAAACAATTCTCGGGGTGTCTGGCGTCTCGCAAGATGCAACGAATGGCACGACAAGATTTGGTACAGTCTCTTCTATGAATTTGTAGAATTCTCTTGCCCTCGCAACTGCGTACCAACTGTTACCAAGTATGCATTCGTACCCTTCGCTTTTTGCCTTCGTATCGTTTTTCATTTCGAGTTCTTCAGCTATCAAACCAAACGCTGGGTCGTTTGACTTTGCTTTTGAGATGATCATGTCTTGGAGTTTCGATGGTAGTGCATGGCCCATGTCAATTCTTGCACCATCTATGCCGTATCTTTGTTGGTACGTTGGTATTATGTCCGAAAGGTATTCCCAAAGTGGTATATTTGGTTCATTGCCAGGGAATTTGCTCGATTTCACCACGTCGAATAACACGTACGGCGGCTGGTCTTTCGATATGTAGTTTTGGCTCAGTGCTGGATGGTCCAAATAGAGTCTAAGGAACGTTGCATCATCCCATGTAGGCTGCGGGTCGTTAACCCAATCTGAAAAGCCCGGAGGCGTTATGATGCCAAATTCTTTGGCGATGTTCGATAGTATACTGCCTCCCATGTTTTTTACCTTTTCCCATTTTTCTGGGTCTATTTTGTCCGGAGATAACGTGAATTTGCCAAGATGTCGTTTGACTTCTTCGTTTGAATATATGATATCCAAATCGTTCGGATCAGGTATTTTGAATGGTAGCTCTGGTACGTACGGTGGCTTGTAACTTGCAAGTTCTTCTATCTTTATCCAGTAAAACCAATCCGGATGTTCCTTTATCAAATCACTGTCTCTCGCAGCAGTACGCGGAATGAAGTCGAGTACGATACGTATACCAAGTAGGTGCGCTGCTTGGACGAGTGCCTTAAACTGCTCTTGCACATCTATACCTTCTAAAAGTGGATCTGCGTATGTATCGTCAAGCTCTATTGGATTTTTCACCGCATAAGGCGAGCCTATCTCCCCTTTTTTGAATACGTTGCTCATCTTGGAAATGGGGAGCATGTAGAGAATGTTGATGCCTAAATTTTTCAGATATGGTAACAATGAGATCATCTTTAAGAACGTTCCTGACTCACGATAGCCGAATATGTCTTCTGGCTCAAACGAACCAAATCCTTTATGGTTGTATGCAACTGTCGCCCTTGGCAATGCACCGTACATCTTTGAGCTCATAAGCCAGCTTGCATCTTTCTCGCCTTTGAGTTGCGCAAGTGATTTTGAATAGTCAGCCCCAGTATCATTTTGCAATACTTTTTCTATAACCAACGAAAAGTACTCGTACGGGTCTACAAAGTAGGAACCATCTTTTATGGAAAGCTTTCCACTGTATTGTGAAAAGCTGCGCTCAATCCACTGCTTTGGAAGTGCATACAACGTTTTGCCTGTGATTTTGCTTTTGAGAAATACGTGCAGGTTCTTCAATTCGACCATCAGCAAAACCTCCTCAAGTTAGTTTGCATATTTACAATTTTCGCGATGTGGACAACATTCTTGTCCTTGACGAAATCTTACTTTGGTTGTATAATTTAGCTCGCTGGACGGAGGTGTGTCCGAACTGGCTAAGGAGCCGGTCTTGAAAATCGGTGGTGGTCAAACCACCGTGTGGGTTCGAATCCCACCGCCTCCGCCATTTTTTATTCATCTCTATTCATTTCTACGTCTTTTCTTCCTTTTCTTCTAGTTCTTCTATTTCTGCCAATTCTCTCATCTTCTTGTTGAGTTTGTCAACTTCCATTTCGAAGTACCAAGAAGCAAGCATCAACAGAAATCCGCACGCAAACCAGAAATAGGCACTAATTTCCAATGCGCTACCCAATGTACCAAATGCAACGGAAAGTGCACCGCCTATGAATTTTCCAATGCCGGTTCCAACTGAATCTGTTAAGTTGAATATGGAGAAGATCCTTCCTCTATCTTTCGGCTCATTGACGTTCAAGAGCATCATTTTGACATTTGGACCTGTGTAGGAATCAAGCATTGCCGCTACAAATCCCAACGTGCCAAGTAGGATGAACGAAGAGAATTGCCCTGGTATGTAGGGATATCTGAATGCCCATACGGTGAAAAAGACGCCAAGTATTGTGGTGATTGCTGAGATGAGAGGTACGAGTCTCTTTGACTTTGAGTACAATTTCTCGCCAACGAAACCACCGATTAGGTTGCCAGCAATGCTACCAAGCGAGAAGAGTAGGAACATCGTAGTTGCTTGATTCAAATCCATTTCCTTTTCTCTTCTAAAAAACTCTACCATGAAGTATGGAATCGCACCCCATGGTATGGTACCGAATATACCTTGGAAAAAGAGCAAGAGATTTGTTCTTACTTTTATGAGATTTCCATAATCGGAGAATTTGACTTTGTATTTGTACTGTACCTCAGTTTGTTCAAATCCTTCTTCGTGTGCACCTCTCTTTGGTTCTTGAAGTACGTTCATGATGATTGGTACTAATATGAGATTTGGTGCCGAGACTAATATAAATGGTATCCGCCAACCCAAAAATCCCGCCGTGTATCCTGCAACAAGCATGCCAACGATACCACCAACTGTCGTTGCTAATCCGAGTAAGGAGACGACTTTACCACGTTCTTTGTGACCAAACATATCACCAGCCAGAGAGTATGAAATTGGGAATGCAGCACCTATGCCTATTCCAGTTAGAACACGCCAGAAGAAAAGTTGACCGAACGATGTAGCAGTAGCAGAGAGCAAGCATGGAATCTCACCAACAAGAATCGATGCAATGAGTAGCCACTTCCTGTTGTAAACATCGGTGAAATATCCCCAGATAAGGCTCACAAGTGCCCCAACGATGCTGAAAACACCACCAATCAGCCCTATATGAGAATCGGTCACGTTGAATTCATTCTCGATCAAGCCAATAACTGGGCTCATCACCATTTGGTCTGCGTTGAGTACGACTAACATGAGAAATAGAAAAAATACGGTTCTTTTTCTATTCAAAGGTGTACTTGTCTCATCCATGGGCGCTACCCCCCATCCCTTTTTTCATTTTTCATCTTTTGCATTCACAACTGTATTTACAACCACAGCAGTCACAACAAAGCTTATTCAAAGATCAAAGTTGTAACAACATTTTCCTATCAGGTTTTTATGCAAATTTACACAAATTGGAATGGACGATATTTTTTTCTCGTTGCTTTTAGTATTATAGCACAAATCATGCTATTCTAGTCTACAGTATGGAAAGCTCCAATTCCTTCTCGGTGCAAAGAATTTCAAAATTTCAAAAGACGTGTCAGAGTTTTTGAGCAAGTGAGTAATTTATACTATGAACGTGATGCCCTCATTTTGAACTTCTTAGACTTTCCATGGCTGCTTTTGGATGTGCGGTTTTCTCTTGTTGAGTTTTACACGTAGGAATAGAAAAAGGTATCACCATTTTAGCTTGGCTGGTGATACCTTTTTTATCTTTCTTATCTTTCCTATCTTTCAAAGAGTAAGGGTATGGTTTTTCATTGAAGATGTATTTGTTGAAGGTTGAACTTTTCGATGTTCCCCGAATCTATCTCTTGTTGGAGTAATTCAACGGTTTCTTGTTTTGATGTGAAGTATATGATCTGCCATCCCATTGCGGTAAATTCTTTTAGTAGTGCGAGCTGATTTTGTATTCTAACTATGTCTGATTTGACGAATGGGTCGTCTAAGATGAAAAATCCCGTTTTGTCACCTTGTCTTTGCTCGAAGAGCTTCTTTCCAAGTGCCAATCTGATACATAGATAAAGTTGATCGTAAGTTCCAGAAGATAGTTTGTCGATGGTGAGCATTTTTCCAGACGAGAGCTGGACTTTGATGGTGTTACTATCGTACATGACTTTTAGGTATGCACCACCTGTGACTTTTCTGAACGAATCGTTGAGCATCTCGTTCTCGTCTATAAGTTGTTTGATGTTTGCCTTTTCTTCGTTTATCATTTCGTCAAGTATTCCACTTATAAAGAGGATATCTTCTCTCCGTTGATACGCATCGTCTACAAATTTTTGAAGTTGTGTTTGCACGTATTCAAGTTGTTCGTACGTCTCGTACTCCCATTCTTCTATTTCAATTATCTCTCTTGCTTTAACGCATGCGTCGTGGACATCGAATTTCAATTTCGATAACTTTTCTTCATCTTCTCTTATCTTGGCGTCTATCTGAGTCTTTTCTCTTCTGGATTTCTCAAGTTTTTCGTCGCTGTATTCTCTTTCCAATTTGTCGAGTTCTTCTGCATCGCTATCTTCAACGTATGATGATATCCTTTGGTTCCACACTTGCATATTCTCATCCAATGTGCCAGCTGAGTCACCCAGCAAGTTTTTCAGTACGGCTATTTGATCGTTTTTGACTTTTTCTATCTGTTTTCTTTCCTCTATCTTCTGTGATAGTTCCTCAGGTGTTTGAATTTTGAGTTGCTCCATCGTTTCGTTCAGTCTTTTCACAGTCTCTTGAAGCTTTTCTTTGTGTATGGTGATGCTATTTATCAATTCGTTTATTTGTCCTTCCACTGTACCTTTCTTTATCTTTGCGTCTTCCAATTTTTTTCCCGCATCTTTAAGTGTAGTTGAGAAGTTGATGAGTTCTTGCTGCAAATTATCGAGGGTATCGAATTGTATGTTTAGGCCGTTTGCAATTGTACGAAGTTCTTCTGTCTCAGATTGTATGCCTTTTTCAATTCTCTTCATCTTTGTTGCACTCGTTAATAAGAAAGCAAGGGAGAGTACAAGTAGTACAGTAGAGATGATCACACCGCGTGTTGAATGTAGGAAGATGGATGTTACAAGCAAGATGGTGAAAAGAATTGCAGTTGTAATGCTTACGTCTCGCATAATTTTGAGTGAACGACGCTTGCTTTCAAATTCTTCTTGTTGCTTTTGGATTTTCGACATCGCAGGTTGGAGTTGTCCGTCGATGATTTCCTTCTTCTCGTTGAGTTCCGTTGTTTGTCTTTCGAGCTGTTCCGTTTCTTTGGTTGCATCATCTAAAGCGATTTTCAGCTCGTTCAATCTGTTCTCCGATTCCGCTATCTGCGTTTCAAGGTCACTCTTGGCTTTCAGTAATTCTTTCATTTCGTAGTATCTTTGGTCGGTGTAATTTTGCAGTGGTTTGAGTCTTTCTATGCTGTTTTTTAACTCTTCGATGGCAGTTTTTGCCTTCTTGAAAGTTATATATTTTCTTACCTTTTCGTATTTTTCAATCATTTCCTCAAGTTTTTCTCTCTCTTGTGATGCTGTCTTTAGCTCTTTTTCGAGATGGGCAACGTCTTTCTCACCCCAACTTTCCATTATTTGTTTTATCTTTTCGATAAGGTCTTGCGCTTTTTCAAGCCTTGTCTTGAGTTTTCTACCGGTCGTATCTTGAAATCTACCAGTTGACGTTATTTCACCGATTTCATACAAGTTTTCTTTGATTTTTTCGATCTTACTCGCATGAACACCGGTGAGTTTATCGATAAGGCTGTTGTAGAATTCAAATTCTTTAGACATACTCAAATCACTGCTTCTTATGATGAATATGTTCCTAAAATCACTTGTACTTAATTTCAGTAGCTCCGTTATCTTTACCTTTTCCGGGAGTTTTAACTCTCTACCGTTGTCTTCTACAACCACGAAGCCTTCCGGTTTTTCGTCGACTCTATCTATCTTTTCGAAGTCTTTTATCAGTTGTTTATTGTTTGCCTGAAATAGTAATTTTATCAATGCATCGACTGTAAGGGTCTTGCCACTTTCATTTGGACCGTAGAATATGTTGAAGTTTCCAAGTTTATATGTACTTTGAAAGTTCAATGGGCCGTAGCGGGTAATGGAAAATTGTGTTATTTTCATGCTCTCATCCCCTTGACTTTTCCTGCGAAAATGCACTTATCAACAAGTCGATGTATTCTTGCCGTTTGTTCGTATCGATATCTTTGACATCGAGTTTTTGAATGAATCTCTTGAAGATATCGTCTTCAAGAATTCTACTTACATCTTTGAATTCGTATTGCGCAATTCCTTCGATGGATTTGCCAAGTTTCTTATCTATTTCGTCTTGGATCTTTTTTTCGTTCAAATCAAATTTTGCACAATTTACGTATCCATCAATTCTTAGTATCACCTTTGTATTTTTGTCCACATTTTTGCATGCTTTGTCTACGACTTCAACTGGGTGTTCGTCATTCAATGGATCAAAATGGATGTTGATGTATTCGTAGTGGAATGTATCTATCGAAAAGGGTTCTGGCCTTTCGCCTACTGTGAAGATGTTTACGTTCCGCTTTCCGATTTCCTTTATGGTGGTGGAAACTGGCGAGCCAGGATAGACAAAGTATCCACCGTTTGGCAAGTCGCAAATGTTGAATGTTCTGTGAAAATGCCCTGCAAGGATGTACTTAAAGTTGGTTCCATCGAAGTCTGCAGTTCTTATTGGCATGTAACCTTCTTCGTTTCCGAAGTCATCTTTTGAAAATAGCAGGTCTAACAAATCTCCATGGTAGATTAGTATGTTTGTTTTGTCGTTTGAGGCCTTTCTACTCATGTCTGCCAATATCTCGGCAACTTTGTCGTTCGTTGAGTATTCTTTTCTAAATGGTATACCGAAGAATGCAACATCGTCGAGCTCGATTGTCTTTTCATGTTCTGTGATGATTTCAACACCACCTCCAAGGTACATACCATCTGAGTACATGGTTGCATCGTGGTTGCCTGGCAAAATGATCGTCTTGAAGGTTGCATCATCAAACAATTTTCTCATTTCAACTCTTAACTGTGTTCCCTTTTCGTTGCTGTCAAAGAGGTCTCCTGCGATGACCAGTACGTCTATTTTCTCACTCTTGCAGATATTCAATATGGTTCTAAGCGCCTCCCAGCGTTCATCTCCGATATTTTGAAGATGAAGGTCTGATGTATGGAGTATTCTCATGCGATATACCTCCCTTAGGAAGATGCAAATTTTGAAGATATCGATTATAATTATATCATGTTGTGTGGTATGGAACTCAGGGAAATAAAACCGCGATAAGCTTAATATGGTACAATTATTCAAAGTGTATTATAATTGTTCAGAACATATGAATGGTAAGAACGGGGGTGAGTTTTACGGAATTTTTCGTTGCTGTTGTTGTCAGCTACTTAATCGGTTCTATCCCTTGGAGTTACATATTTGCCAGGCTTTTTTCAGGAAAGGATTTGAGAAAGGTTGGGAGTAAGAATGTTGGTGCAACTAACGCATGGAATGAAGCAGGGCCGTTGGCGGGCATTTTGGGATTTTCTGGTGATTCAACGAAGTCTCTCTTTGCAATACTCTTTGCTTATGCATTGGGGATTAGCAAGAGTTGGTGGCCTCTTTTTGCTTTGATAGCTATATTAGGCCATTCTTTTCCGATTTGGCTCAATGGTAAGGGCGGAGTGGGCCTTGCTGCAGCGGTAGGTGCCTTTGTTGCTTTGTTTCCGCTAGAATCTGCTGCATTTGGTATACTCGGTGGAACTTTGTGGCTTACGTTGGATAAGGGTTTAACATTTGCGATAGTTTCTGTCATGTGGCCATTTGTGATTTTGATAGGTTATTTCAGAGGTACGATTGATTCTTTAGGTGCCGCTTTGACTGTTATCATGGCTATATGGTTGATTATAAGAGGATTGGATAATTTGAAGCGTTCGTACAGTTATGCAAGAGAGCCTTTGAGAAGTACTTTTGTTAGGAGGAAGTTATTACGTTACATGGGTTTGCTCTTTCCAACTCTTGCTTATCCGCTTTGGGGACCTGTGGTGTTTAGGTACATCGTTGTGATATCCGGTTTGATTGCACTGACACTTGAGATTGCGAGAAGGTATTGGAAGGGTTTAAACAATGTTTTGAGAAAGGCATTTAGACCTGTTGGGAAGAGTGAGGAAGCGTTCAAGGTTTCTGGGACGAGTTATTTTCTCATAGGTTCTGCAATTGCGAGTTTATTTCCCGTCCCGTATTCTTTAATCGCAATTTTAATGTTAACTTTGGGTGATTCATGGGCTGCGATGGTTGGCAAGAGATGGGGAAAGCATATGTGGCTAAGCGGTAAATCGCTGGAAGGGAGTCTTGCCTGTTTGTTCATTTGCCTTGCATCCGGTGCGGTTTATATGAATTTGATCTCTATGGAGATTAGTTATTTGGCACTGTTAGTCGGTGCTTTGGCAGCTACTCTTGTTGAAGGCTTCGGGAATTGGTTGAACGACAATCTAACTATGGCACCCACTTCTGCATTTTTTATGTGGTTGATTTCTCTATGATTTCTATGGTTTGTCTCTTGATCTCTCTTAGTCTTTCTCAGGCGCGGCTGATGTTTCTAATGCTATGTGAATAGAAAAAGAAATAGAAAAAAGCGGTGATTTTCGATTTATCACCGCTTTTTGTGTTTTTTTTGATCTTTGTTAACAAGTGCTCTAGCAACCAATTATGTCTTCTACGCCATTTTCCTTGCATATTTTCGTGAATATTGAGTCTACAGGACCGTTCGTACCTATCTTTGTCAGTTTGCTATTGGATTTTATGATGCAACGTTGCAGCGCATCGATGTTGCTTGCAAAATCTATTTCTGTATTGGCAAATCCATCTTCCGTTTGGACGATAACTGTGTATCTTGGCATGAATTTGAGTGCAAATTTTATGACCTGCTCGTCTTTGTCTTGCTCGTCTTTGGTGTTTGCCGGTTTTGCATATTCCTTTACCATGATGTTTTGTACCAATTTTGCAACGTAAAATCTTTCTGGTTCTTGCTTGTATGTGTATTTTATGAGTTCTTTATGAGAGAGTGTGTCTTCGATGATGTCTTCATCTTCGATCGTTTCGTATGCTACCGTTGTGAATGTGCTCTCTCTGAGTTTTCTGGCTAAGTCGTTTGTGAGTTTTCTTACCACCAAAAAGTCACCTATCAGATCGCATATTCTGCCACCGGATTTCTTGATATTTACCATCGAGATAGGCAGTCCATCTCTCAATCCAACGAGTACATCTGGATTTATGAAGGTTAATATCGTTCCAAGTGTGATGCTTGCAACGTCTTTTGTGTATTTGGAAATGGAGATGAATTTGTTGTCTACCATATCGAGTATCTCGTAATCCAGCTGCGGATTGCCAAATCTTTCAAATGTCATATGTTCGTATTTTTCCGATGCGAATAGCTCTGATAGGACTCTATGTATCGTTGCATCGTACTTCATGGTGTAGTAGAATGCTTTCAATGCAAACATACGCCTGTCTTGGAGTGTTACATCCCCGCAAAAATCGAGCGATTTTATGATCTTTGGATAATCTGCCGGGTCACAGACGACAACGACGTTTCTATGGTTTTTGGCAGATGCTCTCAGTAGTGCAACTCCGCCTATATCTATGTTCTCTATGAGTACGTCTTCCACTCTGGTAGTCTTCTCAACTTCGTCAAATGGGTACAAGTTGACAACTACCATGTCTATTGGTGTTATCTCGTTTTCTTGGAGGTCTTGCACGTGCGACTTTTCTTCAAGGTCTGCAAGAACACCGCCGAAGATCTTTGGGTGGAGTGTCTTTACTCGCCCACCGAGAATTTCTGGAAAGCCTGTGACTTGCGACACTTGGTTGACTTTAATACCTGCATCGCTGAGAAGTTTTGCCGTTCCACCAGTGCTTACAAGTTCGATACCTCTGGTGACAAGTGCTTCGGCAAATTCAATTATTCCAGTTTTATCTGATACACTTATCAGCACGCGCTTTATGTTCATACTTTCATGCCCCCACGTCTGTATTTTTTTCTTTGCATCTCTCAATTACCATTACTACCATTCCAGCTTATTGCCCTTGTAATCTACGAATACGCCCGTTACTTTTAGATTCCTGGCAATGTTTATGATACCTTTTGCAGATTCTTCAGGAGATACAGCAGCATTTCTACCACCCATGTCCGTTTTGACCCATCCTGGGTGAACGGATATAACGTACATGTCTCTCAGTTTATGTGCCAGTAAGTTCGTCACCATGTTCAGTGCCGCCTTTGAGACTGAATATGGCACTGAGGATGTGCTGGTTGTACTAGCTATGCTTCCGAGGTTACTGGAGATATTTATTATTTTTGAACCCGGTCTTATTCTTTGCATATTGTACATTGTCTGGACAAGCATGTACGGACCTATCGTGTTGACTTTAAGCGAGAGAAGCATGCCCTCTTCCGTGACTTGCGGAAATCTTTCTTCTATGAGTATGCCTGCATTGTTTATGAGTACGTCCACCGGTTTGTCTATTTGAGATGTGAACTGTTCTATTGATACGATGTTTGAAGTGTCCACTCTCAAGACTTTCAAGTTTTGGTGTTCAATTGGCATGGATGTCCTAATTCCAACTGTGACATTCTCGCCTTCTGATAGCAGCTGCCTTGTCAATGCGAGTCCTATACCTCTGTTTGCGCCAGTAATTACCCAATGCATGCCGTTATCACCTCATGAGTTTTATTGATTTTCTCCACCTACCGTATCTGTCATTTGATTTAGTTCGTTTAATGCTGCACCAAAATCCATGTACTGTGGATTTTCACTTTGCAAGGTCTTTAAGTATTCAAGTGCACTTTGAGTGTCTCCCAACACTTTGTACATTCTGTAGAGGTATTCTAGTGCCTTTTGTCGTATCTGTGAATTCTCTGATTGAGTGAGTTCTTCTAATTCTCCAATGTTGATGTATAGATATTGGAATACGGACATTATATTACCATTTTCGATATCTTGAAGTAGAAGATTAGAGAGTGCAACGTTGTATTCAAGTTTTACCTGTTCCGAATCGCTTATCTCTCTCATTCGTGCCAATATGGCAAATGATTTATAGCCCATATTGTACAGTTTCTCAACAATTGCATTGTATTCTGTTGTATATTGGTCTATCTTTTCTGTCTCTTCAATTGAAACGAGTAAACCGGAAAGTAACCATGGATCATCCGTAACTACTTTTCCATCTTTGTCGAATACTACTGGGTAGAATATGTCGTATATTTTTTGCATGTCTTCGTTTTTAGCAATTGCTATCCAAACTGCGTAACCATCGGATGTTTTGATTGCGATTTTTTCATCTTTTATCCTGTTGGTTATGTATTGGTCGAATTTTTGTATGACAATTTGGCCGAGTATGTCGTTGTATATTTGAGATTCTTTGAAGAGTTCGTAAGTGGACATGTCGTTCAGCTTGTTTACACGGAACACGAAACTTCCATCGTCAGAGTAGCTTATCCTAATTGGACTGTCGTAATTGCCAAAGAGTATGTCTACGAATGCCTCGCCAGTTTCAGCTTTTTTCAATCCTGTGTAGGAATCATTCTCAACTACACTTGAT
Organism: Fervidobacterium sp. UBA5837; assembly: GCA_002432805.1. Taxonomy (GTDB): domain Bacteria; phylum Thermotogota; class Thermotogae; order Thermotogales; family Fervidobacteriaceae; genus Fervidobacterium. The sequence continues at coordinate 279,636 of DJGV01000010.1, read as the reverse complement.
TCTTCAAGCGCTTTGTCATACCCAACTTCTGCTGCTTTGTCGTAAAATGTCTTTGCTTCCTCTTGGGTTTCAAAATAGGCATAGTCAAAATCAACGTATTGTTCATATTGCATGAGGTTATCTCTGTTATCATTGTAATAGCTCTGCATCTCTTCATCGGAAACTGAGGAATTATTCGCTTGCAGTTCTTCAACTGTGATTCCATCTTTTCTTGCAAAATATTCGGTGAGTCTTTCTTTGACTAATTCGTTCAAAATGAAGGCCTTTACGTAAGGCTCTTCAAAGAGTGGGTCAAGCGTACCATAGTACTGCAGATAGTATTCATAGTAACTAGAAACTTCTTCTGCACTTATTGTCCCGTTCTCAATCACCGCACCATTAACTTCGATTTGTGCAGCTGTTTCAGCTGTTTGAGCTTGAGCAAATGTAAAGACAAGAGTCAATAAAACAAAAATGAGTATCTTCTTCGTGTTCCTTACCATAATGTCACCTCCAGCTCTCTAATCTCTTGAGCGTTTCAAGTCTCTTGACTCGTAAAAATTAACTATCATCCGTCGCGTTACTTTTTCCATCTCAATAAGATGGCTTAATGCAATAAATAGTAATTCCCCCGCAATGGCTGCGGGGGAATTTAGTCATTTTCACTCAGTTGTTGCAGATTGCGTTTCAGTTGTTGTACCCGTTTCTTGGGAAGTTTCTGTTGCGCTCAGACTTGCAGCTTGTTGTTCAGCCAACATGTCTTCCAATTCTTTCTGCGCAGAGTCAAAGTTGATACTGTAATCAGGTTTTATGGTTTTTAGCTCGTTAAGATAGTACCATGCAGTTTGTGGGTCACCTAACAATTTGTTCATTTCGTAGAGCTTGTAATAGGAGTCTGATCTTATCTGAAGATCTGTCGATGTTGATTCTGCAAGATCTCCAAACCCTAGATAGACTTCGTAAAGCTGGTCAATAACGTAATAAGCACCACCTACAGAGAGATATGGCTTTATCATATCATATAGGCTCGAATAGTATTGGAATGATATGTCCTTCTTCTCCGGATAGTAATCTTTCATTCTTCTGAGTATTTCTTGTGATGAGCCCTTTGTTTGATCATATACCGATTCAACAACTTTCTTTTCGAATGTGGTCACGTCTTGCCTGATTGGGTCGAATGTGGTGTCTGTACTTGCCGCTATCCTATCTGCAACGACAAGAAATGCGGATTTTTGCTCAACTGCAACATCATTTCTAACTTCGTTGTTTTCGTCAAATAGTTGTTCGTATAATTTCTTGTAAACATTTAACAAGTCTTTATCTTCTGTGCTGAGTGCTGTGTACCATGTTGCATACACTGGGTCTTGGAATTCAAATGATACTTTCTTTTCTTCTTTCCACTTCGTTATGTTCTCACTAAATTTCTGATTTTGTAGAGTGGAAACTACCTCGCTGTATGCAGCAGAGTTTTTGAAGTTGTCGTATGTATCTACTTTCTGTACACTCTTTATGTCGAAAACAAAGTACGTGTCGTTGTATGGGAACGATATGATTGTGGAAGTTGCATTAAAGATTTCTTTTTCGATCTCTTCCGGGAACGTACCAGGTGTTACTGTGTAATCGCTGAGTATAACTGAAGATTCCGTTGCGGCTTGGCTTATACCTTTTTCCATTGCTAAGGCCACAAAGTTGTCCATCTCTTCTTTTGTTTCGAACGTTACATATTGAGTCTCTGCCTTGGTGTAATTTGTTGTAAGGTCATCCTTATTTTCGTCATAGTACTTCTTGATTTCGTCTTCGGTTACTACTCCCAATTTGTCTTTAACTGCTTGGATTGTTAGTTCTGTTTCTTTCTGTTTTTTGAATTCCTTTTCGTAGTTTGAGATACTTCCATATTGTGTCTTTATCTGCTGAGATTTCGTAGCATCTTTGTTTATGGCGTCAATTTCAGCTTTAACCGCCTCGTTTACTTTTTTGCTATCTGGCTTTATCTTTTCAACTTCAGCATAGTAAAGTGTGACTTTGCTGCTGAGTTGGTCGACCGCGATGAGTGTCTTAAGGTATGGCTCCTCAATTGCTGGATCCAAAGAAGGGCTACCATATTGCGCAAGTAAGTCACCATATGCCTGCTCTATTTCCTCTGGAAATACCCAATAGTTTTCATTTTTCGTCGCTGTACCATCGACCGTCAAATATCCAATTGTTTCTTCAAGTGTTCTTTTGACTTTTGCACTGGAAGCTGGATTGTAATTTACCGCAAGTGCCCATAATGCAATACCTGCAATGAATGCTATGGCAAGCACCCATATGATAACCTGCTGCCATCTTGCCATGACTCTTCTGACTTTACTTGAACTTGTTGATGATGCACCACTTCGTTTGGACGAAATTTGTCTCTTACTTTCCTTACTCATGCTTGTTCTCCCCTTTCACCACTGTCATTTCCGTCGTCTTCGATTTCTTCTATATCAACGTCTCCCTCTGGCCTTACGAGCGGAAACGCAATGACATCTCTGATGTTTGGACTGTCTGTAAGTAACATCACGAGTCTATCTATTCCTATTCCAAGCCCACCTGTAGGTGGCATTCCATATTCAAGTGCCCTGACGAAATCTTTGTCCATCATTTGTGCCTCTTCGTCTCCAAGGTCTCTTAATCTGAGTTGGTTGACAAATCTTTCGTATTGGTCAACTGGGTCGTTCAATTCGCTGAATGCGTTTGCCATCTCGCGACCGTATATTATGAGTTCGAACCTTTCCGTTACTCTTGAATCATCTCTACTCTTCTTTGCAAGTGGCGATATCTCAACTGGATGTTCCAAAAGGAACGTAGGTTGCAAAACTTTGTCTTCAACGAGGTCCCACAATTTTTCTATCATGTGTCCTCTGTCGTTTATATCGATTTCAACATCGTGCGACGCGAGAACGGATACGAACTTTTCGTTGCTGTCTTCGAGTATATCTACTCCAAGATTTTCTTTGATGAAATCTCTCATCTTCACTCTCTTCCAAGGTCTTGTGAAATCAATTTCTTGACCTTGATATGTAATCTTCGTTGTGCCATAGAGTTTCTCAACCAGATGAGTGATGAGTTCTTCTGTTAAATTCATGATATCTTCGTAATCGGCATACGCTTGGTATAGTTCTATTGTAGTGAACTCTGGATGGTGCTTGTATGATATTCCTTCGTTTCTAAATATTCTACCTATTTCGTATACTTTGTCGAATCCACCAACTATGAATCTCTTGAGATGCAGCTCAGTAGCGATTCTCAAGTACATATCTATATCAAGAGCATTCAGGTGAGTGATAAATGGCCTTGCAGATGCTCCACCCGTTTGATACTGCAAGATGGGCGTTTCGACTTCAAAAAAACCTTTCGATGAAAGAAATTCTCGTATCATCCTTATGATATCGGATCTCATCCTGAATCTTTTGACCGTTTCATCGTTTGCAATCATCTCAGCGTATCTTTGCCTGTAGAGTATTTCTCTATCTTTTATTCCATGCCATTTTTCCGGCATTGGACGGAGTGGTTTGTTGAGAAGTTGGAATTTTTCAACGAGGACCGTAACCTCACCTGTGTTGCTCTTGAAGACGATTCCTTCGATACCTATTATGTCTCCTAAAGTGATATGCTCTTTGAAAAATTCATAATTTTCCGTTCTATCTTTTCTTACGTACGCTTGTATTCTACCAAAAGTATCTTTGATGTGAAAAAATGTGCTTTTACCATGTTCCCTTAGTGCCATTACCCTACCGGCAGTTGAAACTCTTTCGTTAGTAACCTCACCATTTGCTATGTTCTGAAACTGTGTTCTAATATCTTCACTTGTGTGGGTCTTCTTGTAGCTGTATGGATATGGATTGATCCCCAGAGCACGTAACCCTTCTATCTCCTTGATCCTTTCTTCCCTAAACTTCTTCAACAAGATAATCCCTCCTGTGCAGATAACCAAAAATGAATTTTTAATCTGCTGTTATATCCAATATTTCGTACCTCACTATGGTTCCCTTTGGCGCTTTTATTTTAACTGTTTGGCCCTTTTTTGCATTGTTTATGATGCTTCTACCAAGTGGTGATTCTACACTAATTTTGTTCTCAAATATATCTGCTTCTTGTGGATTAACTAATTGGAATTTCATTTCCTCACCTGTGTCAAGGTTTTTAAGTCGTATCCAATACCCAAGGCTAACAACAGAAGCATTGGAATTTTCAGTTATTATTTCAGCATTCAAAAGCATTTGCTCAAGTTCTTCTATCCTCGAAGCGATCAGACCTTGTGCGTTCTTTGCTTCTTGGTATTCGGAATTTTCAGATAGATCACCGAGTTCTCTCGCAGCTTTGATTTTTTCTGGTATTTCTACCATAAGCTGTCTTTTTAGTTCTATCAGTTCCTGCTGCAACTTTTCATACCCTTGTTTTGTAAGCTTTATTTTTTCCATCAATGAATCCCTCCCAGTTTATGATTTCAAGATTGTTCTATTTTTCTTGTACATTTTATAATATTATACTATCGATTGAGGACTTAACCTAGAGGACTTAACCTATTTGTTGTCACTTCTCAATTCTTTTATGACTTCTATGAATTGATCTATCTCTCGGAAGTCTTTGTAGACGGATGCAAACCTTACGTAGGCAACTTGGTCTACTTTGCGCAGTTCTTCCATTACCATCTTACCAATTTGAGCCGTGCTTATTTCCATGCTACCACTCTTTTGTAAGTTCGATACTATGTTGTCGACTATCTTCTCTATTTCGTCTGTTGTGATGGGACGTTTCTCAAATGCTTTTAAGAGGCCATTGAGGATCTTCCTTCTATCGAATCTCTCTCTTCTACCATCTTTTTTTACAACGGTAATTGGCCCAGTTTCATACCTCTCGTACGTTGTGAATCTGGCATGACATTCTGGGCATTCTCTTCTTCTTCTTATCGCTCTACCATCGCTCAGTTCTCTTGAATCAAGAACTCTTGTATCTTCATATCCACAAAATGGGCACTTCATATTATCACCACGCTTTGGAATGATACCATTAACTCATAATTTCCTTAAATTTTGCTTAGTTTGTGTATAATGTTTTAAGTAGTTTTTCAACTCACTGGTAAGAATGTTGTTTCTGAATTATTTCTGATCAAGCATTGTTGATGTTTTTTACGTTCTTATCAAAGGCTTCAGCCATTTTAGTGATTTTTTTGATTTTATTATACACCATACTCTTTGTCAACGGAGGATCAAACAACTGACCTATTTCAGTGAGAGAAAGGTCTTCGTTGTCAAGTCGCATGTATGCAATTTTTCTAAGTTCTTCGGGAAGGTTGTCCAAACCTATAACTTGATCTATGTAATTTATCGTCTCGATCTGTTTGACGTTACTATCTCCAGTACGTTTTGCGTTTGCACTCAAAAAATTCAGTGTTCTATTTATGTCACCCTTTATTTCCCTTGATGTGATTATCTTATCTATATGACCAGCTGCTCGCGATGCGCCGATCACTTCTAAGATATCTTGGATATCCTTCCCACGCTTAACGTAGTATCTGTTGTTGTACTTTAATTTTGATATTTTCCCAGTTATACCGAGGAAGCTATTCAACAATTTACTGATGTGTTCGAGTAGATTCTCACTGTAAGATACTAATTCAAAGTGGTAATGACGAGATGGATCCGTTATAGACCCAGAAGATACAAATAGGCCTCTCAAAAACGCACCAAATAGGCCTATGTCGTTTTCAATAAAATCTGGTGTTTCAAGTATCGATATGCCTAGTTTCGAGAGTATATCGATGGGAATGAAAACTTGTACTCTCTTTTTTTGCAATCTGTTCTTTAACAATGTGAGTTTCTTCTTGTCTACACCGAGTTGATGCATCAACGTCATTATTCGACGCGCTGCAGGTATGAAACCAACTTCTAACGATATGTACGAATCGGTTGATGTTTTTACAAAGATACCTTTGCCTTTCAAATAACCAATTAGCTCAGCCTGGGCCTCTTCAGCACTGAGCACTTCAACTTGACATAATTCACCTTTTACTTCTTCCGAAAATGTGTATCTCACGCTGTCACCTCATGACAATTTTGTTCACAGAAGCCTCGCTCAACTCGAATATTGCTTTTGCAAGCAATAAAGAATCATGTCTTATTCTGTAATCTTCATCGAGTACTATTGAAGAAAAGTGTCCTTTTATTATACGTCTTTCCGTTTCTAAGAGATCATTTTCTACAGGTACAGAACCTTTTAACCTGTATTTTTCCAATATCACTGGTTCCTTTGGTGGGAAAGAATAGACTATGTAATCAATTCTTGTACCAAGGTATCTCTCAATTTCTTGCACATGGTCTTTCAATGTGTAATTGTGTGTCTCACCAGGTTGCGTCATTATATTGGCTATGTATATCTTTGGTGCCACTGTGCTTGCAACTACTTGTGAAAATCCTTCCACGATTAGATTTGCGATAATGCTTGTATACAAACTTCCTGGTCCCAATACAAGCACATCTGCATTCTGTATTGCTTCTTTTGCCGCAGGGTTCAATGTGATTGGTTGGGTCAACTTCAGCTCAGTTATCTTCCTAAACGTTTTCTTGCCATATTCTACAATCTGGGTCTCGCCTTTAATGATTGAACCATCTTCGAATCGAGCTATTAACCGCGCCATATCGTTTGAAACTGGTAGAACTCGCCCTTTGATTGCCAATATGTCAGACATTTTGCTAACTGCCTCTGCAAAGTTACCAGTTATCTTCGTTAACGCAGCTAATATGATATTTCCCACGGGATGTCCAGACAAAGTGCCATTCCTGAATCTGTAGTTGAATACCTGACTTAGTGTATCTTCATCATTTGCAAGTGCGATGAGGTTGTTCCTTATATCACCTGGTGGTGGAACGTTGAGTTCCTCTCTCAAAATACCGGAACTACCACCTTCGTCGGTTATCGTTACTATAGCATCTATATCACATGTAAAAGTCTTTAATCCTCTCAAAAGTGTAGATAATCCAGTTCCTCCGCCAACGGCTACCACTCTCATCCAAGATCAACATCCCTGTGTTCCACAGTTGTTTGGTAACTACGCGCTTCTAAAATATTCTTTATCTCTTCTGCAAAATAGACGGATCTGTGCCTCCCGCCTGTACATCCGATGGCTAAGGTTATCTCATTTCGGCCTTCGCTTTCGTATCTAGCAGCAGCAAAACTGACGATGTTGAAAATTGAGTGGAGATACTCGTCCACTCCATCCACTTTTTTTAGGAAATCCTTTACTTCCTCGTCTCTGCCATCCTTCTGACGAAGTTCTGGTATGTAGAACGGATTTGGAAAAAATCTGGCATCAAAAACAAAATCGGCATCAAGGGGCATGCCGTATTTGAATCCGAAACTTATTATATGTATGATCGATTTCTTACTACCTGCAGATGACAAAATATTTGTGAGCTTTTCCCTCAATTGATGAGGGTTTATCTGACTTGTATCTATAATTACATCAGCAGCTTCGATAACCCCATTCATCAATTCTGTCTCCAAATCAATCGCTTCCGAAATCGAAGTAGTTTGTTTTGATAGTGGGTGGGTACGTCGTGTATGGGCAAATCTTTGTATGAGGACATCTTTCTTTGCAGTTAAAAAGACTACTTTACAAAAATTGAACCTATCTTTCAGGTCCTTTATGGCCTTTTTCACATCACCAAACAAATAGCTTCTCACATCCAACACTATGGCAAGTTTATCGACATTGCCTGCAACAATATTTGCTACTTGATAGGTCGCATCTGGTGGTAGATTGTCGATGCAAAAGAAGCCCAAATCTTCGATCAATCCTGCAGCAGTAGACTTACCCGCTCCCGAGTACCCTGTCAGAATCACAAGCTCTTTCAAAATAGACCACCTTCTGCTCCAGTTCTGATATTTCTAAGTGTTTCATTTGATATGGATGCCTGAATCCGATCTTCTTTAGTTTTCTTTCAAACTCTTCAGGATCTCCGGTCACATAAAACTCAACAAATGATCTACCACTTCCCACTAGATGTGATACTTCTCTAACGATTTCATCAGCGGGATCTATTATTCTTACGTTGTCCATGAGACGTGCTATGATGTCTTTAAGAAATGGAAAGTGCGTACAACCAAGTATAAGTTCTTGAGGTTTGAATTTTCTAAAAGGTTCCAAGTAGAATTTTACAACGGCTTCAACCATGTTTCCATAGAAGATACCCTCTTCTACTATCGAAACAAAAAGCTGAGTTGGACGTTGACTCACTTTCTTGCCACGCGCTTCCAACTCTTGTTTGTATAGGCCACTTTGAACCGTCATGTGTGTTCCAATTACCGCAACTCTATCGTACTTTGAAGCATTCACACCCGCTTCGATGATGCTATGGTATGGTATCTTGAATGTCCCTCGGTACCTCGCCAGTGCTGAGTCGGATGTGTTACAAGCAGCAAAGATCCGTTCAACTTTTTTTTCTGCAAGAAATCCTATGATCTCCCTGCTGAATACCTCTATGGTCTCTCTGTTTTTTGTACCGTATGGTGCACGCATCGTATCTGCTACGTATATGTAATGTGCTGGGAGCGTCTCTATTAGTTTCTTCAAGACAGAAAGCCCACCTACACCTGAATCAAATAATCCTATTGTCATTCGGAATTACTCACCTTCCAATCTTAACATCTTAAGTTTTTCTCTCAAATTGCTTAGAGTGCTGTCTATTGCTTTTTGAGAGTTATATTCTTGCTCTAACACATCACATAGAACGAGCACTAACAGTTCATCAAACGGCGTATCTCCGTAAAGCTTGTTGTAACTTGCTTGAAGTTCCTTCAATCTTTTGTGTACGTAATCTATGGCCTCATCACTGCTATTGGAAGTGAATTCATAATCCTTTCCGAAGAGCGTTATTTTAACTTTCTTCATTTTCGCTCACTTCCAATATCTTCATCAGGTCTTTAACCCTAATGACTAGTTTGTTTATTATTTCCTCGTTATTTCTCAATAGACGTTCAAGTTCGGATTTTTCTTTTTCTAGCTGGCTTATTTTCTCGATTGCTTGATTAAGCTCATTCCAAAGTTTTTCATTTTCTCTCTTCAGTTCCGTGTAACTTGTTATTATACCCTCCACTAAATTCTCAAGTTCTTGAACTTTTTCCATGATTATACCACGCCCCCTTGCGTTTTACCAGTTTCCAAAGATAATAAAATTTGTTACGTTTGTAATAATAATAACAAACGGATGCATTATCATTGGCAAGATCCACAAGACTAGTAGGCCTATCATGAATATGACACCATAGAAATTGAATTTCAAATACCACTCGTAGTATTTACTTGGTAAGAAAGCCAGAATCATCCTTGTGTTATCGAGTGGTGGTATCGGCAAAATGGAGATGAACGCATATGTAAGACTCCACTTGGCCGATGTGTACAGTATTCTAAATAGCATTGCGTTGTTTGCATATCTTGCAATAATTCCGTAAACAAGGAAGAGTAAAAAGCTGGAAACAATTCCAAATAATGAATAAAAGAATAGATCCTTCTTCTTTGCCTTCGGATAGTCGATGAGCGGTGATCTGGTCCATCCAAAATCAAAAAATGCAAAAGCCAATATTCCTATTGGGTCTATGTACCTAATAGGATTGAGCAACTGAACGTTCTTAATACCTTTGCTGGTACTGAAGACTTTTGCTGCCGAATTTCTCAAGATCTCACGCGGCCAACTTATAAGGATATATGAAACAAAGGCATAAAACAAATTGACAAGCATCGAAACAAATAATGCCCTCAGAATTCTCCCCCTCCGCATTCTAAATTTAGCATACGGGCATTTCTCATGCTTTATTTTATCATATGCGCCCGTTTGCTTCTATTTAGTTCACGTTACAACATTTATTCATTGACTAACAACTGATGTTTAATACGCTTCAAGAGTACGTTTTTTTATTCTAGCATATTCTTTCAGATTTTGTACCTGATTAAAAGACATATTTTTCCACCAGTATGGCAAGATACTGTTGTTTAATGTAACTGGATCTTCTAAACCGCTCAATGACGCTTTGTTTACTAAGTCTATCCACATGTCTGTGCCTATTATCGGTGTGAATTCGTTTAGAGAAAAATCAATTCCAACGGATGCACAGACGTCAATTGCACTTTTTACATCTTCTTCTTTTTGTTCTGGTAAGTTCACCATTATGTACGCGCTGACTTCTCTATGTGTAAAACCCGACTTTCTCAATATTTCGGCTGCCTTTATCAGGTCTTCGTCTTTAATTTTTCCACCCGTTGTTTGTTGCAATTTGCCGGTCGTTTCGTAGCCGAGTTTTATGGTTTTAAAATTTGCTTCGTAGAGTAGGTCAGATATCTCCTGCGTTAGCAATTTTGCATGTATACCGTTTGGAAGGTGGAATCTCAATTTTCTGTTTAGCCCACGTGCAATAATCTCCTTTAGAATAATTTTGAAATGGTTCTGTACATTTATCAGTATTGCATCGTCGAAGAATACTATGTCTTTTATTTGGTACATCTGTGAAAAACGTTCTATCTCTTCTATGACTTTTTCAACGGGCTTGAATTTCATTCTTTCCCAGTTTCTGTGCGCTATGCAGTAGGTACAGTTGTATGGACAACCGAGCGTTGTTATAAGTACTAAGTAACCTATGTTATCGTAAAGTTCGTAAGCAGGAGAGAGGTCCAAGAACCAGTCTATGTTGGTTGACGGTAGCTCCCAGCCTAATACGTTGTTCAAGTATGTTGGTAGATAGCTGAGATCAGTCTTTGTGAATATGTGTGCGCCGCTCTTCGTTGCCAGTCGTGGCTGATTGCGCACAAAAAATCCACCGAAAACAATGGGTACACCAAGCTCTTCTTTGATGATTCTTATCGTATCAAAATATCCCGGATACCAGTAAGTGAGTGTGGATGTCACGAATGCCGCATCTATATTTCCCTGTGCCTTTATTCTTCTCAATTTGTCTCTGAATAGAGCTTCTGGCATACCGTATCTTTTGTACCTTCTCGGTATGAAACTCAATGCGTCAGGCTTTTTGATCTCCGTGTATGGGAATTTTCCGGTACCGTAGTATTTATCACTTGGTACCTTTGTATATTCTCTGAGTTCTAAATTGTGTCTGTTCATTAGATCCAAGAGCTCAACTTCCACACCAAGATGTTTCAAAAGACTAGCAACATACAACAAACCAATTGGCTTGAGCCAGTAGTCATATGCAGCAAAGTCTTCTATCCAAGGGTTAATGAGCAGTATTTTTCTGTTCTTCATAGAAATAGTACATCCCTCTTAGTGTAAGGTCTCTGTCTATAATCCCTTCAACGGCATCACTGACGTAAGTTGCTTGACCACCGGTATGTATGACAACTGGTGGTTGCGCATATTGTCTCTTTATGTTTTCGAGTAGGTATCTTATGGCACCGACTGTTGCATTTATCGTTCCTATGCGTACGTTCGATTCTGTGTCTTTACCGATGAATCCATCGTACGGTCTTATTTCCACTTCCGGCAATTTTGCCGTTCCTCTGAATAGTGCGTGAACCATCATCGAAAAGCCCGGCAGTATGGCGCCACCTTCGTATTTACCATCTTTGAGTACCTCGACTGTAATTGCAGTACCGTAGTCTACAACTATACAATCTTTCCCATAGTCTTTGTATGCCGCAATTACATCACAAATTCTGTCAGCACCTATTTCTTGAGGATAGTTTACATTCCAGGTTATTTTATCATACCTTTGAGCATTGACAAAACACACCTCGCCGTTTCCGTACTTGGTGGCAAAGTATTCGAATATGACATTCACGGATGGTACAACGGAAGAAACAACGATTGGTATGGTGTTTATCTTTTCTTTGTAGAGTATCTTGAGAAAAACATATAGTTCATCTTCCGTTTCGTAGTTCTTTGTAGATATCCTGTATTCTTCGAAGTTCTTTCCATCCTGCGTCAATGCGATAGTCGTATGTGTGTTACCAACATCGAATAGTAAGAGCATGATATCACCTCATATGGATATTATTCAATTGTCACCATCTGGTTGTTATTTCCATGGTCGTTTCGGGTAGTACTTTGTACTTTTCCAGAATTTCTCGTATGTCTCTTGTGACGTATATCCTCACAATTTGGATGAGATTGTTTTTCATAAAGTTGTAGGCTGGATATTGGCGAACGTATTCTTCAAATGTCATGATGTGATTTTTCTTCAATATGTATATGTTACTTCTCAGAAATTCCTCCGGATGTACAATCGTCAATTTGTAAGGTGTATCGATTCTGAAGATCTCATCGAAATTTCCTAAGATGTGCATTATGTATTTCTTGTCTTCCTCATCTGCCACTTCTAATGACCTTTCTAGCCTGAGTCTGATCTTTTGGAGCATGTCACCTGCGATGCCTTGGCTCACAAAACTTGGATCTACCCCTTCTATTGAAAATGGCGTTTCGATTACCATCTTCCACAGATCTCTGCTTTTCAAACGTTCTACTATCTCGTAGGCCATAACTATATCAAGTTCAAGTGGTTCTAGGTCCATCTCGTACTTTAACAAGTTCTGTTTCGCATCTTCTACTCCACCGTATTGACCAACCAACTCAAAGAATTTGTAAATCACTTCGTTTATGATCGTCTGGTCAGTCAAGTCCAGAAATGTCTCGATATTCAAGACTCTCTCATCGAGATGGAGCGCTTTGTAAGAAAGGTCCAAAAGTTCTTGGATCATCATGTCCGCTGCACGCGAGGTCTTATGGAAATATACATTCTTGTACATCATGAATCTTCCAAAGAGTGTTGTGTAAATCTCATCGACTACTTTTGCATCGTAGGCAAGTATCTCTTTACCATCTTTCTTGACGATCATAGAGTTCCTCACAAGTCTATCGATTGAACCGGTACCAAACCCCCTTGTACCTGCGTAGTACGAATCTCTGAGCACGAAATCGATTCGATCTGCACCAAGTGGACCTTGTACGATGGCGAAATCTATCGTGCCACTCTCTTCACCTGCAAAGACCTCTATTACTTCCTCCATTAGTTGAGAAAAGTTGTCTATCATGTTTTCTGATAGATCCCCAAGAGTCATTCTCAAATCTTCTTCAACTGCACGCTTGAGATTTTCATTTGACTCTTCGTAGTTCTTCAGCAACGCAGCCGGGAAGTATTCTCTAAGTAATCTCACTCTAAACTCATCGTGACCATCTGCAAAACCTAATTTTTTGTAAACAACGTCATCGAATTGGTGACTGAATGGTCCATGTCCTATATCGTGCAAAAGACCAGCCAAGCGAAGTATTCTGACTTTATCTGGCGTGTCGTAAAGCTGTTGTGCATACGTACCAGCCAAATGCATGACACCGAGTGAGTGTGCAAATCTCGTATGTGTTGCACCAGGATAAACGTACTCTGCACCAACGAGCTGACTGAGATATCTCAGTCTCTGAACAGCTTTTGTATCAATAGTCAGTATTTCAAGCGGATAGAGCATTATTTCAGAATACACAGGGTCCCTAGAGACTTTATAATACAAGTTAATCACCTCCGATGTTTATTTTATCACATATTTGTCGATTTTTGTAAAGATTTACACACTTAGGTATATTAGTGCTTTTCGCACACCTTGTCGCCGATATACTCACCATACCTGGAGAACCACCGAACTTGCTCAATCCACCAACTGGATGCAGATTCACTCCAAGATGCCCGTGGGCGACGGAAAAATGCAGTGTTGAAGAACCACCGTACGTAGAAGTAGAAAGTGGACATTACCTTGCGTGCTGGCATCCATTGACGGAAGAGGTGAGACAGAATGAGCTCAGAAAATAAGAAGGTGCTCCTCGAAATAAAGGGATTGAAGAAGTTTTTCCCAGCTGAACGTGCGCTGTTTGCGAGAGTAAAGCATTTCGTCCACGCAGTTGATGATGTATCGTTCGATATCATCGAAGGTGAATCACTTGGTCTGGTTGGTGAATCAGGATGTGGAAAGACGACAACTGGAAGGATGATAGTGAGACTTGAGGATCCTACTGCAGGTACTATAAAGATATACGACAAGCCTGTAAACGACTACGAAAGAATGAATTACCATTCCATCGTCCAGATGATCTTCCAAGACCCGTACGAGTCTCTGAATCCACGGATGACGATATTCGATATAGTTGCAGAACCATTGAACATACACAATATCGGAACGCTCGAAGAGAGAGAAGCAAAGGTCATGGAATTGCTACAGAAAGTGGGCATCACACCACCGGAAAGCTTTTTGTGGCGATATCCACATGAACTTTCCGGAGGTCAAAGGCAGAGAATTGCAATAGCGAGGGCGCTAGTACTCAATCCGAAATTGATCGTCGCAGATGAACCTACATCGATGTTAGATGTGTCAGTTAGAACGGGGGTCATGCAACTCATGATGCAACTTCAATCAGATTACAACGTATCGTATCTGTACATCACGCATGACCTTGCAGTCGCTAGATATATGGTCAACAGAATAGCGGTCATGTATTTGGGTAAATTGGTGGAGCTTGCAGAAACTGAAGAATTGCTCCACAATCCATTGCATCCATACACAAAGTCACTGATGGATGCAGTTCCAGTACCAGACCCAGAATACAAAAGGGGCGAGCCGAATATACTTGGAAGTATAAGTGCACCAATAGACCCATTACCAATCTGCAGGTTTTACGATAGATGTCCATACAGGGAAATCCTTGGTGATAGATGCAAAACACAACCTCATCCAGAGTTAAAAGAAGTATCTCCGGGACATTTCGTATCGTGCTACCCTGTCCACGAAGGTAAATTGTGAACATGGATTATCGTAAGTCATGACCAACAAACAAGGGAGGCCGTAGTTGCCTCCCTTTATTTTTTGATCTTTTGTTGGTTTTTTGATAAGGTCCATGAATGACCTTCCATTTTATCCAATATCCAAAAAATGTTACTACATGCTCGACTTTCTGTGTATCTCTGTGTATCAATGATCTCACATCACCAATAAGTTGGCAAGTTAACGTGTTTATCAAGAAATTCAAGAAGTTAAAGAGCTGCGTACAGCAACATATCTGTAGCAATTGCCGCTACAACGCAAACAATAACTGGACACTTTAGCCAAGCCAAAATGCCTGCTACTGTGCCACCTATAATGCCAATTTCTGGCCTTGATGCATCAACCGTGATAACACCTGGAAAAACCAGAGCGGTCATCGCAGTATATGGAATCAATCGAAGAAACTTTTCTACCTTTGGACTGAATTTCAATCGGTGAATTACAACTGCGGGTAGTGCACGAGGAATGTATGTGACAATAGCCATTCCAAGAATCATCAATATGATAGGATAATTCATATACTGCCCACCCCTCCCGAACTTTCTGTTTCTTCTTTCGGCTCTGTTGAAATGGTCTCGTCATCAACTAAGAACACACCGATGAAGGCGCCGAGTATCATGGCCAAGATTACAGACCAGCTCTTCGGTATAAAGTACTGCAAAAACCAATTGATTAGAGCTGTTATCACTACTAAAGTGATCAACTGTACACTCTTTCTTACACTTGGTAGTAGTAATCCCAAGAATGCCGCATAGATAGCTATGCCAAAGCTGTCGATAACGATTTTTGGCAAAAGATTAGTCATCAATGTACCGATGAAAGTACTAAGAACGAAGCTTACGTACAATGCCGTATTTGAACCTAATAAGAAATAGTAGCTGTGATCATTTGATAGAGAGTAGATAGCAAAAGATTCATCGCAAAGGGCAAAAGCACCAACCAATCGTTGAAGGAGTGTTGCTTCTTTCAGTCGTTGCATGACAGAGCTACTCATGACAACATGGCGAAGATTGATGAAGAACGTGCCCAAAATGATAGCGTACAGACTCGTTCCTTGTGTAATCATGCCGATGGCCATGAGTTGTGATGAACCAGCCATCACCATAGCGGACATGAGCATTGTCTCAAATCTACTCAATCCTGCCTGCATTGCCAAGAGACCTATGGAAATACCTACTACACTCACTCCAAGACATGCAGGAATGGAAGCTTTCATTCCGGATAGAAAATGCTTGTTCATGAGCATTCCTCCGAAGATTATTCGTACTTATCAACTGACGACTTCAACAGAATGATTTGCAATATTATATAACTTGAATATTCCTTGATCAATAGCTGGTATGATAACATATCATTGATTCAATCATATGCAAAGTTTTGTTCATTCAATTTTGTGGTACAATATCATCAAGTTGCCGAGTTTTTTGATGAAATTGAGAATGAAATGGGATAATCGATTCTTGGGAGGTGTGAGATACATATGAAGGCGTTGTACGCGCAATCAGGTGGTGTCACAAGCGTTATTAATGCAAGTGCATACGGAGTTATCGATGAGGCCAGAAAGAATGGTCTTGAGATGATGGTTGGTATCAATGGTGTCACGGGAATTTTGAAAGAGAAGTTTTTGGATACAACGGATTTAGATATTGAGTTTCTGAAATATACACCTGCAGGTGCATTTGGCTCATGTAGAAAAAAGATGAAGAATGATGCTGATATAGAAAAATTATTCAATATTTTCCAAAAGAACGAAATCAGTTATTTCTTCTACAATGGTGGTAACGACTCGATGGATACTGCCTGGCGAGTTCAAGCAGAGGCTCAACGTAGGGGATATGAACTCAAGGTCGTTGGCGTACCAAAGACGATAGATAATGACTTGCCACATACGGACCATTGCCCCGGTTATGGAAGTACCGCAAAGTACATCGCCGCATCTATGATGGAGGCATCGCTGGATTTGAGAAGTATGTGGGTTGATTCCACCCAAGTTTTTGTCATGGAAATAATGGGCAGAAACGCTGGATGGCTTGCAGCTTCAGCGGGACTCGGTTGGATCAATGGAATCGGTGCTGATGTAATCTTACTGCCTGAAGATCCGTTCAACAAAGATAGGTTCTTAGCTGCGGTAAGTGATGCAATTGCAAAGAAGGGACATTGTTCAATAGCAGTTGCAGAGGGCATTAAGTATCCCGATGGATTTTTTGTTGCAGACATGGGCTTTACAGATAGTTTCGGTAATAGACAACTTGGTGGTGTTGGATTCACGATTGCGGGAATGGTCAGATCCGAACTCGGTCTCAAGACGCACGTCTCTATACCAGATTATCTCCAAAGAAGTGGAAGACACATGGCCAGTGCCGTTGACGTTGAAGAAGCAGAGATGTGCGGTCGTATGGCAGTTAGGTATGCTCTGGAAGATAATTGTGGCGTTATGGTTACGATGGAAAGGGTTTCCAACAATCCGTACCAAATAAACTATTCTTCGATACCGTTGAATCTTGTGGCAGATGCAACAAAGATGTTGCCAAAGGATTTTTACAATGAATACACAATCACAGAAAAATTCTTCAACTATGCGTTACCACTTATACAAGGCGAACCGGAGTTACCATACAAAAATGGTCTGCCATCGTATAAATTGCTTGATCTATAGTTAGATCTAGCTAATCACAATTTATAGTTTAACTTGGAGGGAAAGGTAGTATGTGGATATTCACATTGATTGGCATCTTGGTTGTTGCATTGCTCGTGGTCACTTTCGTACCATTTCTTGCTCCTATTGCCGTCTGGATAATAGGAATATTGATATTTGTAATAATGCTCGCAATTGCAGGCGCGTTTCTTGCTGCGTTGCTACCAGTTATAGCAATTGGTTTCCTCATATGGATAATATACAGTGCTGTTGAAACTTGGAGGAGAAAATAGTAAGTTTTCAAAAAATCGCCCCCATGCGTAGATATATTATAGTGCCTGCGCAGGCAAGAGAAAATTCGAGCATAAGATTGGTATGGGGGTGTATGGAATGAAGAGACTTTCCTTAAGATGGATCGTAGGATACGATGAAAATAATGAACCAATTTATAGAAGGCAAAGTGTCAATGTAAGTGATTCATTTGATCAAGCAAATGCTCAAGCAGTGATCGATATACTTGACAGGTATTCGCAGTACACATGCGAGAGCGCTCAGATCGTCACCACGGAAAGTGTGGGTGATGGATTATGAAGAGACTAACGTTGTCCTATAGAAAGTTAGAAAACGGCAAGACGAAGACGTACAGAATAACAGTATCTGAACCAGTCGATAACATCGATGCTCAACAACTTCAAACAGACATTGCAGCATTGAAGACACTTGGTGTTGTTCCGGAGGGTTACGAACCTGATGAAGCAAGGGTCATAGAAACAAACACCGAAGTACTTCTCAACATGATAGAGTAAGCAGTGCCATAGTCGTTGAGTGGTGATTGAGATGAATTTCGGCAAACATTTGGAATGGATATGGGACGTCGTTAAGTTGTTCATGTATTTGGTGGAACGCCCAGGTGATGGTGAGAAGAAAAAGGTAGAAGTCATGGAATTAGTCGATGAATTGTACGAAGATATTGACTTAGATATTCCAAAAGATGTTTTTGATTCTATCGTCTCTGCAGCCATAGATTACCTTGCATTAGTGCTGTTTTGATTTGCGTGGTCTGAACCGATTTCTAGATGATTCTTGGTAATTTGAGAAACTTTTGTAACGTCATCAAATAGATGCATTTCGAACAGATTTCGAATAGTTATTGGGCTGTATATTTGTATAGATGTGATAAAAAGCGAGGGCGGTTTTAAAACTGCCCTCGCGTTTTTGATGTAGTAAAATGTCCAAAGGTATACACAAGAATGAGAGGAGTAAAAAGCAATTAGATGCAAGAGTTAAACACAGTTGTTAAACGAAAACCTTACCTTGTACATCCATATTTGGTAATTATTACTACTTTGAAATGGATATTATTCAGGAGTTATAGAAATTAGCTAAACAATTCGATCATTTATGGCCTTGATTTTTTCTGGATCAATCTTGAACTTTCTATCATAGGTTAAAAGTCCATTTACTTCTTGCTCGACATCTGTCAGCTGAGTATAGCAATAACCAACTATGTAGTCAAAGGATTTTATAGCATCGGTTATTTCACTAAAACGATTTAAGAAATCCTCTTCATCGGTTACTTTATTTCCATATCCCCATCCTTCAGCATGTGAGAAAGCTATTCCACCATATTCTGTTATCAAGATGGGTTGATTACTATATGAAAATCCTTCGGCAAATGTGAACTTATTGGCAGGTGCACCATTAACAACTTCATCTTTATTCTCATATATTTTTGAGAATCTCTTTCCAGATTCTATGTAGTCGTGTATTGTACACAGATCAGTGTCCGTGTGTTCCCAACCATCATTTGATACAACTAACCTCGTATGGTCTAAAGACCTTACCATATTGACTAAACTTACTGTATAACATTGTTGGTTTTTATCAACCAAAATACTAGGAACTCCCCAAGATTCATTAAAAACTGTCCAAACAACTATAGAAGGATGATTATAGTCTCTATCAACAATTTCTTGCCATTCTCTTGTATATTGAGAAATTGCATCGTTTGTAAACTCATAAAACGAGGCCATTTCTCCCCACACCAATAATCCTAACTTGTCACACCAGTAAAGATATAATGGGTCTTCAACTTTTTGATGCTTTCTCGCACCATTATATCCTAATTGTTTGGTCATCTTTATGTCCTCTATAATTGCTTCCTCACTTGGAGGGGTTAGTAAAGAACCTGGGAAATAACCTTGATCTAGGATCAATTTCTGGTAATAAGAGCGGTTGTTTAACAAAAACTTCCCATTCTTAGTGGAAACTTTTCTCATGCCAAAGTAGCTTCTTACAGAATCTAGAACTGCTTTGTTATCATCAATCAACTCAAGAAAAATGTCATATAAGTTGGGCTCTTCGGGGCTCCATGGTTTTATCTTCCATTCAAAGTTTTTGCTTAATAGGCTTAAGGCAAAGTTCATCTCACTATCCAGACACGTAAATTGCGTTTCTACGATATCAAATTCTTCAAACTTTATTTTTACTCTTAGAATTTTTCCGATTGCCTTTTGTGTCATCAAAACATTAACTTTTATATTGCCATTATCTAAGTCTGGAGCCAATCTGACCTTTTGGATATGTGCCTCGCTAACAGGTTCCAACCAAACTGTTTGCCAGATACCAGTAGTTTTTGTATACCAACATGCAAAAGGTTCACCTATCCATGTTTGTTTCCCCCTAGCTTGTTTTTGATCAAAGCTTTGGTCTTCAACTTTTACTACTATCTCCTCATTACCCTTCCATTTTAAGAAGTTGGTAATATCAAAATCAAACGGAGTGTACCCACCAGTATGCTTTCCAACATAGTTTCCATTGATCCAAACTTTTGTAATATAATCAACGGCACCAAAATTCAACTTTATTCTTTTTTCTTTCCAGCTATGGGGAATATTAATAATTCTTCGATACCAGACATAGTCATGTGTTCCTTTATCATTAATTCCACTCATCTCGCTTTCATAACAAAAAGGCACAACAATCTGTCTTGAGAAATTATGAGAAATGAACCACTTTTCATTTTCTCCGACATTTCCATCATCAAATTCAAAATCCCATATGCCGTTCAAATTTAACCATTCATTCCTAACAAAGTTTGGTCGAGGATATTCGGGACGTGGTAAATTAGTCATATCCATTCTCCTTTCCTTTATTCTTGTAATTTCCAAGCACAATCCTATTTTGGAAGAGGTTGGGGCACTCTTGTGGGGCCAATCACTTTCAGACTTCCCATTTTATCAAAATAAATCCTATCAATATTGAGCACTCTAATTCCACTCGGTGCCTTTGGAAAAGCATGTGTATGATAAACAATGAATAATTCGCTTTTGTCTGGTGAAGCAATAACTGAGCAGTGTCCCGGTCCAGAAACGCCTAATGATAGATTTTTCGAAAGGATTGGATTTTCTTCGCTTTTATTCCATGGTCCCTCAGGATTATCTGCGGTTGCATATCCAACTCCATAATCTGAAGAAGCAAAATAATTTGCTGAATACAGTAAGTAATAAATACCATTTTCTTTCATGACAAATGGGCCTTCATTCCATTGCCAATCTTCCCCTATTCCTTCCCACTGCTGTGAAGGTTCAGCAACCAGAATAGGTTCTCCTTGAAAATCCAAAAGGTTCTCCGACATTCTTCGTACATAAATCTGACTTATGTGCTTTCCGTTGATTATATTTTCGGAACAATCTCTTACGTAAAATAGATATGGTACTCCATCTGAATCAACAAAAATATCGCCGTCAATATTCGAAAGTCCATCATCAAATAATGGTGCTTTGATATTCTTAAATGGGCCTAATGGAGAACTACTCTTGGCTAGTGCAATCTTTAGATGACCGTCTGAATCTCGTGCACTATACACCATGTAAAATTCGTTTTCGTACTCAATTACTTCTGGAGCCCAAAAATCACCTTGACCCCACTCATTTCCTTCTTCAAGTTTGCTAAAAGCAAACCC
This sequence comes from Fervidobacterium sp. UBA5837, assembly GCA_002432805.1. Taxonomy (GTDB): domain Bacteria; phylum Thermotogota; class Thermotogae; order Thermotogales; family Fervidobacteriaceae; genus Fervidobacterium. Next base: position 258,228 of record DJGV01000010.1, on the reverse strand, counting down.
TTTCTCCTCCCAATTTACCAAATTGGTTGATTCCCAAACTTTAAAACCTATACTTGAAACTGAAGTGCCATAAAGATAGTACTTATTTCCTACTTTTAATACGTATGGATCTGCTACAAAGATACCCAGATGATTCTTATAAGATAGGTCATCAACAGTCGTGGGAACGTTATCACAATACACACCTACTGAAAACAGAGTTAAAATGATGAATAAAATTGTTCCTACAGTTCTCAATTTGTCTCACCTCTCGTTAAATTCTGTATCCAACTCTTACTCCTTCAATCCTCCTACTGTTAACCCCTTTATGAGTTGTTCTTGGAAAATCATGAAGAATATAAAGATTGGCAAAGAGGCAATTACGTTTCCCGCCATAGTAACACCATATTTCATTGTGTAAGATCCATAAAAAGTCGCCAAGCCCACTGGTAGAGTGTACATTTTTTGATCAGTCATAACAATTAGAGGCCACAAAAAATCATTCCATATACCCACAAAACTAAAAACCGATATGGCAGCTAAAGCAGGCCTTGCCAATGGGACCATCACCCGAAATAAAATATACAAGTCACTAGCTCCATCAATTCGAGCTGCCTCCTCAAATTCGTTAGGAATACCCTTAAAAAATTGTGCTACAATCAAGATATTCATGGGATTTACCATATATGGAATGATAAGTCCCCAATATTTGTTCAAAAGGCCCAAATCTCTCAAAAGTAAATACCTAGGTATCATAATAGCTTGTAAAGGTATCATTATACCTGCTAAGGTAAGGTAAAATAGGAATTTATTTCCTCGAAACTTTAGTCTTCCTAATGGATAGGCCGCCAAGGTAGTTATAATTACAACTCCGAAAGTTGAAATCAAGGAAATAAAGGAGCTATTAAGAAACCATCTTAAAACGCCTGATTGCTTAAAAATATAACTGTAATTTTCAAAATCCAATTTTGAAGGGAGAAGTTTCTGAGTAAGTATTTCTAAACTAGTTTTAAAAGAAGAAATGATCATCCACAATAATGGGAAAATGTAGATTAGCAAAAAGATAAAAACTATTAAGGTAAGTAATTTAGATTTTTTCAATCTTTATCACTTCCTTCTCTGAGCATTAATCTAAACTGGATAATTCCAACTGCAAACATAATTATGAAGAAGAACAATGCCATAGCCTGAGCATAGCCCATTTTGAAATATCTAAATCCTTGGTCATATATGTATTGAATTAGAACACGTGTTGCACCATTAGGTCCACCACCTGTCATAATATAAACTTGACCAAATATTTGCAAGGATGCTATCGTTTGCAAAACTAGAACTAATGCATGCGTCCTTCTCAATAATGGAACCGTGATAAGAAAAGTCTTCTGAAAAGAGTTAGCTCCGTCTATTGCTGCAGCTTCATATATCGTAGGAGAAATCTCTTGTAACCCTGCTAAGTACAAAATCACACTAAATCCTAATGTCCACCAGATAGTAGTCAACGCAATGGCTGGCATTGCAGTACTGGGATTGAGAAGCCAACCCGTATAGTTAATACCAACAGCCTTAAGGATTTTAGAAATTATACCAAACTGAGGTTGATAAAGAAAACCCCAAGTACTACATACAATGGTAATTGACAAAACATAAGGAAAGAAAAAGAGTGTTCTAAATACTCTTCCAAAATAAATTCTGGAATTCAATAGGACCGCTATCAAGAAACCTAATATAAGCAAAAAAGGAACAGTCAAGATTACAAAATAAATCGTGTGCCACAATGTCCTCCAAAAATCTGGATCATTGAACATTGTCGAAAAGTTTTGAAGACCTATAAATTTTGGTGCACTAAACAAATCCCACTCATAAAATGCCATTCTAAAGCCTTGTATAAGCGGGTAAATTAAAAATACTGCATACAAAAGACCAAAAGGAAGAAAAAACAGATAACCATTTAAGGCTCTTTTCTTCATTAACAATGTCCCCTCCTAGTAAGTTAATAATATGCAAAATAGCTCTGACTGAAATTTTTGTTAAATATCTTCTCGGTTTTATTATTGAGTGCCTATATCTTCCTTCAATCTCTTTGATACTCATTTTTCGAAAAGATTTCTCACAACCGTATAGATAATTTACGATTAAGATCCAAGAATAGAATTAATCGCAGCATCCCAGCCAAGTATACGGAATGCTGCGATTCATTCAAACGATCAAGAATTATTTCGTTACTTGATTAACTGTCGTTACAAGTTCTTCTGCAGCCTTTTGTGGTGTCGTTTTTCCTAAAACTACTCCTTGACAAAGTTCCAATAACTTTTGTTGTATCTGACTCCACCCCTTGACTTGAGGTACAAATGCCCTTTCTGCAGAAACTATAAAGTCCTTTCTAAGTGATAATTTCAAGAATTCCGTCGATTGTCCAACGCTCTTAGCAACTGGAAGGTGTCCTGCTTTTGCCCAGTCATATGAATGATTGACTAACCATTGAGCAAATGTGGCGGCAGCCTTAATCTTGGTTTCATCCATTTTTGGAGCTTTAGGTATTATCAATGTATGGGAATCTCCCCAAACATACGGTACCTTAGTAGAAGAATAAGCTGGAACTGGCATTACACCAATGTCTTGTAAAGCCCCCATATCTTCAAAAGCTGCTATTGCCCATACGCCGTCAAAATTAAATGCTGCTTCTCCACTAACCAAAAGTGCTCGTGCTGTATCGTAATTTACATAGGTTGTCAACCCTTCTTTATAAAACTTTAGTATTTCATTATAAGTCTTTTCCGCTATAGCTTTATCAATGTAAAAATTCCCTTTTGAATCCTCTAATACACCACCCAAGTTTCTATAGATGGTCAACCAAAGTCTTTCTCCTAAACCATTTAGATCCTCAATAGAGAGTCCATATTTTCCAGTTTTTTGTTTGATCTGTTTACAAAAACTGTAGAACTCTTCAAATGTTTTTGGAAGGATTACTTGTCCTTTCGAATCTACAAACCCAGCCTTTTTGAGTACATTCTTATTATAGTACAGTACCAAAGGGTGAGTATCCAATGGGAAAGCATATATTTGACCGTTAAAAGTAACTGCTTGAAGTATGTTTTGTAGATAATCTTGTTTCAGAGCATTCGGCATATAATTATTTAAAGGTAACACTGTCCCTCTTTGAACATAATCTGGTAAAGAAGACTTGTGCATAATAGCAAGGTCTGGTGGATTTCCAGCCAACATAGCGGCCAAAAGTTTACTATAGTACTGTCCCCAATCAAGAGCTTGTTGATTTACACGAACTTGGTCTTGTGATTTGTTAAATTCATCAACAAGATTGTTCATAATGTGCCCTTCTCCACCACTAAAAAGAGTCCAGAAAGATATTTCAACTGGCTTGGAAAAAACAACTACGGAAAGAAGCATCGTCATACAAAGTACTAATACCCAAAAAAACTTTTTCACATCCCTCACCTCCAGAATTTTATCGGTATCGTTGCCAATATTGCTAAAAAACTATACCAAGTAATATGGAAAAGCAAATGTTGAATCTAAAATATCGTTACTGTCTAAAGGCATCTCATTCTAATCACCCCCTAGAAAAACCTTGTTTACAATTATCGTTAACGATGACGTTATACTTATACCAATATAAACAAGAAAAATGAAATCTCATTATCGAATACAATTACTGTTTAGTGCCGATTAATGATAATTAGATTCAAGAGGCTTGCATTTACTTAATATTCGTTACCGTTACAAGATATTTGTTGGTTATGCAGATTAAGGTCTCAAGAAGTCTGATACTGTGAGTATGGAGGTGCTAAAGTAAAAGTGGTTCTTTCCACAACCAGTTGATTTACATTAGTCGTTCATAACAGAGAGGATTCTTAGCTATTATTTCATTCACACATTTCTCTTTATTCTTCAGATCTACGGCCTATTTATTCTATTTATTGGATGCTAAATAAACTACTTCATATCAGTCTTGTTTTTAGATAAATTTTTATTACTCGTCTTGATATTTTCTAATATTGTATAGTCCTTTTAAATTTCTCCATGGCAGTTTTCAAAGTAATTGCGGTTTCTTCCACTGAGAGAGTGTTTGCAGCTGCCCAAGCTCCCATCTCGCTTGATGCATACCATTTTATTTTGTCTTTGTCCCTTAACGGTGGATAAAATTCTATATGAAAGTGATAGTACTTATCAGAATCCTTATATTCTTCAGAATTTACAGGCGTTTGATGTATATTCATCATATAAGGAAATGGTTCATCAAAGAGCGTATCAAAACCACCCGTTAGCAGCTTCAAACTTTCCGCCAAATCCCATTTTTCCTTGTCTGTAAACTGAGAGAGGTTGCTTTTGTGAGATTTACTTACAATAAAAGCACCATATGGATAATCCGTGAAAAATGGTAAATATGTGAGAAATGAATCATTTTCAAAAAGAATTCTACCTTCGAAATCCTTTTCTTCCTTATTCATATCGCAAATTAGACAACTGTTTTTCTCCTCATAGTATTCTTTGCAATTATCTAGTTCAACTTTTAATTTTAGAGGGATCCATGAGTAAGCATATAATTGACCATGAGGATGAAGCATAGTAACTCCAACCTCTTTCCCTCTATTCTCAAAAGGAAAAATGTATCTTATATTCTCATCTTTTGAAAGCTCATTAAATCGAGCAACCCAAAGATTAACAAGTTTGTATATATGTTCAATTGGTAACTGAGAAAGAGCTGTGTCATGATCAGGTGAGTACAATATTACCTCACACTTCCCATAATTCTTGGTTACTTTGTACAAATCTGTTCCTACTATCTTAGGTTCGTCTGGATCTAACTTTAAGGATGGGAAATCATTATCATATGCATAAACATCATAATCATCCGGGACCTTCTTTCCAGGTCCGGGACAAAAAGGGCACCAATCTTTGGGCAGGTGTGGCCTGTCTTGTCTATTATCTGCAACTATTGTCCATGTTTTCAATAGGGGATTCCATCTTAACTCTGCCATAATTTCTATCTCCCTTTCTAAGAATTCCTAACTATGAGCTCAACATCTAAAACTTTTCTTGTTGATGAGTTACTGCTCTTTTTAGCAGTTATTCTCTTATATAACATTTGAAATGCTTCATATCCCATTTCGAACTTTTTCACTTTAATAGTAGTTAGCTGTGGTTCTATTAGTCTTGAAAAAGTTATGTCGTCATAGCCTACCACTGAAACATCTTCAGGTATTCTAAATCCATTCTCTTTCAAAGCTTTAATAACTCCATAAGCTATTAAATCGTTATAACAGAATATTCCGTCAAATTCTTCCTTTCCTTGGAGCATTTCAATGACTTTGTCGTATCCCGCTTGTACATGATATCCTTCATGAATATGATGACACAATTTCACATTCTCCTCACAAAAAGGTACTCCCTTTTCTTGTAAAGCTTTCCTATATCCTTCTAACCTGCCCAAAGAAGCAGAATTGTAAAGCTGATCCGTAATCATCTTTACCTTTTTACATCCTTTTTCGAGTAAATACTTAGTTGCCATGTATCCTCCTTTTACTTCATCACTGAAAATTTCATCGACATTCCATTCATCAATCTCTCTCCCAACTAATACTATGGGAAAATGTTCTTTGACTAGTTCCCTTATGTCTTCATAGCTTTCTTGCATTGGAAAAAGCAAAATACCATCTACTCTTCTTTCCAAAAGTGTTTTAATGAATCTCTCTTCGTTTTCATATACACCTTCAGAATTCATTATTATTATTTGGTAATCTTTCTCTTGTGCTGCTTTATCAATTCCTTTGAAGACTTCTGAAAAGAACGGGTTGGAGCTGTCTGACATTATTACTCCTATCGTGTTAGTTACGTTTGATTTAAGTATTGTAGCGTAGGCATTTCTCACATATCCCATTTCTTGAGCAATTTTCAATATCCTACTCTTGGTGCTTTGACTAATATCCGGTCTACTATTTAGTGCACGAGAAACTGTATTAGGAGATACTCCAGCTTTTTCCGCTATATCTTTTATTGTTACAAACTTGCTTTGGATTCTTTTCACCCCCTTTTTTATTACCGTTAACGTTAACGGAACAAATCAATTCTACACCAAGAGAATTAAAAATCAAAATGACTTTTGCTGGTTTACGCATTAGGTGGAGCAAAAGTATGCGAAATATAACGGTGTACTAAACTAAGCGATTAAATTCTCCGTTTTTCGATAATAATCGATGTTCTTTCATTTTTATAGAACTAGCTTGTCCATGAGGAATCTTCCGCTTTTTAAATTTCTTGTTTAATTTAGCATATTGTACATCTATAGAAAGCAATATATATAATCCACAAGTATTTTCAAAAACACTTGTGGATTATTCATGCAATTGATGGAAACATTGGAAAGGCGATTGGAAGTTGATACTAGACAAACTAAAGCAGCAAAACGCAGAAAGGAGTATATCTTGTTTGGATTTTTCTCATTTCTAATTAGGAGAAGAATCTCTTCCACTCAGGTTCGTCGGCTATGTGAACAAACCTGATGCCTACTTTTTCACTTGCTCTATCGAATTCACTGTCACCTATCATGACACATTCTTGTGGCAAGATATTTAATTTGTCCATTATATCTTTGAAGAACATCGGATTTGGCTTTGCAAATCTACAATTCTCCATGTGCGCAACGTACACAAAGTTATCTGGAGATAGTCCTGCAAATTTTATTCGCTTCACCGTTGCAATCTCTGGAAAGAGCGGATTGGACGCAAAGACTAACTTTTGATTGGTAGACTTAATTAGATTAGTGAGTTTGAGGTTGGGCTCTATGACACTTTCTACTCGATCGAATATCTTTTCGTAAAAATACGTGAATTTTTCTGCCCAATACTCGAATGGTTTATCATTTTTTTTGGAAAATACTTCTGCAAATTTCATGTAAAGGCTCTTAGTACCATCCGTACTTTTCATTGCTTCGTTCACCGATTCCATAACTAAAGTGAGTATTTCATTGAATGGGATTCCAAAATAGTTCGAAAGATTTTTGAAATATGCCTTCATGAATTCTTCCTCTGAGCTCTTGACTATAGTGCCGTCGTAATCAATGAATATGTACATGCTTAACCCTCCCGTAAGTTAACTTGACTAAACACTTTTATATTATATCACAATATTTCTATGGAGTATTGTATAACTAGACAACCGCCTTTTTCCAATTTGAGAATCTGAAGAACAGATAAGTGACAACGAAGATGACTAAATTACTTATGATCATCCCGATGAAAATACCCTTGAATCCCATAGTTGCAGACAGTATAGCTATGATGGGAATTCTTATTCCCCAAAGCCTCAATATGTCGGCTATCATTGTCAACACAGTCTTGCCCGCACCAATTAAAGCACTATTGTAAATCAGATATGCGGTAAAAAGTGGCATCGAGAACGAGACGTATTTGAAATAAATGTTACCCATTTCGATTACTGCTGGGTCGTTTATGAAGAACTTCGTAACTCCTTTTCCGTAGATGAATGTCAATAGCGAGAGTATCCCAACTATCGTTACATTCCACCAGAATGTGTGCCTCACTGTCTTTTCTGCATCTTCATACCTCTTTGCACCGATGAATTGACCAACCATGGCCGAAACTGCACCTGCAAATCCCTGTGATATCATGGACACCAAATTTGTTATCCTGTTCCCTATGCCGTACGCACTGATCACCGTCGGGCCGAACATGGCAACGTAACGCATGACTATCGCAAAACCTGCAGAACTGATAGACATACCCAATGCACTCGGTACACCAAGTTTAAAGACAAGACCAATCAAGTGCCAATCTGGCACAAAGTCACTCTTACTCAATGTAACAGCAGATTTCTTTGAAACGACATGGTAGATACTCAATGAAGCTGCAACGAGTCTACCGAGATTCGTCGCCCATGCAGCACCTGGTACACCGAGTTCGGGAAATGGTCCAATACCAAAGATCAAAAGTGGGTCAAACACCATGTTTATTATATTCATGATCAGTATCACTCTCATACCAAATTGTGAATCACCTGCTGCACGCATAGCTGAAGTCGTGCTGTTGATTATGAATATGAGCGGCAAACCTATCATGTCTACCGTGTAATATTGAATTGCATATGGAATAACCTCTGCGTTTTGATTGCCTGCAATTGCCAATATGAGTGGTTTTGCAAATACGATACCTACAATAGTCGATATCAATCCTATACCTATGGTAACCAAATAGAGTTGGCCTGTGGATTTTGAAGTGGCCTTTTTATCTTGTTTGCCAATGCTTTGAGAAACAAGAGCAATCCCAGCATTTGCGAATCCCATTGCGAGTGAGATGAACGTAAATATGATCGGCCAAGTAATCGTGGAAGCAGAAAACCCTACAGCTCCCAATTTACCAAGGAAGTACGAGTCAACGATATTGTAAATTGTCTGGAGTGCATTTGAAACTATCAGCGGCCAAGATAAATGAAATAACGAATATTCTATATTCTCTCGTAAAACATCTACTCTTGCCATTCTACACCACCTATCCCGCTCATTGTTCTTACAGTTGTTCCAGTAAAGGTCCAAGTATTTGATAAGAGAAGTATACTTCGTATAGCGAACTATTAAAATTATTGTATCATCCATCAATGTTTTAATCAACGTTAATTTTGCATGCAGAAAGGCAAAATAAATTGAAATTCTTAAGATAACGTAGTAAAATATTCTGTGCTATCAAGTTTTTGATTGTAGTTAAAATGCGAAAAGTAAATTATTGGAGAAGGGCAGACAGGCGCAGACGGTCGCACAAGGTCGCACTGAGGAAAGTCCGGACTCCGTGGGCAGGATGCTCGCTAACGGCGAGGTGGCGTGAGCCATGGAAGGGCCATAGAAACGAAAACCGCCTGAAAGCTTAGGTTGTCTTAAGTGAGTAGGGCAAGGATGGAAAGGTGAGGTAAGAGCTCACCAGCAGTGCAGTGATACACTGGCTTGGTAACCCACATCCGGAGCAAGGTCAAGCAGGGGTTGGGTCGCTCTACCCTCATTCCCCGGGTAGGCCGCATAGACAGATGCCTGTCTATTACAGGATCCGGCTTATAGCCCTTCTCCGTATTCTTTTGATTTTGCTTTTTCTCTTGATGCTGTTTTGTAAGACTGACAGATTTAAGACTTGGGACTGCAGATTTGATTGAAGGGATTGGAAAAATAAAAGTGGTGCCGTACACCCTGCTTCGACTAACCTTAGACCCGGTCGCATGCACCCTGACAGCTCCAACCGGGCACCCCCACGGCACACACTTGTCTGCTTAGGGCTGCTTCCTTCCGGACCTGACCCGGTTCGCAGATAGTTGTTGCGTAGGACCCAGTTTTCAACACTGCGGAATGCACCGATACCGAACCTAAGTAGCCTCAGACAGGGAATTCAGCCCCGCTAAGGTGGGTTTCGGGCAACAAGGGACCACCAACCCCCCGCTTAGTACGACACCAAGATGTATTTTATCACGTTTTCTGTATTTTTCAATCTTTAAATTTGTGATATAATATTTCGTGATAAATTTGTAGAGTATGTCTCTAAATTGTACATTGTCTGTGTAGCGAATTTAAGACGATATAGAGGGAGTGCTCCGTGTGCATTGTAGAAGGATGTAAAATGTGAAAGGGGGATTGCTTATGGATGTTAAGTCGATGAGCGTTGAAGAACTTTGCGACAAGATAAGGGAGAAAACACCTACGCCTGGTGGTGGGGCAGTTGGTGCAGTCACCGCAGCGATGGGCGCATCTTTGAATTGTATGGTGGCAAATTTGACTATCGGTAAGAAGAAGTATGAGGAATTTGATGGCTTAATGCAAGAAGTCTTGGAACAGATGGATATGATTACACAAAAGGCGTTGAAACTGGCGGATGCCGATATAGAAGCATTCAACAGAGTTATGGATGCATACAAATTGCCAAAGGAGGATCTGCAAAAGCAAGAGAAGATCCAAGAAGCATTGAAAAAGGCTATTGAGACACCTTTTGAGTTGGTAGCATGCGCAAGGGATATCATGAAGTTTAGTGAGGTCGTGGCAAAGTGGGGAAATAAGAATGCAGTCTCAGATGCATTCAGTGCTGCAGAACTTGCAAGAGCTGCATGCAAAATTGGAGAGTACAACGTGGTGATCAACTTGAAGTCTATCACCGATGATGAATACAAAACGAAGATTTTAGATTGCTTGCACGAGGTAATGGATGAGGCAAAACTCTATTACGAGCGTATACAGGAGTTGGTAAAAGAGAATGGGTTCACTAAGATTTGAAGTACTCAAAAGCGATGGACACGCAAGAAGAGGGAGAATTCAACTACCACATGGTGTAGTGGAAACGCCTACTTTCATGCCAGTTGGTACCAATGCAAATGTGAAACTTGTCACACCACATGTTTTGAAAGAGAACAATGTCCAAATTATTTTATCTAATGCATTTCATCTTTACCTGAAACCAGGGCTGGATGTTATTAGGCATTTCAACGGGCTGCATGAGTTCATGAGATGGGATAAGCCAATACTCACGGATAGCGGCGGGTTTCAAGTTTTTAGTTTGAAAAGAGGACAAAAGATAACAGACGACGGTGTCTGGATTATGTCACCGCTCGATGGTTCGAAGCACTTTATCACACCAGAGCTTTCGATGGAGATTCAAGCAACGCTTGGCTCAGATATAGTTATGACGTTTGATTATTGCGCTGACCCAAAGGATGGATACGAAGAATCGAAGAAGTCTGTCAAATTAACGACGAAGTGGGCAAAGAGGAGTCTGGAACATTTGAGACACATATCAAATCAAGCAATCTTTGGAATCATCCAAGGTGCGGTGTACGAAGATTTGAGAGAAATGAGTCTCAACGAAATAGCACAGATGGAGTTTGATGGATTTGCAATGGGCGGATTAAGCGTTGGTGAACCGCGAGAAGAGACAATTAAGATGGTGGAATTCTTGGGGCCAAAGATGCCAGCAGATAAACCAAGGTATTTCATGGGTGGAGGGTCTCCTGATCTACTCGTTGATTTGGTGGCAAATGGTGTGGATATGTTCGATAGTGTCTTTCCAACTCGCGTTGCGAGGCATGGTTTAGCAGTGACTTGGAATGGGAAATTCAATATCAGATCAGCAAGGTACAAATACGATAAGACGCCTATAGATGAAAATTGTAATTGCTATGCATGCCAAAACTTTTCGAAAGGATACATAAGACACCTATTCGATAGGCAAGAGGTGCTAGGTCAAATGTTGCTAACAATTCACGATATACATTTTTTGATGGAATTCGGTGAAAAACTGCGGGAAAGTCTGGAAAACGGCACGTTTGAAACGTTTAGAGGGGGGATTAAAGAAGCATATGAAAAGAGTTCTGATTCTTAATATCATCATTTTGATTGGGTTAACACAATCTTTCGCATTTTTCTTTGAAAATCCTGCAAATTTGATAGTAAATGGGAATGCTGTGTTATTTTCGATGCATGCATATCAATTAGACCCGTATGTCTACAAGATTTCTTGGCAAGAAAGAAGTGATAATCTTTGCGGAGAATTGGGGTATACGACGAACTCCAACTATTCAGAAGGTGTAATAAACTACATGATATCCGATTTGAAGAATAACTATGGGATGAATTTGAATGCAAAGATAATTCCATGGGGAGAACCCTATGTTAAGATCGATGTTGGTGGGAAAGTTGCTGCTGCAACGAATGTTTCTGTGAGCCTTGCAGTTTACAATATCACACTCTATGCTTCAAAGACTTCTGATGCGACGTTGCCGAATTTCGTTGGAAGTGCTGAGTATCTATTCAACGACAAGTCCGGTGTTGGATTCGATGTAGGTAATTTTGGCAGCGATGTTTTTCAGGTCTCGCTTGGTGTAATAGCAAGGAATTTAGGATATCTAAATAATTTGAGAATTTCGTACAGTCCGCTTTACAGATTATCGGATGGCAAAATCTTTAACATCATCGATGGAAGTGTAGATTTGAGGATTTCGAACTTCATCGTAGGTTTGTCTGGTTTTTATAATCTCGATGGTTCGATCTCGACAGAAAAGTATTTGAATAATCAACATGGATTCAAAGTAGTTTTTGGAGCTGGTCTATAGCATGTTTAAAGAAGAAAAAGAAGAAATGATTAGAGTTCTGAGCGAAGATGATATGAGGCGTTCTCTGATGAGGATTGCCCACGAGATATTGGAAAAAAACAAGGGTGCTCAAGGTATAGTTCTGCTTGGTATCATCACGCGTGGGTTTTATCTTGCAAAGCGAATTGGGGAAAATATATCGAAGATTGAAGGGGTAACAGTACCAATTGGTGCATTGGATGTAGCACCGTTTAGAGATGATGAAAAGCGAACTCTGAGAACGAGCGATAGAAGCAATATCGATTTTGATTTGAATGGTAGGAAGGTCATATTGATAGATGATGTGCTCTTTACAGGTCGCACTGTGCGTGCAGCAATGGATGCGATCATATCACGCGGACGTCCAAATACAATTCAACTTGCCGCTCTTGTAGATCGAGGCCATAGGGAATTTCCCATAAGGCCAGATTTTGTTGGAAAGAATATACCGAGTTCTAAGGAGAAAGAGGTTATCAAGGTAAAGGTGAAAGAATTGGACGGAGAAGACGGAGTTTACATAATCAAAATGGGAGATGTTGAAGATGAGGCATGATATAGAGTTTAAAGGGAGCTATTCTTTATTGAAAGTTCAGTTGAACGCAGGTGAAGAGCTTACAGTTGAACCTGGTGCGATGGTGTACATGCGTGGTCCAATTGAAGTCGAGACTTCGACAGGTGGTATCTGGAAGGCACTTAAAAGAAGCTTTTTAGCTGGTGAGAGATTCTTCATGAACAAATACGTATCACGCGGCGAGAGCGAAATAGCAATTGCTCCGGAATTACCAGGTGATATAGAGGTTGTGCCTGTGAATGGTACGTTGTTTGTCCAGTCCACTTCATATCTTGCAAGCGAGACTTCGATAGATATGGATGTATCTTTCGGAGGGTTGAAGGCATTCTTTTCTGAAGAGGGGATATTCTTGATAAAGCTGCAAGGATACGGCGAGGCTGCAATTTCTTCTTTTGGTGCAATAAAAATGCTTGAACTCGACGTTGGGGAACAGATAACGATAGATACGGGGCATATAGTTGCCTTCGACGGAAGCGTGTCTTGGAACGTACGAACGTTTGGAGGAGCTAAGTCTACATTGTTTGGCGGCGAGGGATTGGTCTGTGATTTTCAAGGACCTGGGAAGGTATACATGCAAACGAGGAATTATCCTGCATTTGTGCAGTGGGTAAGATCGCTAGTCCCACGAGAGACTGGAAGTAGATGACCTACAAAATAAAAGGGAGGCATTATTGATGCGGCTTTTTGGAACAGATGGTATACGTGGTGTTGTAAACGAAGAATTGACCCCTGACATAGCTTTTAAGTTAGGAAATACATTGGCTAAATTTGTAGATAAGAGGATTTTTGTCGCAAAGGACACACGAGCAAGTTGTGATATGTTGGAAGCTGCGCTGATAGCAGGTGCAACTGCTTCTGGGGCAACTGTTTATCGATGTGGAATTTTACCAACGCCTGCACTTGCAGTACTCACTAAATTGGAGGATGCGGTAGGTGTCATGATTTCAGCATCGCACAATCCACCGGAATTTAATGGACTAAAAGTCATCTCACGCGGTTTCAAATTACCTGATGAGGTGGAAGATACATTGGAAAAACGTATGAAAGAAGTACACTATTCGACATTTGATGAAATTGGGCGTGTTGTTGATTACAAATTGGCATTCGAGGAATATTCAAATTACGTAGTTCAACAATTCAGTGACCTTGACTTATCTGGCCTAAAGATATTGGTAGATGCAGGAAATGGTGCGGCTTACGAGACTACTCCATACGTGCTTGGTCAGCTGGGTGCGAGAGTTGAAGTGATCAACAATGTTCCAGATGGATTCAATATAAACGTGAATTGTGGCTCAACTAATCCGGAAATCTCTGCTTCAAAGATGACGAATCATCACTTGGCGATCCTTCACGATGGTGATGCCGATAGGTGCATACTGCTCGATGAGAAGAGGCAAGAAGTCAACGGCGATAGGGTAATTGGACTGTGCGCAGTGCAGATGAAGGCAGAAAATAGATTGAAGAACAACACCGTTGTAGGTACCGTACTTTCCAATAAGGGGTTGGAAGTCTTTTTGAAAGGTCTCGGTATAAGATTTGAACGTGCTAAGGTGGGCGATAGGTACGTATTAGAGAAGATGATGGAAGTGGGTTCGATGATCGGTGGAGAGTACAGTGGACATATAATATTCCTTGATAGGTCAACTACAGGCGATGGGTTGATAACGTCACTTGAACTTATCAGTACGATGATAAAGAGGGAAAAGCCATTATCGGAATTGTCCAGTGAAGTACCTGATTATCCACAGGCAATGATCAATGTTAAGACAAAGAACAAACTGATCATGGAGAACGAAGAAGTCAAAAAATTGATAGATGAACTAAAACGTGATGATGTTGACATTGTTGTCAGGCCATCGGGGACAGAGCCATTGGTAAGAGTCTTCGTTCAAGGGCCTGACCAGGAATACATATCGACTGCAGCGTACACAATAGCCAATAAGATAGAGGAACTATCGAAAGGAGAGAAATGCTGATGACAAGGGAAGAGTTAAGAAATGCAGTTTGGAATAAACTGAAAGAGGTAATAGATTGGGAAATAGGGCTCGATATCGTAACACTCGGTTTGGTTTACAATATAGAGGTCGAAAATGAAAGCGATGTACGTGTAACGATGACGATGACAACACCTTTGTGTCCATTGGCAGGCGGTATAATGAGTGATGCAGAGATGAAGTTGAGGTCAATCGAAGGAGTTGGAAATGTAGAAGTTGGACTGACATTCGATCCACCTTGGACACCTGATAGAATAGATCCTTCGATTAGGAAACAGCTCGGGATATAATTGCAGGGATTAAAAGTAGGGCATAGAGATATGAGCGATGTAAGAGATGCCTTTTCTGAAAAATCTGACAAAAAAACGATCTCAGAAATCCTGCGAACTTACAAAGCTAAAGGGCTTCCCGAGAGGGAGGCCCTTATTTTGATAGCATTTGTACTCGGCAAATCGCGTGAATACGTGTTATCTCACCAGGAGCTTGAATGTCCAGAGGAGGCAGTTGAATTACTTGAAAAAAGGCTTACGGGGTATCCATTGCAGTACATCGTCGGTAACGTTGAATTCTACGGTAGACACTTCACCGTGGAAGAGGGTATTCTCATACCACGTTGGGAGACAGAAGGACTCGTTGAACTCGCCGTTGAGTACATAAAACGTTTCAATGCAAAAACTGTGGCGGAGATTGGTATAGGAAGTGGCATTATCTCAGTTACATTAGCCATCGAAACGGGCGTCTTCGTACTTGGAACTGACATAAACCCAAAGGCGCTGGAAATTTCATGTGCGAATGCAAAAAGGCATAACGTTGAACATTTGGTATCATTCAAGTTGGGCAGTTATCTTGAGCCTTTTGAAGAGATGTTCTATGATATAGATATAATCATTTCAAATCCACCGTACGTAAGGGAAGGAATAGAGGTGCAAAGGGAACTTCTTTACGAACCAAAGGAAGCGTTATTTGCCGGAGAAGATGGGTTAAACTTTTACAGAGAGTTCTTTAACCGTTACAATATTAAAGATAAAATAGTTATAATGGAAATTGGCGATGACCAATGTGCGTTTTTGCGGAAATTAACGGGTGGAAAGTGTATTAAAGACCTTGCCGGTAAGGACAGATATTTGGTAATAATCGACGATAAATGCTAAAAATTTGCGATGATAGATCAACAATGATCAATGAGGAGCTGAGGAGGGATTTGCATGAAAGTTGTATTGCTTCAAGACGTTCCTAAACTCGGGAAGAGAGGACAGATAGTAACGGTGTCAGACGGTTATGCTAGGAATTTTCTCATTCCAAAGGGTGTTGTAAAAGAGGCGACCGATGCCGTACTAAAAGAACTTGAGGTGCAGAGAGAGGAAGAAAGGAAACGTCATGAGGCGCTGAGAAAAGTAAATGAGGAATTGCTTGCTGAACTTCACAAGCACGTATTCAAAGTGCAAGCAAAGGCCGGCGAGGGAGGTAAGCTATTCGGCTCACTAACTAACGCAAACATAGCTGAAGAGATATCGAAGGTAATAGGACGCGATTTTGATAAAAGGTGGATCATACTCGATGCGCCTTTGAAATCCACGGGTCTTTACGATGTCACTGTGAAGTTACCCGGAGGGGTCTCTGGAAAGATAAAAGTTGAAGTTGGACGTGCTTCTCAAATTTGATGTAATTGGCTGAAAGGGTGAATTTTTTGAACATTACAGCATTTTCAAAGGCACTGTACTCTACTTGGATATACTACTCACCTGAGCGAATCTTGTTCGATGCTGGTGAGGGTGTTGCCACTATGCTGAGCAACAAGATATACGCAGCAAGGTACGTATTCTTGACTCACGGGCACGTGGATCACATAGCTGGATTGTGGTCGATAATAAACACAAGGAACAATGCAATGGGAGATAGAGAGAAACCATTGACTATCTACTACCCACAGGGAAATAAGGGTATAGAGATATATGCAGATTTTCTGAAGAGAGCAAATAACGAGCTCAAGTTCAAATTGAGTTTTGTCGGAGTTGAGAGTAGTGATAAGGTATTTCTAAGGGATTCTGGTTCGTTTACAAGGTACATCCAACCATTCCCTGTATCTCACACATACAGTGAGATATCTTATGGATACCATGTAATAGATGTGAGAAGAAGGTTGAAAGAGGAATATAGGGATGTCTCTGGTGCTGAAATAGCTCAGCTTGTGAAAGAGATGGGAAGCGATGCGATTACCGAGACATATGAGAAAAAAGTGCTGACGATCTCCGGTGATACGATACTACTCAAAAAGGAAGATATATTAGACACAGATGTGTTGTTTCACGAATGCACGTTTTTGAAGAAGGAAGATAGAAAATTCAATAATCATGCAGCGTTAGATGACATTATTGAATTAGTTAAAGGCACCCAAGTTAAGACTTTGGTGCTGTACCACATATCTTCGAGATACATTTCGGTGCTTGATAAAACTTTGAGAAAGATTGCTATTCCAGACGTAAAGATCATGTACGTTCATCCAGAGAAGATTTTCGAGATGTAATGCTCCTCATGTAAAGGAGAATACCATGCGGAATATAATTTTTATCAGCGACCTGCACATAGGTGATGGTAGCGGTAAAGACGATTTCAATCAAGATGAACTATTCGAAAATTTCTTCGACGATTGGAAGCATTTGGAAGATCCAGAATTGGTCATCGTTGGAGATGGTTTTGAAATTCTCGAATCTTCCACGGTTATGGATGCCGGCCTTGCAAATTTTTGGGAGATTTTGAGAAATCTCAACGAAAGTTCAATAAACAATATAATCGATAAGCACCCTAAAGTCTTGAAGGCACTCCAGGGATTCCCTGGAAAGATATGGTACGTTATCGGCAACCACGATTATTACATATACAAGAACGATAAATTGAAGCATAGGTTGTTTGAGCTTTTCCCAAATATGGAGATTGTGCCATATTATTACGATGAGAAGACGAAAATACTGGCTGTGCACGGAAATCAGTTCGATTCTATCAATAGGTTTACCGAAGTAGATGGTGAAGTTGTCCCACCACTTGGTGATTTTGTCGCACGATACATGAGGCTCAACTTCGATGAGGTTATCAGAAAGAACTTCCCAGAGAATGTTGTAAGAGATTACGATAATGTCAGGCCAAGTTTGGATGTCCTTCTTTGGTTTGAGAAGCTCACGCAGATGTACGAAAATGGCATAGACTTACTAAATATTTGGCTTGATAATTTCATAAATATGATGAAACAAGATGAAGCACAAAATTGGATGAGAAAGAACTATCCAAATATGAGCAAATTATCGATACTCTTCCTCAACAGAATTGGTGGAATCAAGTTAGGTGAATTGGTGGTTAGGACGGTTATGCAATTCAGAAAATTCAAGAAGGTAGATTATTTGAAAAGAACAGCGATGAAATTGCTCAAAGATCCACAGAGGCTGGTAAGATACCTCGATGGATACGATGATCCCAACCATTTTAAGCAGTTGAATATAGACAGGCTCAATGGGCTTGTTATGGGGCACAATCACAAGCATGCGTTTGAGGTCTTTAAGATAGATGGTGATTTGAAATTTTACTTGAATTGTGGTGCTTGGAAACCTGTGGTGGAGAGAAAGTCGAAGAACATATTCCAGAAATACTTCGAGATATTCTATGCGATAGCAAAGGTAGAAAGTAACGACGATTTCGAGATAACTACGAGCATTACGAATAAACTCAAAAAGCAAGAGATCTTGGATTTTGATTGATTTTTGACTGACCTTCAATTGATTTGGCCTATATGTGAGAATAGGGCGTGAGAAGTTGAAAGTAATTACAAGTCATACTAACGCTGATTTTGATTCGTTTGCATGTTGTGTAGGATTGAAAAAGCTTAAGTCAGATTTTGAAATAGTCCTCTGCGGCATACCGGTTCAGAATTTAAAAGAGTATCTCAGGTTCTACGGAGATACTTTTTCACTCTTGACTGAAAGTGATTTGAAAAAGTCAAATGAACCGATAGACGAATTAATCATAGTCGATACTAATGGATTGGACAGGGTGGGTGATGAAATCAAGAGTAGATTGACAAACGATGCGAAGATCACGATAATCGATCATCATCCCGAGATATGGCCTGCGAGTGAGGGGATGGCTTCTGGTGAGCGTGTGGAAAAGATATTTAGACAAGTCGGTGCCGCAACGACGATAGTCGTCAACATGCTCAAAGAAAATGGTATCAAGATTACATCGGAGGAGGCTACATTACTTGCCATAGGTATATACGAAGATACGGGCAGTCTACTTTTTTCAAGTACTACTACCGAAGATGTGGAATGTGTGCTATACCTTTTAAGAAATGGTGCTTCGATAAGTGTTGTTGCTGAATATGTGAGATTCGATTTGACGATAGATCAAAAACATATACTGAGCGATATGTTGCAAAATGTTACTGTGTACGATGTCGACGATTACCAGATCACGATATCGCACGCAGAGAGTGACAAGTTCATAGGCGGTTTGGCTGCCATAGTTTCCAAGTTCTGGTATACGCACAGTGTTGAGACGTTGATAGCAGTCGTTAGGATGGGAAAAAAGACATTCATCACTGCCCGCACAAAGTCACCTGATATAGACTTGGCTGGACTGATGGGTGAATTCGGTGGTGGTGGACATAAACAAGCAGCATCAGCAACGATCTCCGCTGCTCCGGTTGAAGAAGTCATTCACAAAGTTTTGCAATTGCTTCCAAAATACATATTTAAAGGCATAAAGGCAAGAGATATTATGTCTGCGCCTGTAAGAACTGTATTTGCAAATGAAACAATCGAGGATGCAAATAGAATAATGGAAGTTACGGGCCATGGTGGTATGCCTGTGATTGAAGAGAACAAGCTAATCGGCATAGTGACCAAAAAGTCTGTGGACAAAGCAATAAACCACGGACTTGGAAAGAGACCTGTGAAATCGATCATGAGTTCCAAGTTGACTACCGCAACGTTAGACACACCTGTTAGCGTACTCAAAAAAATGATGATAGACCATGATATAGGCAGAATACCAATATTGGATGAGAATAACATGCTTGTAGGAATAGTGACAAGGTCCGATGTGATAAGGGCAACGAATTCTGAAGTCCATCAGGCACATCTTTCAGGGTCTACCGTCGTACCAACGTTTGCAAATCTGAGTAAGCTGATAAATGAAAGATTACCAAACAGGGTGGTCAATTTACTAAGGCTTTTGGGATTGTATGGTTTTGATTTCAGTATTTCCGTTTACGTTGTTGGCGGATTTGTTAGAGACTTACTCTTAGGTATTCCAAATTACGATTTGGACATCGTTGTAGAAGGAAATGGGATAGAATTTGCAAAACATGTTGGTAGACAGCTCAATGCGACCGTAGTACCGTACGATAAATTCTTCACTGCATCGGTAGTCTTTAAGGACGGTTTCAAAATAGACGTCGCAACAGCACGTACGGAATACTACGAACAACCAGGAAAATTGCCTCAAGTAGATATCAGTACGATAAGAAAGGACCTTTATCGCAGGGATTTTACAATAAATGCGATGGCTATAAAGCTTAATCCCAGCGAATATGGCACACTGTACGACTTTTTCAATTGTCAAAAGGATTTGAAGGATGGCATCATACGCGTACTTTACAATTTGAGCTTCATCGAAGATCCAACGCGCATGATCAGGGCCATTAGGTTCGAGCAACGTTACGATTTCAAGATGGAATCGTTCACGCTTGAGCTACTGAAGAAAAACTTGGATGAGAATTACCTTGAGCGTGTATCCGGTGCAAGGATTAGGCAGGAAATAGAGAAGATACTCGTGGAAGAAAACTCGCTAAAGGCGATAAGGAGAATGGCAGAATTGGGAATGATAAGGCATATATTCCCGAAAACTTATTACACAAACACAATGGAAGAGAAGATAAAAACGATGTTTCGCCATTTGCCACGTCTGCAAGAAAGATTTGAGGATTTGAATGACTTTTATGCTATCTCAACGATACTTCTGGAATATTATGATTTACCAACTCTGGAAGAACTTAGGGCAAGGTATGGATACCCAAAGAAATTCATAGAGGGCTTGAAATATGCTGAAACTATTATACCCGTTGTGAAATCTCTCATCGAGTCGCAATTCAATTTCTCTGATGTGTACAAGGTGCTCGGCAAATCTAATCCGTATGTGTACGTACATCTTTCTTCTTACTTAGATGATGATGGTATGGCATACCTACTGAAATACATCGACGCAGTGCAAAATACGCGGCTCAATATCATCAGTGGAAAGATGCTCGTAGAAAAATACAATATCAAAGCAGGACCAGTATTGAATAGCATCCTCGAGCAGGTCTTTTCTTTGAAATTGGATAATCCGAACTTGGATGAAGAAGAGGCAGTAAAGAATATTATCAACTCTCTGAATGTGTTAAGCGGTGAGAATCATAGTAGTCGCGATGAATAGCAAGAAAGCTGCGAAGGTGAAAAGAAGCAATGGCAAACGAGAAAAAAAGTGCATTTAGAAAATATCTACCATATCTTGTCTTTTTGCTCATGTTCATATACGTTATTTGGGGCCTTGTTAAGGTCCAAATTATCGAACAAAGTGAGCATAAACAATTGCTAAATGAACTGCTTGGCTCAAGTGACTATTCACGCGGGTTGCGAGGCAGCATCTATTCTTCTGACGGTGTGAAATTGGCTTGGAGTGAGCAGATACCAATCATTTCAATGAAAACATATACTACTGATGACGATGCAAGACTAAGAGAATTTTTGACAACCGAACAAATCGTATCGATCAGAAATACCGGTCAAGCAGAATTGACTTGGGAACAAGCCTTCTTGCTAAAATCGATTGGATACAAGACTACCACGATAGAAAGGAGAAAGTCGTACGGATTTCTCTATCAGACCATAGGTAGTGTGAATATCGATGGAGAGGGAGTCTCAGGGATGGAGAGCGTGTACAACGACCTGCTCAAAGGAAAAGTCAGCGTATCGTACAGTGTCGCGAATCCGAGCGGGAGTTACGAGCAAGGATTGATAGAAAATGCCGGTGAGAACGGAATGGATCTTCAAACAACGATAAATTACGCGTTGCAGAAATTCTCGTACGATTTGCTCACGGAACTCGCTACACCTTCTGTAATTATCGTATCCGATGTCAAAACAGGCAACATTTTGGCGATGGCTTCGTATCCGTCACCGGAAATAGATATGAATAGCCTTGACAATATAAGCTGGGAAAAGATCTTGAATGATCCGATGAAACCTCTTCTCAATAGGGCCATTTCGAGTACTTATCCACCGGGCTCGTCATTTAAGGTGATCACAGCATTCGCACAGTTGTTGTACGGAAAGCCGAACACCATAACGTGCAACGGTGTATTTGAATATAAAGATTCGAAGGGAAGGGTAACGGGCAGATACAAAGACTGGTTATTGAGTGGGCATGGTGTAGTAGATCTGAAAAAGGCGCTGAGAGTTTCGTGCAACGTGTACTTCTACAATGCAGCAATTGACGCTGGTGCTGATAACATTGCAAAAGTTGCAAGGGCATTCTATTTGGACCAAAAAACGGGGATCAACATACCTGGTGAGGTAGTTGGTACGTTACCTTCACCCGAATGGAAGATGGAGAAAATTGGAGAAAATTGGTACCCCGGTGATACAATACTCTATGGAATAGGACAGGGGTTTCTCAATGTTACACCGTTGCAGATGATAACACTTTACAACACAATCGCCAATCGTGGTACATTTGTCAAACCGAAGCTGTTGATAAACGAAGAAGTTGTGAGTAAGAAAATACTATTGGATATACCTGATCCCTATTGGGACTTGGTAATTCAGGGCTTGGAGGAAGTTACGACGGTGCAAGGCAGTGGAGCAAATGCTGGAACTGCAGCAGCTTCGTTCAAAGGTTTCCCAATTACCGTTGCAGGAAAAACGGGGACAGCACAAGTTGAAAGTGGACAACCACATGCTTGGTTCATTGGTTTCGGGCCATCAAGGCAGCCTATGTACTCGGTGCTTGTGCTTGTTGAACATGGAGAAAGTGGTGGACATTTTGCTGCACCTATTGCAAGGAAGCTCTTCGACTACATGTATCAAAATGGATTTTTCGAAGATATCGAAAGTAATCAAGATGCTGGAACATCAAGGAATGAAAATTGAGGAGTGATTGTATGAATAATGTAAAAGCAATATATTTCAAAAACAACATGTGTGGTGTTTGCACTGCATTTTTACCGAAGATGGAGAGAGTAGCAAGGGACTACGATATTCCAATTGAAATCATAGATGTGACTGAAAAACCGGAATTTGCTGCGCAAAATATGGTTTTTACAGTGCCAACGATCATCTTTATCAACTCGGAAGGCAATGAAATGAAGAGATTCGCGAGAAACTTCTCGGAATACGAAATTAGGGATTTCTTGGACAGAATAAAAGAATTTACAATGTAGTTTGCGGTATGCATGGTATACTTGGTATACTCGGTGTACTTGTAGATAGAAGATAGCTACATTCCAAAAAGTTCCAAAAAATAAAAGGAGTGGGATGTATGGAGAAAATTATGGGTATTCTGAGATTCGCCTACGCAAGGGAGATAGAAGGTAGGGAATTTTACAAGGAAAAATCGAGTAGAGTTATCAACAAAGATGTAAAGGAAATTGTAGAAAGCCTTTGGAAGATGGAAGATGACCACGTGAAATTCATCAAGGGCCTCATGAAAAAGGTAGAACGCAACGAGAATGTGGAGATGGAAGTGGAACCGCCCGTTGTGAAGAGTGACTTCTTTGAATCGAAGGAGAAGTCCGAAATGGTTAGTGGTAGTGTCGATGAATTGGCAAACGATATGAGTATACTAAGAATGGCATACCTTATAGAAGAGGATTTTGAGGAATTCTACCGAATGAGTGCAAAGAAGGTAGAAGACTCTGAGATGAAAAAGATACTGAACATGCTTGCCGATTGGGAAGATGGACACAAAAAGATGCTCATGGATGCGTACAACGATGCAATGAAGGCCTACTGGTCACAACAAGGATTTGAACCATTGTTTTAGTGCAATCTCGTAAAATGTCTTTGTCATAATTTTTCGCTGTAAATTTTTTGACATAATTTTCGAGGAGGTCGAAAGAATTGAGAATACTAAGTGGTATAAGACCAACGGGCAGAGTCCATATTGGTCATTTTGTTGGCGTATTTGAAAATTGGCTAAGGCTACAGGAAGATAACGATACCTTTTTCTTCGTTGCAGATTGGCACGCACTCACGACAAATTTTGAAGATACGTCTACACTAAGAGAATACACGAAAGAATTGATGAAGACCTTCATGGCAGTCGGGCTCAACAAATCTACATTGTTTGTACAATCTGCAATAAAGGAACATGCCGAATTGATGGTGCTTCTGTCGATGGTAACGCCCGTTTCTTGGCTCGAACGTGTGCCAACATACAAAGAAATGAGGCAACAGATAACCGATAGAGATCTATCTAATTCAGGATTTCTCATGTATCCAGTACTACAAGCAGCGGATATACTTATGTACAAGGCAGACGGAGTACCCGTTGGTGAAGATCAAGTTTACCATGTAGAACTCACTAGAGAAATAGCCAGGCGGTTCAATTACACATTCAAAAAGGAAGTCTTCCCGGAACCGAAAGAATTGTTATCGAAGGTACCAAAAATGCTCGGCACGGATGGAAGGAAGATGAGCAAGAGTTACAGTAACACAATACCTCTGATAACAACCGAAAATGATATGTCAAAGATGATTCTTCCCATGATCACAGACCCTGCACGAAAGCGCAAAACAGACCCCGGAAATCCGGAAATCTGTCCCGTGTGGGATTATCACAAGGCATTTGGTACGATAGATAATCCCGAAGAAACGCAGTGGGTTATAGAAGGGTGTACACAAGCTAAGATCGGTTGCATAGACTGCAAGAAATTGCTTCTCAAACACATGGTGGAACGATTGTCACCGATCTGGGAAAGATACGATAAAATCACAGAAGATGATGTGAACGAAACACTCGAAAATGGTAATGCAAAGGCATCGTCAATAGCCAAACAGACGATGGAAGAGGCGAGAAACGTCATTGGACTCATGTACTGATCTCATCTGATTGCGAGGTGGAAGTATGTCAGCTGCCGCTTTAGCTATATTGATGAATATAATCCTATCGATTGTAAGCATAATAGTACCCTACATAATACACAGACTCATTATGAGGTCTATCAACAGATTCACATCAACGATAGGGAAAGAGGTGAAGGCACCTAAAACACTATCTTTATTGATCGCCTTCATGGTGTACAGCTTTGGAATTGCTGCAATATTGTCGATATGGAACGTAGACCTCGCACCATATCTTGCAGGTCTTGGTATATCAGGCGTTGTGTTAGGGTTGGCATTCCAAGAACCACTCACCAATTTTCTATCTGGTATATTAGTGCTCGTCACTAAAAAAGTCTTCGAAGGCGAGGTAGTAGACATAGATGGACAGACGGGAATCGTGGACGTGCTGAAGATGAACAATACACTTCTGCGAACGTTCGATGGAAAATTAGTGCTCATACCGAATAGAAAGGTATGGTCCGGTACAGTCACAAAATTCTGGCCAACAAATGTTAGGAGAATAGAACTAAGTGTAACGGTCGATTACAAATCCGACATGGAAAAAGTCATTGCGCTACTCAAACGTGCGATAGAAGAAGAACCGCTTGTAGTAAAAGATGAATCGGTTGGGAACTCCGTGGTATTCAATTCGTTCAATTCTAGCGGCATAACGTACACCGTCATGTTTTGGACTGAACGAGCAACGTATTTCGATTCTCTGAATGCATTAACGATAAGGATAAAGAGGATATTTGATGAGAATGGAATTGTTATACCATACAACATACTCGATGTAAGAATATGGAATAGATATGATGCGGAGGGGAATGTAGGTAATGAGAAAAATTGAGAAGATCAGGAACATATGTATCATCGCACACATAGACCATGGAAAGACTACGCTTACAGACAGGATTTTGGAGATGACAAATTCTGTCGAAAAGCGCAAGATGCGTGAACAGTACCTTGACAGTATGGATATCGAAAGAGAAAGAGGAATCACGATCAAATCTCACCCACTCAGAGTATTCTACACAGCAGATGATGGAAATGAATACGAAATCAATATAGTCGATACGCCAGGACATGTAGACTTCTCTTACGAAGTGGATAGAAGCATGGCAGCTGTTGAAGGTGCAATCTTACTCGTCGACGCAACACAGGGCGTCCAAGCACAGACTGTTGCCAACACGTACAAGGCGGTAGAACACAATTTGGAGATTGTCCCTGCAGTCAACAAGATAGATATGCCTCTGGCTAACATAGACGAGACTGTTGCAGAAATCGAAGATTTGATCGGCATACCAAGTGAGGATATATTCAGAATAAGCGCGAAAGAGGGTATCGGTATTAAAGAACTACTCGAAGCGGTCATAAGGCTCGTACCTGCGCCAAAAACAAGTGACGATGATCGTCTAAGGGCACTTATCTTTGATGCAAAATATGATAAATACCGTGGTGCAGTCACGTACGTTAGAATCTTCGACGGTGAGATAAGGCCTGGCGATAAGATAAAGATGATGATGAGTGATGAGATATACGAAGTCGTTGAAATTGGTACATTTGCTCCTGAGATGACGCCTGCAGAGAAACTGGGACCTGGAGATATAGGATACGTAGTGGCAGGATTGAAAGACGTCTCAAAAGCGAAGATAGGAGATACGATCACAAAGCCGGAAAATCCGACGAAAGAGCCATTGCCCGGTTACAAAGAAGTCAAACCGATGGTCTATGCAGGTATGTATCCCGGACTGCCGGAATACTACGAAGAATTGAGAAAGGCACTCGACAAGTACAAACTAAACGATGCCGCAATAATTTACAGGCCGGACCACTCGCCTGCGCTCGGCTTTGGATTCAGATGTGGTTTTCTCGGACTTCTACACATGGATGTTGTTAAAGAAAGGCTTGAAAGAGAATACGAAATGGCCGTTATATTGACAGCACCGAACGTTGAATACAAACTCGTCTTCAGAGATGATCGAGAGCTTACGATAGATGATCCGGCAAAGTTCCCAGATGGAGAAGACATTGCCGAAATATACGAACCGTACGTCAAATTGTCTATAATCACACCGCCAGAATACATCGGGAAGCTGATGAATCTTGTTCAAAACGAAAAGCGTGGAACTATGATCTCTACGGAGAATGCAGGACATGAGCGTGTTGTCATGCACTTTGAGGTACCACTTGCGGAGATCATATTCGATTTCTTCGATCGCATGAAGGCAGTTAGTAGAGGATACGCATCGATGGACTACGAATACATCGAACATAGAAAGAGCGAGCTGGTGAAGATATCGATATACGTGAACAAAGAGCCCGTCGACGCATTGTCGTTCATTGCTCACAGGAGTAAGGCATACGATACAGCAAGACGTTTGGTAGACAAACTAGCAGACCTGATTCCGCAACATCAATTCGAAATACCCATACAGGCAAAGGCAGATGGTAGATTCATAGCAAGGTCAACCGTCAGAGCACTTAGAAAAGACGTGCTCGCGAAATGCTACGGTGGAGATATTACAAGGAAGATGAAACTACTTGAGAAGCAAAAGGAAGGAAAGAAGAAACTCAGAGAGATAGGCAACGTATCCATACCACAAGAGGCATTCCTTGCCATGCTCAGAATAGGTGAGGACGAGGAAAAGTAAAGAAGATGCAAGAGATTCACAGAGGTTAGGGGGGAGCCATTTTGAATTGGAACTTGTCTGCAATTTTCGAGAGTGATGAGAAGGCATTAGCTAATGCCAGAGAACATTTGAAGATGGTCGGAAAGTATGTGAATGAGTTGGAACAGATGACGGATGTTGGAATGCTTGTGGAACTCCTTCGCAAGATCGAAGATGAGATGGATGAATTTGGTAAATCCGTGCAATATGCATGGATGCGTTACACAACGAGCACTGATGATCCTCAAGCTCAAAAACTGCTCGGTACACTGCAAGGTATAGAGACTCAGTTTGATGAATTCAGCGCAAGGCTTTCTGTGTACCTTTCTTCTTTATCTGATAAGATGCTCAACGATATGGTAGAAAAGGCGCAGAATTACGAACACTACATTTCGAGATTGATGGAAAGAAGAAAGCATCTACTGTCTAAAGAAGCAGAGCAGGTACTCGCGGCTACTTCAGTTTCAAGGCGTGAGGCAATTTCTAAGATACACAGTCGCATTGAAAGTTCGTATATATTTGAGCTTGATGTCGATGGAGAGGTAAAGACTCTGAATTCAGAACAGATGCGTTCACTCCGTCGCTCTACGAATAGTGAGCTCAGGAAAAGGGCAATGAAGGTTTATCTTGAAAGGTTCAAGGAAGACTCGATTGTGATGACGGAAGTTTACAATCTCATCATCAAAGATTACACTGTGGAAAGTAAGCTGAGAAGATATCCTCGCCCGATATCGATGAGGAATTTTGCCAACGAAGTGACGGATGAGAGTGTCGATAGGTTGATAGAAGCAACGAATGATAGCGTGAATATAGTGAAGGACTATTACAAATGGAAGTCCAGATTTTTGAATGAGAAAATAACTTCAGCTGATATTTATGCACCTATCACAAAGAATGTCAAAAAGTTCTCCTTTGAAGAGGCACGAGATATTGTATTGAATGCGTATTATTCATTCGATGAACGAGCTGGCAAGATTGTGGAGAGTTTCTTTGATGAATCAAGAATAGATCTATATCCAAAGAAAGGCAAGACTTCGGGTGCCTACTGTATATATTCGACAACGAAGTTACCACCGTATGTGTTTACGAATTTCAGTGGTGATATGAATTCTATAATGACACTTGCCCACGAATTGGGCCACGGATTGCATGGTAGTCTTGCATTGAAGCAGACTTATTTCAACCATTCAACACCTTTGACGCTTGCTGAATTAGCATCGGTCTTTGGAGAATTTCTCGTGTTTGATAACCTCAAGAACAAGCTGTCTGGTGATGAGAAGATGGCACTCATCGCCACGAAGATTGAAGATACATTTTCAACAACGTATAGACAAAACACATTTGCACAATTTGAGCTGAGGGCATTCGACCTTGTCGAGAAGAGTGGTTATGCGAGTTGGGATGAATTAAACGAGATTTACTACGAGCAATTGAAACAGATGTTTGGTGAGTCTATTGAGATACCGGAATGGTACAAGAATGAATGGGCCATGGTATCTCATTTCTACAAAACACCGTTTTATGTCTATGCGTACAATTTTGCTCACTGTCTTGTCATTGCACTTTATCAGAAGTATCTGGAAGATGGGAAGAATTTTGTGCCAAAGTACATAGAACTACTCGAAAGTGGTGGAAAGTATCCACCTAAAAAGTTGCTTGAAAAGATGGGAATAGATATAGAAGGGGAAGGATTCTGGAAGAAGGCCTTCATGTTCATAGGTAGTATGACGAAGGAATTGATGTGAGAAAGTGATGATTTTTGACAACTTTTCATGCATGAATGCTTGATTTTGAAATTGGCTATGGAATTTGTTCGTGAAATTCAGAAATTTGTTGACAAAGTATATATTATTGATTAAAATATACGAAGCAGAAGACTTTGATAAATGCTTTTTCTAAGTCGTGCATATGTGATATTTGCGATTTAACACACATATTTCCCCCGTTTTTAGATTTATCGACGATTCTTTTTTATTTTTCACCATTTAGGTACTGTTTCTTTCTTTGTTTCATTGTTTGCATAAACAGTTCAACAGTTTATTCAGAATTTGTTTGGGAGGGCGATGAGTCGTGAATAGAGAAGAACTCTTCAAGAAAGTTGCGGAAATGATCTCAGAAAAGTTGAACGTCCCTATCGAAGATATCGATGAGGATTCTCATATTATCGAAGACCTTGGTGCCGACTCTTTGGATGCATTTGATCTTGTAATGATCATCGAAGATGAGTTTGGTATAAAGCTCGAAGATGATGAGATCGAAAGGATGCTTACAGTTAAAGATATACTCGACCTTTTGATGGAAAAAGTCAAAGAGTAATTCAAGGCAAGATAGGTAACGAAAACGCTAATAAAGGCGAAGAAATGAAAGATGCGATACAATTAAAAAGTACGCAAAAGCGGGCAATCAGCCCGCTTTTTGTGTTGCATTTCACTGTTGTAGCTTGCATATGTTTTGTTTGGAAAATGATTTAGTGCATATCTATAATAGATAGAAATGGTAGCAATGTCCCTCAAGAAAATCGTGAGTTGATCAAGAAAGGAGCAATCCCTCTCGATGAAAATATAGTACACGGTGAAGAACGAAAATTGAAAGATATTTTGGTATGTAATAAACAAGAGAAGCCCGAACAGATGAGTCTCTTCAGATTTTTGGAGTCGTAACATAGATTACGCATTTTTCTTTGAAAGTGTTGTATGATGTTTTTGTAGAGGTTACTATTATTACATTTAGGAGGTGGAACTTTATGGCTCTCAATATGTTTTGTTATCAGTGTTCCCAAACTCTGAATGGCGAAGGATGTACGGTTAGCGGAGTGTGTGGAAAGCAACCAACCGTTGCGAGATTGCAAGATAACCTGATATACATTCTCAAGGGTATATCAGCTTATTATTATCACGCACGAGAACTTGGGTATGTCGATGAGGAGATTGCAGCATATCTTGGTAAAGGGCTCTATTCGACTCTAACGAATGTCAACTTCGATGGTGACGATTTCGTGAAACTGGCACTCGAAGCAGGTCAGATGAATTACAAGGTCATGAAGTTGCTCAAAAAGGCACATATCGAAACGTACGGAGAACCAACACCTGCAGAAGTAGAAACGGGCACTAAAGAAGGTCATGCAATAATTGTCACAGGGCACAATATGAAGGCATTGGAAGAACTTCTCAAGCAAGTTGAGGGTACGGATGTATACGTTTACACGCACTCTGAGATGCTTCCTGCACACGGCTATCCTGGACTTAGGAAGTACAAGAATTTGGCAGGTAATTTGGGAGGAGCTTGGTACGATCAGAGGGAATTGTTCGCCAAATACCCAGCAGCCATTTTGGGGACGAGTAATTGTGTATTGATTCCTCCAGCTTCCTACAAGGATCGTATGTTTACAACATCGATTGCACAACTGCCAGGTGTGAAACATATAGATGGTTACGATTATTCTGAAGTCATAGCAAAAGCGAAGTCACTGCCAAAATTGCCAGAACAACCTGGAACATACAAATTGACAACGGGATTCTCCACAGGTGTGGTCACGTCACTTGCCGGTAAAATAAAGGAGCTCGTCGAAGCCGGTAAGATAAAGCACTTCTTCGTTGTTGGTGGATGCGATACGCCAACGAAACGTGGTACGTACTACCGCGAGTTCGTTGAGAAACTTCCGCAAGATACAATTGTTATAACGTTGGCATGTGGAAAGTTCAGGATAAATGACTTGCAACTTGGTGATATCGACGGTATTCCAAGACTCTTGGATGTTGGACAGTGTAACGATGCAATCGTTGCACTTGAAATAGCGATGGCACTTGCCGATACGTTTGGTGTCCAAGTAACTGACCTACCACTCTCGCTCGTGCTTACGTGGATGGAACAGAAAGCAGTTGCGATCTTCTGGACGTTGTTATCACTTGGTATGAAGGGCATATACTTAGGTCCAATTCTACCCGCTTGGATAAACAAAGATATACTCGATGTGCTTGTGAACAATTACAACGTAAAACTCATTGGCACACCTGAGGAAGATATAAAGCAAATTCTTGGAACGTATTGATTTGATGTTTGCATACATCTAAACACTCAATCGTACACTCAATTGTGCACTCAATAGTAAAAAATCAATGGACCTTTTCGGTCCATTGATTTTATTTCATTGGTTTCACGATGTCATCGTGTGTCTATAGTGTCTATAGATTAATTTCCACGAGTTTTACCGTTCCATCTGTGAATGCCACGAAGATTTTGCCATCTTGTGCTATTAGCTTTGTTAGTATGTACGATGGGTGTAGGAACGTCTTTTGGAGCATCTTACCGTTCTCGGCATCGACGATGATTAACTCGCCATTCGTTGTACCTAATATTGCATAGCGATTACTAAATATTTGAGGCGACGAATCGTAAATCGTCGATTGGGTTTTTATATTCCACACGACTTTACCACTGTTCAATTCGAATTTGTACACGAGCCCATCTATTGTAGATGCAAGACCATAGTTCCCATATTTTGTAATAGAAGAATATCCTACTTTTGGACCATCAATATTCCACTTAATAGTACCATCATTGATATCCAAGGCCTGTAATTTGCTTGCAGAGTTGGTCAGTATAACGAGCGAGCCAAAAATTTCTGGAGTACATGCACCACTTGTATAGTAAGTTTGTCCAATGTTGTATTTTGCATACATCTTTCCATCTTCACCGATTATGGACAATAATCCTCCCCAAGATGTCTGGAAGTAATTACCATCAAAATACTTTGCACATGTCTGTATTACACCGCCAAGATCATGACTATTGACTATACTGAGTTTTTTCAAATCTACGATGTACTGATAATTTCCTACACCTATTGCTGCTGTTTTGCTCCCAGTTGTGATGGAAAATATCGGGCCGGAGAGTTTCAAAGAATTAATCTGCTTTCCGGTTGAAATATCAAGTATTGTTAAGTTACCATAGATATCTCCAACTAGTATATTGTCACCGTAGATTGCCA
Organism: Fervidobacterium sp. UBA5837; assembly: GCA_002432805.1. Taxonomy (GTDB): domain Bacteria; phylum Thermotogota; class Thermotogae; order Thermotogales; family Fervidobacteriaceae; genus Fervidobacterium. The sequence continues at coordinate 225,769 of DJGV01000010.1, read as the reverse complement.
CATTCGAGACGATTGGACCACTGTTTTCACCCTTTTGTCTCCACAACTCTTTGCCTTCCTGCGTTAATCTAACGATGTTGCCTGAATAATCTGCAATGATGAAGTCATTTTTGTACGTAGTGGGTTGAGAGAAGATGCTGTTTGCCATTTTGTATGTCCAAATGGAATGTATGTTACCTTCTTTACTTGCCTTATTCGCTGCTTTTTGTGCGGCTTTGATTTCAACTGATAGGTATTTTTCGGATGTACCATACACCCCATTTCCCACTATTTTGATGAATTGTGGCGACAATTGGTAGTCTGTTGTCTCGATTGTAAACTGATTTGTTTGACCAGATTGGTTCAATTTTGTGTATTGCCTCGCAAGTTTTTGACCTACGTATACGTTCAATTCTTTTATATTTTTTGTCTCGATTGTAACTTGCGTGATGGTACCTTGATTGGAAGAGTTGAACGAGATTTTTTGATCAAATCTTTCATTGTATTCTCTCGCCACTTTTGCGATGAGGCTGTATCCGCTATAATGATCTGTTGAGTTGTATTTCCACATGTAGATGTACTTCGTATCCCAGCTAACAACCGTCATCCATCCATCTCTTGCACCGCCTACCGTTTGGAAGAATGTACCGTTGTGCAATTTGCCATCGGAATACTTGTGTACATGTCCGGCCAATGCAACCGGTACGTTGTATGCATCGAGCAGATTCAAGAGTTTCCAACTGTCATCAACATTGCTTGATGCTGGAATTAATGGGTGATGAGACATCAATATGGCAATCTTTCCATCTCTCTTGGAAAGTTCCATCTGTTCTTTAATCCAGTTCATTTGTTCCTCTCCGATGTGGCCGAATTGTTCAAAGTACATAGACGTGTCTATACCGATGAATGCGATATCTTGGATGTCTACACGATAATTCTCATACAGGGTCTTGCCAAGTTCTTTAGTTTTTCTAATTTTGCTCGACCATCTTGTGTCGTGATTGCCAAGGAGCATATTGTATTTTATTGCGCTATCATTTAGTGTTGTAAGTGATTTCTTTAGACTTTCAAACTCGCTGTCTTTTCCAAGTTCAGTCAAGTCTCCAAGCATGAAGACATGGGCAGGTTTTATCGAGGCAATTTCTTTGAATATTGCTTCGATATTCTTTGAAAAAAACGGGTGGTGCAAATCCGATATCACCACCACATATCCATTATGGTTACTAAATGGCAATTCTGCCGCATTGGAGCACGTAGCTATCAAAATGGCAAGTACAAAAAATAAAACGGTAAAAATACGATTCTTAACTCTGCACATGTTCAATATTTTTCCATCCTTGCTCTTCAGCTTTGAGTTTCCAATTGTTAAACTCTTTTCGCTTGATAATAGCATCTTTTCGGAGATTCTATCTTTCCCTCATCTTTTAGTTTTTTAATAGCTTTGTCAACATCTTCTTTTGAAAGACCGGTTTTTTCAACGACATCACCTGGTCTAAGTGGTTCATTTGATTCCAGCAATGCCTTTAACACCAGTTCCTTTTTCTCCATGTTATCCCTCCTCGCAAGTGATTGCAGATAGGTTATACAACTTTGATGTTTAAAGTCTGCATTGTTGATGCATATGTTTAATAATGTTCATGTTAATATTAATTATATCAAATTTTTGGTATACTTGATGCAGCAAAACGAGATAATGAAATAATGAGAAATGAAATATTGACAATACGTAAGAGGAGATGTGAGAAAACGATGGGTGACTGGTATGAAGCAAGGCCAAGATTGCTCCTTAGTCGCTGCTTTTTTGAATATACAAGGTACGATGGCAATACGATATCGAACGATTTGGTAAAGCGGCTTAGCAAGTGCTGCGATGTGGTGCGTGTCTGTCCAGAGTTGGAGATTGGTCTTGGTGTACCGCGAGAGCCAATAGATGTATTTTCTATGGGCAATGAACTCAAATTGATGAACAAAACTTCCAAAATCGATTTGACGGAGAAGATGGTCACTTTCTCAAAAGATTTTGCAAAGTCACTATCGCAAGATGAGATTGATGGAATGATATTGAAGGCAAAATCACCATCTTGTGGGCTACGCGATGCGAGATTGTACGGTTCAAATGGTAAAGTTGTATCTAAGACTTACGGTTTCTTCGCAAGAGAAATGGTGGAGAGTTTTCCGGATTTGCCTATCGAAAGTGAGATGAGGTTGAACGATAGTCGTATCAGATTTGATTTCTTGTCTTCTATCTTTGCAATTGCGAGATTTAGAAATGTTGTATCGAAAAGTGAGTTGATCGAGTTTCAACGACGGTACAAGTTTTTCATCCTCGCAAAAAATGAAAGAACCATGCGCGAGATGGGAAAACTTGCGGCACAGAAAGGTTTTACTCAAGAAATGAAGCATGATTACATGAGATTACTCATGAAGGCGCTTAAGACACCTATGAAAAAGACGAGTGTAATCAATACCTTACTGCACATATACGGCTTTTTCAAAGACCTCTTGACAAGTGGGGAGAAGGCTTATTTCATGGATCTCTTGGATGGTTATAAGAATGGTTTGGTAACACTTCAGGTAATGAACGCTGTTCTCAAATCGTGGGCAATAAGTCACAAAGTGGCATATATAAAGGATCAAGTTTTCTTTGAGCCGTATCCTGGTGAATTGGAACCTATCGAAGATATGTAAGAAGATATGTAGTTTCTGTCAATTTATCAATTTATCAATTTATCAATAGTTATTCCAGACGTATCTAATTATTTCGTCATGATATGCGGTAACTATATAAGTTGGCGTTATGAAATTGTTGACCATTATGCAAAACGCAACTCTTTTACCTGTCTTTGTTATCATTATTCCAGCTATGTTTGAAACTTTCTGCAAAGTACCGGTCTTTGCGTACGCGGTTATGTCTTTCAGTCTTCCCTCCATCGTACCTTCTTTACCGGAAGTCGCAAGTGTGGAGATAAATCCGTTAAAACCATTGTGGTTTTTGTATGCATACACAAGTGTTTGGGCCAGCATGTAAGGTGTTAATAGATTGTACGTAGATAGGCCACAAGCATCGTTTAGTTTGAATGGATAGTACTCACCGAATAACCTTTTTACAAAATCGTTCAATACTTTCTGCGAGTTGTAGATGTTACCAAATCCATAGACTCTGAGTCCAACTGTTCGTAAAATCTGCTCTGCGTATGAATTGCTGCTGTACTTGTTTGCAACGCTTATGAGATTTTTCAATGGCACGGATTTCATAACGATGTATTCTCTGTAACTTGAAGAGACTTTACCGACGACAACATTTCCAGTTACCCTTATACCATAGTCACTGAGTACCTTCTTAAAATTATTGCCGAAGTTCATGGCTACTGCATTCGCATCGTATGGAGAGAATGTATTTGTGTTCTCTTTGAGAATGAGTGCATCAATACTGGGGTTTTTGTAGTCCCACTCCCATCCAATCCCCCATCTTTCGTTTGAAAAGAATGAATTGTCTATGACTATGTTTCCATCTATCTCCTTGACACCATCGAGCGCTAACCTTTTGAGATTTTCTTTAAGCATATCAACACTCATCGATGGATCTCCGTTACCCTTTATCACAACGTTACCTTTCAGAGTGGGAGATATATTGCCTCTCGGTACGTAGATGGTTGTTGTATAGGTAAATTCAGGGCCAAGTACTTCCCACGCAACAAGTGTAGACATAATCTTCGTTAGTGATGCTGGTACGAAAAGATTGTTCTCGTTATATTGTACAATTACTTTTCCACTATCTACGTCTACAAAATATGCGCCAACGTACGCGCTTTGTGGTATTTTGGATGTGATAACAGAATAGACCCCCTCAGAAAAGAGCAGCAAAGGTACGAGAATGAAAATTGTGGCAATGTATTTAATCAACGACCTTGTGTATGCTTTGGACACCTATTACTTTCCCTCCTATGTCTACGTAAAGCATTTCATCTGAAATTTTCAGCACACTTCCTTCAACGATTTCTCCTTCGTTGTTGATCTTTATCTTATCCCCCTCTTTGGGAACGAGGTGTTTTTTCCAAAGCTTTGTTACATTCTCTGTCTCATTTCTATAACTTATTAGGATATTCCAAGCATGTTTGTTTATTTCGTCTAATAAGTAGGTTATTTTTATATTTTTCCTCAAAATGTCTTTGAGTGCTATGGCAGTACCTTTTAAGTCTTCCGGTATGTCGTTGTTTACGTTCATGCCTATTCCTATGACTATTGCAACGACTCTATCATTTACAGAGATACTTTCAGCCAAAATGCCACAGAGTTTTTTGCCATTGTAATATATATCATTTGGCCATTTTATGTACGCCTTAATTCTCAGTTTGCTCAGTACTTCAATTATCGCTATCGAGAAAATCTTGGTATAGGCATGGAGATTTACATGAATTTTCGGCTTGAATAGAACTGAGTACCACAATCCACCTTCCGGTGAATACCAGCTTCTACCCAATCTCCCTTTGCCTGCAGTCTGTTTGATTGCAACTACGATAGCACCATCATGGAATGATTTGTAATTCTTCTTGAAAAACTCGTTCGTGCTATCTACTTCGTACAGTACTTCTATCTCTTCTCCTATCATCGTGTGCTCTCCTTTAATAATATTATTATTTTACTATCGTCTCTTCAAAAACGTCTTGAGCCTGTCTTTAAAGAAAATTGCCGAGAATAACAAGTAAACAGCCGCACCAAATCCTGTTGAGACGATTGCCCAAATCCTATGGCCCGATATCGATGAGAAAAAGTATGTAGAAATCCCCATGGCAACTGATGAAATGAATATGTACAAAATATCTTTCTCAAACAAATTTCTGTTCTTTTCTTTAAGCCAAAGATACAAAAAACCGAATATTCCTGCAAAACTTGTCGCGATTGCAACACCGACAGGTCCGTATTTCAATCCAACCAATAGGTCAAGTATCACATTCACCACAGCCACTATGATCGTTGCCTTTAATGGTGTTTTCATATCTTTCAGCGCATGGTGTGCGCGGGTCATAGTCGAGTAAACGCCATAGAATGGTAAACCGATTACGTATGCACTGAGCACTTTAGCGGTCATTTCAGTATCTTTGACAGTGAATTGACCGTATTGATAGAACAACCTAATGATAGGGACCGAGAGCACTATGAGTCCAATAGTTGCGGGCAATGTGAAAAAGAGTGTAGATGTTATCCCATCTTTCAGATGACTGTGGTAATTCTGCCTATCGTTACTTATCGTTGAGAGTATCACAGTTGCAACGGCTACACCAAAAAGGCCGTATGGTAGCATATAAAATCTCGATGCATACTGCAAATAGGAAATCCCACCACCTTGGCCACCACTGTAGTATGAAACAACGTTTGTGTCAACTATACTGTTTATTTGCGAAACGGACATAGCCAAAAAGCTGGGCCAAAAGTAATTCAAGAACTCTCGTAAATACTTGAACGATATCTTCAGTCTATGTCTCTTCAGCGGATATGCGAGAGATAAAAACGCTGCAGCCTCACCTATCAAAAATCCCCAAGTCGGTGCATATATTCCAACACCTGGTATCAACATCGCAATTATGAGTACTATGTTTGGTATGATAGGTGTTAATGCTGGGTAAAAGAACTTCCCTCTCGTGTTTTCTATTGAGTATGAAATGGACCACCAAAATATGAACAATATCGATGGTGCTGTAATCCTTGCAAGTTTTCTTATTAGCTGTCTCTCTTGAACTGACGCACCAGAGCTGAATAAGTATATGACTATGTCTGGGTAAATCATCACAACACTAACTATCACCAATAGTATCAAACTGAACCCTGTTAAAACCGATGATAAGAATTCGTCTTTATCTTTTGACTCACTGTACAAGGGAACAAATGCGGATGTCATCGCTCCCTCGCCAAAAACCCTTCGTAAGAAAAATGGGAAGAGTATAGCTACGAAATAGGCATCCGCTTGCCAAGATGTTCCGAATTTTGACGCCATGAGCATATCTCGAAAGAGTCCGAGAATTCGTGATAGAAACGTTGCTACTGCAAATGCTAAGCTACTTGCCAAAACACTCATATAACTAAGCCTCCGAGATTAGGAACTTTTCCAGATTCTTATTTTGTCACTTTGCGTATGAAACGGATCTTTTTTCTCTTATAACTACAACTTTGAGCACTCCTGGATACTGCAATTCATTTTCGATTCTGACTGATATGTCGTGTGCCATCTTTTCTATCGTCGCATCGTCTGTCTTATCTGGCTGGACGATGACTCTTATTTCTCTACCTGCTTGTATGGCATATGCATTTTCAACGTATTTATAACTTCTTGCGATTTCTTCGAGTTTCATGAGTCTCTTGATGTAGTTTTCAACATCTTCTCGCCTTGCACCGGGTCTTGCAGCAGAAATCGCATCCGCTGCAGCTACTATGGCCGCTTCGGCTGTGATTGGTTCTTCTTCACCATGGTGTGCCATTATCATGTTTATAATTTCATCTGACTCACCGTAGCGTTTGATTACTTCTGCACCTATGATTGTATGTGAGCCTTCAACTTCGTGGTCTATCGCCTTACCTATGTCGTGGAGTAACCCGCCACGCTTTGCCTTGTCTACGTTTAGTCCCAATTCTGAGGCAAGTAGACCAGCTATTTGGGCAACTTCTATCGAGTGTGCGAGTACGTTCTGGCCGTAACTCGTTCTGAATCTCAGCCTTCCAAGCAATTTAAGTATCTCAGGATGCAATCCACCAACTCCAACGGTTATAACGGCTTCTTGTCCTGCTTCCTTTATTTCTTTCTCTACCTCTACCTTTGATTTTTCATACATCTCTTCTATTCTTGCAGGATGTATTCTACCATCTTGAACGAGTTTCTCTATCGTTCTACGTGCTATTTCTCTTCTAAGTGGATTAAATGAACTTAGTGTGACCATTTCAGGTGTATCGTCGATTATGAGGTCAACACCCGTTATCTTCTCGAATGTCCTGATGTTTCTTCCTTCCCGCCCGATGAGACGACCTTTCATGTCATCGTTTGGAAGTGCTACGGTGCTTATAGTTACCTCGTTGACGTACTCTGGTGCATATCTTTGGATTGCATCGGCTATGACTTTCTTTGCGTATTTATCGGATTCATCTTCGTAACGCGATTTTATCTGTGCAAAGATCTTCGCTACTTCGTTCTCATACTTCTCACGTGCTTCTTGTAAAACGAGTTCCTTAGCTTGTTCGTGCGTAATACCTGCAAGTTGTATGAATCTCTGTTGAATTTCTTTCTCTTTCTGTTCTATATCCTTGGACCTTGCTTCAAGTTCTATTTTCAAGTTTTCAACATAGTTTTCTCGCTTGTCGATCAATTCTTCTCTCTTGCTCAACATCTCGTCTCTCTTTAATACTCTTTCTTCCATCTGTTTTATTTCTTCTTCTCTTCGTTTCTTTTCCTTTTCGATCTCTTCGCGTATCTGGTGTGCTTCTTCGCGGGCTTCGATTATCATCTTTTTCTTTGTCTCTGCCGCTTCTTTTTCCGCATTTTTTATTATTGATTCTGCATCTTCCTTTGCCGCCTTAAGTTTCGCTTCTATGCTTTCTTTTGCCCTTTTAGTACCTATCTTAGTACCTATGTAAAAACCTAATGCTATGCCAACAACGAGGAACACTATGTATAATAAAAATTCCATTGTTAATCACCTCCAAATCCTTGTCTGTACAATTTTTCGCGTTTTTTGTGCTCGTCTAAGCCCTCAGTTATCTTTTTGATTATCTCGCTTACATCAACTTCTGAAACAACTTTTTTTATTGCATCTTCGATGGTGTATTCATCGACGTGTAGTTGTCTCAATTCATATCTTATTCTGAATGGACCTTTGTAATGCAATGTGAGATTATCATATGCATAGAGATATGCAAATTTTTCGTCGTCTATGAATCCCTTTTCTTTCAACGTTGACATGGTTTTCTGGATTACTTCTTGTGAATAACCTCTCTGTCTGAGCTTATTTTCTACTTCCCACTCAGACCTTGCTCTATAACGTATGAACCTCAATGCATCATTCAGTGGATCTCTTTGCCTAGTCCTTTGGCTTTCAGTGGTACTATCATCTGTACCACTGTGATTCTCAATATCATTATTCTTTCTCTGATATATTCTTCTCATCTTCAGGTTCGCTAGTTTCTCCAGTTACTTTTTTCGATAGGTACTTTTCTCTAATCATTTTTTCGATCTCTTCTAAAACTTCTGGATGTTCTGTCAAGTAGCTCACTGCGTTATTTTTACCTTGGCCAAGCGAGTGTTCTTTTCCAGAAAGGTCTTCGTACGTGAACCAGCTACCTCTTCTATCTATCAATTCTTCATTTACAGCTATGTTGAATAACTCATTCTCTCTGACGATTCCTTTTCCATATATTATGTCCACCGTCGTCGTTCTGAATGGAGGTGCAACTTTGTTCTTCACAAATTTTACCGATACTTCGTTACCTATATGTTCATTGCCTTCGACTATCTTTCCAGCCGACCTTACTTCCATTCTCATCGTTGCATAGAATTTCAATGCAACACCGCCAGTCGTTGTTTCTGGATTACCATACATGACGCCGATCTTCATACGCGTCTGATTGATGAATATGACAATGGTCTTAGACTTGTTGACGTTGCCAGCAAGTTTGCGTAGTGCTTGAGACATGAGACGCGCTTGAAGTCCTATTTGGGAATCGCCCATTGCTCCTTCGATTTCTGCTCTTGGAACGAGTGCAGCAACGGAGTCAACAACGATAAGGTCAACTGCATTGCTTCTCACTAATTCATCGACAATGTCGAGTGCTTGTTCACCGTAATCCGGTTGTGATATGAGAAGTTCAGAAAGATCTATTCCCAAATTTCTTGCATAATTCAAATCGAGTGCATGCTCAGCATCAACAAATGCTGCAATGCCGTTATGCCTTTGCACAGAGGCTATTGCATGGAGCGCTATCGTTGTCTTACCACTTGATTCTGGACCATATATCTCAATGACCCTTCCCCTCGGGTATCCGCCAACACCTGAGGCTATATCTATCGCCAAAGAGCCGCTTGGAACAACATCTAAGCCTTGGACCAAATTGCCTTCTCCCAAGACCATTATGGAGCCTTTTCCGTATGTTTTTTCGATCTTACTAATTGCCTTTTTGAGTACATCTTTCTTCATTTCATCTGGCATTTTTCTCTAATCCTCCCTCAAATTTCGACTTGTAAATCCATTTGTATATTGGGCCTTGCGGTGTTAACGTTGAGCTGTACACGGTAAATCCGTCGATAACAAGTGATATGTTGGGAATAGTTAACTCTGAGGCTTTTCTTTCCCAATCTGTGGGATATTCCTTTACACGACCAAGCGTTGCATGTGGTACAAAATTGCCTTGGTCATCATACTTCACTTTGTTTTTCGTTAGTTCTGCTTTCATCTCAAGGTACATCTTCTGCAACGATTTTGTCGGCTCGAATTTCAAAAATAGCACACGTGGAGAATGTTTGAATCTAAAATATTCCAAACCTGTCAGTTTAGTGCTGAAAGAAGGAAAACCCTTCATACGCTTATTAAGTGAGTAAACCATTGAATCAACAGCCTTTTCATCCATTTCTCCCATGAAAAAAAGTGTCAGATGTACGTTCTCCGGCTTAGTCCACGCAGCTTTAAAACCCAACTCTTGAAGTTTTGAGATAACTTCCTCGGATGTATCCTTTATTTCTTGGTTAACGTCGATAGCAATAAACGTACGCACGCATACCCCTCCACTAATGATTGTTAAGAACCGTTACAACCCACTTACCAAACTATTTGTCGAGATACGAACGGTTTTGGTACATGTAGATGATACCGGAAAGTATGGTTGAAAATGCGACTATGTAGATGAAAATTACATTGAACAAGTGCATGTAGCTTTTTGAAAAATTAAGCAACTCCAAGTACAATCCTATCGTTAGCACCATTTGCGAGACAGTCTTGATCTTCCCAAACATGTTTGCAGCTATGATCGCTCCCGATTCTGAAGCAAGGATTCGGACAATACTGACGAGTGTGTCACGAATAACCAGTATAACTACCAACCAGCCCGGTACGAATCCACTTTCCACAAAACAAATCAGTACTGAAGTGATGAGTATCTTATCGCTCATCTGATCTAAGACTTTCCCAAGCTGTGTAACTGCCCCCGTTTTTCTCGCGATGTAACCATCAAAGTAATCACTGATCGATGCAATTAGGAAAAGGACAAAAGCTGCCCAGTTCCAATTCAGATACATCAATAGTACAATTACCGCTGTCGAAATTATCCTCAACCAGCTGATCGTATTTGGCGCATTGAAAATCACAGTGGGTTTTTGAGTTCTTTGAGAATTAGTACTCAAATTAACTCGCCCTCCAAATCGTAAGTGTCTGACTCGTAGACACGTACTTTGTAGAATCCATCTTTCTTTCCTTCCAATTTTCCTCTTACGAATATGTTACCATCGATCTCTGGTGCATCCATGTATCCTCTACCGACTAAAACCCCTTCCACCTCTTCTTCGAATATGACTTCGATCACCTTGTCCAGGTATTTCTGATTTCTCAGAAAAGAAATTTCTGCTTGTACTTCCATCAACGAATCAAGCCTTTTTTGTGCTGTCTTGAGTGGTACTTTTCCTGATAAGTTGTGAGATGCCGCCTCTTCTTCATCTGAATAGAGAAATGCACCAAGTTTGTCAAATTCGACCCTTCTGATGAATTCAACAAGTTGTTCAAAATCTTCCTTTGTCTCACCTGGAAATCCGATTATGATCGAAGTCCTTAACACAGCTTCAGGATAACGTTTCCTTATTTTGTCGAATAGTGCCTCAAGTTCTCTACTATCCTTTATACGCCCCATGAGTTTCAACAATCGATCGCTCCCATGTTGCGTCGGGATATCAAAATATTTGAGAACTTTCTCGTGTGAAAACCCTTCTATGATTTCGTCTGTGATATGGTCCGGATGCATGTACATTACCCTAATCCAAAAGTCGCCATCGATACCATTAAGCCTATTCAAAAGTTCTGGGAGCATCTGCTCTCCGTAGAGATCTATACCGTAACCAGTTGTATCCTGTGCAACCAAGATGATCTCCTTCTTGCCACTTTCAACGAGAGAACTTACTTCTTTCTCGATATCTTCCAGTTTTCTGCTGACAAAACCTCCTTTGAACTTTGGTATGGTGCAAAATGTACAAGCTCTATCGCACCCATCAGCTATTTTTACGTAAGCATACGGCATGGCATCGTCAATTCTACCTTCGAAATCGTACACGGCAATGGGATCTGTTATGTACTTTTTTGTTTTTTGAAGATTTTCAGCCAATATCTTCGGTGGTATGATGCCGAACCATCCATCAACTTCTGGTAACTCATTTGGTAGTTCATGTGGATATCTCTGTACCAAACAACCTGTAACGAATATCTTGAAATCTGGTTTCTCCTTCTTGTATTGGGCAAACTCGAGGATCGTGTCTATGGACTCCCTCTTTGAATCAACGATGAAACCGCACGTGTTTATGACCACACCATTTGCTTCTTCCAAGACATCTGTAATTTCATAACCAAGAGAGAGCAAATGGTGCTTAAAATGAGAAAAATCCGCTTCATTTTTTGGACATCCCAACGTTACTATGTAAATCTTCAAACAACTCACCTTCCTAAGTACTGTAGTAATCTTTCTTGCTGGAATTCACTCTTTCTCAATCGTTCTTTGAAACTTGACCTAATGTATTACCGGACCTTCTCTGTAATTTCTTGAGATACGCTTTTCTCTTTTCAAGGTACATAGACCTGATCTTTTCGAGTTCTTTCTTGTACACTTCTTCTTTGTAGTTTGGATAAGTGAAATCATAATCCTTCCAACGTCCGTTTATGTACATGAGCGTTGGCTCTGCATATATGCCTTGTCCTATGTAAATCCTGTGTGGCCACATCTTTGTTGTGGCTAAAACGAATTGCATGTGATGAACGTAACCTGGATCCAAGTTGAACCTTCTTTTTCCGTCAACTGCATATCTCTGCTCTATTTCGTTCGTTTTGATCTTGATACTAGCCAGCAAGGAAGGATGAATCAACCTCTCAAAACTTATCAATTTCCCCACGATACCCGAACCCATCTCTTTGTCGTAATAGAGGGTGTACTTACCAAAATCAAGAAGAGGGCTCAAGTAATCTATCGGTCCAAATTCTCTCACCAAATCTTCCTTCACTTGATCAAACCAGTAATCAACTTGAGCGGAAAATATGTATATGACCAAGTTAACAGGTTCAATTATCCTCACTTCTCCCATACAATTTCCACCTCAAATTGTGGTATCTTAACGAACAAAACCTTTCCACTGTAAAGTGCTATCTTAGACTCGCCAATCACTTCGTACTTACCTACGTTTAGAGCCAGTGGGCCATCGATGTACTTGTCGTCCAGATAGAATCCTCCATCGATACCTTCTATAACCGCCAGAGGTTCTTTCTTTACCTTCGATAGATACGAGCTTGCAAAGTACAATACAAAAACACTTAGGATTGCCATCCCATAAAATAGGATTCTTATCAATTTTTTCGACATACAGTACCACCTTAAACGCTTTACCTCAAAGTATGCGTAATTACAGTGCCAATTTGTTCATAGTGCTTACAAAAAAAATCATCAAACAGACGGTCACTTTTGATGTACTTGTATTATATCACTTTTTTCCAAAAGTGTGTGAATTTCTTCTTGACCATTTACTACTGTTGAACTCTGTTGAACTTATCAAATTCACTTACCCAATCATCTGGAAAATCTACAGAATAAGTTCGAAAAATACCCAGAAGAAACATTAAAAACTTACCACGATATATAGATGTGGTAAGTTACTTTCTACTACATATTGAAAAGTGGTAAGTTACTGGTAAGTTTTTAAGGCAAGTGGTAAGTTTTTTTATACAATATAAAGGTACATCATTATGTAAATCACAATATATAGTATAAATGGTGTTATTGAGAAGAAATCTCATTTAGAAAAACTTACCAAACTTACCAGTGGTGAAATAATTTTCAAACTTTTTCACGATTTTCGACAACTTTTTCCTTTATCCATGAGCTTTTAGAAAACTTACCACCTCTACCATGGCTTGAAATCTAAATTTCCGATAGAAACTTACCAGAGTGGTAAGTTGTTACAAAAAGGTGGTAAGTTGTAATGAGCGTTGTAGGTTGTATTGGATAAACATTTTTTTGATTTCATTTGTGTAAACTTACCAACTTACCACCCCTATTACTACTACTACTACTAAGTAATATATATATAATGATTATAGTATATAGGGTTAAAGGGTGGTAAGTTTCGCTGGTAAGTTTCACAGTGAGTTTAAGAATTGTCGGATGAAGTTACTCATATTTTGATAATGACTCCCACCCCAGTATATCTTTCCACAATTACTGCATTTTGCAAATTCATTGAAAGTATTTAAGACTCTTTCAGGTACGCTATTAACGATTTCAGCTTTGAGTATGGGAACTAAGTTACCATTACATTCCATACATCGAGTAAATGGCTTAATATATTTGATTAAACCGTATCTGAATATGGTCTCTTTTAGTTGGATCTTAGGTACATCTGACCTTACTACGTAACCATATTTAACCACATTCTCTTTTAGCATATTTCTATCTCTTGTAAGTATTATCGCATTTGTTTCCAATGCCTTTGCTATTATCAGTTTGTCGTCTATAGTGCCGTACACTGTGCTAATACCCAGCATGCGAAGGTATTTCACAAGTTTTCCAAGATGAATATCGGCGACAAATTTTGGCTCTCCAAGATACTTCGGTGTCAAGGTGTACCTATCTTCTACCGGTAAATCACATTCTGGATAGACGCAATAGAGATCTCCATCACAAACTATCTTCGAAAAATCTACAAAATTACCATTCAGGGTAATAAAAAACACTTCGGTATGCGGAACACCCAGCCTTTCTATACAATCTTTTATCGTTTGATTTATCCCTGGGTCAAACTCAAAAAGATATTTTCCACTGGTTAAGTCACAAAGTGAACCGAAAAGCCTAATCTTTATTATCAATTTATCATCCCTAAACTCTCTTGAGTTATTGAAATCTTTTCAGTACATTTTCGTGATTTGATCAACCATTGCACCGGTAGAGATGTATGTGATTTTCACTCCAGTTTCGGATTCTATGAATTTCGTGAAATGATCGAATTCTTTATCTTCTAAACTTTTCCATCCGTTGAATTCTACGTACTCAACTTGAGACCTGCCGATGTTGGAAAGTTCAGAAGGCATTTCAAATTTCTTTCCATCTATGTCGTATCTTACTCCAACTTTTATCTTTTCCATACCAGATAGCACATCAGCTTTTGTCATGATCATTTCATCGCAACCGGATATCTCTATTGCATATTTGAGTAGCGGTAAGTCAAGCCAACCACATCTTCTGGGTCTGCCAGTAGTTGCACCGTATTCTTTACCTGCTTTTCTTAACATCTCACCCTCATCACCAAGTAATTCTGTCGGGAAAGGTCCCTCTCCAACTCGAGTTACGTAAGCTTTAAAGATACCTATCCGTTTGTCCAATTTAGTGACATAGCCTAAACCACTTTCAACTCCAGTGGTATTGCAAAAAGTACCTGTAACGTATGGATAAGTCCCCATATCGATGTCGAGTAGTACACCTTGAGTACCTTCAAACATGACATTCGAATTTTCAAGTTCTGTCTTTATTTCCAAAGGTGAGACTATCAAGTTGCTCATATCTTCGTATTGCTCAATAACTTCATCGTATTCTTCCCATTCTATGCTATACAGTTCTTTGTAAAGTGCGGAAATCGTGAGAAGTTTTTCTCTCAGCTCATCGATATTCTCAAAATCTGCAAGTCTGATGCCTATTCTGTGTACTCTGTCGGCATACGCAGGGCCTATACCACGTTTTGTCGTTCCAACTGCACGCTCACCGCGAGAGAGTTCCATTTTTTCATCAAGTATTTTGTGGATGGGCAGCACCACGTGTGCCAATTTCGAAATCCACAATCGTTGAGATATATCAAATCCCATCTTTTTTAGTTCTTCGATCTCTTTGTTGAGTACTTCCAAATCTACAACTACACCGTTTGAGATGTAGCCCTTTATATCCTTTCTTATATCAAACGAAGGGATGAGGTGATGAATGAGTTTGAAATCTCCGTATTCAACGGTGTGGCCTGCATTACTTCCACCGCTGTATCTAACTATGTAGTCGTAATCTTTTGAAAGATAAGTTGTTACTTTGCCTTTCCCTTCATCGCCCCACTGTAATCCAAAACAGACCGTTTTCATGTGTCCATCTCCTCTCAAATGTTTCATTTTAAGTACTCGATATATCAAGTAATCAGAATTCTACATCGAAATTCTTGTATTCTTGAGGTGGTAAATTTGTCTCCTCGATGTTGTAAATATAGCTCCAGCCGTTACCTTCCATGATTTTTTTGAGTAATTCTCGCAACTGTGCTTCGTTACCACCAGCTACTATCGTGACACTTCCATCATCTTCGTTCCTTATGAAGCCTCTCACACCAATTGCACTCGCAGCATTTTTGACAAAATACCTAAATCCAACTCCTTGAACGATGCCGGTAATATTCCATTTCTTCCAAACTACTTCCACAGTATCACCACCCTTGGAAGAAAATAGATTCCAAAGATTTCCAAAGATATTGTACAATCAATTCATGAAAAGAGAATACCAATAAATTCTATCATATTTGGAGAATATTTGGAGGATAAACTGTCTACAGCAAGATGAGTGAGATATCTTTAGCTATGATATAATTAGTAAGAACAGGACTTTGATTTTGTTTTTTTTTAGGGGGGAATGGCAGCTTGAACGCGTTTGACGATGTACGAGAGACCATCAGAACCGTTTTCCTTGATAATGTGAAACTTTCTTACGGATGTACTGAGCCTGTTGCAGTAGGCCTTTCCGTGGCAACTGGTAAGAGATACCTAATCGGTGAATTGAGAAACATCGAAGTCACGACGGATCGTAATACGTACAAGAATGGTTTGGAAGTTAGTCTTCCTGGAACTCATCTTCATGGATTTGAGATGGCAGCGGCACTTGCCTATGTTGCAGGTGTGTCAGAACTTGGATTGCAGGTTTTTAAAGATGTAGATAGTGATGCAGTAAATTTAGCTGAACGATTGAAAGAAAGGATAGTTATACGCTACGAAAATGATATGAAACTTCATATAAGAACGAAGATGGTAGCAGACAACGAAGTGCTTGTTGAGATAACTGATTCACATGACAACATCAGTAAGATTGTGGTAGATGGAAAGGAATTGTTGAACACGCAAGAGACTATCGCTTCCAAGAAAGATGCGGTAAGATCCATCACATTGAATGATATCTTCGGATACATAGAGTTACCTCATGAAGATATTTTAAAGATAGTAGAGGATGCGATCACCTACAATCTTCAGATTTCCGAGAAGGGTATGGATGTCGAAGGGAATTTTGGCAACACATTGGGAAAGGGGATAAACGCATACGTAGCTGCAGGTATAGATGAGCGCATGAGTGGAGAACTCATGCCGGTTATGACTGTTGCAGGTAGCGGTAACCAAGGTATTGCATGTACAGTACCTGTTGCATTGGAAGGTCTCTCTTCTGGTATTGAAAAAGAAAGGGTTGTCAAAGCTGTTCTATTGAGTATGCTAGTGACAATTTATGTGAAGGGTTACACGGGAAAGCTGACACCAATTTGCGGTGCTGGATCTATAGCTTCGTCAGGTGCAGCAGCTGGTCTCACTTATCTGTACACTGAGGATTATGACAAGTTGAAAAGTTCGATAAACAACGTACTTGCAACATTATTCGGCATGACATGTGACGGTGCAAAGAGAAGTTGTGCATTGAAAGCAAGTGTGGGGACACAGATGGCGATGAACTCTAAGGTGCTTTCAATGAAGAATGTGAATATACCATGCGGAAATGGATTTGCTGCAAGAGATGTGGAAGAGACAATCAAAAGATTGGAGATACTGACATCTTCACTTAGAAACTTTGACCAAGAAATCATCGACTTCATCGGGCATTGTTGAGAAATTCAAAAATAGAGAAATGAATTAATTCACTTGTTTTTTTGAGTATCGACAACAATATTATATTTATTTTATAAATGTTATCAAAAGGTTAAATTCTGGTATATTTACTTCTTTTCATTTTATTGTGGTAGAATATACCGTAGGTAGGATTATATTATATATAATTGTGGTGCAAGAGGATCAACCAAAATATGGATTTAAGGAGTGGGAGTGCATGCTGAGCATTTTATCAAATGGCATTCTTTCTGTTACCTTAGGAAACATTATCATGATGTTAGTTGCACTTGGTTTGACCTACTTAGCTATAGCAAAGAAATATGAACCGGCTCTCTTAGTTCCAATTGGTTTTTCGACTATATTAGCGAACATTCCGCTTTCTTCTGCAGTGGATCAGT
This sequence comes from Fervidobacterium sp. UBA5837, assembly GCA_002432805.1. Taxonomy (GTDB): domain Bacteria; phylum Thermotogota; class Thermotogae; order Thermotogales; family Fervidobacteriaceae; genus Fervidobacterium. The sequence goes on along the minus strand of DJGV01000010.1, from coordinate 208,290 downwards.
TTATTGATGGAGTTTTGCATAAGGGCGTGTTGAATGTTTTTTTTGATGTGGGCATTGTGACTGAAATCTTTCCGTTATTGATATTCATTGCAGTCGGTGCAATGATCGACTTTGGCCCACTTTTGGAAAACCCTGTCATGTTTTTATTCGGAGCAGCTGCTCAATTTGGTATATTTGCAACCGTTATTGTTGCAACTATGCTTGGGTTTGACATAAAGCAAGCAGCTTCGATTGGCATCATTGGTGCGGCAGATGGTCCAACTTCAATTTACGTCGCCAGTAGGTTTGCAAAGGAACTGCTGGGACCAATTTCAGTGGCTGCTTATTCTTACATGTCTCTTGTACCAATTATTCAGCCACCTGTTATAAAGGCTTTAACGACAAAAGAGGAAAGAATGATAAAAATGGAGTCTAAGAGCGTTAAAATCACCAAAACGATGAGGATAGTCTTCCCAATTGCAGTAACGATTGTTGCAAGTTTGTTAGCACCATCTTCTGCGGCCTTGATTGGTTTTCTGATGTTTGGTAATTTATTGAGAGAATGTGGAGTACTCAATGGACTCGCAAAATCCGCTCAGAATGAACTCGCTAATCTTGTTACGATACTATTAGGCCTTTCAATTGGTTCGACTATGACCGCAGATAAGTTCTTAAGGCCACAGACGCTCATGATCATAGTACTTGGGCTTGTTGCATTCATACTCGATACAGCCGGTGGTGTCTTATTTGCAAAGTTTTTGAACTTGTTTTTGAAGAAAAAGATGAATCCAATGTTAGGTGCAGCTGGAATTTCTGCATTCCCTATGTCAGCGAGGGTTATCCATATACTTGGCAGGAAGGAAGACCCAACGAATTATTTGTTGATGCATGCAATTGGCGCTAACGTGGCTGGTCAAATTGGATCAGTGCTCGCAGGTGGTATACTCGTTGCATTGGTAAGTTCTTTGGGAGGGATGTGACATGAATATTCAAAACGTGCTGACAGCAATAAGGGTAGGTTTGACCGGATACATATTTCTCATATTTACACTTGTCGTATTCTTCGGATTAGTCACTTTGTTCGTGAAACTATTTGCGAAAGGTGAAGACAATGGAAAAGAAAACAAGGAATGAGAATGCTCGAGAAGATGAAATATCGAAGATGTTCGTAAAGTTCAGTGATTATCTGTTAAAAATTTCATGTGAGAGAGAGACGTCTCTGAAAAGGAAGGACTACGAGGCTCTTCTTAAGATTGCTGTAGAAAACTTGAGTTTTGTTCACAGTGGTAGTGTGCTTACGATGAACGAAGATGAAAAGTTTTGTTACATTGCTACGTATAACCATGATTACGAACTGCTGAAAGATGTACGATTCAAAAAGCAAGAAATGCTCATGAGGAGATTTAAGCAGACGTATGTCATCAAGAGGAGAAGCTTAGATTTGGTAAAAGAGCTTTCTTCAAAGATTGATGAAGATGACAATTCGATAAAACAAAGGGGTTCAAGTGTAGATAATATTAAGGCATTTGTCTCCATACCCATTAGAGTACAAAGAAAGGTGATTGGGTTTTTCAACTTGGACAGTTGGGAGGATGAAGACATCTTTGAGAAGAAGAATTTCCAGCCATATGCGGAAATGATGTCGAGGCTCATATCAATATCTGCCGAAAGATTTGAACTAATAAAGATATTGAAGGAACAAAATGAGCAGCTGACTAGAAATACGCTTACAGATACCTTGACTCACTTACCAAATCTAAGGGCCTTGGGTAACTATTTCGATAAATACGTAGAACTTGCCAATAGATCACTCAACAATCTGTATTTCTTGTACATAGATATTACCAATTTTGATAAAATAGTCCATACATCTGATGTTGAATTTGGAGAGAATTTGATTAGGAAATTATCTAAACATCTATTGAGTTTGCTAAGAAAAAGCGACATTGTTGGAAAGATCGAAAGTTCCAGTTTTGGTGTTATCACTTTGTCTCGAGGTATTCCAAAACCTTTGATAACCAGGATAAACCATGGTATAGTCGAATTTTCTGAGAAATTGGGATTGAACTTAGATATCGGTATTGGTGTTGCAGAATATGGAACGGATGGCAAAGAGTTAGATGCACTTTTGAAAAGGGCTAAAGCATATGCGTATACAATCGGCAATGATGAAAAGCTTGCAGAATGACCAACGGAGGTGTGTTGATGCAACGTATAAAGGATACAGAAATAAAGGCTGATGGTGGAGTGAATTCGGAATTTCAACATTACTATACAGAAGAACCTACTTCAGCATTGAAAGTTAAACAGATAGAATTCACACTCAGAGATGGACACATTTATAAATTTAAAACACCTTCTGGGGTTTATTCTTTTGGCGCAATTGATAAGGCAACTGCGATACTTATAAATCATTGTTCCAGAATAGATGGTAGAGTCTTAGATATAGGTTGTGGATACGGTGTGGTTGGAATTTCGTTGAAAAAGGAGAATCCTTCTATCTCGCTTTGTATGTCGGATATAAACAAGAGAGCTGTTGAATTTGCAAAGATCAATGCAAAAGACAACAACATAGAAGCAGATATAAGGCAGGGCAATCTCTATAATCCTTGGCAAGGTGAGTCTTTTGATGTGATCATCTCCAATCCACCAATAGTTGCTGGTAAAGAAGTTTGGATGCAACTGGTTGCTGGTGCATTTGATCATCTCAAGATGAATGGTACCATCCAGCTTGTAGCATACCACAACAAAGGTGGCGAGAGGATAAAGAAATACATGTTTGAAGTATTTGGAAACGTTCAGGATATCTGGAAAGAAGGCGGAATCAGGATATATTTATCCGTGAAAAATGATTAACAATGGTTGAGAAAAGAAATAATGATAGTGACGATAGCAAAGATACGATATTTATAACAAGTAACGTTGATGCAAAGGATAGACGTAGGTGAAAAGGTGTGAAAATTGAACTCAAAAATGTGTGTGTTTCTTTTGAAAGTGGAACTGAATTGGAAAAGAGGGCTCTTTCTGACATCGATCTGAATTTCGATACTTCCGAGAGCATACTCTTGGTTGGAAATACAGGTTCAGGTAAGACTACGCTCATATATTTGCTTGATCTATTGATAAAACCTTCGTACGGAACTTTACTATACGATGGTGAGAATCCATTCAATGATGCTTACAATTTTAGAAAAAAGTTTGGTGTTGCATTTCAAATTCCGGAACGTCAGTTTTTCAACGAGACTGTTGATCAAGAGATTACCTATGCAGCAAGGAACTTTGAAATTGATTATACCTACAGAGATGTGCTAAACATATTGAATCTCTTTGAACTTGATGAAAGCATTTTGAAAAAATCTCCATTCAAACTTTCTGGAGGAGAACAGAGAAAGATCGCAATTGCATCCATTCTATTTCATAAACCAGAGTTTCTGATTTTTGATGAACCTACTGCGGGGCTTGACCTTTCTGGAATACTTTCGATAAGAAAGACTTTGATGAATTTTAGGGACGAGAATAAGGGTTTCTTAATCGCGACGCACGAACCAGAAATATTCTACGATGTTTGCGACAGAATAGTGACTTTGGTCAATGGTCAGTTAGTTGAGAATAGATCATTAGTGGAATATCAAAATAGAGGTGATGTCGATTGACATTTACTTACAAGGGGCTTGATAGATCAGGTAGAAGATTGAAAGGTATCATTAACGCAGAGAACTTGAAAGAAGCATTAGATAAGCTTAAACAGCAAGGTGTTCTTGTGACTGATGTTACTCAAAAGGATATTCAAATGACTGTTCAAAGTGGAAGTACGGAAAGGAAAAGGACAGTTTTTCAACTGAGGGCGAAAGATATTGTTCTATTTGCTCGTCAGCTTGAAACGATGATATCGGCGGGTGTTAGGTTAGTCGATGCTGTAATGACCCTTTCAGAACAGGAGATCTTTGCCAAGAAGTTTAGAAGTATTCTAAAAGAAGTCGCCTCTGATATGAAAGGTGGTATGTCCTTTTCAGATGCGTTGGAGAGGCAAGGTGCTTTCGATTCGATATTCATAAACATGGTACGTGCTGGTGAAGAAGGTGGTATATTAGACGTCACAATGAAGAAGGTTGCAAACTACTATGAAAATTCAAATAGAATGAGGGAACAAGTCAAATCATCGATGACTTATCCTATGTTCATACTTGGGTTTGCAGTCGTTGTTGTGATAGTTATTTCCGTATTCATACTACCAAAACTCATCACAGTCTTTGGAACAGTTCCTGAAAGCGGATTACTTGGATTGTTGATGAAGATGAATTTTGTTTTCACCCAAAGGTGGTATATTCTGTTTCCAGTTGTCATCGCGATAGGTGTAGGTCTATTTTTCTTTTTGAAGACAGTGTATGGCGGTTATATAAAAGACTTCTTTGGCAACCTCTTGCCGCCTGTTAGAAAATTGAGACAGAAGATGACAAATGAGAGATTTACGAGGACACTCGGTGTACTCATCGGTAGTGGAGTTTCCATGATCAGTGCACTCGATATGGCTGCAAGGGCTTCGAACAACACAAAATTCATCACAACGATTGCAAAGGTGAACGAAGAAGTTAAAGCGGGAAGTAATTTGAAAGATGCATTGAAAAGAGCAAGCATATTCCCACAAATCATATATGAGATGGTTGGAACTGGAGAAGAAACAGGTAGATTAGATGTAGTGATGGAAAAAGTTGCAGATTTTTACGAAGAAGAGATACTCACTGACACGAAAAAGCTCGTCAGTTTGGTTGAACCTATGATGATTGCTTTCGTTGGGATATTCATAGCATTCATAGCTTTTACAATGTACTCTACAATGTTCCAAATGCAGAATCAATTAGGTAAATAGCACACGCAAATGATGGGGTGAATACATGTCTGCCGTAGAATTTTTGATATCTTTGGCGATATTGGTATGTTTTTCTTTTACTCTTATTGTGAGTATTTCAAAAGTTGCAGAAATTGATTTAAGCAAAGATTACATACAGACTGCCACGTATGCAGGACTGTGGAAGACCGACCTTCACAAGATTTACAACGGCAATTCTTGTACTGTCATTTCACCAGAACTGGTCAATTTCAAGAGGATTTCTGATGCGAGCCTCTCAAAACTTGAAGTTAGGTCTTTTAGATGGGTAAAGAGTGGTACTTATAGTAATGGAACAACGATAGAACCAATTCTCTTTAAAGTTGGAGGGAAATAGATTGGGCATCTTTAGGAATAGGATAATGACTTACAATATCTCGAACTTTGGTGCGAAGAATAATCAATATGTGGAAGTTCTTTCAGGTGTCTTTTCTCACAACAAGATACGCATAAAGGATTATTTCCCACAAATCATACAACCTGATCCAGAAGATCTTGTTGTAGTGAATGTTCCTTGGGACATAATCAGAACAGCTTTTGTAGAATTGCCACCGATTAAAAAAGAGGAAGAAAAGCTTAAATTGGCGGAACTTGAGATAAGAAGGATAACAGGCATAAATGAAGATCTGAACGTAGGATACATTCCATCAGCAGGTGGAAAGGTGTTGGTACTGTATTCAACAATGGCAGATCTCATCAAATTTCTAAACTCATCGAGTATCATGTTTGAACCAGACGTTGCATATCCAAATATTCTATCCGAAATATTATTGATCAACAAATTACCGGGATACTGGGCTTATCTTGTGCTTGGAAAGTATACATCTGGAATTGTCATAATGAATGGTGGAACGGTATTGAACATAAGGATAATGGACTTTCCACTTGAAGATATAAATCACATAGTGCAGGAAGAAACAGGCTTTGATATCTTCGAGATAGAAAAGAGTGGAAACGAAGATTTAATAGAGACATCTCGTAAAATCCTCAGCACAATTTCATTGGATATCTCTTCAGGAATAGAAAGAGAGATCATAATTACTGTTAACACAACAGAAGTCGAGAAGGTCACTGTGGATCAATTGACAAGTATAGCCATTGTAAGTGATTCACAGATACTAACAGATACGTTGATAAACGAAGAACGAAATCAAAGTGTACTTCAAGGCAAATTTGTTGAACCAGTCTTTAAACTGCCAATTAAGAAGAATTATCCACTTTCACAAATTGGCCTACTTTACAGAGGAGGGCTTGAACTTGGAAAGGTTAAATCTATACATTGGTAAGAAAAAAGTACTGAAGTTGAGGACTTTTTTGGTTCTTTTGATCATTAGTGTCATTCCAGCACTTTCATTTTTCTTTTTCGCTGCGCAGTGGAAATTAATGAAGGTTAACAGATTGATCGAAAGTTATCCTGTTGTCTTCAATAATTTGTCTGAAATAAAATTGAACAGCATTGAAAATCAACTGGAGACACTGAATTTAACTTTCCAGAAAAAGGCTAATGATTTGAGTAGCATAAATCAATCGATGAAGAATTTAATAGTCAATTCCTATACAAGTTCGTATTTTATAAAATATATCTCAAAGATGGCATCCGAGATTCCAAATAAGATATATCTTTCCAACGCGTATTTTGATGGAAAGAGGTTGTACATGGAATTTTACGAATATGGTACAGAGACAAGAATCTCTACTAGTACTATACAAAGTGATCTATCGAAGGTTTACAGTAACGTGGTAGTTAACTTTGTCGAGGAACGAAATTTTATCGGAAATACCAAATATTTCCACTATACCGTGGAGGGAACAAGATGATAACGGTTAACAGAAAAGTTGCTATACTTCTTGCTTTCATACTTTTGATAGTCTCAAGTAGTCTTAGTGTGTTTTACTATTATAGTTCCGTTCACAACTATCTCACAAGGTTAGAGGGAAAGCTCTCGATGGTAACGAATTCCTACAATCAGATGAGACTTCTCGAAAGGGAATCGGAGATGATTGCGGACCTAAAAGATGAACTCAATAATTCATACAAAGTTACGATAGAAGATACGTTAACTAACTTAGATTTAGAGAAAGTAATGAAAGAAATTGTGACATCCAAAGTCGTCGAAATCGACTATTTTTCGATCACATCCGAGAGTCAATTTCCAATCGTTTTCGAAGATAATCCTGTGATTTACCAAGTTTCTATAGTGACTGGAGTGAATGCTAATGGCAATCAATAGAAGAACTAAAGTTCTCTTACTTGTCTTAGTTGTAGTATGGGTAATTGCCATAGTTGTTCTCGTGAGGATGAACTCACCAGAACCAGTTACAGCCGCAGTTCAACCTGTTCAACAGCCAGCTGCTCTGCAGAATATACAAAATACCACGAATAATACGAATTTATCGACCAATGCTCAAGTTTCAAACATCTCACTTCCAGATTTGCAAAGTATTCTTCCGGATGCGTCATTCACGAATTTGTTTAGTCCATACGTTGTAACAATTCCAGAGGAACTTGTAGGAACAGATGTCATTGAGGATATCACATCACCTCAGTTTAAGTACGTAGGTTACATCTCGTTTATGGAAAAGGGAAAAGAAGAAAAAAAGGTTTTTATTCTATCGCAAAATCAGTTCATTTCGGCAAATGAGAATGATCTCATAGAAAGTAGATATAAGCCAGTGATAATTACTTCAACTTATCTGGTTGTTTTGGACACGCAAGATGGTAGAATAAAGAAAATTTCTTACATAAGCAGCTAATTCCAGGAGGGGTATGGATGGAGATAAAGATGAATTTAAAAAAGTACAAAGGCTTCATTGCTTTTCTTACTTTCACTTTTCTGTTGTTAATTCCTTCTTTTCTAATAGCTTCGTTGATTGATGTGGGGTACACTACTACGTCGAGTGAGGTAGTTGTCACACTCACATTTTCCTCTTCACCGAAAGTACAATACTACGGTAGAAACGAAAATAAGACAGTACACTATTTCCTCATGGGAGATTCAGCTGTTTCTCTGTCCTATTTGCCAGTCTCTTCGGGACCGGTTGAAGGCATCCAGATTGTGCCAATTGAAGGACAACTCAACGTTTTTGTTTACACGCTCACACCTGTCAATGCTACTTACAGTATTTCAAGCTCTAAACTGTACATCAGATTTCCAATCAGCATGTCTTCTAAACGTATGACAGCGAGTTTTATGAACATTAAAACTGACGTTTTTTTTAAGGAAATGTCTGACTTTTTTGGCTTGAATGTAAACCTCTACGATAGTGCAAAGAATAAAGATGTTAGTATAAAGTTCAGCAATGCTTCCATCGAAGAAACTATAAGGTCTGTCTTGGTTGCAACAAATTTGTCGTATGCGTATTCTGCAAACCAAGTACTCTACTTTGGTAGCAGCGATGATATCCTGAAAAATTTTGGGACTTTTTGGCAGATATACGATGGTCAAGTAGATGTTGAAAAACTCAAGGCAGTTTTGGGTTCCGGTGCATATGCTGCATATTCAAAAGATAAGTCGAAACTCTTTGTCTATGGTGGTGTAAAAGAATATCGTTTACTTGCTGAGGCATTGGTACCAGCTCCTAAAGAAACTTGGTATTACGTGCCATACGCAGCTTCCGATAGTGAGATAGAAGACTACATGGGAAAATTATCACAGATATATGACATAAAATACGTCATAGTGCCAAATTTGAAAAAGGTTGCAATTTACGGCACTGATCTTAAACAAGTGGAGTCGCTCATACAATCTTATAAGCCTGTTGTAAAGGAAGAAAAAGTCACTTATGTCTTCGTAAAAGTTAACTACCCTGAACGTGTATTGGATGTTTTCAAAGTACTATACCCGGAGTTTGATCCCAAGGTCATCGGTAGTAATATCTACGTACCTTCCGGTTACGAAAGAATAGTAAGTACATTATCCCAAGATCCCACTATAGGGAGCCCTTGGAGCTTGGTGTTCGAAGATGTGCCAGAAAGTGTTGTTAAAGATGCTATCGATTATTTTGGGATACAAACGAAAGACTACGCGTTGAAAAGTGCAGACGGAAGGATTTTCGTCACACTCTTTGCAAGTGAGTATTTGTACAAAAAATTCATGCAGTTCGTTGATTTAGCAGGTGATAGAACTGAGATCGTTAAAGTAGATGACGAATTTCTAAAAAAGTATAGTGTTACCGTTCTACAAAAGTTTTCCGATGGTTCTAAGATTGTGAGTGGACGTATAAGTGAAATCGAACGCCTTAAGAAGGATATAGAAGAAAACGTAACAACCGTGGCACTAAAATCAATGCCTTCTGATCCACCTGCTGATGTCATCACAAAGCTTCTGGGCTACCCAACTCAAATTTCCGATGGTTATATACTCGTCACTGCGAGTAAGTCCGATGTAAATAACGTCAAAACTCAAATTGATCAGATACGTGAGAATTATGGCAAGGAGTTAATCCTCACGGGTGACCTTTATCAAGCGGAAGCAAAAAGTATGACTCAACAAATCTACAACGTCAACATTTTTGAATCTGATGGAAATATAGTTATATACGGACCAAATGCAAGCGATGCAAAGAAGTTCCTCGATAATTTTATGATCACAGATGACCAAGTCATAGATAAAGTGGAAAGGATAGAAGATTCATCACGTCAAATGGTGGAAAGCCTTTTTTCAGTAAAAGTGTACAATGTTGGTGATTCTTCTTACATGGTGGGTAAGAAGCAATCAATAACAGATGCAAGCAAATATCTTCAATCTCTTTCTTCTGTTAGTGTGGATCTCACATCTGTTATCACTCAAGAGCATTTAGACTATATAAAACAAGCATTTGACGTCGATACGCAGTACTTCCAAAATCTGAACAAACTCGTATTAACGGGTGTCAAAGAAAAAGTGGCATTAGCACAAAAATTCGTTCAATCGATAAGTGTTTCGTACGATATCACGACAGTAAAAGTAACCGGAGACTTGAAAAAAGAAGATATCGATAAATTCATAAAACTTGCAGGATTGAATATTGAAACGGATCAGATAGGCGATACACTTTATCTAAAAGGTAAAAAGGAAGATATCGACAAGGCCAAATCACAGATAATGAATCTTCTCTCACCAACGGAGAAGACGTATGCCATTTTTACCTATCCTGAGGAGATAGATGCACTCGTAAAAAGCATTTTTAAAGTCGATACTTATAAGCTATCTCAAGGTTTCATGGTCCTGGGTACAAACGAACAGCTTCAAAGCATCAGTAAATTTCTGCCAGAAGTCGTAGAAACTAAAGAAGATACGATGGTAACTTTTAACTCATCACTATCACAAGAACAAATAGATACGATAGTAACTTTGTTTGATCCAAAAGTGCGAGTTTACAAAGTTGATCAAAAAGTGTACCTTGTTGGCAAGAAGGACACCATAGAAAAGATAAAAGAAGAGATTGTGCAATTCAATCCACAGAGTGATTATAACCTTGTGGATAGTAAATTACTCATAGATGTTAACAATAAACCTTTGAAAGAAATAGTTATGGACGTTTCGAAGATATTTTCATCAGAGATAACGATTGTTGGAGATATAACAGACCAAGTATCGGCAAGAATACTCGTTTCAAATTTCGATGAGCTGCTTGAATATTTGAAACCGTATGGCATAGACTATGAAAAGAAGGCAAATACGTACAGGATATCAAAAAGTGCAATTCAACAAGCACAATCGTACGTTACCCTAAACCCCAATGGTAATGTGAACATCGATGTTAAGGCCATGGACCTATCTGATTTACTCTATCAGACATCACAACTGCTGAGTAAAAATACCATTTTGGATAACGTGCCTGAAATGAAAGTAACATTGAGACTCTTAGATGCAGATTTTGATGGGGTTTTAGCCGCAGTCTCCAGTTATGTGAGTTATGAAAAAAGAGGCAACCTGTACGTAATAACGAAAAAGGTAGAACAACCTGCTGCAGAGACTCAACAAGCTACAACAGTTGCAATTCAACTGCAAACTGAACAACCAATATCTCAAAAAGTATCAGTTGTGGATGAATTGATAAGCATAAAGATTGAAGATGAAAGAATTTCGGATGTCATAAAAGAAGTATTTGAAAAACTTGGTTATTCAATCATCTTCCAAAAGCCGATCGATTCAAAGGCTACGATGTCAGTCAACAACATTGATTTCGATACATTCCAGTCTATCATCATGAACTACGGCATAGTTCTTAAACGCAGTGGCAATCTGTACTACGTTGACATAACGCCGGAAGCTACAAAAGTAATAACTACTTACACATTCAATGTTTCAAGGGGTGCCGATAAGGTAAAAGAACTAGTCGAATTTTACGGAGGAACAGCGCTCGTTAACACGGATGCAGGTATCATCATTGCATATAATCTTGATCCTAAGAACGTTGACGAAATAAGCAAAATGATCGATAAAGTTTCCACTGTTCGCGTAGTTTCGATCGAAACAAAGATTGTAGATGAAGCGATATCATCTGGATTTGGTTATGATATGACAACGATGCTCAGTTCGGCAAATTCCGTAGCTATAGGCACTAATGGTTTGGCCTTGACATTGAAAATCGCCGACATGGCAGATTTGCAGAATTTCTTAAACAGCCTAGTTCAGAACACAGAAATTTCGATCAAGACAACTGGATCAAACGTAGCAATCCCTTCATCCACTGTTGGAAATAGTAAACTACTTGCCAGTCCAAACATCATGGCCAAAAGTGGAGAAGACGCACGAATATTCATCGGCGATTCTATACCAATCATTTTGACCCAAAAGGATCAGAGTGGAAACACAACACAAACACTGCAGATTTTAGAATCCGGTATCGAACTAAGAATAACACCCTATGTAAATTCAGATAATACGATAGACTTAGATCTTTACACAAGTGTTGGTAACTTTGATTATTCCGTTCAAGTTAGCGGTTACCCAAAAATCAACAAGAGGGAAGCAACGACGAAGGTAACTTTGAAAGATGGTCAGACGTTGGTAATAGGTGGACTTGCAAGGGAAGAAACAAGTACTTCTACTTGGAAGGTACCAATCTTGGGTGATTTGCCAATTATAGGGAATTTGTTTAAGGGTACCAAAGATTCCACAGAGCAGAGGAATATAATCATATTCCTTACAGCGAAAATCATCGAAAATTAAGATTTCAAAATCAAGAAGGTGGAATTATGGATAGAAAGCCCGTTGCGGCAGGTAAGTTTTATCCTGGTACGCCTACACAACTTCAAAAGACTTGCGAGGCGCTTGTTGGGGAGCTGGAAGATAGAAATTCATTCGGTGAGCTTACCAAACCGATCGGTGTTATAGTTCCGCATGCTGGGTACGTTTACAGCGGAAAGACTGCAGGTATGGCAATTAGGAAGGCACTAGAATATGGAAAACCACAAAATATCGTTATATTTGGGCCCAATCATACGGGATATGGACGATATGTTTCTGTTTGGAACAGTGGCACTTGGCATGTGCCAAATGGAGATGTAGTTGTTAATGAGCAATTGGCAAATGCACTGATAGATGAAAAATTGGTCTACGCAGATGAAACAGCACATTTGCACGAACATTCGATAGAGGTTCAATTACCGATCTTACTCTACGCTTTTGAAAAATTCCAGTTCGTGCCAGTATGCATGATGGATCAAAGACTTGCTATAGTCAAGGCCATCGTAGAGGAAATGAAAAAAATCTTGGAAGTACACCCAAGTACCTTAGTTGTTGCATCTTCAGATTTCAACCATTACGATTCGCATGAAAAAACGCTTGAGAAAGATGAAATAGCAATAAAGTGTATACTTGACGGCGATTTAGAAGAACTTTATGATTCATTGAAAAAGTACGATATAACGATGTGTGGACCGGCACCTGTCTCCATAGTGAGGAGTTTGTTTGATAACATCGAGCTCGTAAACCACACAACAAGTGCAGAATTTTCGCAAGATTACTCTTACACCGTTGGATACGCTTCCTTTGTACTTCACTGATAACAGATAATTTTACCAAGTGGAATTATATAGAAATGGTATAGAATAGAACAAAAAACTCCCATAAACCAGGGAGTTTTTTCAATTTTGCATTGATCAAAATACTTTCCTCAATTGCCTCTTATCCAAATTACTTCTTAATAACCTTTTGCGCAGTTTCAGCAACCTTCTCGGCGCCTTCTTTAAGTCTCGTAGTTGCCCTGTTGACTGCCCTAACTAGTAAGAAGACGAGAAATGCAACTATGAGAAAATCCAACATGGCAGAGAGAACTTTACCCCAGTATATACCTCTCCATGCAATTTCTTCTATTGAATCTAGGTGTAGCCTTGCAAGCACTGGTTGGAAGATCGCAGGCATCAGCAAATCATTTACTATGGATGTGACGAGTTGATTCAATTTGCCACCTATTATGATGGCAACTGCAAGCCCTATGACGTTGTACTGTTTTAGAAAGTCAGAAAACTCTTTGAAAATCTTGTTCATAGTTTTCGAGCGTGTTGAATCTATACGCTCTTTCCTCCCTTCTGGATTGGATTTTGGTTAGAGTTTCAATGATACACCATTTTATTCTGTTTTATTCTTTCAATGGCTTTTTTCCTTCACCGTTGAGCGCCAATTCCAAGGTTTTCCAAGGGAGTAAGAAACATTTTACACGCATCGGATAATTTTTTACGTCGTAAAAATTCGTTACTGGTCCTAAAAGTTGGTCGTCAAAATCTCTACCAAACATCATGTTTTCAACGTTTTTGAGTATCTCAAATGCTTCTTCCTTTGTTTTTCCTATAAGTTGTTCTATCATTGCATTCGTTGATGCTTGACTTATTGCACAGCCGTGTCCTTCGAATTTGACGTCCGATATCTTATCACCATCGAAGAGGAAGTACAACGTCACCTCATCACCACACGAGAGGTTCTTTCCCTCCTCTATTCTGTGTGCATTTTCTATCTTGCCATGGAATTTTTTTAACTTTGAATAGTCCATTATGAATTCTGAGTATATCATCCAAACCACCTCTTCACGTATTTTAATCCTTCTATTAAGATATCTATGTCTTCTTTCGTATTGTAGAAATATACACTTGCCCGTACAGTTGAATTTGGAAAATCAATTCTTGAGCCCTTTGCCAAGACACTCATGAGAGGTTGAGCACAGTGATGACCGCTACGCGTTGCGATACCAAAATCTTCATCGAGTACTTGCGATACATCATGTGGATGCACGCCATCGAGATTGAACGAAACGAGTGATTGGTGCGTTTCATCCCTCGGCCCATATATTTCAACAAAATCGAGTTTTGATAATTCTTCCAATAGATATTTCGACAGTTCTTCAATACATCTTTGAATATTTTCGAAACCTAAACTCTCAAGGTAATCTATCGTGTAACCAAGTGCGACCGCACCACCTATATCTTGGGTACCGGCCTCGAATTTGTACGGAAGTACGTTGAAGGTGACGTCTTCAAATGTCACCTTGTCGATCATCTCACCACCGTACAAAAACGGTTCTAATCTTTCGAGTAATGCTCTCTTGCCATACAATGCACCGATGCCGGTTGGCGCAATCATCTTGTGACCGGAAAAGACGAGAAAATCGCTGTTTAATGCCTTTACATCGATCTTCTTGTGTGGAATTAGTTGAGCACCATCGATTATCAGTATGGCATCTTTGAACGTTTCTCTGATGAACTCGATAGGCATTACTTGCCCAGTAACATTCGATTGACCAGTTATGGAAACGACCTTGGGATTGTTGACACGAGACTTTGCAGTCAATATTGAATCAGTCGTTATCGTACCCGTATTATCTGCCTCTATATATTCAACCTTGAAGCCAAAGAATCTTGATAGTCTTATCCATGGTACTAAATTGGCATGATGTTCAACTTGCGAGATGAGTACAGTATCACCCTCTCTCAACATACCACTTCTCACAAGTGAGTTGACGAGTGCATTTATACCCATCGTCGTTCCAGAAGTGAACACGACCTCTTCGCTTTGCGCGTTTATAAATCTTGCCACTTTCTCACGCGCTGTCTCGTACTCAGTTGTTGCCTCACTTGCCAAAGTATGCACAGCACGGTGGATGTTGGAATAGTGATTTAAATAGAAATCCGTCATCTTTGAGATGACGGTACGACTTTTTAATGTGCTCGCCGCATTATCTAAATAAACGAGCCTCTTTCCATTGACCTCTCTATTCAAAACTGGAAACTCTTGGATTATACGACAAAATGCTTCATCCGACCACTCCGTTGAGTGCATCTTCGACAACTCCTTTTAGATTGTAGGCATCCAATTCTTCCTTCAACATCTCGAAAATACCCTTTACTATGGCATTCTGAGCTTCTTTTTCAGAGATGCCTCTCGTCATCAAATAGAATACCATATTTTCATCTACTGGTGAACTACTTGCAGCATGTGATGCAACCACATCGTTCTCATCGACCATTAAACTCGGTACAGCCTCGACCTTTGCAGCATCTGAAATAAGCGTTGCATGGTTGCTCTGATGTGCTTCCACTTCTTTCGCACCGCTGAGTATGTCCATTATACCTCTGAAAACGACCTTTGATCTGTCTGCTAAGACACCCTTTGAATCGACATTACCGTAGCTTTTCTGCTTGTAGAACCTCATGAAATAGAGGATATCGACCACGTTATCTTTGTTGGCAAGATAGTACGGTCTCACATCTGCTTGGATATCTTCGCCATTCAGTTTCATACCAAAATAACCTGCATTTATTTTACCACCAAAATAGAAATCTTTTACCTTTATCTTTGAACGGTCCAATGCCTGTATGAATACACTCGACGAAAGGAAATTGCTCACACCCTGTATACGTTCTTCTGGTTCTTTGCCGATGTAGAGATTGTATAGATTCAACGCAGCATCTTGTCTGACGAGTATTCTCAAATTCCCAATGAAAAATGGCCTCTCGATAAATCTTGCCAAATTTAGTGTACCACCTCTGACATCTATCAACATGTTATCGTACTGGCTAAACTCATCTACGACAAGTGTTGTGTCTTCTTTGACAACGATGTACTTACCACTGGAAGAAAAAACATCGGCCATGAGTACAAATTTTCGGTCAGTACCCTCAAAATCGAGCAAATTGAGTAAGTTTAACCCTTCTTCATCGATTGACTCGAGTGCTTTGTAGCTCTCCACTTTCGGTAAATCTATTGACTTTAACGCAGAACGTTTCCACAACGGGAATTTGTAAGTTAGATATTCTGATAAGCGTCTTACTCTCCATTCGTCAAGTAGATTATTGCCACTTGGCTTGAAATCATCCGTTGTATAATCATTTGCATCTATCGTTTTTCTATCGGGCACTATCGCCCTCAAATTGCCATGCTCAAGTCTTATCGTCTTTTCGATACTGTTCACACCAATCACCACCAATTTTTAAATTCAATCTCGAAGCAAGATCAACCGATCGAGGATTCTATTTCCATGTCGACGAGCCTGTTGAGTTCTATTGCATATTCAAAAGGTAATTCTTGAACAACTGGTTGGATGAAACCTTTGACGATCAGTCCTTTTGCCTCCAACTCGCTCAACCCTCTACTCATGAGGTAGAATATCTGTTCATCCTTTATGCGACCAATCTTTGCTTCGTGCCCGACATCTGAGTTGGCGTTGAGTACCTCGATAATCGGCACAGTATCGCTCTTGGATTTGTTGTCTATCATGAGACCAGTACAGCTCACACTAGCCTTTGAATTTTCTGCCCTTTCTCCTATCTTCAGAAGGCCGCGATAGAATGACCATCCACCACCTATACTTATACTTCTTGCATCCACAGT
>DJGV01000010.1:0-191570 GCA_002432805.1 Fervidobacterium sp. UBA5837 | reverse complement strand
CCTGGTCCTGCAAATGAGATCGATATGTTGTCGGATACGGAATTGTCGCCTTTGAGTATCGTTGCAGGATAAACCATCGTCTTATAGCTTCCAAAAGACCCAGATACCCAAGTCATAACCGCGTCTTCTTCTGTTATTGCACGCTTGATTTCGAGATTGAACATATTCTTACTCCAGTTTTGCATCGTGAGATACTTCAACTTTGCACCTTTGTTGACATAAACCTCGACCGTACCGACATGCAAGTTAACAACATCGTACTTAGGGGCAGTACAACCCTCTATGTAAGTTACCTCACTACCTTCGTCGGCGATGATCACAGTATGTTCGAACTGTCCACCGCCGGGATTACCGAACAAGAAATAAGATTGCAATGGGAGTGGCACTTTCACGCCCTTTGGTACGTAAAGGAACGTACCACCGCTCCATAAAGCACCGTGTAGTGCTGCATACTTGTTATCCGTTGGTGGTACGAGCTTCATGAAATACTGTTTCACGAGATCAGGGTACTCTTTTACGGCAGTTTCTATATCGATGAATAAGATACCAAGTTTTTTCAATTCTTCCTTTATATTCTTGTATATCATTTCAGAATCGAACTGTGCACCAACACCGGCCAGATACTTTCTCTCTGCTTCTGGAATGCCAAGTTTATCGAATGCAACCTTGATTTCCTCCGGTACTTCTTCCCAGTTATTAGTCCTTTTTGCATTAGGTTTCACATATGGTATGATTTTCGACAGATCTAATTCATTTCGCTCAACACCCCAATTTGGTTCGTGCCATTTCTCAAATATCTCGAATGATTTTATCCTATGCTCAGTCATCCAAGCAGGTTCATTCTTCGCGGCTGAAATTTCATATATCAATTCCTTATTCAAACCTGCAGGTAACTTCATCTCAGGCTTCACATCAACTTTTAACTCGAATTCCTCTTTCTTCTTCAGTTCGTACAACAACTCATTTAGTTCCACAATGCTCACCTACTCTCACTTTGAAGAATCCTTTGAGAGATCTGAAACGCCATGTTCGCCGTTTACTATCGCATACCCAGTTTCCTCAACCTCGTATGCCAAGCTCTTATCACCAGTCATTGCTACCTTTCCGCTGACGTACACGTGTACTTTATCAACATCGAGATAATTCAAAATTCTCGCATAGTGTGTGATTATGAGCAGTGATGTACCTTCCTTCCTTATCTCGTTGATCTGAGATGCAACGATCCTCAATGCATCGACATCGAGTCCAGAATCTATCTCATCCAAAATCAGCAATTTCGGTCTCAAGAATCTCGCTTGTAGTATCTCACCTTTCTTCCGTTCACCACCAGAAAAGCCCAAATTTACGAACCTTTCCAAAAACTCGTGTGGCAATACAACATCGTCGACCAACTTTTTCATCTCTTTATCGAGCTGGAAAAACGTCTTATCCTCGCCATGCAATTTTCTGTATGCGGTAAATAGCAGCTGATCAAGCTTGACACCTTCAATTTCATACGGATTTTGGAACGTCATCATTATGCCCTTCTGCGCTCTTTCATCCGTTCTCAGATTGATTATAGATTCACCTTCAAACAGAATGTCGCCTGAAACAACCGTGTATCTCGGATTTCCCATTATCACATTCGCAAGTGTTGATTTCCCAGAACCATTCGGCCCCATTATTACATGTACCTCGCCCGGAGCAATCGCCAAATTTACACCCTTCAATATCATCTTTTCCGCTTCCTGATTTTCAGACAACTTTGCGTACAAATTCTTTACTTCCAACAACATGTACCTCGCCTCCCATATCTATTCTAAATCTGCCTAATCATTCTATACATTCCACTATCTTTGTAAAAATATTTCTTATTAGTCATACCTAATTGTATTATAACATACTATCAATACTTGTGAATAGGAAAAATCAAATTTCAATCTTTAGTTTGTGAATTCGTATGATATAATAAATTCAGTGGGGCATATGTGTGGAAAAATCGAAAGTAAAAAGTTTTAAACATACTGGATGGGGAGGGACTGTACATGGCGAAAAACTCTAAGTTAACGACGGCTATTTTGGTACTTATTCCTGTTGCGGTGGGTATAAACTATGCAGGTAAACTCTTTGCATCTGCTCTAAAGCTTCCTCTTTGGCTCGATTCCATAGGAACGATGCTTTCTGCCGTACTTGCGGGTCCAATCGTCGGTGCTATAAGTGGTGCGATAAACAACATAATCTACGGTTTGACAACAGACCCAATATCGTTTGTCTATGCATTGACTAGCATAGGTATCGGTATCTCGGTTGGTTTTCTTGCGAAGGCAAAGATGTTCAACAATTCATTCAGAACGCTTTTGAGTGGTCTGATAGTAGCACTCGTTGCTACTGTGATATCCGTTCCGATCAACGTGGTATTCTGGGGAGGACAAACGGGTAACGTCTGGGGAGATGCGCTCTTTGCATTCTTACAATCAAAGAACGTAGGCATTTGGGTTTCTTCGTTCTTCGACGAAATTGTAGTGGACCTTGTTGACAAAGTATTATGCGTGTTCATCACGTTCGGTATATTTAAGGTGCTTCCAAAGACTCTGGTATACACATTCAAAGGAGAAGAGTAGTTTTTGTGAGGGTACTGAGCCTATACGTTGAAAATGATACATTCATACACAAACTTGAACCAATAGCAAAATTGCTGTATGCACTCATTTCAATAGTGATAACATTCCTGTTCCCATCGATAACGGTGGGAGCAGTTTTTGTTGCATTTTCGCTGTTACTCGCGATCTCAGCAAAGGTTTTTAAGAGGATGTTGCTACTGCTCAACGTGGTGTTGATCGTCTTACTATCGATGGTGATAATCCAAGGGCTTTTCTACAGACAGAATGTAACTCCAGCATTCAAATTGTGGGGACTTACGTTCTACAAGGAAGGTCTCCTTTATTCTCTATTACTCATCGTACGTGTTGTGAATATGATAATTTCTTTTGGTGTCCTTATACTCACAACGCGTCCTTCAGACCTTGTAGACAACTTGGTGCAGAAAGGTCTATCGCCGAGGTTTGGATACGTCTTAGCATCGGTGCTCCAAATCATACCACAGATGCTCTCAACCACTTCTACGATAACAGATGCGCAAAGGTCTCGTGGCCTTGAAACGGAAGGTAATCTTTTTCAGAGGTTTAGTGCATTTTTTGCACTACTTGGTCCACTCGTACTCAACTCACTTGTCGAGGCAAGAGAGCGGGCAATGGCAATTGAAATAAGGGGATTTGGTGTGGAAGGCAAAAGGACGTTCGTTAGGCAAATTCTAGAGACTAAGACGGATAGGTGGATCAAAATATCACTCTATGTGGCCTTTATTGTAGCGGTTGTTTGGAGGATCATACTATGGGCAATGTAAGTACTAAGGTTAGCATTGAGCATCTAACGTACAAATATCCGTTTGCAGAGAATGTAAGTCTCGAAGATATAACACTTTCGATAGATGCTGGGCAATCGATTGGTATCATCGGAAGAAATGGTGCGGGTAAGTCCACGTTGTGTTATGTACTCAGTGGGCTGATACCGCGGTTTTTTCATGGAAAGATTACAGGTAAGGTAACAATCGATGGCGAGGACGTACCTACAATGCCAATTGAACGGTTGATACGTAAAGTAGGGTTGGTCCTCCAAAATCCGTTTTCTCAGATAAGTGGTGCAAAGATGACTGTGTACGAAGAAGTGGCATTTGGATTAGAAAACCTCGGCATCGAAAAGGACGAGATGCACGAGAGAATAGATACAGTGCTGAGACAGTTTGATCTGTACAAGAAAAAGGATGAGAATCCGTTCGAACTCTCCGGTGGGCAGCTTCAAAGACTGGCGATCGCAAGTGTGTTGGTGCTTAAGCCTGAAATTTTGATTTTGGACGAGCCAACTTCACAACTTGACCCGCGCGGTACAACGGAGGTATTTGAGACGATAAGTCAACTGAAGACACTTGGTATAACGATACTCATAGTGGAACATAAATTTGAGAAACTTGTCGAATACGTTGACAAGATAGCACTACTCCATGAAGGGAAGCTTTTGGGATACGATACAGCAGAACATATTTTCTCAACGTCAGAAATAGAGACGTATGGTGTTGGTCAACCGATATACACTGCACTCTGTAAGAGGATGGGGCTAAAAAAGGCGAATGGATACTATCCCGTGTCGTTTGGTGAGACTGCAGCTCTAATGAATGGGTTAAAAGAATCAGGAATGGATAGGAGAACGTACGATGGTTGATGCGATTATCAAGGTTGATGGACTTTGGTTTGCTTACAAAGAAGACGAATATGTGCTGCAGAATATTGATATACAATTCGATGACAAGCCTACCGCCATAGTGGGACAAAATGGTGCAGGCAAGACGACGTTTGTAAAGGTATTGAAGGGTTTATTGAAACCTTCAAAGGGTGATGTGTGGATAGCAGGCACAAACACAAAAGAAACGACAGTTGCTCAGCTTTCAAAAACAATAGGTCTTGTCTTTCAAAATCCTTCGGACCAGATGTTCAAAAGTAAGGTCATAGACGAAGTTATGTTTGGACCACTGAACATTTGGAAAGACAAAAAGGACAAGAATTTCGCATACGAACAATCGGTCAAGGCACTAAAGATCGTAGAACTGGACAATAGACTTGAAGAACATCCTTACGATTTAACACTTTCAGAAAGGAAGTTACTCTGTCTTGCCTCCATAATTGCTATGGACCCGAAGATAATAATACTGGATGAACCGACGATTGCCCAAGATAGATTCTCGACAAGAAAACTTGCAGAAATAATAAAGGAACTTATAAAGGATGGAAAAGTAGTACTCACGATAACCCACGATATGGATTTCGTTGCGGAGAATTTTGAGAGGACAGTCATCTTCTATCAAGGTCAAGTGCTTGATGATGGACCGACGGGGAAAGTGCTGAGTAACGAGGAAAATGTTGTAACCGCCCACCTTGAATTGCCAAATCTCGTAAAGCTTGCCAAGGCATTGGACTTTAAGACAACACCACTCACGATAGACGATTTTATCGAGGGATTTTCAATGTACAAAAAGGCCGAGGGTTAACCTCGGCTTTTTGTCAATTTCGCTGACTTGTTGATTTTACTCTTTTTTTCTTTTTTATTTTATTATTTCTTCCCACGCCTTGTTGTACAGGTCTATATCTTCACCTATGTAGTCTATGATCTCACAATTGGCTAAATCTTCAACCTCGTATATGTTTTCAACTGTCTTGTACTCTTGTGCTTCATTTACAGGTGACGGGATCATGAGGAAATCAGAAATCTGTGCAGAAATATCTGGTCTAAGGATGAAATCGATGAATTTGTATGCTAAATCCTTACCCTTTGCATCCTTCAGTATCACCATGTTATCTATCCACAACGTACCGCCTTCCTTTGGTACGAAAAACTCGAAATTTTGTCTATCATCCTCAGGTGTAAGTTGGAACACATTTTCAGGATATCCGTGCACCGCCCAGAACTCACCGTTTACGATACCTTGAGCATATGTGGTTGCATCGAACTTGAGTATGTTCTCTTTCCATTTCAGTATTACATCTTTTGCCTCCTCTATTTCATCGGGATTTGTCGTGTTGACAGAATAACCAAGGCACTTCAAAGCTGCACCAAAGACCTCACGCATGTCGTCGAGTAGTGTTATACGATCTTTCAAATCTGACCTTTCGTATATGCTCCAAGACTTATCAAAGTTCTGTAGATATTTCTTGTTCACTATGATACCTGTCGTACCCATCATGTATGGAACAGAGTATTCATGATTCGGGTCGTACGTTATCTTCGAAAGTACAATTTCATTTACCTTTTCAAAATTTGTTATCTTAGACATATCCAATTTTTCAAGCAATCCTGCATCTATCATCATCTTCACGTGGTCTCCAGAAGGAAAGACTATATCGTATCCAGAACCACCAGATTTTATTTTTGCGAACATCTCCTCATTTGAGGCATAGGTGTCGTACACGACCTTGCAGTTGTATTCCTTTTCAAACGCAGTGATTACCTCTTGTGGTATATAGTCCGCCCAGTTGTAGACTTTAAGCGTGTTACTATCTTGACCGCATCCTGAAAGAAGGAACAAGCCCGTAAGCACAATCACCATCAAACCAGCATAAATAAACCATCTTAGAAATTTTCCCATCTCTCAAACCTCCCTCTCGAAAGCATGTTAGTTGTGTAAGATAAATATGCAAAAATTGCACAAGACGATTATATCACATCTGAAATTGTGAGTAGAGAATGTACGGAAAAAAGAAAAGTGATGTGAATGTTCAGCAATACTGAAGTTTTTTGTGTAAGAAAGTTTACAATAAAGAAAAAACCCTTCCACAAATGTTTTGCAAGAAGGGTTTTCTGTATTCTATCAATTTCTTGATTTAGTTGTTTACTATTGAATAAAAACACAAAATCATTAGGCAATATGTTAGAATCCGAATGCTATTCCTCCGTAAAGATTATACGTAAGCAGAAATCTATATTGTTCTTGGTCTATACTCATTGCCTTACCATTGACAAGCCATCCATCGAAAGAGTAACCTGCGATGGCATTTGCACCAATACTTAACTCGCACATCGGTACAAAGGAAATGCTAAGGTTAGCACCAATGTCAAGTGCTAAGTAGCTGATATTTGCGCCCAAGTATCCTTCAAGTGTTCCATCCTGTAGATTTCCAAGTCCTACGTTGTTTTCGTTGACTTTTCTGGCAACTTCTATATCTACACCGCCTATCCCAAGCGATGTATTGAGAGCAATATTTCCAAAATCTAATTTGTGCATACCGGTGCCAAATCCGCCTGCAATTGTTACCATGTACTTGTCGGAAGATACTGTGTACTCCTTTTCACCACCAAATCCAAAACCGCCATTGTAAAAATTCCCAACTCCGCCATACCCTGAACCACCAAAGGTAATGATACCAGACTCAAAAGCAGTTGTGTCCACAATCGGTAAATTGAGATTTTTCAATCCTCCTACGAGTGTTCCACCAGGAAAGTAGTAGATAGAAGGTCCCCCTCCGCCGAAAGAAAATGAAAATCCAAGCGAAGTCAACAGTACAAATATAAGTGCACCAATCAAAGTACGTTTTCCCATGTTAGTCACCTCCAGATAAAATAAAGGGCCCGCGACCCCTGAATTAGATGATGCCACACACAATTCTCTATGTCAAAAAAAGAGAGAAAAAATCCCTTCATTATCTTCTCTAAGATAAGATCAATGAATATGATCAAAAAATTAGACCACATTCTCATCAAAAACGTTCTTTTTGTAAATCAAAGTGTCTGTGCTGACCTTTTGATATCCAACAATGCCTTTAGTAAGTCGCCTCTGATTTTCGCGATATCTCCTTGGTTTGGAACGATAGAGATATCGATAGGTCCATACTTTGTCCTGATTAATTCAACAACAGGATTTCCAATATGTGCAAACAGTCTCTTTACTTCATGCCTTTTTCCCTTTATCATTTTGATTTCAACTAAACTGTATTCTCTTTGTTCTTCCAATACCACTGCATTCTCACATTTCAAAAACTCCCCTTCATCTTCTATTCCACTCTTTAGCATTTCCAGTTTTGCTCGAGCTATTTTTCCTTTTACCTTAGCTCTATAGACTCTCTCTGTGCCATATCTTGCACTTGTAAGCACGTTGATGAGTTCTCCGTCATTTGTGAGAATGATGACGCCTGAAGCATCTTTATCTAGTCTGCCAACTGGTTTAAGGTTTGTGAGATTTCTCTTCTTCAGTATTTCTCCAATCGTCTTATCCTCTTTTGGGTCTGAAAGTGAACTGACGTATCCTTTTGGTTTGTTAAGCACGTAGTATTCAAATCGAATTTCAAATTGCACAACATAATCTACGCCATCTATAGAAACAACATCTTCTTCGCTTATTTCATACCAAGGTTGCTCTATGCGCTGATTGTTTACCATGACACGACCTGTAAAAGCTAAATCATCTGCCTTGCGCCTTGAATAACCTAACTGCTGCAAATATTTTTGTAGTTTCACGATTCTACCCCAATCTCTGAAATTATCTTTGGTTGTTTGTCTTCATCATACCTTATCTCAATTATACTTACTTTATCATCATCATTGAATATGTAAGGAATCAACAATCTGTCTATCGCTGAAAGATTTTCTTCCAACATTCCATCTTTATCTATCCATTTCAATTCACCTTCGTTACATTCGATCGTCTTGTCAGAATCCACCTTTCCAACGAACGTGAATAGTATCCAGTTGTAATTCTCTGGACCTACTTCGGTTGTTACCATCTTCAACTTGAGTTCGTTCAACTTAAGCCCAGTCTCCTCTCTGAATTCCCTTCTCATCGCATCTTCTATTTCTTCTCCTTTTTCAACTTTCCCGCCCGGAGGTACCAAAAATCCAACAAATGGTTCTTTCTTCCTTAGAAGAAAAAGTATTTTATCGCCATACTGCGCATAACACATCACTGCCAATCGCTGTTTAGAACTCTTCCTCACTTTTTCAATTATTTCCGAATAAACCAACTACATTCACCTCTTAATTTGCTTTTAGAGCAGCCTCTAACAAAATTTTTGCACCTATTTTCGTACTAACTCAAACTGTATCACTATACTATAATCATACCACTAATCATATCACTCAGTATATGAGAATTCAATAAAAAAGTCTAAGGAAACTCTAAGTGTGCATTAAGTACACATTAAGCATATCTGAGTAAGATATCACTGTCAGTTGAGAATTGGTAAGTTCGAAGTTAACATCGGTGTACGGTGACTTACCAATTCACAGACTGCAAAAACTCAAAAACCAGAGGAGGTTGATATTTATGAAAAAACTGTTAGTATTACTCACATTAAGTGTACTCTTTGCAGGTAGCATATTCGCATTCGGACCAGCAAGTAAACAGAACCAAAACCAAGCTCAAACGGCAGTACAAGCGCCAGCTCAAGTAGGTGCTTTAGCACAACAAAAACAAGTGCAAGCAAGAGAATTCAAAGACGGACTACAAGGGTATTTCAATTTACCAGCAGATGCATCGATTAGTGATGTAAAAACGTTGGACGGGGCTGTTACGAGTATATCGTTCGAATCGGAAAAAGGATTAGTCGTCAAATTTGAATCAGCAGGAGTTGCGTACGATTTGAGGGTAGGACCAGTGATGAGAGAGCTCAGTCTAAAGGCAGGAGACAAGATAACGGTAACAGGAAGGATAGTATCAACGAGTACGGATAAATATGTAGTTGTGGAAAAAGTAAAGATAGGCGACAAGGAATACACAGCAACAAGAGGCAGAGTTGCAGACGAGAATACAACAAACACAACAAACACACAGAACACACAAAGCATACAGAATATGACAAGGGCAAGGGACTGCAGATAATCAAGTAATTAGAGACAGGAACAAACAATGAGGAAGGTGTTTGAAACAAGCGAGTTGATGTGGATGGTAAAATGAGAAACAAGGTAACAAGACAATGAACTAATAAACACTAACCGCATGGTAATTAGATAGATAATTTAGAAGAAATTCCGGATTAAAAATGCAAAAATTACCAAAATAGAAAGATAAAAATCAAGAAGATAAAAGTAATGAATTGATGCATGCTCATAAGGCATGCATCAATTTTTTCACAATTTTTAGAATTGGCCTTTTGTGTTGATAAGCCATTTACAAATTTCTTTATTGAAGCCCTTTTTGTATTACTATCATCCTGAAAGAAAGTAACTGATAAGGGATTTTTTGTAATACTTAGAAATATGCGTGTAATCGCTCTTAATTCTTTCTACATAATTTACACCGAGTTTCTTGTGTGAGAGTGTTTTTGCTATAATCTGAAAAACGAAAGAAAATGCAAGTATTCAAATGATTTCTAAATTTTCTCATGACATTTTTGAATGTATTGAATATATTGAATGTATAAGTGTGTTTGGAGGTATTTTATGGACCCGAGAAATCTATTGTCGGTATTCAAAACGGTACAGAAGAAGAATCTCATTTCAAGAACAGATATCTCTAAATTTACACACTTGAGTGAGTCCACTATAAGTAGGTGTGTAAGTAGACTTTTGGAAAAGGGTCTCTTGATTGAAAAGAGATTGGGAAAGAGTTCGGGTGGTAGGCCTCCGATTTTGCTTGATATCAACAGTGAAGGACCGTTTTCCGTTGGTATAGAGGTAGGTGAGACGCACGTTGATGTTGTCGCAATCAATGCGTTTTACAAGATTTTGAAAAGTGAGAGTAGGGTAGTGCCGAAGGGTATAAGTATAGATGTGTTAGTTGATGAAATATACGATACGTTCGCGACTTTGATTTCAGCTGGAAAGATTCCAAGAGAGAAGATCATCAGTGTAGGACTTGGTCTTCCCGGTATTGTCAGTAAAGATCAAAAAAAGCTTTTGCTCACGCCCAATTCGCATTTCGAGACTTTCCCATCATCCGATGTGTTGCAGCGTATCTTAGATATTCCCGTCTTTTACGATAATGGAGCAAATTTGATGGTCTTTTCAGAATATCATTTAAACAGACTATCTTCTGATTCCATACTTCTTGGGGTGATAATTGGTACCGGAATAGGTGCGGGGCTGGTAGTTAGAGAAGAGATCTTCCGCGGTTCTAATGGTGCTTCTTTGGAAGTTGGACACACCGTAATCATGCCTGATGGTCCTGAATGTAGATGCGGCAGGCACGGTTGTGTAGAGGCGCTTGCATCAGTTCCCAAACTCATCGAATCGTACAATGCAAAATCTAACAACATCAAGATAAATGATATAAGAGAACTTCACGAATTATTCTCAAAGGGTGATGCATTAGCTAAAGATGTTTTAGAACAGGAGGCTTACTATTTGGCTTTGCTCTTAGCAAACTTGGCAAATATCGTGAATCCTTCGCGTATCTTCATCGGTGGTGAGATTACGCCTGTGCTGCCGGATATTCTCGAACAGATTAGAAAGCACTTTTCTGCCCAGATACTCCTCACGAACACATGTGACATAAGGATTTCAAAACTTGATCAGGTGAGCATAGCACACGGTGCTGCGATCATGGCGATGGAAAAAGAAATAGAGAGTTATTTTTGATTATTCTTCTTAACAGTGATTGGGGGGGATGGGTATGAAAAAAACGAGTATCTTTTCTGTGATTACCATCGTAATTATCATATTATCTTTTCAAACATTTTCGTTTGCTGCATCTGCTACATCTTCAAATTCAGACGCTACAAAGAGAGGTGGAAATGTAATGGAAAACAAACCTGAAGTATGGCTAACAACAGCTGACCAAAATTTTCTGCTTACGAAAGTGAATTTGGAAACATATGTTTACAAAGACTTGCCTGCTAGAAGGGTAAGTGTAGAAATAGACCCGACAAGAAAATTCCAGCAGATGGATGGTTTTGGTGCCTCTTTAACCGATTCTTCGGCACATTTGATCTTTAATGTGCTCACAAAACCACAGAGAGAAGAGCTGATGAAGAAGCTCTTTTCGTACGAAAATGGCATAGGTATGTCGTTTCTCAGACAGCCCATGGGTTCGAGTGATTTTGCACTTTCTATGTACAGTTACGACGATCTTCCACAAGGCGTGACTGAAGACTATGATCTTAAGTATTTTTCGATAGAAAACGATAAAGAATACATCATCCCACTCTTAAAGGAAGCATTGAGTATAAATCCATTCTTAAAGATCATGGCCTCACCGTGGAGTGCACCAGCTTGGATGAAGACGTCTGGTAGTATGATAGGTGGTTCACTGAAGACGTCTTGCTACGATGTGTACGCACGATATTTCCTAAAATTCATCGAGGCATACAGGGCAGAAGGTATTCCCATCTATGCAATAACCGTTCAAAATGAGCCTTTGTATGTACCAAAAGATTATCCTGGTATGGGTATGTCCGCTCAAGAGCAATTGAGTTTCGTAGTAAATTATCTTGGCCCACTTTTCAAGAAGAACAGTATAGAAACGAAGATTCTTATCTACGATCACAATTGGGATAACACAACGTTTGCACAGATTATACTCAACAACCCAAAGGCGCGAGAATTTGTTGCAGGTAGCGCTTGGCATTGCTATGCAGGCAAGCATGAAGCGATGTCTTACATACACAACCTCTTTCCTGATGAAGAAATTTGGTTCACAGAGGCATCCGGCGGAGATTGGATACCTGCGTTCACAGATGCATTCATGGACCAGATGATGCACGTAGTGAGGGCAACTAGAAATTGGGCAAAGACCGTTGTTTGGTGGAATGTTGCGCTTGACGAGAAAAACGGGCCTGCACTTTTCTCACCGCAGAGGAACAGTACATGTAGAGGGCTCGTAAAAATCAACACGAAGACGAAAGATATCACTTACAACGTAGATTACTACACAATGGGACACATCAGCAAATTTGTAAAACCCGGCGCCTATAGAATTTGGTCATCGACATTTGAAAACGACTTGGAAACAGTTGCATTTGAGAATCCAGATAAGTCGATTGTATTGATAGTATCAAACAGAACAGCGGAGACAAAAAGGATTGTCGTAGGATCATTTGGATTTGTGGTGCCTTCTAAATCAGCAGTTACCATTGCTTGGAAGTAATGGAACACATACGGGGAGGTGAGAGTTAGCAGGAAGTTCTATAGATTTGACGTTAATGATTAAATCTTAGTTTTAGAGAATTTCCGGGAATTTTTTGAAAACTTGGTAAGTCACCGAAGAGGAGGGATTGAGTATGGGTAAGAGAGTGAAGTTAGGGATCGCTATTTTATTAGTTTTTTCCACATTTTTGATGGCAGCTCAGACAACTATAACTTACGCTGTGAGAAACTGGGATGTGGAGACAGCTAAGCAAGAGATAGCAGAGTTTAATAAGGTTTATCCAAACATCAAAGTTGAGATGATCACGTTTGATGCAAATTTGAACGAGTTTTTGACTGCGCGAGTTGCCGCAGGTCAACCATTGCCAGATGTAATGACTGGTTGGGAAGGATTTCCATTCCTAGTCACACAAGGCTGGCTCTATCCATTTGATGAATTTGTTGCAAATGACCCCGATTGGAAGTATGTTCCAGCAACGATAAAAGATGCATTCAAGTACAACGGAAAGACTTATGCGATTCCTTGGGACTTACACTTCCATAGTTTAGTTGTTAATCTTGATTTGCTCGAGCAGCTGAACATTCAAAAACCAAGTTACAACTGGACAATAGACCAATTTAAATCTCTGCTGAGAAGGGCAACGACGAGGGAATATTCTGGTATAAATCACCTATGGGAATTCGATGCAGTTATGGCAGGTGTTATGGATCCAAAGAGTGCAATATATGGCTTTGACCCATCGCTTGGTAAATTCAGACTCCAGAACTCTGCATGGGCATCGGCAATAGCCTTGCAAAAGGAGTTAAAGTCGATACCCGGACTTGTTTCAGACGATCTGAAAAATAACCAGCTAAGAGAGCAAGGCCTACTCGACGACTATCAGAAGAAATTTGGAAAGGATGCGGATGCGTTTAGAGAAGGGAAAATACTCATGGGATTCCATGGTACTTGGGATTGGAGTTGGCTCAAAACTGTTCCTTGGAAATTCGATTTTTATCCACTACCACAAGACCCAAAAGTTGGATTCAGGCAATCTGTCCATGCTAACTATGTGATAATGTCTTCAACGACGAAGTATCCAAAAGAGGCATTCGCATTTGCAAAGTTCATCAGCTTCTCACCAACGGGAATAACGGCAAGGTTGAAAATTAGAGAGAACTTCAAAAACGCTAATGGAGAACCAGAACCAAGCTTCATAATACCTGGCACGATGCACCCAACGGTCATTGCAAAGTTCAACAGTATGAAAGTAGTACCAGAAGGCGTAAAGTACCTACTTAGAAATCTCGACAAGACGTTTAGAGGAGATCTATATAAAGTTGTTCCTGGATGGGACGATGCGATATGGGGCGTTATATTCCCAGCAGCAGAACAGATTAGAGGCGGCACAGATCCAAGAACGATAGTTGCCGATGTGGAAAATAAAGCAAATCAGGTTATCTCTCAAGCAAATAAAGATTTCAGTGCAAAGTTGAGCCAAGTAGAAAAAGATTTCATTCAAACGAGAAAGAAGATAGAAGGCAAATAATATCACATTTTCACTTTGGAGAGGCGAGGAGCCTCGCCTCTCCTTTGAATTTTATGTCTTTTTCTATACACTCTTTAAATTTTTAGCTCACGTTCTTTTTCAGGAGGTGCCCACTAGATGAGGAAGTTCATTTACTGGCCGATAATCGCAGCTTTGGCAGTAATCTTAGTCGTTTATTTCGTCGGATATTTTCAGTACAAAAACTTAGCCAAGTTGCAATCAGAAAGTACCAGTTACTCTCAATCTAACATCGTATCAACAGACGACTCGATCGCACAATATTTTGATACAGAATTGTCCTATTTCAAAGCTAGTTCTGATAATGTCTTCATCAATTTCAGTGGAAATACCATTGAAACGAATGCTTCTATCGTTGATGATTTCCAAATTGAAAATAATGGTATTTATGAGATATATATGGCTTACAAAGTTTTGAATTCTCTGAATTACGGAAGTGTATCACTGCAGATAGATCAGTTGCAAGATAACGGGACTTACAAGCAACTTTACGTGTTGGAAGGTCGGTTGAACAATTACTCTACCTACAAGACGCTGAATTTCCAGTTTGATAGATATGAAAACGAAGTGGTACCTGAGCAAAATGCGTATGAAGAATTGACAGTTGATAAAGTATTACCTGCAGATCGCCTTTCTGCAGAACCAATCACAATTCAGCTTCCGAAGGGCAATTTCAGAGTATCCATAAGAAACAATTCATCTGCGTTGGTAATTTACAACGTCATATTTGCACGTAAAGGTCAGTTGAAGACGTACGCAGATTACCTGAACGAATTTGAAGGGAAGGATAGTTCATCGAATCAATCTGAAAAAGTGATAATGATCGATGCAGAAAAGCCTACGACAAAAAGCGATTTCTTGATAAACATAGGCTATGTATCCTCTTCAAGTGTAAGGCCATTTCAAGTCAATAAGAGAAGGATAAATGCTATTTTGGAAAGCACATTCAATCTACCTGGTCAGAAAATTTTGTGGACGTTCTATGTCGATAATCCTGGATTTTACTCGATTTCGTTGAATTACAAACAATCGGAAAACAAAGGTGTACCTGTCTACAGGAACATAGAAATCGATGGACAAAGCCCATTTGCTGAATTGCAGGATTATCCATTTGATTATACTGGTCAGTTTTGGAGATTGGCAACGCTTTCTTTGAATGGTAAGCCGGTGAAATTATGGTTAGAAAAGGGTTGGCACGTATTGAGCTTTGAAGTTGACACGGGTGTATACAAATCAGCGATCTTGGAACTTCAAAGGATACTGAAGCAAATTCAAGATATAGGTATATCGATAAGAATGTTGGTTGGTCACAACCTTGATCCGAACAGGACTTGGAATATAGAACAGTATTTACCTACTGTGCTCGTGGATTTGCAAAATATATCGGATAAGTTGATGACACAGTACAATTTACTCATCGAAAAACTGGGCGTTGGTGCAACAGGCCACATCAGCGATTTGAAGGTGGCTGCAAGTACGATAGACAAGATATTGAAAGAGCCCGAGCGTTTGCCATTTTATCTCGATTCCATCAGTGAGGGTGATTCATCGATTGCACAGAGAGTCTCAAATCTCATAACTGCATTGCGCAGTCAGCCCATGGGCATCGATGAGATATACATACATCCTGCAGGTACAACGGTTGATGTACCACATGGTTCGTTTATGGTTGCGGGGTTTGTTGAACTTGAAAAGTTGAGATTGTCCTTGATGAATAGAACTGACCCATATTCAACATATGTCAAAAAGAGCGATTCCAAGAGTGGTGAACTAACGGTCTGGGTCAATAGACCTGTACAGTTGGTTGAAACTATGCAGTACTTGGTCGATACCGACTTCTACGAAAAAACAGGTATAAACGTGAGACTTTCGACAATGCCCAGCGAACAGAAGGTAATCTTCTCCGCCGCGGCAAAGACCACGCCGGATGTGGCACTCGGGCTTAGTAACTGGTTACCTTACGAACTTGCCTTGAGAGGAGCCGTAACTGATTTACTACAATTTCCTGATTTCAAAGAGTACATCTCCAATGATTACAACATCCAGACGCTTACACCATTCATCTACGAAGATGGCATCTACGGTGTGACTGAGACTCAAGGCTTCTATGTGTTGTTCTATCGGAAGGATATATTCCAAAGGCTTAATTTGCCAGTTCCACAAACTTGGAACGATGTGAAATTGATATTGCCTGAACTTCAAAGAAGGGGCATGAACTTTTACATACCATTATCTGCTTCCTCTCAAAAGTATTTCCATGTCACAGCACCCTTCATCTTCCAGAACGACGGAACGCTCTATTCAAAAGATGGTATGTCGACTGCAATAAACAGTGAGGAAACATTGAAAGGTTTAGAGTTGATGACTGATCTCTACAGTATCTACGGTGTTCCGGAATACGTTGCAAATTTTTACAACGAATTCAGATACGGAAGGATACCTATAGGTGTGGCAGATTTCGGTACCTATTTGCTATTGACAAATGCGGCTGATGAAATATACGGTCTTTGGGATATTGCACCATCGCCCGGTGTCTACAAAGATGGCGAGATTTTGCGATACCAAGTTGCAAGTGATAGGGCAGGTGTAATATTCAAAGATTCAACGAAGAAAGAAGAAGCTTGGGAGTTCCTAAAATGGTGGCTTTCCAAGGATACTCAAGTGAAGTTCTCAAATACACTTGTCTCCCGTTACGGACCAGATTACCTTTGGAACACGGCAAACATATCTGCCTTCAAGGAGATTACATTCATCCCAGAATCGCATAAATCGGTGATACTTGAGCAATGGAGATGGATAAAGGAAGTACAGAGACATCCAGCAAGTTACATGACGGAAAGGGAAATTAGCAACGTGTGGAACAGAGTAGTATTGCAAGGTGAGAACTTGAGAGTGGCTGTTGATAAGTCTATAAAGATAATCAACAGAGAGATGGAGAGAAAACTCATTGAATTTGGATACTTGAAGGGCGGCAAAATCGTTAGAAAGATGCAATTCAGAAGCATAGAGGACTTTTTCAAAGAAGGTGAAATAAAATGAGAAAATCCAGAAGTCATTGGGTAATGTTGACACCATATCTGACACTCTTTGCACTTTTCATAGCCTTACCGGTTGGTATCGCCATCTTTCAGTCTTTCACATATTTCAATACGATTCAACCACCGAGGTTCATTGGGGTGCAAAATTACATAAGTCTATTCACAAGGGACGAAATCTTCATGCAAAAAGTCCTGCCCAATACGATCAAATTCTCATTAATAGTGGGAGTTGGAGGATATCTACTTTCGTTTATCCTTGCTTGGTTAGTTGCGCAACTAACAAGGATACCAAGAACGATTATTGCATTGATCATCTATTCACCATCTCTAACTGCTGGTACGACGATGAGTGTTTTGTGGAAAGTAATATTTAGCGGAGATCAGAATGGTTATCTGAACAGTATACTTCTGAATTTGGGATTTATCAGTAAGCCGATTCAGTGGCTTCAATCACCAGATTACCTGTTGAACATAATGATCATCGTCTCTTTGTGGGGCAGTATGGGAATTGGATTCTTGGCCATGTTGGCAGGTCTGCTCAATATAGATGAATCATTCTACGAGGCAGCAAGGATAGATGGAGTGAAGAACAGACTCCAAGAAATCATATACGTCACAATACCACTGATGAGACCTCAAATGCTCTTTGGTGCAGTGATGTCGATAGTGTACACGTTCACTTCAGCGGGTATAGGTGTGGCACTTACAGACTCGAACCCAACACCTGAATACGCTGGTCAGCTCATCACTAACCACATAGATGACTATGCGTTTTCGAGATATGAAATGGGTTACGTTGCTGCATTATCCGTTTTTCTCCTGGTGATCATCTGGATTGCCTCGCGTCTTGCATGGAGAATATTCGGGGAAAGAGATTGAGATTGAGCTGGGGAGGGAGATGCACATGAGCAAATTCAGGACGGGAACGAACCCAAAGTACTTCCATAAAAGCCAGATAAAATTCTACATAATCCTTGCACCGATCGTTGTTTTCTCACTTTTACCAATACTGTTCATCATATTTCATGCGTTCAAACCAATCAACGAACTTTTCTTGTATCCACCACGTTTCTTTCCAAGGAAGTTCTCATTGGATAGCTTTGTCGAACTCTTCAATTTCACATCATCTTCAAATGTACCTGTATCGAGGTATCTCATAAACAGCATAGTGGCAGCAATCATTGCGGTCATTGCGACACGCTGGATTGCACTCTTTGCAGCCTACGCACTCTCGAAGAAAAATTTCAAGGCAAAGCAGATCATATTTACGATTAACAATCTTGCACTGATGTTTGTACCAACGGCCGTAGTGATACCAAGATATTTCGTCATACAAGGTTTGGGACTATTAGATACATTTTCAATAAACTTCCTCACGGTGATAGCAGCGCCAGTTGTAGTATTCTTGCTGAAGCAGTTCATTGATCAAGTGCCAGATGAAATAATCGATGCAGCGCGAATCGACGGTGCGAGTGATTTTCAATTGGTGAGAAAGATCATCGCACCGATGGTTGCACCTGCTATGGCTACGGTAGGTATACTAACGTTCCAAACCGTGTGGAACAGTACCGAAGCAGGAGTCTACTATATAAACAACGAAAACCTGAGGACCTTCTCATTCTTAATTAACTCCTTGACATCGTCAACTGGTAACACACTCTTGGGGCAAGGCATGGCAGCGGCAGGTTCTTTGCTCATATTTATACCTAATTTGGTCATATTCATCTTCATGCAGTCGAAAGTCATGAATACGATGGCTTACTCTGGACTGAAATGAAGTTGATCAAACTGAGATGATGGTAGGTGCTTGTTTGATGAGTACGCACAAGAATGAACACGATAAGGGGACTTTGCAATTTGATGTTTTTCTCAAATTTTTCAAGTACTCCAGAATAGGACAACTGACCATAACGGTGATATTGTCACTACTCACCGTGATTCCTTCGATCGCTTTGAGTACGGCAAATTCAACGTTCTACACTTATACATTGACTCAAGACAACGAATGGAAAAAATCACAAGATGCCTATTTGGTCAGTAAGGTGCTCTTTGCTGACCTTGACCTCTATTACCCAAAGGACATATTTTACAAAGGTTCAAAGCTTTACATCGCAGATTCTGGGAACTTCAGAATCGTAGTATACGATTTGGCAACAGGCAACATCCAGTTAATTGGTCAGGATATACTCTTTACCCCTGAAGGAGTATTCGTAGACGACAATAATAACATATACGTTGCAGATTCGAGTGCTCAGGCAGTCTATCTATTCGATGAAAGTGGGACATTGATAAGGCAATATACAAGGCCAAATAGTATTCTATTCGGTGTAAACACAAATTACATGCCTAAGAAAGTTGTTGTCGACAAGAGGGGAAATCTATACATTGTAAGCGAGGGTACTGCAGAAGGGATTATACAACTCAGCCGTGAAGGAGATTTCTTGGGATTCTTCGGTTCTAACACGGTCAATCTATCGTGGCTTCAAAAATTTCAAGACATATTCTTTACAAGTGAGCAAAGGAGTCAACTGCTCTTGAGGATTCCAAGACCGTACAACAATCTTGCAATAGATACAAAGGGATTGATATACACGACAACTAGATCCGTTTCAGGTAATGCGATAAAGAAACACAATACGATAGGTACGAACATCTTGACAAAGTCGGCAAATATGAGAATGGTAGACGAGCCAAATTTCGTTGATATCACAATAGCAAACGATGGTAGAATCATAGCGGTTACCGAAACGGGCTTGATATATGAATACGATAGAGAAGGTAACTTACTCTTCTCACTCGGTGGTAGGGCTATATCTTCTGAAAGAAATGGTTACTTCACAGTTGTTTCTGGCATATGCGTTGATGAGAATGACAATCTCTACGTCTTAGATTCTGAACGTGGATTGGTGCACGTATTCGTTCCGACGCTTTACACAAACGAGATTCATAAAGCGCTCA
This sequence comes from Fervidobacterium sp. UBA5837, assembly GCA_002432805.1. GTDB lineage: Bacteria > Thermotogota > Thermotogae > Thermotogales > Fervidobacteriaceae > Fervidobacterium. Next base: position 171,427 of record DJGV01000010.1, on the reverse strand, counting down.
TATTATTCAGTGATGGCAAGTATTCAGATAGTAAGCAGAAGTGGGAAGATGTGCTCAAATACGATGGATATTCAAAGATTGCACACTTGGGATTGGGGAAAGCATATTTCCAAGAAGGTGATTACGAGCAAGCAGCTCTCCATTTCAAAATTGCAGACGAGCGAGAAGAATACTCCGATGCATATTGGGAGATAAGAAATAAATTTCTCGAAGGAAATGCGACTATCTTCTTGGTACTCTTTGTCGTTATATATGCACTCTTTGAACTTTTACCATTACTTAGAAAGAATAGAGTGAAGAAGGAAAGAACGACTAGGTTCAAGTTGCTTAAAGATGTGATGTACATGTTCACATTCCTCAGACATCCAATCGATGGTGTCTATTACATAAAGAGAAAGGAAAGGACAACAAACCTCTCGGCAACGATCGTTTACGGGCTCTTCTTTGCCGTAGCGGTGTTGAATACGTTCGGCCAAGGATACATATTCTCGCAAGATGCTTCAAACACAACAGTTGGATACGTATTCTTGATTACCATGCTGCCAGCAATGCTTTGGGTGATCTCAAACAATCTGGTCAGTTCTATAACCGATGGCGAGGGAACTTTATCTCAGATTTATCGTGTGACAGCGTATGCACTCTCACCATTCATAGTCATACAGCCTATAGCCACTCTATTGACACATTTTCTAACGCTCAACGAGATTTTCATACTGCAATTTCTAACGTTCTTAGTTATCTCTTGGTGTGCGGTAAATGTATTCATCGTGATAAAAGAGCTGCACAACGTCTCGGTTATGGGCACTGTATGGAACATATTGCTGACGATATTTTGGATCATCATAATAGTCTTCATTGCATCGTTGATATACATGCTCTGGAGTCAGTTCTATGATCTGATATATTCCATAGTACAGGAGGTCATCTACCGTGTTAGATTTGGCTAATCTTTCTGTTAATCTAAAAAATGTGCGCGATAACTCCATTGTATCATCCATATTATTCATGATATTTGCATCAATTGTCTTTTTGCCGTCTGCTGCGTTTTCTCAGCACTACACATCAAATAGATTCAGTAGACCTGACATATTGCCGAGTGCTACAATCAAGCAGATAAGAGATGTCATGGGACATACTAAGATTTTGGAAAATGAATACCTTGAAATCTGGCAAAGAGATAGTGACCTATCAATTCGCATAGTAAATAAGAAAACAGGTTATGTTTGGGGCACGGTAGATACGAGTAAGACAAATGAGTTCAATCAGACATGGAGTGGTATAGCAAGCTCAATAGTAGCTATAGAGGTCTTTGACAAAGGCGGCATATTGAAGGCAGTTGGTAGTGGTGCTACCGATGTACTGAAAGAATACAAGAAAAATGGAAACAGTATAACGTACAAGGTAGCATTCCAGTCAGTAGGCATTACGCTCACATTCAAGATGTCGCTCACTGGGACTCAATTAACGTTTGAACTGCTTCCTAATGCCATAGTCGAAGGTTCGGAATACTCGCTTGCAACCGTTATGTTCATGCCATTTCTCGGTGCCGTGAGAGAAAAAGAAGTCGATGGGTACGTATTCATTCCAGATGGTAACGGTGCACTCATGAGATTTTCAAATGCTGCACACTACCTTGCACCGTACGAAAGAAAGGTATATGGCAAAGACGGTGGCATCGATGATATGTTCGAAGTAAACGATCTAAAAGCGAAGAGACCGAACGATTTCGCAGTTGAACCGCCACAAATATTGATTTCTGCACTTGGCATCGTCCATGCAGAAAATGCCAATGGATTTTTGATTACCGCAAAAAATGGTGCAGAATTCTCAAGTGTTGTGGCATATCCAAGCGGAATCATATCGAAATACACATGGGGTACCATAAAGTTCATATACAGGCAGAAATATACACAACGGACAAGTAGAAGTGGCGCAGGTATCCAAGTACCTCAAAAAGACAAGAATGTATTCAATGCAAGGGTAGAATACACATTTTTCAACGGTAATGATGCTTCATACATCGGATTTGCAAATTACCTTAAGGGAAATTACACAAAGGGTAAGAACGAGACTACTATTGTAGGAGATAAAGATGTACCAGTAATGCTTTATTTTATCCTCTCTGACGTCGAAAGTGGTATCTTATCATACAATGTGAAGAACGTGACAACGGTCGATGCAATTATCGATTATGTAAAACAACTGAAAAGTGCTGGAGTAAATAACATACTACTCTTCATAGACGGTTGGCAAAAGGGTGGAAAGAGTGGCTACAAGGTCTCAGAGTATGGGTTTGAAGACAAGGTTTTCAATGCTGAGCAGAGAGAGAAACTCTTTGAATTTTCAAGAGCAGAAAACATTAAGTTGTACTTTGTCGATGCATTCAAGAAGGTTACAGAAAGGCAACTGAACCTTCGGGCGTACGAGGTTGGTATAAACCTATCGCAAGCACCCATTTTGGAAGAGAGGGACGATAAGACAATATTGTTCAACAAGACTTACTATTTCAACTCCTACTTGGCAATAGAAAAGTTGACGCAGAAGATAGAGTTCTACAAGAACAATTCGATCGAAAATGTGGCACTTGCGGATTTTGCATCAACATTGTACAGCGATAACAGGTACGATAATAGCTATCCAAGAGATTACATAAAGAATCAATCGATGAAGACGTTACAGAAATTGCAGACTAGTCTGAATTTCGTTGCCATGAAAGCACCTCACGATTACGCCTGGCAATATGCAGATGCAATCTACGATATCCCAGTAAACAACGGTCAATATCTATTCTTAACTGACACAGTACCATTTTTGCAGATAATACTTAAAGGGAGTGTACCGTACTTTGCCCCTCCGATGAACTTGAGCTTTTACTCACGTGAAGATGTCTTGAAGTGCATAGAATACGGTGCTTATCCATCTTTCACCTTGACAGAGCTCAACAATTTCGAGTTGAAAGATACTGGAATCAGTGATATATATTCGTCGCAGTTCTACGACTGGAAACAAGAGATAATAGATATATACAAAGAAATTAACTCTGCATTGAGCAGATTCTTGGGGCAAAAGATAGTAGATAGGCGCACATTGCAAGAAGGATTCGTCGTTGTAAAGTATGAAGACGGAGATTACTTGTGTGTAAATTACACGGAAAGTGAGAAAGAATTCGAGAACAACAAGATAGCACCGTTGAGTTGGAAAATCGTCGAGGTAAGGAAGTGACAATGATGAAAAAAAAGACGAGAAGAGCAATAACTGGCTATATCTTTGTGATGCCGTGGCTCATTGGTTTCATATTATTGACGATCTATCCATTGTTCTACTCACTATTCTTGAGTTTCCAAGATGTGAACTTCTCTGTTGAGGGAATAAAGACCACATTCGTTGGGTTCAAACACTACAACTATGCGTTCAGAGTGGACACTCAGTTCCCAACTCTGTACGTACAATCTTTGATAGACATCGGTCTTTCCGTGCCGCTGATCATCATATTCTCGCTCATAATAGCAATTCTGCTCAATCAAGCGTTCTTTGGCAGGACGTTCTTCAGGGCCGTATATTTTTTACCGGTTGTGATCATAAGTGGACCAGTACTTTCAGAACTATTGACTAATAGGGCTTTATCGATAGTTGATCCAAACAGTTTCTTTGTGTACAGGTTCTTGAGTACACTACCATCATTCATAAACTTTCCATTTCTCTACATCTTCGATAACTTAATTACGATCCTATGGTTCTCCGGTGTACAGATCGTGTTCTTCTTGGCGGGACTTCAGAGGATCAGTACGAATATATACGAAGCCGCGCAGATAGACGGTGCGAATGCTTGGGTTATATTCTGGAAGATAATATTGCCACTCATAAAACCATTTGTCTTGGTAAATTCAATTTACACAATAGTGGATTTATCTTCTTTCCCAAACAATCCCATAAACACAAGCATTGCAACGAACATGTTCAATTTCCAAAGGCCATACGCTTACTCATCTGCTTTGGCTTGGATACATTTTTTGACTACGCTCGGTTTCATATTGATAGCATTATTATTACTCAGGGATAGAAGGCGTGCCCTGTAATATTTTGATATTGGGAGGCGAGTTTGTGAGTAGGAAAACAAAAGGCCTAATAACAAAAATTGTGATATTTATCATCTTACTTGGCATAGCCTATGCATATCTCCATCCACTGATATACATGGTTTCAATCAGTTTCATGAGTATGAGAGACCTGGCAAACCCGATCGTTTCTTGGATACCTACTGAGCTCTATTCAGACAACTTCAAGACTGCTTGGAAGGTATTGGACGTGCCAAATTCGATATGGGATAGTATAGAGATGTCAATCATTCCAGCAATCTTCCAGACAATAGTTACCGCACTTGTCGCCTACGGACTTGCTAGATTTGAATTTCCATTGAAGCGATTGATATTCTTCTTTGTCATTGCGGCATTCATAATACCTGTACAGGTGACGTACGTGCCAAAATATATACTCTTTGCAAGGTTAAAACTTGTTGGAACGCCTTGGTCGACATTCCTACCGGCAATACTTGGTCAAGGGGTCAAGAGTTCCATATTCATTTTGTTGTACTATAGATTCTTCAGTATGATCCCAATTGCATTTGAAGAAGCTGCTGAGATAGATGGTGCAAATAGATTCGAGATATTCTACAAGGTGATATTACCCATGTCAATTCCAATGATCGTAGTCACGTTCCTATTTTCATTCGTGTGGTATTGGAACGAGACCTACATGGCTGCTGTCTTCAACGGTGATAACATAAAAACACTGCCCGTCATGCTCAGAGATTTCGTAAACAGGTACACAGCTATGTTTCCGACAAGAGATGCTAGTGTTGAGAACAGGATAAACGAAGGTATTCGCATGGCTGCAACACTCATAACAATCATACCTTTGCTTATAGTCTACACCATTTTGCAAAGAAGATTTGTTGAAGGTATCGAGCGTGCCGGTATAACTGGTGAATAGATTTTGAATTTGCTCAATAATCCAGTAACTTCAGAATGGAAGGAGGCTGGGAGGTATGGAACGTACCAAAAGATTTGCTTGGGTTGTGCTTGCTATCTTGATTCTATCAGGAATTTTCGTATTCGGTGATTCAAATACAGTTGATTCACAAAACTCACAGGGGAAGGTGAAGGATAAATTGCTAGATAGTATGAAGCTCGTATGGTCAGAAGAGTTCAACGATGATAAGAATATTGCAAAATTCTGGACATTCGAAATTGGAAATGGACAGAAAAAAGGAAACCCAGGTTGGGGAAATGGTGAGCTTGAATACTACACAGATAAAAACTGGTATATTTCGGATGGTATGCTCGTGATAGAGGCACGAAAAGAGAACATAAAAGATCAATATGGTACTTACAACTACACATCCACGAGGATGATAACACAAGGCAAAGTCAGCATCAAGTACGGTAGAATAGAGGTACGTGCAAAATTACCTGTCGGGAAAGGTCTGTGGCCAGCTATTTGGTTACTTGGTGAGGATATAGACAAAGTAGGTTGGCCATCGTGTGGCGAGATAGATATCATGGAATACTTGGGACACGATACAAAGACGGTATATGGCACAGTACATGGACCAGGATATTCCGGGGCAAAGGGTATATCAAAACCGTACAGAATACTGGACGAATCGCAGAAAGATTTTTCACAAACATTTTACACATTTGCATTAGAATGGGACGAAAATGAGATAAGATGGTATGTGAACGATGTAAACTACCACAAAGTAAGCAGAGAAACAATAGAAAACCGTTATATGGCAAAGTGGGTATTCGATAAACCATTCTTCATCATACTAAACGTAGCAGTTGGCGGGTATTGGCCCGGATATCCAGACCAAACAACGAAGTTCCCACAGGCCATGTACGTAGATTACATACGGATCTACTCGAAAGAGTGATGAATAGCAACTAATTGTACACTCATACAGAAGAAGGAGGTTGTGTCATGGAAAGAGATGTAAAGAAACTGGTTTCTCAGATGACCCTGGAGGAAAAGGCAAGCCTTTGCTCGGGATTAGACAACTGGCGTACAAAACCAATCGAAAGGCTCGGTATACCTTCTATTAGGATGTCAGATGGGCCGCACGGATTGAGAAAAGAACCAGAGACCCCGGAAGAAAAGCAATTGGGACCAAGCATCCCTTCAACTTGCTTCCCAACTGCAGTTACAACTGCCAGTTCTTGGGATAGAAAGTTGATTGAAGAGATGGGGAAGGCATTGGCAAAAGAGTGTCAAGCAAACGGTGTCGATATAATCTTGGGCCCAGCAATAAACATCAAAAGATCACCGCTGTGTGGGCGTAACTTCGAATATCTATCGGAAGACCCATACCTCTCAACGCAGATGGCTACAGCTTACATAAAAGGCGTGCAAGAAGAGGGAGTAGGTACCTCGCTTAAGCACTTTGCTGCAAACAATCAGGAACACAGAAGAATGACGGTTGATGAGATAATCGATGAACGAACATTAAGAGAGATATATTTGGCAAACTTCGAATTCGCTGTAAAAAATGGTAAACCGTGGACTGTGATGTGCTCGTACAATTCTGTCAACGGTGATTTGGCATCCGAAAACAAGTACCTGCTCAGAGACGTACTCAAAGACGATTGGGGATTTGAGGGATTCGTAGTCTCAGACTGGGGTGCTGTGAACGATAGAGTCAAAGGATTGATCGCAGGGCTTGACGTTGAAATGCCAACGAGCTTTGGAAATAGAGACAAACTGATCGTAGAAGCAGTCAAATCTGGAAAGCTCGATGAGAAAATCCTCGACGATACAGTTGAACGAATCTTGAATATAGTCTTTAAGGTGATAGATAGCAGAAAACCTGGCGCAACGTACGATAAAGACGCACATCACAAGTTGGCAAGGAGAATAGCAAGCGAGAGTATGGTACTATTGAAGAACGATGACAAGATACTACCGTTGAGAAAAGAAGGGAAGATAGCAGTAATAGGTGCATTTTCAAAGCAACCAAGATATCAAGGCGGTGGCAGCTCGCACGTCAATCCAACAAAAATTGACAATGCATTTGAAGAGATTCAGAAAATAGTGCAAGGCAATGCAGAAGTATTGTACGAAGACGGTTACAAAATGGACAGCGAGGAGATTGACCAATCCTTAATCCAAAAGGCTGTTGAAATAGCTAAGAATTCAAATGTTGCCATTGTATTTGCAGGACTTCCAGAACATTACGAATCCGAAGGGTACGACAGGAAACACATGTCACTACCAGAGGCCCACAATTTACTGATACAAGAAATTGTAAAAGTACAACCGAACGTAGTCGTTGTATTGAGCAACGGTTCACCTGTTGAGATGCCTTGGGTCAATTCGGTGAAAGGCATTTTGGAGAGCTACCTTGGTGGTCAAGCATCAGGTGGAGCGGTTGCAGACATACTCTTTGGTATCGTCAATCCATCGGGAAAGTTGGCAGAAACATTCCCGAAAAAACTAAGTGATAACCCATCATACCTCAACTTCCCAGGCGAGGGTGACAGAGTAGAGTACAGAGAAGGTATATTCGTTGGATACAGATACTACGACAAAAAACAGATGGAACCACTCTTTCCATTTGGTCATGGTCTGAGCTACACAACGTTTGAATACAGCAACATGTGGATTAGCAGAAGAGAAATGAACGACGATGAAACAGTTGAAGTGAGAGTAAAAGTAAAGAACACAGGAAATGTCAAAGGAAAAGAAATAGTCCAACTCTACGTGAGAGACTCTGAAAGTACAGTCAACAGGCCGGAAAAGGAACTAAAGGGATTTGAAAAGGTCGAACTAGAACCTGGCGAAGAGAAGACAGTGAACTTTATATTAGATAAACGTGCTTTTGCATATTACAACACGGAACTGAAAGACTGGCACGTGGAGAGTGGCGAGTTTGAGATACTTGTTGGTAGATCCTCTCGTGATATAGTTTTTAGAGAGAAAGTAATAGTGAACTCTACAGTCCAACTAAAGAAAAGATTCCACAGAAACTCATACATAGGCGATATAGTGGATGATCCAAAAGGATACCAAATAGTAATGGACCTCATTGAAAAAATGCAACAAGCAGGCAAACTATCGGAAAATGATGAAAAGGCACTGAAAGATATATTCCAAGGTTGGTTAAGATATCAACCGATCAGAGCGGCAGTCAACTTCGGTGGTGGATACATGACAGAAGAGATGTTGGAAAGTATATTAAAAACATTGAATGAGGGAATAGAATAGTATAACAAAAACTCTCAGCAGACTCTAAGTATATTCTAAGTACACATTAAGCATTACTGAGTAAGATATATTTGTAGTTTGAAACAAAAAACTTCATACCCTACCCCCCCAGGTGTGTGGAACTGATGAATATGATCGATGCGTACTGCTAAAACGGTACGCATCGATTTTATCTCTATGATAGGCCATGTATCACAATAACTCGCAATATGCCCAAATCTGAACATTTCTTCGTAAACATACCTAGCTATCGGTCTATCTTACCCAAAGTCAAGTTTGTAAAATAACGAAAAAGGAGTTAAAATTCATGTAGGTTAGTGATTTTTTTCATCGAGTCAAGCACAGTTTTCCAAAGTTGATTTTGATTTAAAAGGAGGATGGTACTGTGAAAAACACTCTTTGGGCAATAATCATAGGTTTATGTTTCATCGCGGGTACACTTATTGTATCTGAGACTTTTTATAGAGTGAAGGCTATGGATAATACGCTTAGCGTCGTAGGTTCGGCAAGAATGAGGGTAACTTCCGATATTGTTAGATGGACTGCGGCATTTAGTACAACTATTCCCGAGGAGAATCTCAAAGATGGTTATAGAAGGATGAGCAACGACTTGAATCTCATCTTGGAATTTTACAAAAAGAATGGAATCGATACGAAAACACTCGTAATTTCACCTGTTTCTGTAGAACGACCTTGGATTTATAGCAATCAGCAAGATTTAAAAGAGACTATTTTAAGGCAGACTGTGGAGATGCAGTCGGAGGATCTTGAAAAGATTACCACTTTAGCCAAGAATTTCCAAGAATTGCTCGATGAGGGTGTTAATTTCTCTACTCAGTCTTTGGAATACTACTACTCTAAATTGCCAGATTTAAGAGTAAGTCTGCTCACAGAGGCCATGAACGATGCCAAGGCAAGGGCAGAGAAGATCGCTCAAAGTTCAGGGAAGAAAGTAGGCAGTCTAAAATCCGCGAGCATGGGTGTCGTGCAAGTGCTTGCTCCAAACTCAACAGAAGTGAGTGACTACGGAAGCTATGACACCGCAACCATAGAGAAAGAGGTAATGGTAACGGTAAGAGCTGTCTTTTTGTTGAAATGATACTACTATCCCATGTATACCTTTGATTTTGATTTGTTCTTTCCGACTTTGACACTTGCGAAAAACGAGAAAACTCTGAATGTGTTATGAATAAACGACAAAAAGAGGATTTTTGGTGCCCCTATTTTTTGCGTAGCAGTCATTGCATCTCTCATTTCCCCTTTATTTAATGCCCACCTCATGATTAGATGCATCAAAATTAGCATAATTGCATATATTCTGCGTATATTTGAATATTATCGAAGTGATAGTTTCCTAATTCTTATGAGGTTATAGGGGACATTTCTATTCGTGGTGGTTCTTATCTTTTCGGATAAAAACTGGAGGTGGAGTAGAATCAGGGAAAAGATACTATATCTGCTTTTCAGACGTTTCAAGAAGGTCTGTCAAAGATATGCTCTCTGTACGAGAAGTCACTAATCAAAGAATCGGAAGCGTCAGCAATAGATGATTTAGATGTAATTAAGTATTCGTGGTCACTATAGATTACAACAATGTTGCTCAATGGAAATGCACAGTTTTGGGAATTTTCGATATCCTTGTTTCCTCCTATACGGTGGTTTAATGAAGTTTGTGATGTTCTAATTGTGTTAACTAGGTTCAAAATCTGATGCAGTAAATGAAGAAAAGCGGTAAACTCTGCGTGGCATAAATGCACGCGGAGTTTTTTCACAATTCTTAAGTGAACCGTTTACAAAGCGGAATTTGGTAGAATTTTGTGATTTGGTTTTCTAATAGGCTATGTAATTGCAGAAAACTGTTATGTGCGTGGTATAATATCGAAAATTTAGAGGATTTGGTTGCTAAACATTGATGCTGTTAACTGAGGGGGGAAGAGTATGGATGATGTATTGAAGAAATTATCACTTCTTAAAGATGCGTCTAAGATCCTTTCAACATCCAAGGCAAGAGATAGGAACGATGCACTGAAACTTATAGCTGACGAGATTTTGGCAAATAGGGAATATATACTCGCTGAGAATTCAAAAGATGTCGAAAGTGCAAGGCAAAAAGGCATGAAAGAGTCTCTGATCGATAGGTTGGTTCTGAATTATAGAAGAATCGATGAAATGGTGGATGCCTGTAACGACGTGGTCGAACTAAAAGACCCCATTGGCGAGGTGGTCGATTCGTATGTGCGTGAAGATGGATTGAAGATATACAAGACTCGTGTCCCACTCGGAGTACTTTCTGTCATCTACGAGTCACGACCCAATGTTACGTTGGAGACAACGATTTTGGCGCTGAAATCTGGCAATTGTATCTTGCTAAAAGGGGGATCTGATGCGATCAATTCCAACAAGGCTATAGTCGATGTTATGAAATCTGCGTTGAGAAAGAGTAATTTGCCTGAAAGCGCGGCGGAATTGGTGGAGCAAACCGATAGATCAGTTGTGGACTTTTTGATAAAACAGCGAGATTATATAGACCTCGTCATTCCACGTGGTGGCAAATCTCTCATAGAATACGTTGTGCAAAATTCGAAGGTTCCAGTGTTGGAAACGGGCGCAGGTGTATGTCATATCTTCGTCGATGAAAGTGCAAATGTCGAGAAGTCTTTGGCTATAGTAGACAATGCAAAAACTCAACGGCCTGGCACATGTAATGCTGTGGAAACTCTACTCGTTCATGAAGGAATTGCGCAGGTTTTCTTGCCAAAATTGAAAGAACTGTTCGATGAAAGGTATGTGGAAATCAGAGGATGTGAGCAAACGCAAGAGATCATACAGTGCGTCCCTGCAACGCAAGAAGATTGGAGCACGGAGTATCTGGATTACATCATTTCCGTAAAGGTCGTAAGTGGGTTGGAAGAAGCAATTGCTCACATCAATAAGTACTCTACAAAGCATTCCGAGGCAATTCTAACTGAGAATTACACGAATGCAATGAAGTTCATCGATTCCATAGATTCTTCTGCAGTTTATATCAACGCATCTACACGTTTTACGGATGGGAGCCAGTTTGGGATGGGTGCTGAGATCGGTATAAGCACGCAAAAACTGCACGCACGCGGTCCAGTTGGATTGAGAGACTTAACAACGACGAAGTACACCATCTTCGGCGATTACAACATCAGGTATTGAGTCCAAGAAAGACCTACATCGATAAGTTTGGAGTGATTGCATGGCTCGAATGGTGATAAAGGTTGGGAGCAATTTGTTGGTGAATCAAAGAGGTGTTAGAAAGAGTTATCTGATCGAGCTTGTTTCTAAAATAAACAAGCTTTTGGATGCAGACCACGAAGTTGCTCTGGTGACTTCTGGAGCGGGTGCCTCTGGTAAAACGTACCTTGGCTTGGATAAATCAACGAACAATTTGATTTCAAAGCAAGCGCTGTGTGCGGTTGGACAAGTTCAATTGATGAATATATATCAAAATGCGTTCGATTTTTACCAAAGAAAGATAGCGCAAATATTGCTGACAAAAGACGACTTTTCTGATCACAAGCGGTATCTCAATCTGCGCAATACGCTCATAGGGTTGAAAGGGCTCGGCATTGTACCAATAATAAATGAAAATGATACAGTTGCCGTCGATGAGATAAAATTTGGCGATAACGACACACTCTCTGCCATGTTTTCCATATGTTGGAGTGCAGAGTATCTGATTTTGATGACATCTGTTGATGGTGTCATCGATGAAAATGGTAATTTGATAAAGGAGTATGTTCAAGGTGCCAAGATAGCATCTATTGAGGGTACAACTTTTGGAACTGGCGGGATTACATCTAAGATTTCAGCTGCACTCATGGCAGCAGAAAGTGGTGTTGAAGCGTACATAATCAATGGGAATGATCTGAACAACATAGACCTGGTGTGCTCATCGCAGAATCCTGGTACAAAATTCACACCATCGATTCAAAAGAAGTTATCGAGTAGAAAGTCTTGGCTAAAGTATCTCAGCAAGTCGAAAGGGAGCTTGCACATAAACGAGGGGGCATACGAGGCGTTGAAGAAAAGGAAGAGCCTGCTTCCAGTCGGTATCGTTAGCGTTGACGGCCAATTTGAGAAGGGAGATAGCGTAAATGTTGCTTTCAACGGGTCAATCGTAGCAAAGGGGATTGTGAACTATACTTCACAGGAAGTCAAACGGATAATGGGGTTGAAAAGTTCCGAGATACCAGAAGAACTCTTTACGTACGAAGAAGTCATTCATGCAGACAACATTATCATTGGAGGACGATAGTATGGATGCGACGGATGGTATGAGTGTTACAAAGATAGGAATCATCGGTGTTGGAAACGTGGGAAGCATGATATTGGAAGTGCTTAGCAATTCGGAGAATTCTGGCGGATATCTTTTCAACATATTCAACAGATCCATCGACAAGATTAGGAAGTACGAAAGTTCTGAGAGCATAAAGATCTGTAGTGGAGTTCAGGATGTATACAGCAGTTCTGACTTTACTTTTGTCTGCGTTAAACCACAGCAATCTGCACCTGTTTTTGCCGATATACGAAATGTGCCGCAAGAACATGGGATCATAGTCAGTACGATCGCTGGAAAATCTTTGGAAGAGTTGATGAACGCAACGGAAAAGGCGAAAGTCATAAGGATAATGCCGACGATTACTGCAAAGATTTCTGCCGGTATCACCGCAGTTGGTTACAGTCATTCCATCTGCGAGCAAGAGAAGAAGATATTCAAGAATCTGCTCTCACCACTTGGTGAAATCATGGACTTGGAAGAGGAGAAATTCGATGCATTTACCGTTTTGGGCAGCAGTGGGCCTGCATTCGTTGCTTTTGTGCTGGAAAGCTTCATCGATGGTGCGATAAACATAGGTGTTAATCCAGATTACGCAAGGAACATTGTTCTAAAAACATTCGAAGGTTCGATAAATCTACTTGAGCATATGAGCATAGAACCATCAAGGTTGAAGTATATGGTCTCATCACCCGGCGGTGTAACGATAAGGGGATTGTACGAACTGGAAAAAGACGGCGTCAAAGGTGCAATCATGTCTGCAATATATGAGGCTTATCTCAAGAGCAAACAGTTATGAACCAATAGGTTACACCATCTTTCGGAGATGTTTTATACCATTTTGGTATAAAGATAAGATGTCGATGAAAACAGGTAGATGAGAGAGTCACCTACCTGCTTTTTTCAATCTTAAATCATTCTAAATCAAGGTGTATTATGAGTCTTGCTGTTGAACCGCGCTCTTTTCAGTGTACAAGTGACATGCGATTAGTCTGTCATCCGGAGATTTTACAAGTGGTGGTTCAACATTTTTGCAAACATCCATTACGTAAGGACATCTTGGATGAAAGCGGCATCCTGAAGGTGGATTGATTGGATTTGGCACTTCTCCTTCGGGTATGAGACGCTTTTTTGATTCCATTATTTTCGGATCTGGTTCGGGGATTGCCGATATCAGTGCCTTGGTGTACGGATGCATCGGTGATTCGTAGATATGCTGGTATGTTCCTATTTCGACGAACTTTCCCAGATACATTACACCTATTCTGTTGCACATATACTTTGTCGTTGCAAGGTCGTGTGTTATGAATAGGAATGTCAAATTCATTTCCTTTTTCAGTTCTATTAGAAGCTGAAGCAGTTGAGAACGTACGGAAACATCGAGCATGGCAAGCGCCTCGTCTGCGACGACAAATTTTGGTCTAAGTATCAGTGCACGTGCGATCACGATGCGTTGTCTCTGGCCGCCGGAGAGTTCGTGCGGGTATCTATCGTAGAGGTCTGCTTGTAAATTCACTCTTTCGAGCATCTCGCATATGAGTTTTTTCCTCTCACTTTGCGTGTTTCCTATGTTGTGTATATCAAGACCATGTTTTATCGCATCGCCTATCTTCATGTACGGATTGAGTGCGGCCATTGGGTCTTGGAAGATTATTTGCATATCCTTTCTAAGCTTTCTCATTTCATCGCTACCGAGTTTCGTTATATCTTTGCCATCGAACTCTATCGTTCCTTCGGTAGGTTCAATGAGGCGTAACACAATTCTGCCAGTCGTTGTCTTGCCACTCCCTGATTCACCAACAAGGCCGAACGTCTCACCTGCTTTTATTTCAAAGGAGATACCATCTACCGCTTTAACGAAGCTTTGTGACGTTCTCAGGAGGACTTCTCCTATACTTCTTTTGACTGGGAAGTATTTCCGTATATCCTGTAAGCGTACTAAACTCATTGGTTATCACTTCCTTGAGTGTAAAGCCAACACTTTACCATTCCACCATCGATTTCTACAACTGGAGGTTCCTTTTCATCACATATGGACATCTTGTACGGACACCTACTTGCAAATCTGCAACCAATAGGCGGATTTACAAGCGATGGTGGAGAACCTGGAATGAATGTCAATTCCAAGTCTTTTGGATTTGTATTGGGGATACTTTTGAGTAGTAATTTTGTGTACGGATGTTTTGGCTCATAGTAGATTTTCTCTTTTTCATTTTGCTCTACTATGTGCCCTGCGTACATCACTGCGATCCTATCTGCCATCTCTGCGACAACACCGAGGTCGTGTGTTATCAATATGATCGATGCATTGTAAGACTGCCTGAGTTCATCGAGTAAGTTTAGTATCTGTGCTTGAACTATGACATCGAGCGATGTTGTGGGCTCATCAGCAACGATGATGTCTGGATTCAGCACCAACGCCAATGCAATCATCACACGCTGTCTCATACCACCACTGAACTGAAATGGGTATTCTCTCATTCTTCTTGGTTCTATACCCACTTTCTGCAATATCTGTGCGGTAACCTCTCGTGATTCGTTGAAAGAAATTCCGGGATTGTGTTCTTCTAGTGTTTCATAAAACAATTTTTCTACCTTTGTAATTGGATTAAGTGAAGTCATCGGGTCTTGAAATATCATCCCAACAACTTTTCCTCTAACCTTTCTCATATCATTTTCCCTAAGGGGTGTTACATCAACATCGCGTACAAGCAATTTTCCATAGTACTTTGTCTTTTGTGGTAAGAGTTTGAGTATGCCTTGACCAAAAGTTGATTTTCCGCAGCCAGATTCTCCAACAATACCTATCGTCTCACCCTTTCTTAGCGTGAGGTCTATGCCATCGACAGCCTTAACATAACTCTTTTTCGTCTTGTAGTGAATTTTCAAATTTTCTGCTCTAAGTACAGCTTCTCCTTCGTTTTTTGCCATCAAACCTCACCTCCGCTCACGTATTGTCGGATTGAGGAGTTCGTTTATTCCCTCACTGAAAATGGAAAATCCGAGGGCCGCAAAGACGATGGCCAAGCCTGGGAAGACAATACCCCACCAAGCCCTGCTAAGGACAAATCGCTGGCCACTATTCAAATCGAATCCCCAATCTGGAGTGGGAGGTGCAATGCCAAGGCCTAAGAATGAAAGTCCTGCTTCGGTCATGAGCGCATCGGCAAGATTCATCGAAAGTACGACAACAACCGATGGCAAAACATTCGGGAATATGTATTTCAAAATTATCTCCCATCTCTTTGCACCAAGTGCCCTGGCTGCTTCTACGTACATTTCATCCTTTACTGCTGCCACTTGGTTTCGTATAACTCTGAAATATGTAGGTGTGTAAACAACGGCTATCGAAATCGATATATTTACAATACCTGGACCAAGCACTGCTGCAACCGCTATTGCAAGGATAAGCCCTGGGAATACGTACATCGCATCCATTATAAGTGTCAAAACACGATCTAACCAACCACCAACGTACCCTGAAATTAACCCGAGTGGTACACCAATGATAAACGCAACTGCAACGCCAAGAAATGATATACTCAATGCAATTCTTGAACCGTATATTACTCTGCTTAATATATCTCTACCGAGATTGTCCGTTCCAAACCAAAAATCCTTTGATGGTGGTTCTAAAGAAAGCCCCACTCTTTCTATAGGGTCATAAGGCGCGATATATGGTGCAAATACTGCCAAGATGACGTAGAATATCAGAATGAAGGAACCTATTAGTGTCAATCTGCCAGTTCCAGAACCAAATAAATCTCTTGCAAAATCGCCTATTCTCTCACTAACGAATTTTTTATCTCTAGCCACAGAATCCCTCCTCAGTACCTAACCCTCGGGTCCACAAGGGCATTTACTATGTCTATTATTATGCTAATTACCACTATGAACAATCCGAAAAATATGATTGTACCCTGTATGGCAGGAAAGTCTCTGTAACGTATCTTCATCACAAGATAGCTACCTATCCCTGGCCAAGAAAACGTAGTTTCTGTTAGTATAGCTCCTGCAAGTAGTGATGCAAATTGCATACCAATTATTGTAAATATTGGGACAAACGCATTTTTGACTGCATGACCATAGAGTACGACTCTTTTCTTCAGTCCCCGCGCCCTTGCTGCCTTAACAAGGTCTTTTGAGAGTATCAAGACGGTATTGTTTCTAACCATCCTAAGAAATATACTCGATGTTACCATACCAAGCGTTATACTCGGTAATGCCAAGTAACGAAGGACATCTAAAAGTCCTTTCCAATCACCGGACATTATCGCATCGAGAACATAAAGGCCCGTTCGTACTTCGAACGATGTTACAGCAGGGATTCTACCACCCACTGGCAACCATCGCAAATACGATGCAAAAATCAGTTGAAGAATGAGACCAAACCAAAAGACTGGAACAGAGTAAAGTAACACAGAATACACCCTTGCACCAATATCAAGGGGCTCATCTTTTCGCCAAGCGCTTTCAGCACCCCAGAATAATCCGATAAGTAATGCGATGATGAATGCAAAGATCGTAAGTTCAAGTGTTGCAGGAAATCTATCTTTAAGCTCTTCTATAACAGGTCTATTCGTTAACGTAGAAGTTCCAAGATTTCCAGTAAACACATCCTTCAAGTAATCGAAGAATTGCACCATTATTGGTTTGTCTAGACCCATTTCGTGCCGTTTCTGTTCGATCACTTCAAGAGGCGCCTTTCCACCAAGGATTGCCAACACAGGGTCACCGGGTATGATGCGGAGCAAGAAGAATATGACTACCAGCAAGATGAATATCATAGGTAAGGCCAGGATTATCCTAGTCAAGATATAACTTCTTAGTGACAAATTCGATCACCCCTTGCATTCTAAATTTTAAGTTTGAAAAAGCCCGCATGAAGCGGGCTTTTTTCATGCCAAAGTTGAGTATTATTTCTTCTCAAGGATGTAGTATCTGAAAATCTGGGATGGTTCAAGCACAATACCAGAGATGTTAGACCTTGCCTCACAATCTGCGAAACCTTGCCACAGTGTTATGTAAGGTGCATCCTTTGCAGCTATCTGTTGAACTCTCTGGTATAGAGCTGTTCTTTCCTGGAGAGTTGTTGCAGCACGACCCTTTATCATTAGATCTTCAACTTCTGCACTTTCATAGAAACTACCCATCGATGCAGCACCGCTCTTACTTAAGAATGGCCACAAATAGTCGTCTGGGTCCATGTAATCTGGATACCATCCGAGTAAGAAGAGCCCCATCGTTCCGTTGAGGAAGTACTCAACGTACGTTGACCATTCTGCGTACTTTATGTTCACTTTTACTACACCGGTTGCTTCAAATGAGCGTTTTAGCAGTTGTGCAACATCAGCTTCTGTTGAGCCATAGTGAGAAGGTGTATACCACAAGTCTATCGTTAATGGTTTACTTGAAGAGTAACCTAGTTTTTGAAGCATCTGAGTTGCCTGTTTTGGATTGTATTTTGGCATTACATCGATATGGCTCCACCATCCAATTGGAACGAGCGTGTAGAGTGGTGATGCTAATCCTGAGAAAACAGTCTTAACTATTGCATCTCTGTCAACGGCATAAGAGAGTGCCTGACGAATTGCTGGATTATCAAATGGTTTCTGTTTCACATTGAGAACCAAAAAGCGAATTTGAGGGCTAGCACCAAGATAAACTTTTAGGCCAAGCTCCGTTTGGTTCTTTTGCAAATCGAGCACATCGTTTGGATCCATGTGCCTATAAGCTACATCTATCTGCCCAGTCTCAAGTGCCATCCTAAGTTGCGTAGAGTTCTCAAAGAACTGAATGATAATCTTTGGTGTCTTCGGTTTTGCACCAAAGTACTTTGGATTTGCTTCAAGTACCATCCTAACATCTCTCTGCCACTCGGTCACCTTGTATGGGCCAGATGCTGATGGTGCACCATCGATAAACTTATCGGCTGGTGTAGTTTTTGGATTCATTGGGAATCCAACGGTGTATCCAAGCACCGACACAAATGCGGAGAATTTGTACTTCAACGTTACTTTCAGCGTTTGTGCACTGACCACTTCTATTTTATCTACTACATCACCAAGCAGGAATGCAGGGTCTCCGCCAAGTTTCATAACTCTTTCCCAAGACCATTTGAATACACTTGCATCGATCGCAGTACCATCTTCAAATGCAGCACCCTTCTTGATCGTAAATGTGTAGACCAAGCCATCTTTTGAGACTGTCCACTTTTCAAAAAGCCAAGGAATTATTTCTGCAGTTCCAACTTTGTAATCAACTGGACCTGCAAGGACATTGAAAAGTATGTTACTTGAGAAATAGTCATAGCAATTTGCTGGGTCAAGAGTTCTAATTTTATCTGTCGTCCCGACAACAATATAGTCTGATGCTGAAAAGCCTAAAGCCACGAATAGCATGAGCAACGCAACCAAATACTTCTTCATACTCGATACCCCCTTTTAAGAAGTTTACTTATTATACTAAAATTTGATATGTCAAGTCAAGTAATACTTACAAATAAGCAGAAAACGATTATTTTTTCGCATTATACGTAATTTTCAGAACATTGACACCGCTTTTCAAATTATTCATGTATCTAGCTTAAGGTAGAGCACTGGATAATGTCTATGAAATTATCTTCTTATCAAGAGAACTGAAGAATCAAAGCATTGAATTATCAAATTATCCATTGTATAATTTAAAAAAATAGAAACTTTTTTGTAGGAGAATCAAGGTTATGAGTACAGACGAAAAATCTCAAGAACTAACGTTAGAAGATATATTCACTATCTTTAAGAGAAGAGTTAATATTTTTTTCATCGCCCTCGTTTTAACTGTGGCAATAACGGTTGTATATATATTCATTGCAAAGCCCGTTTACAGTGCTACAGCAAGACTAAAAATTTCCACATCACAATCTTCGGGTATAAGTTTGAGTCAGTCTTTGCTAGGAATATCTGGCTTGGGTGGTTCAAGTGCTGATATTACAACAGAAATTCGGATGCCATTCTAAAAAATATGGAGCTTGAAATTATCATTAGGAATCTAACAGACGGTTTAGATGTTATAACTGCAGGTTCCAAAATAGATAACTCTGTTCTTGTTTTTAATAATCCAAGAATAGCTGAATTTTTGAAATCTTTAGCCAACAAATATGACAGAGTAATCGTTGACACTGCTCCAATAAACGGTGCTTTGGAAACATTGCTGTTAGCCAAGATTGTTGATGGCTTTGTTCTCGTTGTGAAACCTAATGAAAGCTTGAAACTTGATCTTGTCCGTATAAACCATCAAATTGTTACCTCCGGTGGAACTGTTCTTGGTATTATAGTTAACAATAAGTCGAAGCCTTGAAATCATCATCGTTGTGTTCTACATTCATAAAATGGTTATAAGGATTGGGTACCATTTTGGTAGACCTTTTTTATTATTTTCGTTGAACATAGAACTTTCATTGAAACTCTTGGTCTAAACATTATCGAGTTCTAAACAATTACTGTCTTGAAAGGTGATGGTTATCATTAGACTGAGAACAGTTCTTATCATGATTTTATCCTTTTCAACCCTGATTTTTCCTTGGTCAGGTCATTCGGTTTATACGTTTCTAGTTATGGAACATTCGGAGGTTGATCTGGATTTCTTTGTGAAAATACGCCCAAGAGATTTTGAAGAGGAAAGAGTATACAATCAGAGAGGTAAGCTGAAAGAATATCTTCTCGAAGACATATCTGGACTGACTGGTACGAGACTGATTGACGATGAACTGGTGAATAAATATGGTTTTTTGAACAATTCATCAGTTGACGGACAGCTTCCTGCTTGGCAGATTGTATCACTATACAGCAGTTTTCCAGACATTGGAATCGATCACTTGAAAGATGTTTCTTGGATTCAAGACACCTTTCTTGGAGATAGTCAAGCTTTGCGACACAGCAAGATAAAGGTGAGACCTATCGAAGTATTTGAAGGAGACCAATCGTTCCTTTACTTTGCTAAGAAGTCATCGGAACTCTTGAAGGTAGGCAACGAGTATTGGGGATTAAGGTATCTTGGCTATGCACTCCATTATTTGGAGGACTTGATGCAGCCATACCACACGAGACCCGGCACTGTTTGGGAGTTAGTACGTTATCCTTTTGATAAGAATATCAGAATACTCTTGCAAAACGCACATGCTGCTTATGATGACATAATGACCTATTTGATATTGTACGATGGGGATAGATTGGAAAGTATAATATCGAATGCAAAACCTATATACTTTTCTTCGTATGAACAACTCATCAAAGAGGCCTACATGTACTCCCACAGTGAATTCTTCAAAGTACATGATATGATCAAATCTTTATTTGGTGATGCCTTATATAGTTCCGCACTATCTATGGAGGACTTTGCAAAATTGGCTCAACAAGGAAAATTGGACAACCTAATCAACGAAACATACAAGATCATATCAACCATGTCGAGTGTCATAAAGGGATTTGTTACTATGCAACTTGACAATCACTGAACACACGGCTCTCTGCAATGTACCTTCCTCGTTTATCAGAGTATCGTCATACCCTTTTTATTAGAACTCTTCATGCTACATTACATGTCTTGTAGGTGATTGATGTGATAATTGCACACTTACATTCATAAAAATAATTAGCCTTGACAAATACAATTAGTGGTGATATCATAATAATAGTGATTGTGAATAAAATCACTATCAATTTAAGAATTAGGAATAGTGTAAAAGAAAACACTGAGGAGGCGATATCATGGAGAACTATAAGGATGAATTGGCAAGTTTGAAAGGTGACTTGAAAGAATTAATTGGAAAAGCACCGGAGGTTTCTAAGTTTACAGAGTACGTTGGAGCAGCAGAAAAAACAGCAAAACTTGATGAAAAGACGAAGGAACTCATAACACTCGGTATAGCAATTGCAGTCAGATGCGAACCTTGTATACTTTGGCACATGGATGCAGTAATAAAGGCAGGTGCAGATGAGGGAGATATTTTGGAAGCAATAAAAGTTGCAGTAGCAATGGGTGGAGGACCTTCTTTGATGTACGGTATAAAGGCCTACGATATCATGAAAGAGTTCTTGAATAAATAAGTTACGAATACAACTAGTATATTCGAACTTGTTGGGCAAAAAGTGGTGCTTCCAAGAGCACCACTTTTGTGATATAAGCAAGCATCTATCAAATATCAATTAGTCAATGTCGAGTTATACTAAACAGTTTGTATCCAGAGTACTGTTGCCTTTTCCTTCCCTGGATTTCTCAAGTAGTGTATGCAATCTGCTGAATAATAGAAACAATCGCCTTCCGC
The DNA here is from genome assembly GCA_002432805.1 of Fervidobacterium sp. UBA5837. Classification (GTDB taxonomy): domain Bacteria; phylum Thermotogota; class Thermotogae; order Thermotogales; family Fervidobacteriaceae; genus Fervidobacterium. The sequence continues at coordinate 149,558 of DJGV01000010.1, read as the reverse complement.
TGCGTGATACTTTTTTCCATCGAGGTAGACATCGACTGAACCTTCTACTACGTAACCAAATTCGTCACCATCATGGTAGTCTTCTTGATCAGTTTGAGCACCTGGTTCTAATTCAACGATCTTTGCATCCAATTCTTTGTCTTCTATCGCATCCATGAGTATCTCCATTTTCACACCTTTTGGCAATTCGTACATCGGGACTCTCTCTGTTTTCTTGAATATTATCTTTTTCGGTTCATCTGAGAAAAAGTGTTGAAGGTCTGTACCCAACACCCTCAATATCCTTTCAAGCGTTTCAACAGATGGAGAGACTTTGTCACTTTCAAGTTGCGAGATGAAACTTCTGGAAAGGTCACATCTGTCGGCAAGTTCTTCTTGTGTGTAATTTCTAGCAACTCGAAGCCTTTTTATCTTTGTACCGAGTTTCATAATTTTCAATGGCGCAACAGCTTACAGTCTGCACCATTACCTCCCTTCAAACTAGTGCACTTCTCTTTATATCTTATCATAAAATTGCCGTTCTGTGTCAAAACTCTTGTTGAAATTAGGAGAGAAACAAGAATAAATACAAAAAGCGGCAGTGCTTTCCTGCCGCCAATTTGTGAACTATTTGTTGATTATTCTTCTATGAGCTTTTTAACAAAGTTTGGTAATGCAAATGCTGCCTTGTGTATTTCTTCGTTGTAATACCTGAGTGGTTCTTTGAAATTTCTTACTCTATCAACATCAAATGACTCTATTGGATCAAGGCCTGATTTTGAAGCGTACGTATATGACCACATACCGCCTGGGTATGTTGGCATGAATCCCAAATAAAGCCTAACTAGTGGAAATGCTTCTTTTATTCGCCTATAAGCGGTTGTTCCCCACTCATAATCATACATTATACCTTCAGTCTGTGCACTTAGTATTCCATCCTCCTTAAGTGCCTCGCTGCAAGCTTTGTAGAAATCTACGGTAAACAACTGACCGCCTTCTCCCGCTGTCGGGTCAGTCGAGTCAATTATTATCGCATCGAACTCTTCTTTAAACTGCCTTACGAATTTTGCACCATCTTCGTACAACAATTCTACTTTTGGATCGTTCAATCTACTGCCCGTGTATGGCAGGTGTTCCATAGCCGCTTTAACTACCGTTTCATCGATCTCGCACAATACAGCTCTTTCGACAGACGGATGCTTCAAGATCTCTCTGATACTTCCACCATCTCCACCACCTATTACAAGCACTTTTCTCGGATTTGGATGCATAAACATCGGCACATGGACGAGCATTTCGTGATACATAAATTCATCTCTTTCAGTTGTCATTGTTATACCATCCAACGAAAAGACTCGACCGTAGAATGGTGAATCGAATATATCTATTCTCTGATACGCACTTTGAGCAGCATAAACATGCTTATTAATCTTCATGAATAGTCCGCCAACGTCTCTCGAGTACCATTCAGTGTACAACATATGCCGTCCTATATTCAATTCTTTTTCTACCATGGCAATTCCTCCTTTGGTATCTCTTCTATAGATTTACAGGTCAGAGAGCTCTCACAAACTTCTCGAAGTCACCTACAGATGGCTTATGAGGCGAGTTTTCCGGGATGCCTATTTCGTCGTAAATTCCTCTGAGGTGTTCAACAACGTGTGCCCTTTGGGAATTGAAATACTTCTTCAAATAAGAAAACGCTTTCCAAGGATCTACATGTTCTCCGCAAGTGAATAGATCAACTGCCGCATATCCATATTCCGGCCAAGTATGAATTGTGAGATGCGATTCGCTTATAACCACAACTCCACTCACCCCGTAGGGAAGGAATCGGTGAAAAGAGGTATCAACTATCGTTGCACCAGCTTCGTATGCTGCTTGCTTCATGTGAAACTCGATTGCGTCAACTTCGTCAAGTCTTTCTCTGTCGCAATCGTAGAATTCAGCGATAAGATGTCTTCCCAAACTCTTCATACAAATCCCTCCCCGAAATTTTTTTGTTGGAATATATTTATTCATCGATGTTATGTCACTGTTCAGATGTGCTTTTGTGCACTTAAATGATCAAAGATTAACCATTTATATCCTCATGATTACTTAAGTGTACAAAAAACGTCAGTAATACGGTCAATATTATATATCATATTGCTATGTTAAATGGTTAATATTAGGTAACAATTCCCCTAAATTTTGTGTCCAGAAAAATCATTTGAAGGACGTTTAGAGTATAATATCTTGCCTTGAAAACTGAATACGAGCAACTATCTATGCATTAAGAATAGAGTTCATAATAGATGTTGAAAGGAGAGGAATATTGATGAGTAAGTCTGGTACGTCACAAGTCAATACAGAAAAGTCTGATGTTGAGAGAAAGTTGATGATTCTCACAACACTCTTTGTAACCGGTATAGTTGTATCAAATGTCATTGCTGCAAAGGTCGTCAAGATTGGTGTTTTCGTATTTCCGGCGTCGATACTTAGCTACACGTTTACTTTCATACTTTCAAATATGGTTTCCGATATACTCGACAAAAAGTACTCAAGTTATCTGATATGGATGGGATTTCTTGCACAAGCAGTTGCAAGTGGTTTGGTGTTGTTGGGATTTTTCATGCCTGCAGAGTCGATCGATAGGGGAGAGGCATACAGGTTACTGCTTGGTATGAACTGGCGATTTACGTTGGCGAGTTTTTGTGCATATGGTGCATCACAATTTCTGAATTACTATATCTTTAATTCTAAACTTTTGAAGAGTAAGTTTGTCGCAAATCTTGTTTCAGTTTTGATTGCGCAGCTTTTCGATACGATTGTATTCACATTTGTTGCATTTACCGGAGTTTATCCAAGACTTTGGTCGATGATATTGTCTCAATATGTAATAAAGGTTATAATAGTTGTAGTTGCAAATCCAATCTTCTTGTTGACGAAGAAATTGAGATGAAGGCATCTGAATTTGTAAGCTCAAGTTCAGAAGGTGATATCTTTGATTTATATGGAGACTTACGATTATCCTGGTGCGTTGAATATGGCCATCGATGTTGCTATCGGTGAGTTGACAGATGACGTCTTCCTTCGATTTTATACCTGGAAGCGTCCAACTTTGTCTTTGGGAAAACATCAGGACGGTGCTGATATAGATGAAGATTATATAAGAAAGAGTGGTTTTGACGTGGTACGCCGCCCATCCGGTGGTCGAGCTGTTCTTCATTGGGATGAGCTAACTTATTCCGTTATCATTCCAAGCACGCATGATCTGTTCGATACGAAGGTGCTTGAGCTATACAACTTACTTTCTGGAATTATTGTCGATGGCTTGAACGATATAGGGTATCCGGTAAAAATCGTTGAAGGGCATAGAAAGCCTGTGAGTAGTGTTTGCTTCCAAGTGCCTTCAATCTATGAAGTTGCTCTAAATGACATAAAAGTGATAGGTAGCGCGCAAACTCGGGCTCAAAGGTACATTTTACAGCATGGTTCCATTGTGCTTATACCGCATGACGAGATAAAGCAATGTTTCAAGAGTACAAAACATTTGGATATTCCACTCATAGGATTGTATAGTTACGTTGAGAAGCCTATGGACGAAATAGTCTATGCCATAGAATCCAGTTTCGAGAAGTATTTTGGAAGCGCAAAGGAACTAGAAGATGAGCAGTCTGATGAAATAATTAGTAAAGCAAATGGAATGGTAGGTATGTTTGTATGGAAACGTTGACAAATGGAGGAATACTTGGAGGCACGTTGTACGTTGTAGGTACACCTATTGGTAATTTGTCCGATATTACTCTAAGGGCACTCGAGGTATTGAAGAGTGTCGATTTTATAATTGCCGAAGATACTAGACGGACATTAAAACTTCTCAGTCACTTTGAAATTTCAAAACCGATTGATTCATTCAATGAACGCAATTCAACAAGAAAGATGGACAAAATCAGTGAGTTTCTGAAAATGGGAAAGAATGTTGCTCAAGTTTCCGATGCAGGCATGCCGGTTATTTCAGACCCGGGCGCGAATTTGATTGAGAGATGTTACAAAGAGGGAATAAGGGTAGAAGTAGTACCGGGGCCGAGTGCATTAACTAGTGCAGTCGCGCTTAGCGGTTTCGGCGGTAATAGATTCTATTTCATTGGTTTCATGCCGAAGGACAAGAATCGCAGAAGACTGTTGAGAAAACTTGAAAAGGATGAATTGATAGAGAGGATAGTGTTTTTTGAAAGTCCCGAAAGGTTGCGGAAAACACTGGATGATATTCTCAGTATACTTGGAGACCATAGAATTTTCATTGCCCGTGAGTTGACGAAGGTACATGAAGAACTCTTTATCGGAACGGTTTCACAAGCTTTAGGACATTTTGACGATGTGCGTGGAGAATTGACGATTGTGTTGGATTTGAAGAATTCTGAAGATAACAATGGTGAGAAAGATGCTGACTATTGAAAGTGGTTTCTTGCGTGGCAAGAGGATAGATATCGTCAACGATTCACGAACGAGATACACTAGTGCGATAGTTAGAAGAAGTTTAGCAAATATGGTCGATTTTGAGAATAAAGTATGTGCAGATGTATGCTGCGGAAGCGGGATAGTTGGTTTCGAAATGATCAGTAATGGTGCGATGCATGTAACATTTGTCGATACATCGAATTTATCTGTTGCTGCTGTAAAAAGGAACTCGAAGTCCCTGTCAGTTGAAAATCAAGTGAGCATAGTAAAGAACGATGCACGCAAGTTTTTGGAATTATATAATGGTACTTTTGATATCATCTATTCTGATCCACCGTACGAGCTTGGGATCGTCGATGAGATTGTGAAAAGAGTCCATAATGTGATGAATGAAAACTCCATTTTCATACTACAATGCTCAAAGAGAGAGAAACCTTCTGAAAACACACTGAAAAGTATAAAAATAACGAAAGAAAGGGATTACGGTGACACTTTTCTCCTCTTTTTCGAAAAAACTCTAAAGGTATGATATAATTAATTTTGTGATGATATTGCACATCTCGGAGGTGTGAAGATGGCTTTCTCTTTTGCAAAGAGGGAAAAAGAAGTGATCGCTAATTTGATAGAGCATTCTCACAAGACAGTGGAGGTTACAACGGCCCTCAAGCATCTATTTGAACTCTTTTTTGCGAATGACGATCGATTTTCAGAGGTATTTAATCAAGTGAAGGATTTGGAGCGCAATGCAGATGAGACTAGGAGGAGTATCATATCGGAGACATACAAGGGGCTATTCTTGCCCGATATGCGTGAGGTGATACACTCCCTAACTGAAGGAATAGATAGAGTTGTGAATAAGTGTGAATCCGTGAGCAAGATCTTGACTTATCAAAAACCGTATGTGCCAGCACAGATAAGGGAAAAGATGATCGGTCAACTCGAATGTGCCATATCTGCATCAAGTTCATTTACGATTGCAGTGCAGAAACTTTTCGATAACATAGATGAAGTGCATCATTACGTACTAGAAGTGGAAAAGTTTGAGCACGATGAAGATGTTATTGAAGGAGAAAGTTTGAAAGAGATCTTTTCATTAGATTTGCCACTTGCCGAAAAATTGCAACTCAAAGAATTAGTCATAAACATAGGCGATGTAGTGGATAGAACGGAGGATGCTTCAGACATACTGGAGGTATTGCTATTAAAACTGTCTTACTGATGACTGTTTTAATCTTATCAATTGTTACACTGTCTTTTGGAGCAGAATATTTCGTTTACTATAATTCTTTGGTACCCGTATATCGTTCACTTTACCAGATAGAGCCATTTTTTGACTATACAAGAGTTGTCAAATTCGAGTACGATAGACCAAACGCGCAGCTCGTAAAGATAAGAGATGGGATTCAGCCTGTTATTTTGATACATGGCATAGACCCTTGGGAGATTGAAGGCGTTTGGACGGTCTATAAAAAGCGATTCATCGAGAACTGGGAAAGATTGTTACCATCAGAGTATGGCCTATACATATTTGTCTATCCATCCCTCGATGTACCGATAGAACAGAGTGCCGATGTGCTTGCACGGGAGATTTTAAAACTAGGCGAAGATACAGGCAAAATCAATATCTATGCACACAGTATGGGCGGTTTAGTTGTTAGGTATGCACTAGTAAATCTAACAAGTGAAGAAATTAAGTCGCGAGTAGATAAAATTGTATTTGCAGGTACACCACATATAGGTTCACCGTTTGCAAACTTGATAGTTATGGACAAGAAGATACTCAAGTTTCATCCAAAGTGGGATTTGTTGAAGAGTACATTGATTACAGCAAACACGGTAGGTTCATTTATACAAGCACCAAATTACAGTTATCTGATCTTTGGTAAAAGGCATCCTCCAATTCCTAAAGAGGTGGAATTTGCAAACTTTGCCGGCGTTGTGTCTGATTCTCCAGTAAAGGTTTTTAGAAATTCAGTTGAGACAAATTTTTTAACGACCCAAGGCCTCAATTTTTTGACAATCATTTCAAAGATAGTGTATGGACTTGATTCTGACTTTTCCATTAACGATGGTATGGTACCTTTAAACAGTGCCGTTCATTTTGGCAACGCACAAATTTTTTCTGGATACGACCATGCAGATTTTATTTTGAGTGATATAATAATAAACGAAGCTATAAATTACTTCTATCACTACTGGTGAGATGTGATGACATACGATGATATCACACTTAATGACAAGATAATTTAGAGTAGATGTGAAAGGAGTGAACGAAGAATTGAAAAAGGTATCATCGAGAAGTGTGTTTGTTCTCTTGATAGTATTGCTTCTATTCATGCTTTCATCTTGCTCAATACCTTTCGTACCGCAAGTTCCTCCAGCAAGTTACTCTACTGACGCCGCAGTAAATGTACTTTCAAATAAGTATTACCTTTTGGACAGTGGCGAGATAAATGGTTTTGGCGATATCGCACTAGGTGATGGAAGGTACGCGGTTTTCGATGGTGTAGATGGCATACTGATGATCTTTCGATACGATAGCAACGATGAATCAAAAGAGAAGTGGAACGAAATAACCAAAAAATATGGCGGTAATCCCTTGAAGTTGAAGTATATGAAGGTAAACATGGGAACATATGGGATTTTTACCGTCAGGCTTGAGAACACAGATCTTTATACATGGTACAAGGAAAACTGGCTTGTAGTTATCACGGGTGATAGTATAGATAAATTCGTAAATGATGTAAATGACATATACAAAGAGATAAGCGAGGCAACAAAATAATATTAGAAAATATTAGCATCTTACAACTGATACAACAATTGATACAATGAGCGTGAACGATGTGGAAAACATAAGTGAGGATAGAAAAAGTATCGATTACAGTATAATAGGTGTGGATGAAGCAGGTAGAGGGCCACTCTTTGGCCCAGTTGTTGCTGCAGCAGTCTATCTTGACGAAGGGACTTACATGGAAGGAATTGCGGACAGTAAAATTCTATCGGCTAAGAAAAGAGAAGAAGCATACAACAGAATAGTAGTTAATGCAAAATATGGCATAGGGCTGGCCACACCTGAAGAAATCGATTTGTACAACATATTTCACGCAACTGAATTAGCTATGAATAGGGCACTTAAAATATTGGCGCAATATGTTGAGATAAGAAATGTGCAAGTAGATGGCAAGAGTCTAAAACTGAGCTATCCTTCAAAATGCATAGTAAAGGGCGATAGTAAAGTCTATCAGATTTCTGCAGCATCGATACTAGCAAAAGTGACGAGAGATAGGATAATGAGAAAATTCGATTCACAATTTCCCCAGTACAAGTTGGCAAAACACAAAGGTTATCCAACGATGGAACACTTAGAAGCATTGCAAATGTATGGTCCAACCTATTTCCATAGACTAACATTCGAACCAATTAGGAAGATGCTGAATACTCAATTGTTGGAAGAATGGTATCGTGACGGTAAGATAAGTGTTGAGCGGTACAGAGTAATCTTAGATTCAATGGAGGTGGATATTTTTGGCAAAATTCGAAGCAGGAGACGAAAAAGCAGAAAGAATTGATTCTTCACGATTTGAAAAGTTTGAAAAAAAGGTTTTGGATAAAGGATTTGTAAGATTGGCTGACATGATGGGCAATGATTATTCTGCAGTTAAAGCAGCACGTGTTTCGTATGGTCAAGGATTGAAAACACCACAAAAAGACAAGTCGCTCGTTTTATATCTTATGGAACACGGGCACGAGACGCCTTTTGAGCACATAGTATTCACATTCCATGTGAAAGCACCACTCTTCGTTACAAGGCAATGGTTCAGGCATCGTATAGGTTCTTTCAATGAGATCAGCCAAAGGTACACGGAAGTCAAAGAGGAAGAATTCTACGTACCGGATAATGTGCGCGCGAATATATCTGAAGATAGGCAAAAGTCTGTAGAAGTAGAAGACACCGCACTTTTGGAGAGTATAAAAGAATCGATACAAAAGGCATGCGAGGAAAGCTACAAAGTCTACAAAGAGCTTTTGAACAAAGGTGTAGCGAGGGAACTGGCCAGAGTTGTCTTACCGTTATCAACTTACACTCAGTTCTATTGGACGGTAAATGCTAGAAGTCTAATGAATTTTCTGAGTTTACGTGCTGATTCGCATGCGCAATGGGAGATTCAGCAGTACGCATTAGTCATAGCTGAGTTTTTCAAAGAGACCTGCCCGTGGACATACGATGCGTTTATTAAATTTACTTACAAGGGTGATTTGTTACCCAAACAGAACGTATTAGAAAAGTAAACGGTGTAAATTAGATGAAAAGCGAAAGGGGGAAGAGCACAATCGTTCATTTTGGATGAAGCAATGTTTCATGTGCTCGTACGTGATGAAATTATCCGAACTGTTAAAGCTTGTAGATGGTGTGGTACTTGTTGGCAACGATGAGCGAAATATTGACGACATTGAGATAGAAAAGGTAGCAGCTTCGGATCTAATGAGCGATGTACTTGCACTTCCAGAACCAGGTTCTTTACTTGTTACGGGATTAGCAACCCCACAATGTGTAAGAACTGCTGCCGTTGTAGGTACACCGGTGGTTTTGGTCGTAAGAAACAGAGATATCATGCCAGAAACTAAGATTGCTGCTGAAACATCTGGTGTAATACTTTGTGTTACAAAAAAAGGTATGTACGAAGTCTGCGGACTTCTTTACAAAGCAGGGCTAAAAGGCGCTTTCATGGAAAGAGATTAATCCTTCAGCTCTCGCATTCAAGGTCTCTTGGAGGTGTTGCAAATGTTTATAAATATAGAACCACTGTATGCTTCAATGGTTGAGGAGATAAAAACTCGAATTTCAAAACTCAGTCATCCACCAAAGTTAGCTGTCGTTACTTGCCAGCCTGATCTTTCGACTCTAAGTTATCTGAAGAGTCAGGAAAAACAAGCAAAGAGACTGGGGATCGAATTTTCTGTTTACGAGTCGTCAAAGGTATCAGAATTGAAGTTGCTACTCTCAAGGTTATCTGCTGATATCTCTATAGATGGCATTTTGTTGACTCATCCCCTGCCGAAAGATATTTCAGAATTAGAAGTTGCATCGATGATCTCACCCGAAAAAGATGTAGAAGGGAGAAACCCATTGAATTTGGGTAACATCTTGTATGATCATCCAACATTTCCACCGTGTACAGCACAAGCTGTTATGAAGGTCATAAACTACGTTACAAATCCATCCGGTAAGAAAATTGCAGTCATCGGAAGAAGTGTAACTGTTGGAAAACCATTAACCATGCTTCTTTTGCAGAAAGGAGTTGACGCAACTGTTACAGTATGTCATTCTAAAACGCAAAATATTGCTGATATAATGAAAAACTCAGATATAGTCGCAGTAGCAATTGGGAAGGCAAAGGCCTACAACAAAGATTATTTCAAACCTGGAACTATTGTGATCGATGTAGGAATCAACGTCGAAAATGATGAAATGTGCGGTGATGTAGACCCAACTGTATCTGAAATATGTGATTTAACACCAGTTCCGGGAGGAGTTGGAAAGATAACCACGCTCGTTCTCATGGAAAATACCGTAAGAGCAGCAGAACTTAACAGGTAACTATAATATCATATACATAGGTGTGAAAACTAGGAGGTGTAAGTGATGAAAATGGTATTCGCAGGTGCACCAGATGCTGGTGCAGCAGCAGGAACAACACCAACGGCAACAAGTAGCAGTGGAGCATTGATACAGATGGTAATAATGCTCCTTTTATTCTTTGCTATGATGTATTTTTTGGTCATTCTCCCACAAAGAAGGAAAGAAAAGGAATTCAAACAGATGCTTGAGAGTTTGAAAAGAGGGGATAACGTTATTACCACGGGTGGAGTTGTAGGAAAAATTATTGACATAAAGAAGGATACACTCAAAATTAAAAGTGCGAATTCCACAGAACTCGAGATTCACAAGGCATACATAGCTAAAGTGCTCAAAGATAAAGAAGAAGTAAAAGAAGAGTCAAAGGAATCAAAAGAAGAAGCAAACGAAGAAGAGAGCAATTCCAAAGAATAGTACACAAGGGGAGGGTTTTTAGATGCGCAGTGATCGAGTGAGACTCATAATTTCGCTAGCACTACTTGTCGCAGCCATTGTGGCAATGCTATGGCCTGGCGGAAGGCCAGCTCAAGGACTTGACAAATTGTTTAGTAGAATCAAATTAGGGTTAGACTTAAGCGGTGGAGTTAGGTTGGAGTACAAAGTTGAAGTTGAGAAAAGCTCGGAAAACTCAGTTAGCGTCGTTGACGATGTCTGGACGGTTCTAAGAAACAGATTGGACTCCGCAGGATATACAGAAGCAGTCATTAGAAAGAGTTTCAGGGAAACCAATTCATTCATTGAGGTTGAAATACCGGATGCAACTGATACAACGCAAGCGGAAAAGCTCGTCGGTTCGACTGGTTTGCTATGGTTTGGTCAGGCAATAGATGAAAGAACCTATGACCCAACTACCAATCCCGATGATGTGAATTTGGCTGTTAGAGAAAATGCTCAATGGTATCCAAGTAAAGATGGCAGCGATTGGTACCTTGTAAAGAAAGAAGTAAACAATAGAAAAGACTTAGTACTTTCTGGGCCAAGGATCACTCAGGCAATGCCAGTACTCGATCAGCAAGGTGTTGCAAATTACGTTGTTTCATTCACGCTTGATAAGGCTTTTGTTGATATTTTCAAGAATATAACGAAAGAACTCTACGTACCAGAACAGGTATTGAATAGTGGCACAACGCAATATCAAGCAGCGTTGAAAAAGAGATTGGCGATTATACTTGATGACAAAGTGCAATTTGTCGGATTTGTTGTTAGCCCGATAGAGGATGGTAAAGGACAAATTAGAGGTAATTTCACGTTCGACGAGGCAAAAGAACTTGCAGCGATTCTGAGAAGCGGAGCTTTGCCGGCAAGACTTGTAAAGACTAATGCCCAACTCATATCGCCTCTTCTTGGTCAGGATGTCATCATGCAATGTCTGTATGCAGGACTTATAGGTACTGCAATGGTCATGGTTTACATGCTAGCATTCTATGGCATCATGGGCCTCGTGGCCGATATAGGTATCATATATGCATTGGTGCTCATCTTTGGTTTCATGGCAGGAACTGGTTCGATACTTACGCTACCTGGTATCGCAGGTATCATCTTCACAATAGGTACACTAGTCGATGGTAACGTAATAGTTAACGAAAGAATAAAGGAAGAGATCAGGGCTGGAAAAACTACGAAAACGGCCATTGAACTTTCATTCTCCCGTTCTTTCTGGACACTCTTTGACTCAAACCTTACAACAATCATAGCTGCACTTGCTCTATACTACTTTGGCACAGGAACGATTAAGGGATTTGCGATCACAACAATTGTCGGTATCTTTGCAGCCATGTTTATGAACTTGGTATTTAGTAAGGTGCTACTTGACGCAATATCTGGAGCAATTAGAGTCAAAAGGATTGGAGGTGCGCAGAAATGAAAGAAGTGAAAAAGGATGCCGCAAATAAAAAAAACACAACGGCCACAAGTGCTAACGATTCACAATATGGTTCAGTATATAGCCGAGGGTGGAAGTTAGACTTCGTCGGTAAGAGGTATTACTTCATAACGATTTCTGCTATCTTAATTGTTATTTCTTTGATAAGTATATTTACTAAAGGTTTCAATTTTGGTGTAGAATTCTTGGGTGGTAGTGAGCTTATCGTTGAAACCACTTCAAACAATATGGCTGTTGCCGACGTTAGAGCAAAAGTTTCAGATATTGCTCCAGAGTTCAAAGATGCTAGGATTTTACAAGTTCAAGCCATTGGACAAGGGGAGAAAAATACTTTTTCAATAGTCATAACGCCAAAGGATGAAAATGGTGTATTGAAGACATACACAGCCGATGAAAAAGTAAATTTAACACAAAAAGTTGAATCAGCACTTGGTGGAAAGGTCCTTAGTTTCAACGAAGTCAGTGGAGATTCTGCAAACGAAATTAAGAATCTCACTTGGCAAGCTGTAGTTGTTACACTCCTTGCCATACTTATTTACGTAGCATTAAGGTTTAAGTTTATCTTCGGTATTGGGGCAGTAATTGCATTGCTTCATGATGCCATCATAACAATTGGAATGTTCTCTTTGTTCGGAGTGGAGATGAACGCACCTGCAATAGCAGCTGTCCTTACACTTATAGGTTACTCCATAAATGATACGATAGTTGTTTTCGATAGGATAAGGGAATTTGGGAAGAAGTTCAAAGGAAGAGATGTTAAAGTTATCATCAACGATAGTATAAACTCAACTCTGACAAGGACACTAAACACTGGTATAATGACATTCTTCACAGTATTTATGCTCTTGATTTTCCCAACAGGCAGTATAAGGTCATTTGGATTTGGTATGGCGATTGGTACTGTTGTAGGAGCTTACTCGACAATATTCATAGCATCTCCTATCGTAATTAGATGGGTTAAGTCTTTATAAATTTTCTCTTGACAAAGCTCGGGGATTTTTGTATCCTCGAGCTTTTGTGTTTATATAACTATAATTTCTTTTTTCGATTGTGAGAAAACTGTGGGAGGTGGGGCCTTGGTTGTACTCTTTTCTTCTATCATAGCGGGTGTCGCACTTGTGATTTATCTTACTTTGAATGTCTTGGATAAGAGCACGGGCAACGAGAGAATGGATAAGATATCACGCATTATTCAAAGTGGGGCTAATTCATTCCTATTCCAAGAGTATCGAGTTTTCTTTCCAATTGTTCTGCTTATTGCGGTGCTTTTCTATTTTAGCTCTGGGTATCAAGATGCTTTAGCTTTCATCATCGGGGCACTCTTCTCTGTCTTGGCAGGCTATTTTGGTATGATGATTGCTACAAGATCAAATGCTCGAACTACATGGGGCGCAACAAAAAGCATTGGAACTGCATTAGACATAGCATTTTCCGGTGGAGCAGTAATGGGGTTGATTGTTTCTGTGCTTGGCCTACTTGGCTTGAGCATAGTTTATTTAGTCTACGGTATTGAAACGGTGAGTTACTATTCGCTTGGTGCATCTTTCGTTGCACTCTTTGCAAGAGTGGGTGGCGGAATATACACGAAAGCAGCAGACGTTGGTGCAGATATAGTTGGAAAGGTAGAGGCAAATTTACCAGAAGACGACCCAAGGAACCCGGCAGTTATTGCTGACAACGTTGGAGATAACGTTGGAGATGTTGCAGGCATGGGCGCGGACCTTTACGAATCTTACGTTGGGTCGATATTTTCCGGCATTGCATTGGGTTATGCAGCATTTGGTGAGAATGGTGCCACTAATACATTCTACATAGTTGCGTTTGGACTCATAGCTTCGATACTTTCAATAGTGTTTGTAAAAGTATTGTCAAGACTTAATACGGAACCTTCTTTAGCTTTACGGAGCGGTACAATTCTGTCGAGTGTTGTTTTTCTTGTCTTATCGTTTTCATATGGCATTGCTGAAGAAAGTTTGGGATTATTTTGGGTAGTCTTGGTAGGTAATATAGTAGGTGTGCTCATCGGACTCATCACAGAGTGGTACACATCTGGAAAAAGAGTTGAGAAAATCGCTCATTCAGCCACGATGGGAGCTGCAAATGTTATCATCAGTGGTACAGCGCTCGGAATGGGATCTACGGCGATCATAACCATATTGATTGCAGTCGGTACGTTGATTTCGTACAATATATCAGGGCTTTACGGTATTGCAATGGCTGGTGTTGGTATGCTTGCAACTCTTGCGATGAACCTTTCAGTCGATGCATATGGTCCTATTGCAGATAACGCGGGTGGAATTGCAGAGATGGCAGGACTCGATAAGAGTGTGAGAGAAACAACCGATAAACTCGATGCACTTGGTAATACGACTGCGGCGATGGGAAAAGGTTTTGCGATTGGCTCTGCGGCGTTGACATCATTGGCATTGTTTGCAAACTTCGGGTCCATAGCACACGTAAAGGAAATTCAACTTCAAGACCCCAAGATGTTCATCGGTGCACTCATCGGTGCAATGCTCGCGTTTTTCTTCTCGGCCCTCACGATGAATGCAGTCGGAGATGCAGCAAATGACATGGTTGAAGAAATTAGACGACAGATAAGGGAAATTCCAGGTATTCTGTCAGGCTCGTCCGAACCAGATTACCAAAGTTGTGTGAAGATAGCAACAAGAGGAGCGCTGAAAAGAATGGTAGTCCCTGCACTGCTCGCTGTTCTTTCTCCAATTGTACTCTTGCTTATTCTTGGTGTTCAATCGGTTGTTGGATTGTTAATTGGTTCTACGGTCACTGGTGTGTCACTTGCGATTTTCATGGCAAATTCCGGTGGTGCATGGGACAATGCAAAAAAATATGTTGAAGAAGGACATCTCGGTGGGAAAGGTTCATTTGCACACAAATCAACGATCGTGGGCGACACGGTGGGAGATCCTTACAAAGATACAGCCGGTCCATCTTTGAACATACTCATAAAATTAATGGCTATCACTTCTATAGTATTCTATTCGATAGTGGGGAGGTAGGGATAGATGAGAAGGATAGGAATACTTTCCGTTGGGAACGACTGCCCAGGTCTCAATGCAGCAATTAGGTCAGCAGTCGTCAACTCGATCGAGTTTGAAATAGAAACGATGGGGATAAAAGATGGTTTTGAAGGGCTAATGGAAGACAAACTAGACGTGCTTGTAAGAAACGATGTTTCTGGTATCTTGCATCTCGGTGGTACGATACTGGGTACGTCACTTTTTGTCCCAGAAAAGGATGAAGAGCTCGTTGAAATCAAGAACAAAACCATCCAGTATGGGATAACAGGTTACGTTATTCTCGGTGGTAGAAATGCAGTGAGGAGTGCACTCAACTTGCAAAGATACGGTATACCATCGATCATAGTACCTGCAACGATCGATAACGACCTGTCTTTCACCGATTTTTCGATTGGATTCATCACAGCACTTGAACACGTCACTGAGGCATTGGATGTAATTCACTCAACAGCAGAATCACATCACAGAGTGATGATAGTCAAAACGATGGGGGGACCTGGTGGATGGCTTGCAACATTTGGTGGACTTGCAGGTGGTGCAGACTTTGTCATCACGAGTTCTGATGTGCTCAATCCAGATGAACTTGTCAAGACGATAAAACACAGGTACGAAAGTGGAAAGAGATTCTCTCTAGTAGTCATCGAGGAAGGTGTGAAACTTCCCGAAGAAATAATCGATGAGTGTAAATGCTCGTACGAGACAGACCCTGCACAGGTCATAGGTATATACATAAACAAAAAATTGGATATCGAATGGCGATACACAAACCTTGGATATACTCAAAGAGGTGGTACACCATCTTCGATGGACAGAATAATTGCTACTCAGATGAGCGCAAAGGCCATAGAATTAGTCAAGATGGGTAAATTCTACCACGCAGTTGGCATGAAAGGGTTCATCGTGACGGAAGTACCATACAGTGATACGCTACTCAACGTCAGACCTGTGGACTACTACATAAAACAACTCGCAAAATTGTTCTATTGACCTTGAGTTTGACGGTTGCAAATTCTTGACGAACTGTAAATACACATCAAATACATATCAATACTGACAGAGATAGCAAAAGAGTGTGAGTGACTTTCCTTAACCATCCGAAAGGTGTCACTGCACACTCTTTTTTTCTTCCTGACTCATATTTTACCTCCCATTTATTCAGGATGTTTTCAAACATTCTCACACTTGCATCACTCCTTCTCGCTTAATCGATGGAATCATCCTATTTTCATTTTGGTTTATTTGGAAAAATAGTGTATCATATAAGTTGTACAAACTTTCAAACATAGGGGGATTGCAGATGAGCAATGGTGTTAATACAGCTAAGATAAGTACGAGAAGTTTCATCACATCTGCTTTGATCATCTTTGTGATCATGATGATATCAGGTGCCTTGACGAAGGTATTACCTTCAGGCGAGTATCAAAGACAGACAATAGGTGATAGAACGATCATAGTTGAAAATTCCTATCAACAAGTTGAAAAGCCTAACTATCCTGCTTGGAGATGGTTCACAGCACCTATAGAAGTACTTTGGAGCTCGGATGCGATACTGGTGGTTACAATAATTCTATTCATATTGATCGTCTCAGGTTCAATATACGTGCTGAACAAGAGTCACGTGATCGAGTACATAATCAATAAAGTTGTGAGAAGATACAGCAATCGAAAGATGCTACTACTTTCCATAGTCATATTGGTCTTCATGCTCTTAGGTGCGCTCATGGGCATATTTGAAGAGATGGTTCCGTTAGTTCCTATCATGATTGCATTTGCTATTTCTTTAGGCTGGGATGATTTAACTGGCTTAGGCATGAGCCTTTTAGCAACTGGATTTGGCTTTTCGGCAGCCATGGCAAATCCATTTAGCATAGGAGTTGCTCAAAAGATCGCAGAAGTTCCACTCTTTTCAGGCATCGGCCTTAGAATAATCATTTTTACCACCACATACGTTGTCATGCTCATATTCATGACATCGTATGTGAGAAAACACCAAAAACAAGTGGCAACTCAACCGACGCAAATTAAAAATTTTGAGATTGAAAACAGTGCCGACGTATCGAAGGCCTCTAAAATACTGATTTCCATCATCGGTGCGATGTTTGTACTAATATTGATTTCCGGTCTCACTGGATTCATGAGCGGTCTCATGTTACCTGTGGTTGGAGTTCTCTTCTTACTCAGTGGTATACTTTGTGGGATCGTTGTTGAGAAGAGTTTTAAGAAGGTTCTTTTGAATCTTTTCTTCGGTATAAAGGATGCACTGCCAGGTGTTGTGCTCATACTTATGGCAACCTCTGTAAAGCTCATCATCGCAAATGGTAAAATCATAGATACAATATTGTACGATGCCTCATCGCTCATCTCAAAATCAGGCCCCGTTGCTGCCACATTTTTGATATATCTACTCTTTTTTATCATGGATCTATTCGTAAGTTCTGCGTCTGCAAAAGCTTTTCTGATGATGCCGATCATCATTCCACTTGCAGACATGATCGGTGTTACGCGTCAAACAGCAGTTCAGGCTTTTGTTTTCGGAGACGGTTTTACAAATTTACTCTATCCAACGAGTGCTGTACTGCTAATCGCACTGGGAATTGCTGGAGTGAGCTATCTTAAGTGGTTCAAATTTGTCTGGAAGGTGGAGCTTGTCATGTTTTTGCTCTCACTGCTTTATCTGTTCATAGCTGTCAAGATCAATTACGGACCTATATAAGACTCTGGTAAATCTATTGAAAGGGTGAATCTATGTACGATTATTCTTATAACTATGCACATTGTAGGGAGATATTCTTTTCATTTCAGAAAATATTGAAGAGTTATTATCTTGATGTAGAGAGAGATACTTACCCGATTCAAGAAGAGTGTTCTATAAGCTCGTTTATGTGCGAGAACCCAAACGCAAAGAAGCTTTTACTCATAACAACCGGAGAACATGGCATAGAAGGGTATGCAGGTAACGTATTTTTGCAACTTTTTGTGCATGAATTCTTGCCAAACATCAAACATGATGAGGTATCGCTCTTGCTCGTTCATGCTATAAATCCTTGGGGGATGAAACATAAAAGGCGCGTAAACAAGGATAACATTGACCTCAACAGGAATTTCTTGGACTTCTCATTACCAGACATCGATTTAAGGAATGAATCATTTGAAAAGATGAGAAAGTATTTTACAAACCCAAAACCTGTAGGCAAGGTCGATCTCAATTTCTTTTTGAATATCGTAAAACTAATTCCATACATCATCACTTTGGGAAGTACTGGCATAAAAGAAGCATTGACGAAAGGGCAGTATACATGTGAGCGTTGCGTCTACTATGGTGGAAAAGAGGAAGTAGGCTGTACTCAGTACATGAAGGCACTCTACAAGCATGTTTACTCAACGTACGATTCTGTCCTCCATTTGGACATCCACACTGGTGCGGGACCGAAAAACCGGATGGTCATCGTAAATTCAATTTTTGATGAACAGGAAAGCAAGGAAAGAGAAGTAGAATTTGGATACTCTCCAATCACAAAAGCGGATAGGAAGTCTTTTTACGAAATAAACGGTGACATGATCGACTACATATACAAACAGTACGGTGGAAAATCAAAATTCTATGCAACTTGCTTTGAATATGGTACGTTAGGTGATGACTTAATTGGTCAGCTGAAAAGCCTAATCATAGTCTCTTTGGAAAACCGTGCATGGCACTATGGTACGAAAAATGAGAATGTAAAATCAAAAATCGATGAACTATTCAGGACCATGTTCTTTCCGGATGATACACGGTGGCAAGCATCATTCGAGAAAGATACCAGAGCTGCGCTGAGTGGAATATTGAGATATTTCAACTTCATATAACTAAACAACGATCTGATTAGCTTATCTCTCAAGATTTTTTAGAAATCTTTGGAAACAGCACTTTTACCTGGGTTTCTATTTCCTTAAGCCTTGTGATATCTTCATTGGTGAGTAGTTTATCCGGATTTTTCAAAAAGACATCCACCGGTATGACCCTAAAATGCAATCTTCCATCCCTCGTGTATCTATGACGCCAAGTTGGCACCGGATTTATGTCTACTACACCTTTCACCGTATCGTACACCACGTTCAGTATAACACCCGCATCTGTATTTTTCTGATCCATGTTCGATAGGAAGTTTCCAAGCGAATATGCAATCATCTTCCGCTTGCCATCTTTCTCAACGAATTCTACACTTTGAAGCACATGCGGATGTGTACCTATCACCATGTCAGCGCCGCTATCAATACACAACGCTGCGATTTTTCTTTGAACATCTGTTGGTTTTGTCATGTGTTCTTGACCGAAATGAAGGTGCACGATTACTACATCAGAGATTTTACGCATTTCCTTGACTGTCTCAGCGATCAGTTCTTCATCAATATAATCGAACATGTATGCATATTCCTTTGGGATAGTCAGACCATTAGTTGCGTACGTGAAACCTGTAAAAGCAACTTTCACACCATCGTTGTTGACTAATGTGTATCTCTTCTCGTTTGATGAGAGTCTACCACCAACCGATGCAAGGCCACTTTCCCTAATCTTTTCGATCGTGTGCTTTAGGCCCTTCCATCCTTTATCGATCATATGATTGTTTGCCACATTCACCACATCAAATCCCGCATAAATGAGTGCATCGACAACCTGATCAGGCGAAGAAAAACGCGGATAGCCTGTATAAGGCGTACCGCCAAGTGTCGTTTCCAAGTTACAAAACGCTATATCTGCCTTTTCGATGATACCTTTTACGTGTGAAAATATCGGTTTAAAATCATAGCCATTGCCATTCTGTGCGTAAGAAAGAATGGGTGTGTGGAACATCACATCACCAACGAAAGAAAAAGTAATGAGTTTGGAAAAACAGAGTATCGACGTTGAAATGAAGAACAGGATCAAAAAGAGCCTATATGTTTTCACTACGAATCACCTCAATTATTTTTTCTTCAGCCTTTTCAATCTTTCATTGACGATGCTGATGATTTCCCGTGGTGGTAATTTACTCTCCACCGCGAGGTTCTTGTTTATGTATCTCTCGAATTCTTTCAACGATAGTGGAGCGTTTAGTTCGAACATACGCTCGTACTCTTCAAACGACTCTTGTGTTTCGATCTCGGTAAGGTACTTGACAGGCACACGATAAGGTCTATCGAGCTCTATGAGTTCATCGATCACGACCTCAGCAGGTTTGTACAAAAGATAGTACCTTATCTTTGCAACAACGGGTTTGAAAGATAGTGTTTCGAACATGTCAGCCGACATTTCGATCTTTGATTCTTCCTCTTGCCTTGTGAAGTCTTCAGTGAGTGCAGATTTGAATGCGCTCACCCACTCTTCGTTTCCGTTTTCATCGATTGTGTATCTGATTCGACAATTTGTCATTCCCTTTTCAATATCGAACGAGCAGGTGTCCAAATACCACTGCACGACGCCTATTCTCGCAATTGATTTCTCTATAAGCTTGTGTGCCAATTCTTCGTCGACCAAGTATTTTTTCTCCCTTTCAACGTACATTCTACCCCTCCTCGTCTTGGCAATTGTATTTTTCAGCCTTCCTATTAATTATTATACACCATCTTCGATACTATTTGACTCATCATTTGGCTCACTCATCATGAAATCAGGTAACTGCATTTGACAAAAACACTCCCAGTGATACAATCAATGAAATCATTGTATCTTTGCATCTATCATTCAAATATTCAAAATTGAGGTGAGCGCGCATGTACAACGGGAAATTAGTTAGACTGAGAGCGTACGATAGGAAAGATATCGACAAGGCTTGGGAATACGTAAATGATCCAGAAGTGAAAAGATTTCTCGTTCCCGGTATACCGTTCCCATTGAGGAAGGATGATGAGATGAAATGGTATGAGAGTTTGAATCCGTCTTCGGCAAACAGCTACTCATTTGCCATCGAGCGATTAGCTGATGGGGAATACATCGGTGGTTGCGGTATCAACGAAGTTGATTGGAAGAACTCGCATGCCTTAGTTGGCATCTTCCTTGGTAAACAATTCTGCAACATTGGATACGGCACGGATGCTATGAGGGTACTTGTCAACTTCATATTCAACGAGATGAATTTACACAAGGTGAGCCTTCTAACGTATGGATTCAACAAAAGAGCGATCAGATCGTACGAAAAGGTGGGATTCAAGGTGGAAGGCATACTGAAGGAAAACATCTACCGCGAGGGACAGTATCATGATGAAATAATCATGTCCATATTCAAAGATGAATGGAAAAGTATAACTAGTGATGAACCTGTGAGGATTTGAGCCTTACTGTAGATAGTTCTTTCATTTAATCCAAGAGAAACTGAAATAAGAAGTCAATAATTGAAAAGTGCAAAACCAAAAACGCTGCAGGAAATTTTATGTTCCTTGCAGCGTTTTTCAGATTTCTCACAATCTGTTTCCATAAGTAAACTACATTGCCAACATATACCACTTTCTCATTATTTATATCTCACCCAAAGCTCTTCTTACGCATTACATCATCAATATGATTATCAATGGTGCAAATACTTCTGCAACAAGAGACATAACCGTGATCATGGTATTCAAAGAAGGTCCAGCAGTATCTTTGAATGGATCTCCTACCGTATCTCCAACAACTGCTGCCTTGTGTGCCTCTGAACCTTTTCCACCATAATGACCTTCTTCAATGTACTTCTTTGCATTATCCCAAGCACCACCGGAATTGGCCATGAAGAGTGCAAAAATTATTCCTGTCACTATACTCCCTGCGAGAAATCCCGCTAAAGCTTCTTTACCAAGTATAATCAGTGTTAATGCTGGTGCTATTATCGACAAAATTCCTGGAAACATCAATTCTCTTAAAGCACCAACCGTAGCTATATCCACGCACTTTGCGTAATCCGGCCTCGCTGTACCTTCCATCAAACCTGGAATATCCCTGAATTGCCTTCTAATCTCCTCAACCATTCTCTCACAGTTTCTTCCCACTGCCAAGATCAACAAGGCTGAAAGAAGCGGAGGCATCATTGCACCTAAGAAGATACCAGCTATTACTTGCGGAGATATCAAATCCAAAGACTGAATATCAACAAGATGGGTGTAGGCTGCAAACAAAGCTAATACCGTCAACGCGGCTGAACCTATGGCGAATCCCTTAGTTATCGCTTTTGAAGTATTACCAGCCGCATCAAGCATATCTGTCACTGCGATAACATCATCACCCAAGCCTGACTGCTCAGCCACACCCTTTGCATTGTCAGATATAGGGCCGTACGCATCGGAAGATATAATCATACCAACTATGGACAACATTCCAAGTGCCGCATTGGCTACTCCATAAAATGGATCCATTCCAAAGGCCTTTGCAAGGTACCAAGCCGCAATCGTAGCAATGGAAATACATATGATAGGTGGAACGATGCTCACAAGTCCATAGGAAAAACCGTTCAAAATGTTTATTGCTGTACCAGTGACCGATGATTTAGCAACTTGCTTAGTTGGTTTCTTCTCAATCGAGGTAAAGTAATCCGACGTCAGGCCTATAACTACCCCAGCACCAAGACCAGTAATCGTCGGTAGGAAGACTCCGAGCCACTTGGAACCTTCTAAACCAGAAAAGCGAGTAGCAAAGAACAGAAGAATTACAAAGATAAAACATGTTGAAAAAGTCCCCATATTCAAAGCTCTACCTGGACTATTTTTAACGCTTCTCGTCACAAAAACAAGTCCCAACATCGAGGAAAAAAGTCCCATAGCAGCTATCAGCAAAGGCATGGTTGTAAGTATTCCACCGCCAAGTTCCGAACCAATTAACATTGCTGCTATGATACTTGCAATGTATGAATCCGCTAGATCTGCACCCATACCTGCTACATCTCCAACGTTGTCTCCAACGTTATCTGCTATAACCGCTGGATTTCTTGGATCATCTTCAGGTATGCCAAGTTCAACCTTTCCCACAAGGTCCGCACTTATATCGGCAGTTTTGGTATAGATTCCACCACCAGCTTTTGCAAATAGTGCAAAGGCACTTGCACCAAAACTGAATCCCAAAATGACATTTGATGCATCGGCATCGCTCCAGCCAAACCCCATTTTAAAAACGAGGAACAATACTGCTATTCCCAAAAGGGATATACCAACAACAAATAGTCCCATAACAGCTCCACCATAGAAAGCGACTGGGAATGCGGCTTTTAGGCCATTTCTTGCTGCTGCCGCAACCCTTACGTTGGTTTCAACGGCTGCTCTCATCCCGATGTAAGCGGCTATCGTTGTACAGACTGAACCAAGAACATATGAAATGGCCATACTCAAACCCATTGATGGATTTCGAGTAAAACCATAGACAAGTCCGATGATAGTAGCCATTATGACAACGAAAACAGCAAGTGTTTTGTTTTGCCTTGTCAGATAAGCAAGCGCTCCTTCTTTAATTGCTGAGGCTATCTGCTTCATCTTCTCTGTTCCAGCGTCTTTTTTTACAACATACGCAAAGAGTCCGAATGCCAATAGAATAGAACCGATTCCCGAGATAAAACTCAGTGCAAACCATCCCATTCAATCACCCCCACTTTGAGATAAAGTTATGGAACAACAACATTTCCATATTCTAATTCAAGATATCTCAAGAGTCTCACGATGTGCAGGTGTCTAATGACATAGGTTTAGCAAAACTATTCACACTGTATTATACTCTTTTCCCATGTGGTCTTGCAAATTTCGCATTATTCGACAATCGGAGATAAGTTTGTGTAAAAGTCAGCAAAGAACAACTAATGGCAAATGCTTTTACCAGAAATGGAAGGCCCTCAATTTTATTTCGTTTTCAAAAATGATTGAAATTGGTAGCTTTGCTCAGGAATTCTATGATTCAAATACTAAAATGCATATAAGCTTCTAGAAGCATAATCATGATAGTTTTCCTGCTGAATACTCGGTTTAACATTTCATGAAAGTATGTTTAT
Organism: Fervidobacterium sp. UBA5837; assembly: GCA_002432805.1. Lineage (GTDB taxonomy): Bacteria > Thermotogota > Thermotogae > Thermotogales > Fervidobacteriaceae > Fervidobacterium. The sequence continues at coordinate 125,615 of DJGV01000010.1, read as the reverse complement.
TATATATTAATAAGAAAACTTTACTTATTATTAGAAACATGAATTCACTTATGATCAAGAACTATTTTTCAATTTGTTAATGCCGTTAATTTGCATGTTTTTTGATATTAACCAATAGCTGGAGGTGACTTTATGAATTATTTAGAAAGCAACGTAAAGATTAAGTCAGTGAAATACATCGGAGAACTCTTTAGAAACAATCTCTCACTGGTTATAGGACATGATGGCGCGTATTCAATCCCACTTGACGATGGAAGATCCTTTTGGACTTTTGGAGATACGTTGATTGGGCCGAATCGTTCTGATTATGATCCTGAAAAAGAATTAATAGACGTGTGGTTAGGCAAGGAGTGGGCGAGAGAGAACATTAAGATGATTGAGAATACGGGTTGTTTTACTAACACAAAAACAGGACAGGAACTATTATCATCAAGAAGAGCATTCTACGTTGAAAAAGATGGAATTGCAAGAGAAATTGTAAGCACCGTTTTGGCACCGAACAGGGGCAATCGATACAGACCAATTTGGCCTATGGATGGTTTTTGTTATAATGGGAGACTATATATTTTCTATATTTTGGTTGATTGTGGCTTTTTCGATCCTTCAAAAAATGAGCAAAACTTGGACATTAACTTGTATGGCGTTGGATTAGCTAAATCAAATTATCCGTTCTACGATTTTGAGAGATTGAGACCTACGAGTTATCCTGTTCCTCCAAAGGACTTGTCTAACTACTGTGAATACCCATTTCTTTGGTGGAATTGTGAAGTGCCTAACAAACTTGGTGAACAAGTTCCAGCTTTTGGCACCGCCGTTCTAAAAAGACTCGTAGACGGATATGTTTATATCTATGGTAGCAGGGTTGATAAGATAGACAATGAAATAGTACACGGGATTTACCTTTCAAGGGTAAAACCAGAGTATATCGAAGACTTAAGCCATTATGAATACTATTCGAAACATGGATGGATAAAACAACCTACAGACCTAAAATTACTTTTTGATGGAAACGCAAATGAGTTTTCTGTCTCGTTTAATCCATACTTAAACAAATACATAGCAATATATTCCTTTGCAGGTAGGGTTGCCTCGAACGGCGTCGTATCTTCAGGAGCAATGGAAAAGATTCACCTTAGAACTGCGGATGATCCTTGCGGTCCATGGAGTGAACCTGTTGCCCTATATAATCCGAGGAAATCCATGAGTTTGGATATATGCTATGCTGCAAAAGAACATCCTGAGCTTGCGGAAGAAAATGGAAAAATCATCTATCTCACTTTTGTTAGTCACCAAAGATACTGGCCTGAATTGGTTAGAGTTGAATTCGAATAGGAGGCTTATGATATGGACTATTTAGAATTCGATTTAAACATAGTTCCAAAACAAAGCAATTTGAAACCAATAATGAACAACGTAAACGAAGTTTCATCATTCTTAACACGTTCTTTTGACGAAGGGCGGGTCTTTAATCATAAGCCATTGATAATAGCTTTCGATGGTTACGTTGGGGCAGACTGGTCTATTGTTTTTAAGTTGAAAGAAGAATTGGAAAAAAATGGTATTTCAGTTGATTTAATAGAAAGCATCGATTTTTTCAAGAATTCTCAGGAAATATGGAGAACAATAGAACCATACATAACTGTAGATGAACATTTTGGAAGGATGTATAAAGGAGATTTAAGTGATCTTTTGGATGAGAATGCAGTAGTTAAAGTTAAGGAAAAGATAAAGAAATCGAGTGATAATGTCATTATATGTTTTGGATATGGTTCTTCAAACAGAATGACAAACACTTTTTACGATTACGTGTTTTACATTGATGTAACCCACGAGAATTTTATTAAAAGCGTTCAAGAAAGAAATCTTTGGTTCGTTCCAAAAGGAGGCTTGAATGCTCAAGGTGCTGCAGATGTCGGTATGTCAGTTCAAACATTTAAATTGACAAGATATGTGTACGCTCCACTTTTTGACAAACACCGAAGAAATGTTCTAAGAAAAATGGACTTTTACGTAAGTGCGAATACTCAGCAAAAAATCATTCCAAGACCCACATTTGATTATGTTATGTCCAAACTCTCTCAACAACCTTTCAAACTCAAACCTCTTTATATACAGGGGCCTTGGGGTGGGCAGTGGATAAAGCAAAAACGAAGAATACCTGAAAACTATAGAAATTGTGCCTGGGCTTTTGAAGCTGTAACCTCTGATATGAGTTTGTTGGTCGAGTTTGGTAAGGATGTTTTCGAAGTACCTTTCGACACTTTTTTAGCAAAGAATCCGAAATATATATTAGGAGAGAGAGGTTTCAATAGGTTTGGTTACTTTTTCCCTTTGCGTGTCCATTACGACGATAGTTATGATGGCGGAAATATGGCTATTCAAGTTCATCCTGATCATTCTTATGTTCAGAAACATTTCTCCGAAAAGGTTGGACAACAAGAGGCATACTACATAGTTGAAGCGAAAGATAATTCGGAAGTTTTTCTTGGACTAAAAGATGGAATCAATCTGGATGATTTCTTTGAAGATGCTTTGAAATCAAAGGAAAACCGTACCTCTTTGGATTACCAGAAGTATGTAAACTCTTTTCATAGTAAGCCAGGAGACTTATTTCTAATACCCAGCGGAACCGTTCATGCCCTTGGGAAAAACCAAGTCTGTTTGGAAATAGGAACCAGCTATGGTTACACTTTTCATATATATGATTACCTTAGGCCAGATTTGAATGGCAATCTGAGAGAGATACATTTGGATCACGCATTCAGTGTTCTCAATTCGCATTTGAATCTCAATTTTTCACCCGATAAATTGAGGCCAACACTTGAAGCTATTAGAGTTCAAGAAAATGGGACCGAGTACCTTTTTGAAAGGATAAAAGAGATACTTTTTGAAGTACGCAGAATTGAATTTTCCACACTATGGAAAGACGATACCTTTGAAGATTTCCACATTTTGACGCTTATCAAGGGAGATAAAATCACAATACAGTCAGAAGACAGCACAAATAGTGATATCACCGTTTACAATTCGAAGACCATAATAGTTCCCGCCTGTTTTGGCAGATACACTATACAAGGTGGTCAGAATTGTGTCGTCGTAAAAGTTTTAGTCAAAAGAAGTACAACCTGAATTTCAAGTAGAATCCCTTTTAAGAATTTCTTCTCAGTGAATTATTAGGAGGTCCTTAAGATGTATGCTATAGCATTGGATATGGGAGGCACTTTTTTAAAATCGGCAATTGTTAGTAGCGAAGGAGAAATAGTACAGGAGACATTTCGTAAGACACCTTCTTTATCGAACTGCTCCAAGGATGTAATAATAGAAAATATGTTAAAGACATTGCTGATGCAACTGGAAAGAGCAAGAGAACTCAATATCGAGATAAAAGGCATAGGGATTGGGATACCAGGACCAGCTGATTATGAAAGAGGAATATTGTACATTCCTCCAAAACTAAACAAATATCATTCCGTCTATGGGATAAGTTTAAGAGACGAAATTGTACAACAGTTAAATGTTGATAACGTAATATTTGAGTTGGATTCGTTCCTTTTTCTAAGAGGTGAAAGTTGGTTGGGGGCTGCTAGAAATCTCAACAGAGTTATAGGAATAACCTTAGGAACCGGATTGGGGTCCGCTTTCATGATAAATGGGAAAATAGTCATAGATGAAACAATTACACCTCCAGAAGGGTGGATAGGTGGTTTAGCATATGGTGATGGGATAGTTGAAGACATAATTTCAGCAAGATGGATTGCATCCCAGCACAAGAAGCTGAAAGGTATTGATAAAGATCTTGAGGTAGAAGAAATTGCTCACTTTGCAGAACAAGGAGACCAGACGTGTCAGAAGATTTTTGAGGAGCTTGGAATGAATTTGAAGTTCGTTCTTGAACCAATTGCGTTAAAGTTCAGACCAGACAGCATAATTTTCGGTGGACAAATATCAAAGTCTTTCAAGCTGTTTGCGGGAGCGCTCAAGAGTGGATGGACTCAGCTACCTTTCCCTGTAAAAATAGAGACTGCAAAATACATCGATCTGAGTTCCATTTATGGCGCTGCACATCTCATTTTCTCAAATTGTCGAAATCAAAGTAAAACTGATTCTTTCGGTAATCGGCTAACATGATTATCTTAGGAGTGGATTATCTACGAGTGAAGAGATACTTGATGGTCTGACAGTTTCGTTAACTTACTAAGCATAGCTGCTTATATACATATACTTCACAGACAACAGAACATTGACATTTTTGATTTGAGACTTTCTCTTAAACGCTAAAGTAAATGTGGATTTTGATTCAAATAATTCAATGATGCAGAAGGAAGGGATTGAAGATGTCAAAGAGAGCCAATGTAATATCTGCTTTTAAAGTTGAGAGTTCTTTGTTTTTTGTAGATTATGAAGATGAGCTAAAGCAAGTAATTTTTGTAGAAATTGAATCAAATCAAGAGATATCTAAAGCGCAGTTGATTTTAACAGGGAACAGTCAAAAGATTGTGCAAAAAGTTGACAAAATCTATAGTGGGAAGACAACCTTAAAAATGTATGTTCCGGAAGTCAAGGCTGAAACTACGTACAATGTCACGCTTAAGTGGGATGACGATGAAATTGAAAGTACAGTAACAGTCACGCCACAAAAGCACTGGGTTGTCCACATCATTCATCATTCCCATTTGGATATAGGATACACAGACCCACAAGTCGAAGTACTAGATCACCATTTGAATTATCTGGATCAAGTTCTTGAGCTATGTGATTTACAAGATGACGATCCAGAAACCAATTTCAAATGGGTTGTTGAAACAACTTGGCCTCTAAAACATTGGCTAAAGAGTCGCCCTTCTAAACAAGTTAAGAAGATGATCCAAATGATAAAGGAAGGAAGGATCGAGGTATGTGCAGCTTATATGAATATGCATACTGAGGCCTACGACATAGATGAGCTCGCTAGAAGTTTCGAAACAGCTGAGATGCTCCGAGATGAATATCAGATAGAAATTTGTACAGCAATGCAGAGCGATGTGCCAGGTCTAACAAAGGGATTCTTAACGTGTTTAACAGACATGAAAATCAAATATCTATCTGTAGCACACAATTATGCAGGGCGTGCTATACCACATTTGCTTTCAGGTCCAAAATTAAGGCGTCCTTTTTATTGGAAGCTGGATCAAGAGAATGAAAAAAAGGTCTTAGTTTGGTATACAGATACACCACACGGAGTATATATGGAAGGGAATTTGCTGGGTTTATCAAAGAGTTATGAAGAAGTTTTTGCAAAGTTGCCTTCTTTACTCAAGGAAATGCAAGAGGATAATTACGAGTTTAGTGACGTGCATATAAGAGTTCAAGGTACGCTCTGGGATAATGCTGGATCAAGCATTATCCCATCTCAGATAGCCAAGGTTTGGAATGAAAGATGGGCTTATCCCAAGCTAGTCACTTCTACTAACAGGCAGTTTTTTGAAAAGATAGAGTCTAAGAAGACTACGAATATTCCCGATTTCTGTGGAGATTGGACCGATTGGTGGTCAGATGGAATGGCCTCTAATGCTTATGCAATGGGATTAAACAGGAAGGCTCACCAATTACTGAGATCTGCCCAAACGCTGCACAGTATTCTAGACCTTGAGAGTAATGAGCATAACTACCCTAAGGAAGAGTTGGATAGGGCCTATGAAGAGATGACTTTGTTTGATGAACACACGTGGGGAGCTTGGAATCCGTGGGAGAATTCTCTAAGACACAACACATCGGGTGACATCCAATGGAGCATCAAAAGGAACTTTGCACAATCAACTTACGATAGAAGTCTTCTTGAATATCGTAGGGCATTGAATCTACTTCCTGAACTTTTGAAAACAAGATACGACAAAGAGTCGAGCTGCATCATTGTCTATAATGCGAGTTCTTTCAAGCGTACAGATGTTGTTAATGTATTTATCCCACTTGGGAAGTGTGATGTAAGGAAAGGGCTGAAGATCTTAGATGAAAATGGTGAAGAGGTGAAGCATTCCTTAAGGCTGCATATGGGAGAACGACCTGAACCAATTGGGGCAACAATAACTTTCAGTGCAAGAAATGTTCCTCCGTTTGGCCAAATCAACTACCAAATACTGCCAGAAGAAATGGAAAATCTTGGCCAAATATCTATGAATCGCAATGCAGAAGGCGTGATGGAAAATCCGTTTTACAAAATTACTTTCGATGCAGATACTGGTGGGATCCTTAGTATCATAGACAAAGAAATAGACCAAGAACTAGTAAATTCAGACGCTGCTTTTCTCTTCAATGAATACATCTATGATCAATATACTACAGCTCATCGCTTCAATCATCTGTCCTCACGCACAGTGGGAAATGCACAAACACTTCTTGGAAAACGATGTTCGCCGAGTGTGTTAAAGCGAAATATGGGAGACAAAGTGAATCGTAACAGTATGTCAAAAATAGGGTTGATAGAGAAAAATGATGTATACCAAAAACTATTAATAACACTACATTTGCCTGGTTGTGAATGGATTGAGCAGGAAGTAATACTGTACGATGAAATAAAGAGAATAGATATTGTCAATCGTCTGAAGAAGATAGAAACTGAAGTAAAAGAAGCAGTATATTTTTCTTACCCATTTAACGTGCAAGACGGGAAGATATGGTACGAAGTGACTGGAGGATACGTCTCTTTAGACGATGAGTTTGTACCTGGTTCTTGCCACTACCTGAAAGCAATTCAAAATTGGGTAGCCATAAGTAACTCAAAATATACCATTCTTTGGGGTACTTTGGAAGCCCCGTTGATTCAACTACGAAACATTCATGTTCCTTATAATCCATTTGAAAAGACGCTTGAAACTGATGAACCTTACACTTTGTACTCTTATGTTATGAACAACATATGGGATACAAATTTCCCAAATAAGCAAGGCGGAGAAGTGGAATTTCATTACAGTATCACAAGCTATGCCGGGGACTTTGATCCATTGGTTGCAAGTAAATTTGGAGAAGAATTTCAAAATCCATTGTCTGGAATTACAGTTCCATACCAAGTTAATACAAAGAGTTTTTCTTTCGTTTCCACAAATGTTGAAAATGCAAAGATCTTAGGAATAAGAAAACTAGGAAAGGATAGATACCAAGTCCGCCTCCAGGAAGTTGGTTGTACTGATGCGAATGTTGAGTTGAATATATCAGGTGCCCATATAAAAGAGGCATTTATTTCAAACATTGGGAATGGGAACCTTAGACGGATAAAGAACGAAGAAAATAAAATAGGTTTCAAGATCGGAAAAAATGAAATAAAGACGGTTGTTTTCACAGTCTAGCAAAGGTATTGAATATGGATAAGAAATTGGAAGATACTAGTGGAAAAGCAATTTGCACTCAAACGCTTTCGAGGAAGAATCAACAATGATTTAATTTATAGTGAGATGTTTGACATTAGTGTTGAAAACATAGCACCGAGACAAGATCTTTGAAGATGAATTAGGCCAAAAGTTCAGTACAAAAGAAGGGAGGCTGAAAGTGTGGTGAGACTTAGGTGCGTCAAAGAAAATGGTGCAACATCATCGAGGAAGGGAGGTAAAGGATTGGGTAGGAGAAGTTGACCTTGCGGCAGGTGAATTTGTAAGAAAGAAGCGAGTGGATGCTGTTAACTTGGTGTGATGATAGCGAGTAAAAAAGGAGGGGATATTTATGAAATTAACGAGAATTTTTTTGATTGCTTTGTTTATGCTGATTTTAACTACTGCATCTTTCGCAGCTCCCGTTGTAATAAGATTTTGGCATATATACGATGCTGGAATAGCAAAACAGACAATTGATCAATTAGTCGCAGATTTCAACAAAAGTTACGAAGGAAAGATACAAGTAGAGGCTTTGGGAATTTCATTTTGGGACTACTGGGATAAACTCAGAATAAGTACTGCAGCTGGTCAAGAGCCTGATGTTTTTGTAAACGACCTTGGAAACGTTGGAATGAGAGCTAGTTCAGGTATTTTACTTGACTTGGCCCCATATTTAAAAAAAGCAGGGATAGATGCTAATAAAACATTCTTTAAAGCTCCGTTAGACATGTGTAGATGGAAAGCCGGAATATATGCTCTACCTTTTGAGACAGATATAAGGCTACTCTTCTACAATAAAGACTTGTTCGTCAAAGCAGGATTAGACCCAAACCGCCCACCCAAAACATGGAATGAGCTGTGGCAGTATGCTGATAAAATAACAAAAAAAGACTCTAAAGGGGATTATGAAGTTCTTGGCTTTAACCCACTGTACGCGCAATCCTACTTCTGGATGTACGTATGGGGGAACGGCGGCGATTTTTTGGGGGAGGATGGAAATCTTGTAGTGAATAGCCCAATCGTTGTAAAATCTCTTACAGAATGGAAACAGATGGTCGATCGCTTGAGTCTCGAAAAAATCCAAAAGTTCAATGCAACTTATCCTTTAGGTCTGAATGATGCATTCATAAACAAAAAACTTGGAATGGTCATACAAAATAACACATTTTTCAGTCAGTTGAGAGATTATGCCCCTGATCTAAACTATGGAGCTGTTCAAATACCTTATCCAGTTAAACCGGTGAGTTGGTCAAATGGAATTTCTATCGAGGCATCATCCAGAAGTCGTTACAAAGATGCTGCTGCAGAGTTCGTCATTTACTTGACTAACAAGACTTCTGCCCATCTTTTCGCAAAGAATGTTACGGCACTAGTAGGGAATAAAGAGGCAGCCTCATCTCCAGATTTGATTTCAAATGAAATGTGGAAACTATCTGTTCAAACTTTGGATATCAGCCAATTCAGACCATTTGTACTTGAATATTCACTTTGGTATGAAGACTTGGAGAAAACTGTTGAAAGTGTCTTATATGGCAAAGCAACTCCAAAGAAGGCACTTGATGATCTGCAGAAGATGTTAGAAACGCAAATACAAAAGTATAGACTTACCCACTAAAATTTTGTTGCAGCAATCTTCCTGTACTTCGAAAGTTGCCCGAGTTAGGTGTACCTGTGCCTAACTCGGGCTTAAATGAGATTGCCTTTGGACCCTTTAGAATTGGTTAACAAAAATATTATATCTTCTTTTTGGAGGTCATAAAATGCCAAAAAAGCCGAAAAGCTCTTTTTGGAAGAGAAAAAGTCTCACTGGTTATTTATTTGCTACTCCGTGGATCATTGGGTTAGTATGCTTCATAATAGGTCCGATCTTCGCTTCTTTTTTCTTGAGTTTTACAACTTACGATGGGATCAATCCTCCAAAATTGATAGGATTTATGAATTATAAGATCCTCTTTACACTGGATCCGAGTTTTTGGAAAGCCTTGGGAAATACATTTTATTACATGTTTGGGTCCGTTTTCTTAAAAGTCCTACTTGGATTGATCTTTGCAGTTTTGCTGAATAATGCTGGAAAATTCATGGGTATTTTTAGAACGATATTTTTTCTTCCAGTAGTCTTGCCAGCGATTCCTGTGATGTTTCTTTGGATGATGCTTTTCAACCCTAGTAGTGGCTTGCTAAACCAATTTCTAGGAGTTTTTGGAATAAATGGCCCACTATGGTTAAACTCTCCAACCTGGTCCAAGCCTGCTTTCATACTAATGAGCCTTTGGGGAATAGGAGGCATCATTGTCATTTTCCTGGCGGGGCTTCAAGGAATATCAACTGAATTATACGAAGCTGCGGAATTAGATGGTGCAAATAAGATACAACTGTTTTGGAAAATTACTGTACCAATGTTAAGGCCAGTCATTTTTTTCAATATTGTCACCGGACTCATCGGTGCTTCCCAAGTTTTCACAGAAGCCTATGTAATGACCGGAGGAGGTCCTTTAGAATCAACAACATTTGTAAATTTAATGATCTACAAACTCGCATTTAAGGACATTCAGATGGGATATGCCTCTGCGATTTCGGTTGTAATGTTCATGATTCTAGTCCCCTTGACTGTATTGCTATTTAGAATATATCGAAAGCAAGCCGAGTTTTGAGGAGGGGTTGTTAATATGAGAAGTCAGAAAAAAATGAAGTTAATAAGGGAAATAATCTTGTATACCGTGTTGACATTGTTTAGCATAATATTCTTAATTCCCCTTTTTTGGATGATCTCAACATCACTAAAACAAGAGGCTCAGGTCATGATTGTACCTATTCAATGGTTTCCAAAATCACCTCAATGGCGAAACTACATAGATGCAGTAAAGGCATTCCCTTTTTTTAGGTACTTTTGGAATACTTCATTCTTGGCCATTTTGAACGTAGTAGGTACTTTATTCAGCGCATCGCTTGTTGCATACAGCTTTTCAAAACTACGCTGGAAGGGTAGAAACCAGCTATTCTATATAACCATAGCTACAATGTTCATACCGTCGCAAGTCTTGATCATACCCACTTATCTTTTATTCTCAAAACTGGGTTGGGTAAATACTTACCTTCCCTTAGTGGTTCCAGCGTTTTGCGGTGGAGGAGCTTTTAACATATTCTTGCTAAGACAATTCTTTGTTTCAATACCAGACGAGTTGTTGGAAGCAGCAAGGATTGACGGTGCATCTGAGTTCAGAATCTATTCTCAAATTATGCTCCCTTTGTCAAAGCCAGTATTGTTTACTGTCTCTATCTTTACCTTGCTTTTTTCATGGAATGACTTTTTTGGACCATTACTTTACTTGCACGATCCAACAAAATGGACTCTTGCAGTTGGGCTAAGAAGTTTTCAACAACAGTATACTACCACTTGGAGCTTATTGATGGCTGCATCGACACTTACTGCTCTTCCTTTAATCATAATGTATTTTGTATTTCAAAGGAACATAACGAGCGGTTTCGCTTTAAGCGGGAGTGGTAAATAATGAAAAGATTTGTTCTGGTTATTGCACTCCTTATTTTGTCAACATCGTTTGCATTTGGAAATATAGACAAAGTCTTTATAATCCCATTCAGCCATTTGGATATTGGTTTCACAAAGACCCAAGAGGAAGTCTCCCAAGAATACGTGCAGATGATGGACAGTTTGCTGCAAATGATGGATGTTTTCCCAGACTTTTACTTTACGATTGAAACGTTTTGGCAACTGGAGCAATGGCTTGAAACATCACCAGAACCTTGGAAAATTCAAAGGCTAGTCCAGCATATTAAAGAGGGACGTGTAGAGTTAGCGGGTGCTTATGCCTCTATGCATACAGGTTTCATGAATAAACTCTCACTATCGGAAACGTTTAACAGTTCTATAAAGTTTTCAAAAGAAAACAATTTTACAATTACCACTGTCTTGATGAATGATGTCCCCGGGTACGTACAAGATCTGCCAGACATTCTTTCTGAAAATGACATCCCATACTTTATGTCAGGGATAAATGACAAATATGCACAAGTCCTCCAACTTCCTGGATCAGTTGATCTTTTCTATTGGGAAGGGCCAAATCATGGAAAAACTCTTACATGGGTAACCAAAGCAAGTTATATGGAGGGGCTCACGTTCAAAAGCATTTCTTCCATAGAAAGCTATGTGGAGAGGCTGGAAGAGGAAGGTTATCCTTACGATGCCGTTGCTATTCTGGTTGCAGCAGATAACGGAGGACTGGAACCAGGTTTGGTTAGCTATCTAAATCTTACGGAAAATCCCGTTTTTTCCGAACTTCAAATTGAATTTTCAACTCCCAGTAAGTTCTTCAAACATATGGAGGAAAAGTACAAAGACGTTATACCAGTCTACAGAGGTGATTGGTCTGGGTTCTGGGAAAGTGTAAAGACTGGTGGCCCATACTCGTCTTCTCTAGTCAGATGGAGCCAAGAGATTTTGCAAGGGCTAACTTACTCGAACATGATAAGTACCGAAAATCCTTTGTATCATACTGCGATGAAGAACATCTTACTGTATTGTGAACACACTGCTGCTCCGGGGGCAGGTTGGCCGGGGAACTATACTCTTAAACAAACATCCATCTTCAATGAAGTGGTTACTGAATATGCTTTAACAGCTTACAACAGTGTTCAAGAATTTATTCAGAAAATGGTATCAAATGAAGTTCAGTCCAACAAGATTTATGTGCTTAATCTTGGAAACTCTGAGCAAAAAACTCTTGTCAGATTTTGGTTGGACAAGTGGGATCCAAACATTGAAGTCTTGCTGGAGTTCGATGGAAGAAGATATATCGCATATCCTTTTGCTTTAGCGTCCACTGATCCATGGAATCAGGTCAATAATGGATACGAGGTATATATGAAGCTGCCGAAAGGACTTTCTGAGATCACAATTAAAGGTATAATTAATGACAAGCAAACAAATACAACAGCAAATTCAAGCATAGAAAACGTGTTCTATAGGATAACCGTAAAACCTGATGGTACATTTGACATTTTTGACAAGAAATTGGAAACATGGGTAGCAGAGAATGTCGGAAGATTTGAACATGCTTACACAAACTCTATGCAAATAAGGGAAGAAGAGCACCCTGTTGTAGCATCATATACTTTATGTGAGAACTCTCAGCAGAAAATTATGAAAGTCATGCTCGATAATTCTCCTATTATTGAATTGGACATAACTCTTCCAGTCAATGAGAAGAAAATTCTTTTCAGTTATTTCATAGATCAAACAAAAATTCCGTATATTCCTTATGAGGATCATTCAATTAATTATTTCCTCAAAATTCCTGTGAACTCGTGTGGAAGATTCGTTTATAAAGGCCCGGATTCCATCGTGAAGAATCCTTACGAATTCCCTGCACTGAGACCTGACCAAATAGCAGTCGGAGGTGTGGTTGCTTTAGAGTCGGATGCTTTGACTGTGACCATGGCCACAAGGCAGGCTTTTATGGTTGGTTTTGATTCAACAACAAACTCATTCGATTTTTTACTCTTAAGACATTACGATGAGGCGGCCACGAAAGATTTAGGAATAACTCGACTTGAAAATGTAGAACCCGGCAGCCCAGATGTAATGGCATTTTCGTTTTTCTTCACTACAAGCAAAGAAATCGATATGGAAGGCGCCGAAAACTTCATGAAACCACCAATAACGTTAAACAAAATCAATGCAAAATGATATTGGTATTTCACTAGCAACTGAGAGATTAAGAGGTGTATCTATGGCAGAAAAAGACTATCTGCAATGTTTCGAATCATTTAAATATGAAGATGAATTCATAACAATGCCATACAGATTATTCGAACCGAAAATTGAACATGGAGAGAAATACCCATTGATACTCTTTTTACACGGTGTTGGTCAAAGAGGTTGTGATAATCAAGCACAGATAACTGCAAATGAAGGAGCAACCATCTGGGTGGTTGATGAAATTCAAGAAGGCCATCCGTGTTTTGTGTTAGCTCCTCAATGTCCAGAAAATGCATATTGGGGACTTGGATTCTCCACTACATCAGCAAAAGAGCTTACTCCTAACTCATTACTTGCTACCGTGGCAATTATCATAGATTCCATAGTTGATAAATACCCTGTTGATAGTGATAGAATTTACATAACGGGTCTTTCAATGGGTGGATTTGGAGCTATCACACTTCTGACATTACATCCAGAGAAATTTGCTGCGGGTGTCATTATGTGTGGTGGGGGAAATGCTACGAGATTACATAAGATTAAACATATTGCTTTGTGGCTGTTCCATGCAGCGGACGATAATACAGTACCTGTCGATCTATCAAGGGAGGTTGTTGAAATACTCAGAAATCTGGGGGCGAAAGAAATTAAGTATACTGAATATCCCAAGGGCTATATGAATTCATTAGGACTCGATTCACATGAATCATGGGTACCAAGCTATAGAAATAAAAAGATGGTCGAGTGGTTATTCGAGAAGAAGAGATATTCTTGTGTGTATTGAAACATAGTATTATACTTAGTATTATACTACAATATGAAATGTACCATATCGGCCATTGTAATGTTCTCTAAATCGCATAAGATGGAAAATCTGTGGGAGTTATGTAAAAAGGCGAAGAGAGAGTACCAACAGGCGGACAAGTTCAAAATATAAATGAAATTATCCAAGAAAAGATATTCGAATATATGAAAAAGCAGATGTATAAGATGTATAATTTAAGTTGTTGGAAGAACAGTCTTAGAGATGAGTAGTCTTTAGCCAGCATATCAAGAAGTAATGGAAATGATTTTGCTGCTGTTGACATTAATACTTCTCTTTAATATTTCTCTTTTCATTTAGAGCCGTACAAGTTAATGCGAGGAGGGATTATTTTTGAGCAATCAGAATGGATCAAATGGATCAATAAGAGTTAGTAATTCAATGAGAATATTGGACCTATTAATCGATAAAGAACTGTCAAGAGTAGAGCTCGCCTACGAAACTGGACTTACCAAAACTACGATTGGTGAAATAGTAAGAGAATTTCTGGAGATAGGTTTTATAGAAGAAAGTAAAAACTTCCCAACTGGTGTAGGTAGACCATCTATAAATTTAAAGATAGCAAAAGATTTTGCTAATGTGATTGGTGTAGGTATACTTAGAGATAACGTAAATGGTTGCCTTATCGACGCACAAGGTGATGTTCTCTATACTGCAAGTTGCTCATTTTCAGAAGGCAAACCAAAGATAGAAACAGTGTACGAAGTCATAGACAATTTAATGAGCAAAGTAGCACTCACAAAAGGAAAAGTGGAAGCAATAGGTTTAGCAGTCCCAGGACCTCTGGATACTGAGAAAGGAATTATAAAGAAGCCTCCAAAATTGTCAGGGTTTGATAATTTTCCAATAATAGATAGCATAAAGAAAAGATATAACGTATTTGCCTGCTTGGAAAACGATGCTGATATGGGAGCGATAGGTGAGAAATACTATGGAAAAGGGAAAGAGTTAAGCTCTTTCATATATATTCTTTATGACAAGGGCATTGGGTCAGGGGTAGTTATCAATAACAATCTCTATCATGGACTATATGGCTACGCTGGAGAAATAGGACAAACTCCATTATTGAAGGATGGAAAGTTTGAGTACTTTGAAAATGAATATGGAACAGATAGTATAATAAGAAAAGTTAGTAATATAATCTCTAGGCCCATAAAAAATTTTCAGGAATTTGAGACATTATCCAATGTGGAAAGGAATGAGATAAAAGGTTTTATAAAGGAGCTCTCAGAGCATTTTGGAGCAATAATTCTTTCTCTCATATATTACTTTGGAATTTCCAACATCTTTATAGATGGAAGAATGAAATACTTAGGAAGTGATTTTTTGGACCAGTTGATTGATATTGTAAAAACTCTTATCTTCCACGAACATGAAATACAGATTTCCTTTTCAGATTTAGGTGAATATGCAATCTCATTAGGAGCTGCCAAATTCGGCTTAATCAAATATCTGAAGAAAAGAGTAGTTGAATACCTACAAGGGACATAACAACAGAATTTTATTGAGACTTGTTCTCCGAGAAAGGAGGCAAATTCTTTGGTGGTTCAAATAGTGGATTTAAAAGACTCAAAAAAACGCCGCAACAAGTATTAAAATTTGTGCGGCGTTCTTCTATTCTTGATGCTTCAGTTCGTGATTTGTCTAATTACAAGACAAATCAAGAGGCAATTTACAACGTAGTTGTCGAAGCCACTGGATAGTCGATCTCTTCAAGCTTCTTGATAACTTTATCGATGTTACCAGTATTGATAGTGACTTTCTTTTCCTCTACGGAGACTTCAAAGTCTTTCTCGCCGATTTCTTCTAGTGCCTTTGAAATCCTCATCTTGCAGTGATTGCAGGAAATATCAGGAACGCTCAGTACGTACTTTGCCATAGTCAATCCCTCCTTTTTGTCCTCTTACTTCTTAATTTCTACCCTATAGACTCAAGCATTTGCCTTGTTGTCAGCTAAATGCGTTGGTGAATTTTGTGCAGAGTCTTTGGAAAAAGCTGAATTTATCCTCAAAGAATTGAGGATAACAGTTATAGAACTCAATGCCATTGCCCCTTCAGCTATCGCCGGGTGCAACATGCCTAACATGGCCAACGGTATGGCCAAGACATTGTAGAAGAAGGCAAACGTGAGGTTTTGCTTGATCGATTTAAACGTTGCCTTCGAGATGATTATCGCATCAACTATCTTCGATGCTCCATCTTTTGTGATGATTATATCTGCATTGTCGATTGCTAAATCGCTTCCAGTTCCGATTGCTATACCTATGTCCGCACCTTTCAGTGCTGCCGCGTCGTTTATACCGTCGCCAACCATGATCACTTTCTTTCCCAGACCTTGGTAGTGTCTAACGATATCTATCTTCTCATCTGGTCTCTTGTTTGCATACACCTCTTCAATACCAACGAGCCTCGCAATGTACTTTGCTGTATTCTCATTATCGCCAGTCACCATCACAGGTGTTATACTCATTGATTTCAACTTCGCTATCGCCTGTGCGGAGTCTTCTCTAAGTACATCTTCTATGACGAAGTATCCGCATTTATTACCATTCTTAAGCGCCTCGACGACCGTCTTACCTTCCGAAGTGTATCTATCGTACAACGTTGCATCATATGGCTTACCTATAAAGTATTCATCTGCTCCTACCTTTGCAACGACACCTTGTCCGTGCAACTCTTGAAAATCTTCTATCAAATGTATGATGGGCTTATCTACGTACTCGACGATCGCCTTAGCAAGTGGGTGAATTGAGAGGTTTTCTATCGATGCAACCGCCTGTGCATCTGCCTCTGGAATTGTTGATTCAACTACTTTTGGCATTCCCAATGTCAATGTTCCGGTCTTATCTAAAAGTACATAACCAACTTCTTTTGCAGTTTGTATTGCCTCTGCATTTCTGATGAGCAATCCCTTCTTGGCAGCAAGTGATGTGCCCACAATCAGCGCCATCGGTGTTGCCAATCCGAGTGCACATGGACACGCAATTACTACCGTTGTTAGGAAGACAAAGATAGAGAAAGAAAGTGGATTACTCGTATGCAAAGTCCATGGTAAAATTTCTCTGATTGAATGAGTTAGCATGTTTAGACCGTCGAAATTGAAGTACCACAAAAGACCGCTGATCACAGCCAACGTAATGACTCCCGGCACGAACCAGTTCGTTATTCTATCTGCAAGTGCTTGGATCGGAACTTTTGCACCTTGTACTTCCTCTATCAGTGAGATCATCTTTGCCAGGAACGAATCTTCACCAGTTTTCGTCACTCTGATCTTCAAAGCACCAGATAGATTCAACGAACCACCGATCACTTCGTTGTCTATCTCTTTGAAAGCAGGAATCGGCTCGCCTGTGAGCATAGATTCGTCTATCGAAGAACTCCCTTCCAATATCACACCATCGAGTGGTATACGCTCACCTGGCTTCACGATTACTATCGAGCCTTCTTTAACCGCCTCTATAGGCATCATTATCTCGTCTCCGCTGACTAGTACCCTTGCCTCTTTCGACTGCAGTGCGAGTAGCTCTTTCACTTGTTTTGATGCTCGATCCCTAAGATAAGATTCTATGTACCTTCCGATCAGGTGCAGCATGACGATCATAGCACCAACCGTACCAAACGCGTGTATGTTGAGACTTGTGTACGAAAGAATGTTCGTAAACCATGCAGTTGCGGAGCCAAAAAGAATCAACGTATCCATGTTCGAATGTCTATGAAGTAAAGCGATCGTTGCACCACGAATCGTATCTCGACCAGCATAAAAGATTACGATGAAACTAAGTACAAGCTCAATTTCGTTAAAGTGTGGAATATGCACACCACCCATGTGCATAAACATGAGAACCATGAGTGGAACGGTTATAATGACCGAAATGAGCATGTTCGTTCTTATACGTTTCAGCCTTTTCTCTTCTATCACTTCTGATGGTTCATCGGATACACCGTAACCCGCTTTCTCAACAGCCATCTTTAAATTATCATCTGGTATCTCTTTATCCAATATGACAAATGCGGTGTTAGTGGCCAAATTCACAGCAGCAAACTTCACGCCATCAACCTTTGAAAGTGACTTTTCCACGATCCTCGCACAGTTCGCGCAGGTCATGCCTGTTATCTTGAGTGATTTCTTTGTCTCCATTTTCTCACCACCTAAGTGAATACAAATACGAAAAATAAACAAGTGGACTAAAATAGTCTACACTAATTATACAACAATCATGTCAAATGTAAAGTATAATAATTAACTTAGGCGTGACTAAAAGAGATGCGGCTTAAGTATCTGAATCGAGTAAATCGGATGCAAGCCAGTATTTCAGATCGTTCTTCTTTGCGTAATACATTGCAGAATCGGCCTTTGCAAAGAGTTCATCCAAGGTCTCTCCATCATCGGGAAAGAGTGCAACTCCAAAGTTGCCAGAAACACTGAACTTTTCGTATCCGTAATATATGCCTTTTTCGATTTCTTCCAATGCTCTGTCTATGAACTGAACATAGTCTTTGCAATCGTAGAGTACGAAAACGAATTCATCACCGCCTATTCGAGCTACTATATCACTCTTCCTAGCAGTGTTTTTCAGTCTTTCTCCTATAACGCGTAGGAAGAAATCACCAGCTTTGTGACCTTGTGTGTCATTTATAATTTTGAATTTCTTCAAATCCAAGAACATGCAACATAATTTCTTTCCATCTCTTCTTGCCAAAGCTATTAATTTTTCTGCTTCAATCTCTAGTAGTCTTCTATTGGGAAGACCTGTTAAGCTATCGTGTGTAGAAAGGTATTGGAATTGCTCCTTTTGTTTTTCAAGTTCCTGCTCCAATGCTATTCTTTCGAAAAGTACGCCAAGTTGATTGGCAAAGACTGTCGCTACCTTTTTAGAATCTTCGGTAAATGCATTTTCCATTTCAAAGTTATCTAAATTTAGAAATGCGACAACTTCATTGTTTACCATAACTGGAATAGACAAAGTTGATTTTATCTCATCTATCCTTCCATACTTAGTCAAAATATCCAGGTTCTCAGTTTCTCCAAATGCTTCCTTGTCAAATTCCCCGAGAGCCTCTATTTCTTTAATTTCTCCTTGCATGCCCTGAACCAATTCATCTGGACTAAATTTGACTTTTGACAACTGTTCAAAATCGTATTCTACGCAACCAGAAAATATGAAATAGTTTCCTTCTCTAATAAGTACGCTTCCACCTTGTGCACCGGGTACAATTTCTACTGCCTTTTCTATCATGTACTGATACGATGGTTGTAGTATGTTTTTTAATACCGCCTGAGTGAATTCATTTATTGCCTGCAAGGATTTTCTTTGGCTTTCCAATGATTCTGATACTTTCTTCTCAACATTAACTCGGCGTCTTTCAAAAGATACCAGAATGAGAAGGAAAACCATCACAATAGTAACAAAAACAAACAATGAGGTGATCAAGTCACTGAATCTAAATAGTCTTTCGTATTTCAAGTTGTAGACGAACGGCTTTCCACTTGCCGATAATTTGATGGGAGTATTCGGAACTAGACTTAGGAAACTCTGTGCGGGTATTTCAACGATGGCAACTTTGTCTGGCACATATTCAATTGCCGAATTGTCTAAAATCTTGAATTTTATCACCATCTTCATTCCGTCATTCGAAATTCCGTACAGCGTTTCTGGTGGGACACTCTCAATTATCTTAATAGTTTCTACTTTTGGATAGTTCTTCTTTATATCCTTGATCTGTTCGTCTATGAAATCAAAATCGTTATTGACTATGGCATCGTGCATTTCATCCCATTGAAAATAACCAACACTTATCGATTTTGCGAAAAAGTCGACTTGCGTCACAAAATACGTCTTGAGCATATTGAATTGGTTTCTAAATGACGCATCGTACATCATTTGGGTCATAAATCCGGCTACCATTATTAGTGCAACAGCAGAAAGAAATATTACCCATCCTCTTGAATTCATGTTTTGCGGCACCCCTGATTTGACGATAATGTTTTTCTTACATAATCAAATTATATCACATCATAGTCGTTGTTATATTCTATTGTAGTATAATATCTGAGAGCATTAAGTAGTCAGGAAAAAATCCATTGATAAGGAGGTAAAGATATGGTTTTTACACTTACCATGAATCCGTGTCTTGATAGATACATCTATGTTGATAAGCTCGTTGTAGATGATACGATTAGAGCAAAAAAAACTATCGATTATCCTGCTGGAAAGGGAATAGACGTTTCCAGAGTGATAAAAGAACTCGGTGGTGTTTCTGTTGCGATCTCGTTGATCGGTGGAGACACCGGTAGAAAATTGGAAGAGATGCTCGATAAAGAAGGCGTGATCTACAGTTCCATAAGGGTACCTCAGGAAACGCGCCTTAATGTGATATTAGAGACGAAAGAAGGACAGTATAGGATAAGTATGCCTGGTGAAAGAATCGGTGTCAAAAAGCTTGAATCCGTACTCGATGTATTGCATGCACTTGTTAGAGAAAATGATACCGTTGTCGTTTCCGGAAGTTTGCCAAGTGGCGTCTCACCAGATTTCTACACCGGTGTGGTCTTTACGCTCAAGCAATGGGGAGTGACAGTCTATTTCGATGCTGATGGCGATAAATTGCTCGCAGGACTAATTGGACAGCCTGATTATATAAAGCCAAATCTCCATGAATTTCAAAGATTGATCGACAAAGAGATATCGAGTGTGACAGAGATGATTGAGAAAGCAAAGCAGATTATCAGTATGTACGGATTGAAAGGAATATTGTTGACGCTTGGTGGTAAAGGTGCATATTATATCTCGCTGGATAAGACACTGTACACTGTATCTGTAAAGGTACCTGTAAAGAGTGCTGTTGGTGCTGGAGATTCTTTCTTAGCAGCCTTTGCCTTGAAAAAGAGTGAGGGGGCAAGTGATGAAGAGGCATTGAAGTGGGCAAATGCTGCTGGAGCTGCAGCTGTCATGACACCTGGTACCATGCTTTGCAGGAAAGAAGACGTCGAAGAATTGTTGAAGGTCATAACCGTTGATATGTTAATATAAATCGTTAATTATGGAAGGTTGAAAACGATAAAAAGCGGGGGATGAATCCCCGCTTTCAAATTAACTATGATTTCTTATTTATCTTTAACTCTCACACCATCTCATGACCTTTTCCACATCTATCGTTGCAAGGGCTATGTAATTATCCGCTGCACCGTAGTAAACATAGTACTTTCTTTCGTACTCAACCATTGCATCGCTGAATACAACGTTTGGTACACCACCAAAGACTTCCCATTCTTCTTGTGGTTCTAATATGGGTTCCTCGCTTCTCTTGAGTACCTTTGTCGGATTGTTTAAATCAAGCAGCATGAATCCCAATCTGTAAATTGGCCTTGGACCGTCTTCTACACCATGGTAGAGGAGTAACCATCCGTAAGATGTCTTTATCGGAGGTGCGCCTATACCAACTTTCAGATTATCCCAATAACCTTTCCTTGGACCTGCGACATCCACATAGTTGCTCCAATTGATCAAATCATCGGAGTAAGCATACCATATGTCTGGCTCGAACCTGTGAATCATCACATACTTTCCATTGATCTTTTCTGGGAAAAGTGCTGCGTCTTTGTTGTTAATCTCATCTTTTATAACTATACCATATCTTTCCCATGTGATGAAATTTTTAGTTGAAGCCAACGCGACTCTTGGCCCTTTTGGCGAATATGCTGTATAGGTCATGTAATACCTATCGCCTATTTTCGTTATCCTTGGGTCTTCCACTCCGTAGAGCTCATCCCTTAAAGCAGGAGAAAAAACAGGCTTCTCTAACCTATTGAAGTGAATTCCATCACTGCTGACAGCATATCCTATTCGAGAGACCATATCTGCACCTTGGGCCCTGTAGAGCAAGTGAAACAATCCGTCATCGTTTACTACTGCACAGTTAAAAACGAACTTGTCTTCCCATAGATGTTCAGGTATTGGTGCAAGAACAGGGTTGAGCGGGTGTCTTTCCAATCTAAGTTCCATGATCAAACCTCCTTCGTCAGTTTTTCTCATCTCAGAGACATCGAAATTCCTTGCAGGAAATACCTTCTCAATAGTAAAAAGATTACAACCATCGGTATCGTTTGTATAACCGAACCTGCAAGTATCGGTCCTATGTAGCTTGCATATTCATGGTTGAATGATGCTAACAAGACTGAAAGCGGCATTCTGTTATAATCTTTCATGACCATCAACGGCCATAGAAAATTATCCCATATACCTATGAATGTGAATAATCCAACTATCGATGCGGTGGAACCAGCTAGCGGAAACATGAGGCGAAATATGATCCAGAAATCATTTGCACCATCCATTCTTGCCGCATCCACATAATCTTCAGGTATCGTCTTGAATGCCTGTGCAAACATAAATATTCCCCAAGCACTTGTCAAAGATGGCACGATGAGCGCCTGATACGTATTCAACCAATTGAAGTTCCTTATCATTACAAACAAAGGAATCATAAACATAAAACCAGGAAATAACATCTGCCATATCGTGAAATTGAAAAGCGTCCTTCCTGCCTTAAATTTTATCCTCGATATTGCATAACCTACCAATGCAGATGTTATTATAACTGAAAAAGTTACCGTTGTCGATATGAACAGGCTGTTGAAAAACGCTCTAACAAACGGCCTTTCGAACCTATTTGCCATGACAAATATGAATTTGTAATGGTCCAACGTAAGAGACTTTGGCCAAAATGTTGTGTATATGTCTTCTGCAGGCTTGAACGATGAAATGAATAGCCATATGTATGGATATATCCATACGATTGCAAGAAAGATCAGTAAGAACGTTATTATGTAGGCACCGATTTCTTGTTTTTTCATACAAAGCTCACTTCTCTTTCGAAGACCTTCCTGATAAGCATTACCAACCCATAACTTAACAGTGCTGTCACAACTGCAATTGTTGTTGCATACGATGGATCTATCCTCTTAAATGCTGTGTCGTACATGTAAATCATGAACGTCGTTGTTCGCTGCATCGGGCCTCCACCAGTTATCAAGTACGGTTCGGTGAATATACCAAAAGTTAGCATAATGGCAAGGACTGTTACTGTAACGAGTGAGGGATTGAGCAGTGGCAATGTGATCTTCCAAAAGAGGACATTACCATTTGCACCATCCAATTCTGCTGCCTCGTACAAAGACTGTGGAATCTGTTGAAGCCCCGCATATAGTATGAGACCGTAATAGCCGAGAAACTTCCAGGTTATTATGAGACATATAGAAAAAATTGCAAGTTGCGGATCACTGAACCACGGTATAGTTACACCAAAGAGCGCGTCAAAGATCCTATTAACAGGTCCATTCACGGCAAAAAGGTTTGAGAAAAGTAGAGAATATGCCACGCCTGAAGAGACATTTGCAATCAAGAAGCTCAGCATTATGAACGTCCTGCCAAATTTCACCCTTTTCAGAGCGAGTGCAAATAGCAGTGATGAAATTAAGATCATCGGAATTAAGTAAGCGAGAAAATTGAGTGTGTTTAGGATAATCTGCAAAAAAACACTATCGGTAAACATCTTTAAGAAATTATCGAGCCACACGAAACTTGGCTTAGAGAAGAAGTTCCACTTGGTGAATGCAAGTATCAGCATCCAGACGAACGGATATCCCCAAAATATGGCAGTGTAAGCGATGTAAGGAATTATAACTGAATAGCCAAATACTCTTTCCTTTCTCCCAAATTGTGATCTTTTGCTCACTGAACCACTCCCTTAGCTTAAGGATGATGTTAACCAACTACGACCAGTTGCATAGATTAGCTGAGATATTACTTTTTCACATAGATTGACAGAGTTAACAGCATCCATCGATTGAATTGATCAAGGTATTTCAAAGTAGTAGGGGAACGACATGACCTTAGAACAATACCTTGTTTATTTCTTTCACAGCCTTGTTTAAAATATCCTCCGGCTTACCTTTTAAATACATGAGCGGTTCAACGAAGTGCGTACTCATTGCTTGATTCACGTCTATTGTATTGGTTATAAGAGCAGGTGGTACTGCGTATGGTACGTTTGACGAATAGGCTTTGAAGAATTTGTCTTCCATGTACTTAGCAAAGACAGAATTTGTTGTAAGGTCCTCCCTTGCTGGAGGCATCTGAGTTTTCTCTATCCAGAGTGCATCGTTCTGTGCGTTTGAAAATACCCAAGAGATGAATTCAAATGCAGCTTTCTTGTCCTTGCACGTCGAGAAGATCACAAGACCTTTACTATCTGCAATCGTGTAAACTGGTTTATCTTTTGGATAATCATCAGGAACGGGTGGTGTTGATATCCAGATGTTTGGTACAACCTTTGGGAAAGTATCTTTGGCCTGGTTGACTTCCCATGGCCCTGTTATCTTACCCAATATACTGCCGGTGTAGAAAGGATTTGTACCTAACTCTACAGCAGTGTATTTGTTTTGGAACATCGTGTAGATGAAGTTTGCTATCTTCAGTCCAGTGGCATCACCAAAAGTGACTTTTCTCTTTGCAGTATCTATGTACGTCTTTCCACCAGTTGCTGCATAGTAATACGTGATGAAATCATACCATCTATCCCACCAGTTTCTCCCGGAGATGACTTGCATCGTAAATTTCTTCTTGCCGTCGGCAAATTTCTTGCTTAGATCATATATCTCTGAATATGTCCTTGGAGGATTGTTGTATCCCAACTGTTTGAGAATATCACCACGCCACCAAAAGAGCATAGGGTTGGAATATATTGGAAAGACGTAATGCTTACCACTTACCTCCCATTTCTCGATGATGCTCGCCATCTTTCTTGTCTGTACAAGCTTTGTGAAATCGGTGCCGAAATTGTCGAATGCATATATGGCGCCGATATCGGCAAGCTGTGCACCAAATCCACTAAAGATATTCTCACAAAAATCTGGGGCGTTTCCTGCAGCTAAAGCTGTCAGTATCGCTTCCTCAGAACTCCCCGCAGCTGGAATCGTCTGAACTTCTATTTGCACATCAGGCCTTTGCTTATTCCACTGTGTTACCATGATCTTCCAAAACTCCTCTTGATACGGGTTTGGAGCGGTCCAGAAAGTCAATTTCACCGAAAAAGCAGTTAACACAAAAATCAACAACATTACAACACTTGCAACCCTTTTCATACCGACCAACCTCCCTGAGTTATTGTGGGGAAAATGTGCCTATTAAACGCGCTTTTAATCTCATATTTTGTAAATCACTCATATCACTGTAGAACTGCGTTTTACATAAGATGTATAAATCGACTGTTTGTATGGATGTAAACTCTGATTGTTGAGAAGCTCGTAAAGCCTTTTTACTGCATTGAAACCTAACTCTGATTTTTGTACCCTCAATGTTGAAAGGCCTTCCTTTTCCGCATCTGGAATATCATCGAACCCTACAATGTTTATCTCTTCCGGGATTCTGTATTCCCATTCCTTGAGTTTTCGCAACACGCTTATGGCAATCACATCGTTTGAACATATGATTACCTCAGGCACGTTGTCGCGTAGAATCTTTTTCAGTACATTGTCCACTTCTTCATGAAGTTCATCGTATTCGATACTGACAGGCAGTCTACCGTTTTTTCTCATTGCAGCTACATAGCCAGTATACCTATCTCTAAAACCGTAATATTTAAGTGGACCATGCAAGTGGACTATCTTGTTAAAACCACTATCTAAAAATCTCTGCGTAATGTAGAAGACCCCATCGTATCCATCACTCAACACACTATCCACACGTAGACCATCTATGTAGTGGTCTACAAGCACAACTTTGGACTTAGCAGCAATCCCTTCTATGTCCTCCTCGTTCATATCACTTCCCAAGATGATGTACCCATTGCATCCGGAAATTTCCTCTTCTTCAAAGACAATTCTCTTTAAAGCCATCTTGTACATCATGACGTTGTTCTCAATTGCATCGAGTATGATTCTATAGAATTTACCTATATCCCTATCTAGCAATTCGTAAACTCTCTTACTCATCACTATACCCACCAACTGGCTCTTCTTACGTGCCAAAGTCCTTGCAGATATATGTGGCTTGTAATCCAATTCATTCACAGCCTTCAGTACCTTCAACTCTGTATCATCTGAAACATAACCAGTCCTGTTGAGTACACGTGAGACAGTTGCTATCGAAACACCTGCATGCTTTGCAACATCTTCTATGGATACCACTTATAACTCGCCTCTTTTCATACGATAAGTAAGCGTTTACATACTGACATTATTATATTCTTACAATAAAAATATACCAAAATATAGAATTTATAGTAATTCACAACAATATTTCGATAATTGATGAATTCATTCATTATCCCCAACTATTCCAAGATATTTGCGATTTTTGACAAGTAAACCGATTATTATGTGACGGAGTATTTCATTATAATACGTATGTAAACGCTTTCAGAAATTTCAACAATTTTTGGTTCCAACACTATCGAGGAGGTGGGCGTATGAAGAAAGTTCTTACAGTCATGATTGTTTTGGTTGTATCACTCTTATCGATCGCATTTGCTGGTACGATGTCTATTCCTGTTACTGCTGGGGATGTGGAGGTACCTGTCGTTGTTCAAATGGCCACATTACTTGACCATGTTTCTGAAGATTTTGAACCAGATTGGTCAACTATGAAGGTATTGAACAACGGAAAAGAGATTCCATTCCAAGTAGAAGATGTCGATGGAAATAACAGAATTTCTGGACCAGATTATGTTGTATTTATAGGCAGTGGTAAGTGTGAGATAGTTGTATCGGATGAAGCATCTGCAAAGACAACGGTTTATCCAAGGGCTTTTACAGCCATCAAAACAGATAACGGATGGACGATTAAGTCAACTGATAACAAGTTCGAAGTGGCAGTAAACGACCACGGTTTGGTTCAAGTTACCCAATTTGGAGATGTAAAAGCGAAGCTCATTGATGAAGTTGGTATCGCAAGGGTGAGTGGTTGGTACAACTCGACATTCTATGTGGACGGTAATCTCGGTGACCACTACGAAGAGACCACCAGTGCATTCAGAGTAGTTTCCATTAAAGTTCTCGAACCTGGCCCAGTTGCAGCTGGCATCGTCGCAACGCTGAAATCTGAGAAGTTCAACGGCTTGACTCAGCAGCTTGTCACGCACATATTCAAAAACGGTGACATACTTGTTGACAACACGATTGCCTTTGAAAACTATGCAGACATGATGAAGATTCAATCGATGGCGACAAGGCCAATTGCACCGGCATTCGATGATGTGGTCCACATGCTGCCAGTCTTTAGAAGACTTGTTTGGGCGGATCAGTTGAATATTACACCTTATGAATATTGGCTTCAAAGAGATGCAATTACCATGGTCAACAACGTTCCTTACATTGTATTCCCAGCAAGTAACAGTATGAAGCCACTTTGGTGGGGTGCAACTTACATATTTGCTTCCATGGAAAAATGGAGAAGCAATTTCTCGCCAAAGGGCAAAATCGGTGTAGCAGAGATACTTCCAGAAGTTCCGGTTATCGCAGCAGATTACAAAAAGTGGTTGGATGATAATACGTGGGTATACGAAAGTCTTGAGTTCAGAGATGGCATATTCAAGTGGATGCCTGGAGAATTCGATGCATACCCATCAACTACTGGTGTGTATTCCATGAAGACCGAAGATATGCCAAATAAATACAAAGCTGGTGACAAGATCGAGTTCTTAAGGCTCTACAACATCTACAGTGCAAACTCAGTCCAAGATGCAATACAACTAATTGAGAACAAGAGTGCCTCGTTCAGAAGTTTGAAGATAGGAGAATAACAAGAAAGTTCTTGGGGCCAGTATCTTCCTTCTGGCCCCTTTCTTGATTCTTAAGGTAGATAATAGATACAAGAATATACGTGAAAGTTGGTGATATCGTGAGGTTGAAAGATGTGCTTGTTGGATTATTGCTCTTCTCGTCGTTAACTTCATCGTTTGCAAATATACCGTTCAATAATAAGCATCTGGAAGAGTTGTCGCAATGGTTCACGTTGAGTGGAAATGAGGTAAAAGGCTACTGGGTTTATTCTGACAACAAAGGTGACCACTTCCAAGTTGTGCCTGCTGTGAACGAGGGGGATTTCTGCGTGGACGATGTTGCTCGAGTCGTTCTACTTTACAGTGAGGCATACGAACTTACGAAAGATGAAACATACCGAAAATTGGCACTCGATGCATCAAAATTTGTTTTGGCTATGCAAGATTCAGATGGTGAGTTTTACAACTTTGCATACGCAGACGGTACGATAAACAAGCAAGGGATCACAAGTTACAAGTCAACATCTTGGTGGACGTTGAGGGCATTTTTGGGTCTATCAAAATTGTCGCAGTTCACAAATGATGCGCAAGTAAGGGATGGTGCAAAGAGGGCATACAATTCGATCAAGAAATATCCACCTGCTGCTGGTGACCAACTTGCATTGTACGTCATGGGGTTATCAGAATATGCCAAAGTTGAGAATACACAAGATGTGAAGAATACACTCAAAAAGTATGCAGACGAGTTGGTGAATTACAAAATTGGACAATTTACCTATCTCGATGGTTTTTTCTCAGTATACCAAGATAGTTTTTTATGGAACGGTTGGGGAAACCATTACGCAGAAGCACTCGTAAGTGCGTATGAAGTGCTTGGTGATCAAAAGTATTTGGATTTGGCAAAGAGTAGTTTGAAGGCACAGATACCATTACTGTTGGGCACTGGGCTTATATATGCGATCGACAACATAAACGGGTATGTGAAACCATACCAAGAACTTGCCTATGCGCTTGAATGTATAGCAGTACCTGCTCAAAAGATATATTCGATAACAAAGGATGACACTTTTGCTTACTTATCTGCGCTTTCTGCTTCTTGGCTCTATGGTGGTAACAGATTGGGAGTTAGGATGATAGGAGATAATGGAGAGGGATACGACGGGCTTGAATACATGCATGTGAACAAGAACTCTGGCGCAGAATCAACGATCTGTGCATTGAGAGTTGTTTTGCACAGTAATCAATTACCGGAGAAATCTCAGTCACTCGTGACAAATCCAAGTATTGTTGCACGTTCAGGCATGATCATTTTAGAAGGTGAAGGATTCGACCCAGGTATATCCTCAACTGCCATCCTTTCTGGCAACTACGGTGCAGGTGCGATCGTCCAAGTGGACGGAAAGGCAAAGGTAAAGAGAGATGTTTCTGACGTAGCCCCAGGCAGATACTATGTCATGGTCTCAGGACAATTTCCAAAGATAACACTTACGCTCTCTTCTAAAACATCTGTGAAAAAAGATATCTCGGGTAGCGGCATATTTGAAATCGGTCAGATTGATGTTGAAAATAGTATCAGCGTATCCATCTCAAATTCTTGCAAATTCGACCAAATCATATTGATTCCAGAAACGGTAGGAGTAAGCTTCCAAGAAGATGGTGCAACGAAAAGTTTGATATACAATCTATCGCAGAAAAGCACATCTCTTGTCGACAAACAACTGTTTGCTGCTAAGACAACAAAAGTAAATCAAGAAGATAGTGTGGATGTCAAGAAAGTAGGTACATTTGCAGTGCTCGATATTTCAAAATTCTTCAACAGCGATGCGTTTGGAACACCTCTAAAGCCAGCCAATTTCGATAACTTATCTGGCATTGTGGGTGCATACTTACCCGCAAACGAAATCAACGAGGGGACGCTCCAAATTTCAAATATCCCATTTGAAGTAAAGACAACCGGTCTTGACAATGTGCGGTGTAACGGCCAAGTCATGGTTCTACCGGAAAGGCTGAATGTAAAGAAAATATACATTCTTGCGGCATCGAACCACGGAGATTACAATGTTACAATAGGACTCGACAGTAATTTCTACAACATGGTGATAAACGATTGGTGCAAATCGCCAAACGGGCTTGTCCTTGATTATCGATATATCTCAACCGGAGAAAGACAGTTCATAACTTGTGGGGTATCGGTTTATCCAATCGAGGTCAACAACACCGTGCAAAAGCTCACCTTACCATCCGAGATAAATGTGCATATCCTCGCTATAACGATGGAACTCTCAAACTGAAATTCTCTAACAGTCATCTTCCCACACTGACTGTTTATTTGATAAAGACCCCTGTCCCCCTTTTGTTGTTTAGACACCTAAGTGGCCCGCAAGGGCCACATTTTTATGTTACTGGTTTTGATGTATTTTGAAAATAAAAGTTCTGTGGTGAGATAATTTGATTACTTACATACTCGTGAGTAACTTACTTACGAGTAAGTAAGTTGTGAGTAATATTTTGGAGGAATTAAAATGTTTATGGGAAGAGGGGGCGATGGATTATTCTTAGTACTACGTGATGTTTTCAAAGTCAGGTTTTACCAAGAAAGTCATGAAATTTGCCAAAGTTAATGATAATATTCTGCTATTCACGATGGAAGACTTTGCACAAAACCTTTGAGTCACATACTGTATAACATTTCATTACTGTTTGGTGTTATAATTTATTATGATGTCTCTATGCCTTATTGAGTATAAATAAAATCAAGAAGATCGCACTTTTGGGGGTGATAGTATGGGTAGGAACAAAGGGATCAGAGTCTTTACGATTGTTGTAATAGCTATTTTGACGCTCTTCATAGCCAGTGTATCCTTTGCTCAAAGGTCTGCTCTCGTTTTCTTAACAGACTTTGGATTGAAAGAAGGAGCAGTTTGTGCAATGAAAGGTATAGCATTTGGTGTAGATCCTGATTTGAAAATGTACGATGTAACTCATGAAATATCAAGTTTCAACATTTGGGAAGGCGCGTACATACTTAAGCAGGCGGCGAGTTTTTGGCCATCTGGCACTGTTTTCGTTGGCGTCGTTGATCCAGACGTTGGTACTGAGCGAAAACCGATCGTTCTGAAGACAAAGACGGGTCACTATTTCGTCGGACCAGATAACGGACTGTTTAGCTTAGTTGCAGAAGATATGGGTATCGAAGAAGTAAGAGTTATAGACATTGAAAAAAACAGATTCCCCGGCTCGGAAAAATCATACAGCTTCGATCATAGAAGAGATGTCTTTTCATATGTGGGTGCAAGGATTGCTTCTGGTCAGCTTGAATTTGAGGATGTTGGACCAGTTCTCCAAGGGGATATAGTGCGCATCGAATATCGAAAACCTACGCTCGTTGGGAACAGTGTAAGCGGGAACATACCCGTAATCGATATCTACGGAATTGTCTGGACTAACATACCTTGGAAACTGTTGAAGCAGCTGAATCCTGAAGATGGCGATCTCTTCAGAATAGATATATACCAAGGTGACCAGTTGATTTACACTGAAGAAATGATAATCAATATGCCTGATGACGTACCGGAAGATGATGTGGTGATTTTCTACATGGAAAACTTGGCAGACTTGGTATATACGTACGGTATTAGTTCAGGACCAGAATGGACGATAGTCTATACCCAAAAAACTCCGAAAGTCTCAGGAAAAGTAACTCAGATAGACAAGTACGGCAACGTACATACAGACATACTAGAGAGCATCGTTCAACAAAGGGGTTTTGAAATTGGCGACATCGTTCAAATAAAGATCGGTGATAAAGTATTTGAAGCACCATTTGTCACAGTGTACGGTGATGTTGACAGAGGAAAACCACTCATAAGATTGACAGACGGGCATGTGCAGCTTGCGATAAATTATGGGAACTTTGCAAGTACGTACGGGTTGAAAGTTGGAGATCTTGTGTTAATAAAGCTTAAAGAAAAGGACACCTACAAATCTGAACTTGAAATCAGACATCTTGTAAGGACAAACAACAGGGCAGATTACGATAGTGACGAAGTTTTTGCAAACTTCAGAGAGGTGAGATTGGGAAGCATAGGTCAAGGCAAATTGTACAGATCCTCTCATCCTTCGATGAATGATCCAAGGGCACCTTACGCAAGTAAATTGATGGAAAATGTTGGCATCAAAACAGTGATAAATCTTTCAGACTCACAAGATGAACTGCTCAAGAATTTGCAGTACTCTAATTACTATAAGTCTATATACGATAAGGGTAATTTAATTGCACTGAACATGGGGGTTGATCCGATGAGCGATGATTTTGCCCAAAAATTGGAAACTGGACTGCTTTTCATGATCAGCAAAGAACCTCCTTATCTATTACACTGCGTTGAAGGAAAGGATAGAGCAGGTATAGTCACTGCACTATTGGGAGCAATAATGGACGCTTCAACTGAAGAGATATATGCAGATTACGTAAAATCGTACGAGAACTACTACAAAGTACAATATGGAACGGCAGCTTACGATGCAGTAGAGGAAATCATCTCTGATCTATTCGTAGAGATGAACGATGGAGAACCAGTGGACGATTCAAACGTAAAGCAGGTAGCAATAAAATATCTTACCGAAAAGGTGGGACTCACAGTACAGCAGGTCTCCCAATTGCAAGAAAAATTGAAGTAAGAAATAAATTCATTAATAATTTAATGTAAAACATTTCGTAAAGCACTCCACTGTACTAAAGACAGGCGGAGTGCTTTATTTTATCTACTTTCTTCACCTCAATATCGTTTCAATCATTTGTGCGATTGAAAGTAGTTCTTGGTCTTTCATGTATCTTCCTACGATTTGTAGACCAACCGGTAGACCGTCTACCTTACCACAAGATAGTGTTATTGCGGGTAGACCTGCCAAGTTAAAAGGTGCAGTGAATTTTGTTAATACCTTTGCCATTTCGACTGCATCTCTTCCAACAATTGGTGGGGCTATCACTGGAACGGTTGGAAGTAAGAGTACATCGTACTTTTTGAAAAATTCTTTGAATCGATATTTTCCCACCGTCTGATTGTACCGTGCTGTTGCATAGTCAATACCACTTGCATTGGACCCTTGGAGTAATCTCTCTCTTACGTCTTCCCCAAACCAATCAGGATGTGTTGCAAGTCTTTCTTTGTGGAATGTCGCAGCTTCCACTTGCGTGATCGTTCTGTTCGATATCGATAATTCTCTTAGCCATTCAACGTTTTCTTCTTCAACACTTAAATTACTTTCTCGCAAGATTTTGACTGCGTTATCGAACACTTTAAGTATCTTTGGATCCGCTTCGTCTATGAAATTGCCAACTGCCTTTGCTATGCGGATTTGGTTTTTCTCTATACTCTTACTTTTCTTGTTAGCAATTTTCACGCTGAATGGATCTTTTGAATCGTAACCAGCTATGATGTTGAAGATAATTTTTACATCCTCAACACAAGTTGCTATCGGTCCGACGTGGTCCAAGTGCCAAGATAATGGTATGATTCCTCTTGTGCTAACTGTCCCGTACGATGGTTTGAATCCTACCACTCCACATAACGAAGCGGGTATTCTGATGGAACCACCTGTATCCGTTCCAAGTGCACCAAGTGCCATACCAGTTGCAACTGCAATGGCTGAGCCACCTGAGGAGCCGCCTGCTACTCTCGAATTGTCGTGTGGATTCAAACAAGGTCCGTAGTGCGGGTTGTTACTCGTCACACCGAGCGCTATTTCGTGCATGTTAGTTTTGCCGACAAGCAATGCCCCAGAGCTTTTCAACTTGATGACAACTTGTGCATCTTGCGTTGGTACAAAATCTTTCCAGAATAGACTTCCTGCCGTTGTTCGCAAATTTTCCGTGTAGATGTTATCTTTCAAGGCAAGCGGAATACCAAACAGAGGTGGCAGATTACCATCCTGTTTTGATTTCAGCATTTCATCCTGCTTTGCAGCCAATTCGATAGCTTGATCCATATTTGTGGTTATGAATGCGCCAAGTTTTTGGCCTTCTTCTATCTTCTCAATACTTTCTTTCAAAAGTATCGAAGGGGTAGCCTTATTCTCTCTCAATAGTTTCTGAGCTTCGTAAATGAACACGTTCTCACCTTCCCAGCCGCTTGTCTCTCATCGCTCAACTTTTCAGTTCTCTCAGGTTATCTCAAATTCGCAAAACAATCCAAAATGATCCGATACTCTCAACTCACCGATTCTTTCTTTGAAAACGCGCTCACATTGTAAAGGCCTGAAGGTTTGTGGTATTAAAATGTAATCAATTCTGCTTGGTGGCTCTGAACTATCGCCGGAGAAAGTAGGTTCATCTGGTTTCGATGGGTTTAGACTCATCCATGTATCAATCAACGGCTTACCAAAAACCATTGCGTCCTTTATGAGTCCATATTCTTGTGACTGGGAGGATACGTTGAAATCTCCGGCCACGATGAAATTTTCAATTTCCCGCCCTTCGATCCACTTTAGAACGTTTTCAAACTCTCCTTTGAATCCAAGTGCTGGCCAGTTGAAGTGAACGGAATAGACATCTAAAATTTTGCCGTCGGTCTCTGTATGAATTCTGATGATTTTGCGTGATCTGAAAACCTTTGGATTTATCTCTTTTGAAACGTACCGAGATTCAAAATCGACTATCTTGTTCTTGGTTAATATGCCCAGCCCTTCCTCCCAGATGTTGAATCCATAATGAGAAAAGTCCCATGCATAGTTGTACTTTGCACCATATTCGAAGAGTATAGTATTCAAAATTCGTAAATAGTTGCTCGGTTTGATGTCAACGCCAAATTCTTTCTCACATGCATTTTCACATTGCAGCTGTCCTGCTTCTTGGAATGTCACGAAATCCACATCGTTTTGGAGTATGAACTTGGCGATATGTTCTTGGATGACTCTGTACGCATCTAAGAATGCTTGAGGAGATTTGAATTTGTTGATATCTAATTCTTGGTAAGTGTGCAAGTTGAGTGTGAGTACTTTTACTTTCATGTACTTTTCCTCCTATATCGTTTATCCAATTTACAGATGCAGTGATAGTCATACTACGAGCAAAA
The DNA here is from genome assembly GCA_002432805.1 of Fervidobacterium sp. UBA5837. Lineage (GTDB taxonomy): Bacteria > Thermotogota > Thermotogae > Thermotogales > Fervidobacteriaceae > Fervidobacterium. Next base: position 90,887 of record DJGV01000010.1, on the reverse strand, counting down.
TGATCACATCGTTGACGTTCGTGCCAGTTGGCCCTGTAATCAGTAGGGCTTTTGCTATCTTGAGCGCGTTATAAGAATCGTTGTTTTCAAGCAATTCTTCTGGTGAATACCCAGCTCGTCGTATCTTTTGCGCAGTCTGTCCATCGACTATACCACCTGCGGCATCCGTTGGTCCGTCGGTGCCATCTGTTCCAAAACTGCACAACGTGACAGCGTCCAATCCCTCTACAGATAATGCAAAGGAGAGTGCAAGTTCTTGATTTCTTCCGCCTTTGCCATTGCCCTTTACATGCACCACCGTCTCACCGCCAGCTATGATGGCACAAGGCTTTTCGATAGGTCTGTCATAGTTCTTTATCTCCCTTGCAATTGAAGCAAACATCCTTCCGACTTCCCTTGCCTCACAATCGAGTGATGTAGTTAAAAGCAACGTGTTGTATCCCATCGCTTTTGCCAATTCTTGCACCTTTTTGCAAGCTGTCCTTACACTTCCGATTACATAACTCTCTACGTTGTCTATATTCTTTGGGGTCTCTTCTCCAAGCGCTTCGAAAGCCTTTTGTGACAGCCTTATGTTGTATCTCTTCACTATTTCTAACGCTTGCTGTGATGTTGAACTATCCGGATATGCAGGTCCTGAAGCAATACTGTCAAGTCTGTCTTCCAGCACATCAGACAGAACAAGTGAGATTATACTTGCAGGTGCGACATGCTTTGCAAACCTTCCACCTTTTACCGCAGATAGATGTTTTCTAACGGCATTGACCTCGACAATACTCGCACCAGATTTCAGCAGTTGATTCGTGATATCTTGCATCTCTTCAAGAGATATCTCATCTTTTGGTAACTCAAAGAGTGCTGAGCCGCCACCTGAGATGAGAAATAACACAGTCTGCTCGCTCGACAGATTCGATGTCATTTCCAACGCTCTTTTCGTTGCAAGGAGCGTATTCTCATCGGGCAGTGGGTGACCAGCCTCGTAGATCTCGATGTTTTCGATGTTGCCTTCACTGTGACCGTACTTGGTAATCAAGATCCCATTTGAGATTCTATCACCAAGTACTGACTTTACCGCGCTTGACATGCGCCAAGCAGCCTTACCTATAGCGACCAAAATAACATCATTCAATTCCCTTTCTCTCAAAATCTCAGCTATTTTCTCCATTACTGCGGTGTCAGGTAATACGGAAGAGATAACTTCGGCAGTGATTTTCGACAGATCTGATCTTAGTTTTGCAAGTATATCTGCATTGTCCATATTGTCACCTTCAATCGTTGAAAATGGTTAAGTAATGGTTAAGTAATGGTTAGATGAAGAAAAGACTCATTTCCCAGACTGTGATAACAGACGCAGGACCTTGTAAAAGTGTTCCCATTGTATGAAGTTTGTATCCAATCTTGACATCCATCTTCGAGGACTTAACTACCCAAAAATGGTTGTCATTCGCATGCGAGACAATCATTGATCCGGTACCAATTGCACAACGATCAATGCCTTTGCAATTGGTGATGAAAAACCTAGAGAATCATGAGAGGTGACAAAAGTGATTTTGACTATCCCAGGAAACTTTGTACCGGAAAGAAGACCGAATAGATACGATGCAAAAATCAATGCTAATAAAGGGTGGAGCCTCCATCTGACCGTGCTGATAACAACGAGAATTATCGATAACAAAACTAGTATCGGTAACCAAATGCTCAACTATTTTCCCCCATTCAGCTATTTCAATCATTTACACAGCACACATATCTTACCATATCGCGTGCGTATAAGTGAAACTGCAAGCATACCGAGACTGCTGAGAAAAAGTCACAAAAGAAGTGCTGAAATGTACTTTTGAAGAGCTTGAAGTGATAGATGCTCTTTACCAATGGTGAAGTTGTACTCAGTTACTTGATTCCTTTTATCCGCATCTTTCAACAATTTGAATAGTTCTTCAGCCTTTTCTTTCAGTACATCATCATATATTTTGTAAAAGCCACTTCTTTCATCGAAACGATAACCGCTTCCAAGTGAGATGAATTTGAAACCGAGTGGTTCTATATCCGTTTTGTAGACAGGATACTCGACAACGACAAGTGGTTTGCTTGCAAAAACAGCCTCTATCAATTGATTTCCCCATCCTTCTAAAATCGATGTGTAGGTTACCGCATCACTGATTGCATATGCGTCCCAAAGGGAATAAAATTTCTTTCCATTTTCTATTTTTCTTCTTGAACTTATCAAATCATGTATGAAGTAAGTCTTGAAAGGCATTGTTTCAGCTTTTCTTTTCAGTTTTTCGTAATAACTGGTGGAACTTTTTTCTGGAAAACCAGCGATTACGAAATGGACGTTTTCCTTTAGCTTGCAAAATTCAGCAACAAAGTCCATCGCTATCTCTATCGCTTTTCTTTCGACTATCCTCGTTGCATGTAAAACCACAATATCCTCATTCGGTATGCCAAGCTTTTCTCTCAAATCTTCGTTGTAATCATCGATCTTCCATTCACCTTGATCAAAATCAAAAACATTTGGTACAACGGTGGAGTCTATTCCTTTTCTTCTTTTCAACTCATCTCTTGCTATCCTGTTTATCGTCACATGCTTTGAGTTTTCCAAATTTGGTGGAAAGTATCTTTCGAGAAGTTCTGTGACAAAATCACATGTTGGTTTGCTATATCTTTCCCTCTCCCAATAGAAATCATGGTTATGAGTGATCAGAAAAGTGCCTGTCTTTACAACATATTCGGTTACAGCCAACGAAGCTGCAAGATTGTACCCTAAAGACAACACGTTGTTTACCATCAAGATGTCAAATTTCGGTAGTACCATCAATTCCTTCTCTATTTCTGCCGCATAGTTATCGAATATTTTTTTGAGTTGCTCCAAAGGTATTCCTAATCTCTCAAAGGCATTTGAATGTATGAGAAGATTCTTCTGATTATCCATACCAAGCGATGGAACTTGGAACCCATCCATTCCATTGAGTTCACCAGCTATGAAATGTACCTCATGCCCCATAAGTTCAAGCACATTTTTCCATTTTTCCATTTCCAAAGACACACCATCGGTCTCGCCAACTCTATAGTGCATCAGACCTATTTTCACAATCATCATCCTCTATTTGCCTTCGTCGTATTCTTTTGGTTTCAACACCTTCGCTACTTCTTCCAAATAATCTGCCTTTTTTTCGTACGTTTGGCTCAAAATAGCACGGAAAAGAATCTCTATTACTGCTATTTCTCCCAGATTAGTTTGTAGAAATTCATGCCTCTCAAATCTTGTAACAGGACTGAACAATGTCATGTCTGCAGCTTTACTAATTGGAGAATCTACACCAGCTGTTATTGCAATGGTAAATGCTCCGACTTCCCTTGCTACCTGTGTCGATTTTACGATATCTCTGATATTTCCGCTGTGACAGACTGAGATGACTGAGTCTTCGTCAGATAGTCCCGTTGCAACAATAACTTGATTGTGTGGGTCACTGTACGAAAAGGTTGGCAATCCCAGTAACGAAAAAAGTAAACTCCCATAACTTGCGCTAACCGATGATAGTCCAACACCGAAAAAAATGATTCTCCTAGACTCTAAAATCTTTTGAACGACAATTCCGATTTGTTCTACATTTAGAGTCTTTTTGAGTTTTTCTATCAAGTTAGACATCTCACTGATGTAATCTAGTAGCGGATTACTCTCCTTAGGGATGACTAGTCTAACTTCTGTAGTTTCTCTTGTCAGTGTTATCTTGAAAGATTGATAACCATCAAAAGATAGTCTACGTACCAACCGGTGAATAGTTGCCTCACTCACCCCAACAATATGCGCAAATTCAGTTATAGAATAATGGATTACATCGTCAGGTCTTTCTAGAATGTACTTGGCAACCTTTTTTTCCGCTGCACTCAAACTGTTATATATTGAATTCAAGTAATCAAGTACCAAGATATCACCTCACCATTTTTCCACGACTTTCTGTTTTTTCTCCACAAAGGCCTCGAGTTGTTCGTCTATAAGTGATTCTGCTTCAAATGTAGTCATATCTCTTGTTTTTTCAACAAAATCTGCCGTCCTTGCAAAATAGAATCCAAGCAGATCTCTTATTGTTTCTTCTTTCCTTGTTTCTTTGTATTTAAGAGCAACAGAGTAGACTGTGCTAACCCAATCTTCGATATCTATTGTTCCAGTATGTGATACCCGTTTTATGACATCTTTGTCTAAATACTTCAGTCGATCTTTGCGGTCTTTCAAAATACCAATTGCCTTGTTTTTTAGATTGTCCAAGTCAACGGTTATATCTTCAAGTTGTTGAACTGGCGGAACACCATATATTTGCGCACTTTCAACGTTTGTGACGTTTTTCCAACGCTCTTCATATTCTATCATAAGTTCAAACAATGTTTGAACCACTTGGATGAACATACCTTCCAAGTGTTTTCCAGGGTCCTTTGCATCGTGTATTTTTGCACCAAGCGCTGCTTGTACTGGCTTAAAACCAGATTCATTGATAGCAATTGTAGTCATCCATATATCTATTCCAAAACGTGCTACATGGCTCTTCCATACATCCATTGGTTTTGACAAATATGTCCTTATTAAATAGTTCCCAACGCAAAAATCACCGCCAATTGGCTGTCTTATCTTCAAACCATACAGTGAGGCAGTTAAGGGATAACAAACGTTATTTGTAATTGTACCATCGTATTTGTGTCTCTGATAAAGAGGCGCAACGTACTGAGTCTGATCAGAAAGTACTGGTCCCGATAGTCTTTCAATCCACCAAGGTTCGATGCTTCTTAGGTCAGAATCAAGCATTACGAAGGCCTTTGCGTTAACTTTGTTCGATACCTCGAATAACGCCCTCACGGCGCTACCTTTTCCTGAAATTCCTGTATACCTTATCGTAAGTTTATCTACACCAAAAGACTTTGAATTCATGAATACCTCTGGTGTGCCATCGGTTGATCCCCCATCTGAATTTACGATTAATCCTTTGAGTCCCATACTTTGAATGCCCTTAGCAGACATTTTAACGACATGTTCTATCGTTTCTGCATTATTGAAACTTGGAATTCCAACTACGATATCGTAATTTGATAAATCCTTTGGAATCTCGTTAATGTATGTCATGTTATCAACTCCCTTCTATTTAAAGCAGGTTTTGGATTCCATCCAATTGCAGATTTCTAATAGATAATCATACACCCTTCTCTTAGCTCTTTCATTGTTGAACGCTCTCAATGTACCTCTCATCTGAACTGGTTTCTTGGACAACAACAATTTTGAAATTTCAATTTCCCGAAGTTTCCTCTGAAGTGTTAGCAGTTTGTGCATTGATCTTATAGAATCACACTGAAGTCCATTCAAAACGTGTCCTTGGTGTTTTGAAGTTTCCAAGTTTTCCTTTTCTTTTTTTATCTCTCCTTCAATTTCTGCTGATAATTGCTTTAACGAACTTGATATATCAGCCTTTTTCTTATCGTCGGTAGGAAATCTTCTCGAGAATTTAAATTGTGGGATTTCGATAAACGAAATTGAGGCGTTTTTGGCATTGGACATATCCTTTTGGGAATGTACTCGTTCAACATCAATGCAAATCACATCTTGTAACTTTTTCCTCAGTATTTCAAATGGTTGCAATCCACCATAACTAAAATTGAATGGATTGTACGTGATCACCGTGTCACGAGAAAACGGCAGCCAAGGTGTGTCAACTTCGATCATCTTAACTGAAATATCTTTCTTTTCAGATGTGCTAGTTGCATTACTTCCACTCTTGGTGTACCTAAACAGTATGGGAGGCTCATCAAAGAGAGTGAACCACTTGTACAATTCTTCGACCCTACTTTGTTCGCTCTGTCCATCTACATATATTCCGATGTCGAATTCTAGGTCCATGTTATCGCAAGATGCTTGTGGAACGTACATGAACGGACCTGCATCACCTGACCTTCCTTGAACATTATCTTTTGCTATCCACTCTACAGACCTTATAAGTGTGATCTCAATATCACCACTGTCATCTATGCTGTATTCTCTAAGTGCTCTTGCAAAAAGTGAGAGAATTCCGCCCGATGATTCTATACCTACAAATCCCTGAAATGGAAATATACGATTCTCACCTATCTCTCTTGCAGCAAGAAGCGTACCCTTCAATCTCTGTGGCAGATCCTCACCAAACAGATTTTGGTCTTTTCTTTCCCTTCTCACCATCTCAAAAGGCATCTTTGCAAATACGTTACCTTCTTGTTGGTGAGTTACTCCACGAAATGAAAGGACGTAATTTGTCCCTTTAGGTTTTGCCTTTATCTTCCACTTTACCACAGGTGTTTCGTCAAATACTATTGTTTCTACGGTTTCTATCGATACCATTGAATTTTCTGACTTTGTAGTATCTTGAATCTGTCTATGCAGTGAGATAGTCATATTGTGCTCATCGATACACTGGATTTTGAGATGAGTAATCTTTGTCTCAAAATCTATGGCTCTTCGAGAAGTTGTGTAGGTATCTCCAGTCTCCTCGAACAGATTCAATCCACCAACTTCGAAGTTGGTCTCTGAATTTTGAGCATTTTTTGGCCATAGTCTAAACTTATCTTGGAAATACATCACCGTGTAGAAATTGTTTTCCCAAAAGACCTTACCTTCTAAGTCAGTTTCTTGCCACTTACCATCCGCATCGCTTAACGCATATAAGCTCTCTACCGAATTTATTCCAACTCCGTCTGAAATTAGTTTGAAGCAGTATTTACCGTTACTGTACCAGGTATTGTACGAAAAGTTAGAAAAGTTCAACGAATAAGTACCGACTGGAAGATTCAAACTATTCATTATCGACACAAGGTTTTCTCGTATCGTATCTCTTGCCATGGTTGAGAGATTCTTAAAAGACCTCTCCATCGATGAATGGACATAGTCTATTCCGACACCGCAGATATTATCGTGAATCATATTCTTTATGTAAGTTCTCCAAAGTGGTTCACTATTATCAACTCCAAGAACAGAGTCTAAGAATTGAACCACCTTGAGCAGCTTTTCTGTATAGTATGCTTGCTGTTTCAAATACACCCTCGTTGAAAGAGTACCTGGAAATGTACAAGCATACTTACCACTTATGAGCTCTCCGTGCAATACATTCGCATTTGAGAAATCAATTTGGCTAAGGAGTTTACTTGGACTTGATAGTACAACATCTTTGCCTTTTAGAAATTTCTTGGGATTTTCCGGATGCACATCTAAATCGTACCCATCAAGTAATGGAATTTTCCCAGAATTAGAAAATGACTTTGATTTTTCTATCTCCAATTCGTACCTTTCTCTTGCAGCCTTTCTTGTTGAAGAAAGACTATACAGATTTCTGTATCCACCTATGAGAAACAATGCCTTGCACTTTGTGCCATCCGAACCTTCCCAGATATTTTCAAATGTTGGTCTTTGATTTAAGTCACTAACTCCACGCCATATAATTACGTATTGTGCATCAAACATCTTCAGCAACTGCGGAATTTGGCCAACAAATCCAAAATTATCAACCATCCATGCTACCACATCTTCATTCGGAGCGTGATACGATTGCATATCTTTGTGCCCTAATTCGAGGTTTTTCAAAATAGTTAATTCAGAAGATATCCGAAAATCTATCTGTGCGTAAAGTGGACCAATAATCAACTTTCCGTCTGCGACCAATTCCATTATGCGTTTATTCAGATCAGCATCCTTGCATGTCTTCAAAAAATCTTCCACGATGAGTGTCTGCCCATCGAGAACGTACACAAATTCTGTCTCAGCATTCTCTATTACTTTCTCAAGATTGCTGAAAAGTTTCAAGAGCCATTTATTAGTCACTTGAACAGGTGCAAACCACTCACGGTCCCAGTGGGTATGACAGATGATGTGACCTTCAATCCTCTCGATCACAGGATTCTCTCCTCCGTCTCGGCATCGAAAAAGTGAAGTGATTCTGTTGAAACAAAAACTTCTATCTTTTTTCCTTCAGGCAAGACCAAATCATTTGGTAACTTAGCGGTTATCCTGCTCTTTGCATTCCCAACGTCGAGATGCAATATAGTCTCCGGCATTAGTCGTTCTATGAAATAAACGGTTGCTTCAAGACCAATTGAATCGCGATCTTTTCGTAGTTCAAGTGATACATCCTCTGGTCTGATACCGACTATGACAGATCTATTGTTTATCCTTGATGGTATCTTGAATCTGATATGCTCAAACTTAGCATATTGTTGACCATTTTCTTCTACCACATCACATTTGAAAAAATTCATTTGAGGAGAGCCTATGAAACCCGCAACAAATGCAGTTGCAGGCTTTTTGTATATTTCTTCTGGAGTTCCATATTGAATGATTCTTCCACCGTTCATGACAGCAATCTTATCTCCCATTGTCATTGCTTCAACTTGGTCGTGTGTAACGTAAATCGTCGTTACCTTCAATTGTTCGTGCAACTTCTTTAACTCACTTCTCATTTTTACCCTAAGTAATGCATCCAAATTTGAGAGCGGTTCATCCATCAACAATACTTCTGGTCTATGCACTATGGCTCTTGCAACGGCAACCCTTTGACGTTGACCACCTGAGAGCTGAGATGGGTACCTACTCAACAATTCAGAGATATTCAGCAAATCAGCCGCCCATTTTACTTTTTGTTCTATCTCTTCCTTGGAGAATCTTTTTAACTTTAACGGATAGGCGATATTTTCTCTAACTTTCATATGAGGCCAAACTGCGTAACTTTGGAACACCATAGCTACATTACGGTCTTTAGGTTGAAGTCTGCCGACCTCCTTATCATCGAAATATATTTTGCCATCTGTCAGTTCTTCAAGACCCGATATGCAACGCATGAATGTCGTCTTTCCACAACCAGATGGGCCAAGCAAGACCACGAAAGCACCATCTTCTATTTCTATACTTACTCCATCAAGTGCCCTTATTTCTCCGAAGTATTTTTTAACATCCTGAGAGACTACTTTAGCCAACTTACTCACCTTCCTTTCAGATAACGATCGTCAGTTCATTTCAGAGAAATTCCCCAAATAGAGATAAGATATTTTCTTATGATGAATATGAAAATGAGAGCAGGAATAGCCATAACAGTTGCCATGGCGTATTTGAAATAGTCAGGAGAGGCCATCGCAGTAGCCAATATATGTGCAGGCAACGTTCTATTCTGAATAGATAATATTGAAGCTGCAAAAGTTTCGTTCCACGACATTATAAATCCGTAAATCGCAGATGCAGCCAGTCCTGGAAGTGCAAGGGGCAATGAAATTCTCAAAAAAGCGCCAAAACGAGTCAGTCCAAATACCATACCTGCCTCTTCATATTCAATGAAAGTTGACGAGAATATACTTGATGTAAATATAACGACGAATGGAAGGATCATCGCTGCATGGGCAAGTGCTACTCCTAGGGCAGTATCAGTCAAATTAAGCCTCATATAGACGGTTACCAAAGAAACGGCAACAACGATCAATGGCAAAGAACGCGTAAAAAGCATTGCAAGTTTTACACCGTCTTTTCCCCGGAACGTATATCTTGCTATCGCATAACCTGCAGGGATTCCCAAGGCAAATGATATACCGATTGATATCAGTGCTACTTCTATACTTACTATCAATGCTCTAAAACCACCGAGTGTAAAGAGCAATTTATTTATATGTTCAAACGTTAGTCTTGATGGAAATATATGAGAATAATCGTAGAACTCAGAGGCAGGTGTTATTGAAGCAACAAAAGCCAAAAACATTGGTCCAAGGAAGAAACAAGCTATCAAAATAAACAATAATGGATAAATTATTTTCATTATTAAGCACCTTCCTCCTCGTATCTTGAGCGAATTGTTCTTATGTAGAACCATCCAACAACGAACGTCAACACTGCAATTATTAGTGCATACGCACTTGCAACGTTCTTATTGTTCATGAATACGTACCAATAATAGGTCTCACCGGTGAGTACAGTTATATCTCTACCAGCTAACAACCAAACAACACCGAAAAGCTGAAATGCGAAAAGTGTTCTAATCAGCAATGATGAAAGGATTGCTGGCTTAAGCAGAGGAAGAGTAATCTTCCACAATCTCTGCCATGAATTGAAGCCAAAAACTTCCGCTGCTTCCAGGTATTCTTTGTTTATCGATTGCAATCCAGCCAATATCATCACAAAAACTAAAGGCGTCGCACGCCATATTTCTGTTATTATTATGACTAGCATTTCTCTTGACTTGAACATGTAACCAAAAAAATAGATGGGGCGCTCAATCCAGTTGATGGATAACAATATTCTATTTAAATAACCATTCGATGCAAAGATAGAATAACTTATCAAAGCAGCTGTGATGTCACTCAACGCAAGTGGTGAGGCTATTATATACAACAACGTCTGATAACCTTTGAATTTCTTGTTTACCAAAATAGCTAGGAATATCGAAAGTGCCAACTGTATGGGGATACAGATCGCAGCCAAGAGTAGAGTATTGAGCACGGCATTTTGGAAATCTTTTGTCGAAGTTATCATCTTGAAATTACCCAGCCAACCCTCATCGCTTTGAAATGCAAGTTGTGCTGTTCCGATAATCGGAAGACCCATGAATACAATCAAGTATATTAGGCTAGGGGCTAACAAGAGCCAAGGTATAAACTGTTTCTTCACATGGATTTGAGTCATCGCCTTTCATCTCCCTTCATGGGGCATGAACAATACAATACTCCATTTTTTATATGAATGCAGGTGTTTCCACCTGCATTCGCATTCTGATTGCTTGATAATTTTTCACTTAGGTATTGGTCTACTAATCTATAGGAACCCCAGCTTGTTTGTAGAGTTTTGAAAGTCTCTGGCTAAGTTCCGTTACCACTTTTGACGCAGATTCTTTACTGAAAACTATTCTGTTGAACGCCGTTCTATATATCTCATTGAATTCACCGCCATACTGACCAAGTCCCGGCACTATGCATACGATGCTATCAGCTGCTGAAGACTGTGTAATCACTCCTTGCGTCAATATCTTGAGAGCTCCTTCTGGCATAGCTTCAGAAGCTTCTTGTATCACGGGGAAGAAGCCAACACTTTCAAGAATTGCAACTTGCGTCTTTGGAGAGGTTAAGAAATCCATCAGTTTTACACTTTCATCCATACTTGCTCCCTTTGGTATTGCTAATCCAGTGAGCACAACGAGATATCCTCTGCCCTTTGGCCCACGTGGAACAGGTGCTATTACAAAATCATTTGGTCTTTCGACAACTGCTTGTTTTACCCTTGCAGTATGATCCCAGGCAATTAGAACTTCATTTCTTAATAGAGGCTGATCCATGTTATCCCAAGTTGTACATGCCGGGTGTACATATTTGAAAAGATCTTTTAGGTATGCCCACATAACAAGTGCCTCACCACTGTTGAACTTGCTCGCTTGTGTGCCAGTGTAAGATGGATATATACATCCATGCAAGAATCTATGCCACAAACTCTTTGGGCCAAGAGGAAATCCCAACTGTGGTACCTTTGTCTTTTCCATCATGTTCTTTGACCAGGCAAGTAATGCATCGTACGTCCACTTCTCAGTTCCGTTAATCACATCTTCCTTTTTCAGACCCGCTGGCAAATAGTCAAACGCCTTCTTGTTTATGGCCATGACATACGTTGCTTGAATCCAAGGAATGAAAACTTTTTGACCGCCTTGGTAGGAATATTGCTCAAACGTCTTAATAAATGTTCTACCGGGAATAGTAACATTCTTCAAATCTTCAAAAAGTCCTTCTGATGCCATCATATACAAATTGGCTTGCAAATCTGCAACTAAGTTAATCGTTATCTTTCCAGTCTTGTGTTCTGCTTCTAATCTGGAAAGAAGATCTGGATACTCGAAATTCAACAGTTCTACCGAAATGCCAGAACTCTTAGAAAAAGAAGATATTTGGTTGAGTAGGAATTCTCTTTCAGCTACTGGAGTCATCTGCGTAGAACCAAACGTTACTTTCGCATATACCGGAGCAACAAAGACAAAAACCATCAAAACAGTAACCGCAAGAACCATATAGAACTTTTTCATAGTTACACCCTCCCTTCCCGTTGTGTGGAAAATTTTTTTCAAAACTAATCACATGATGAAAAGATTTTACAAAACATGTATATCAATTTTCTTTCTATATTCCAAGTCGAGAATTTGATATTTGTTAACACCATTAAGACTTTAGAAGACTAAATCATCGAAAATTGAAAAATATCAAATCTTTTCTAATGATTTCGTTGTGCGTGGATAGTTTAATGCATAGTAGATAAAAGCATATAAAAAGTCTCCACCTTCTATATGGTGGAGATATGCAAAAAACAGAATTGCTCTCATTCATAGATTCATATATGTTATCATGTTCTTTATGCGAAAATTACGTTACGCGAATGAAATAGACGGATAAGCTATCCCACCAGCTCATTGAATTTCCAGTTCTATTCTTTCCAGTAGTTCTTCATAAGAGTATTCTTCGTTAACATTGAGAACGTTAAAACTGCATCTGATCAATAAAGTATTTTCACCTTTGGGCATGTCTTTGAAAAATCTTTGACAATCAATATACCGTCTACGTGGTCTTCATTAATCAACTCTGGTTATATTCCAAATGGTTGTTAAATATGATAAAATACTATAGCTTACTATAGCTTACTATAGCTTGTATTGTAGCAACGGCATTGTAAATTTTGAAGGGAGCGAATTGCGTTGAAAGTCTTTTCAATAGATACGTCAACATCACGTGTAGTGGCTTGTTATTTCGATGATGACATGAAGTGTTTAATTGAGTTGGAGACGAAGGCAAAACACGGAATTCAGATTTCTCAAGTGATTAAGAAGATTCCAGAGGTGAATTTTCACGATCTCGATTGTGTAGGCATGGGCATTGGACCGGGAAGTTTGACGGGGCTTCGTGTTGGCATTGCGTTTGCAAGTGGATTGGGTGTGGGAAAGAAATTTGTGCAGATAAATTCGCTGAAGTTGATCGCTTCAAATCTCGAGTTCTATGAAGGTTACATTGTCGTTGTCAGAAAGGCTCGGGAAGGTTATCTGTACGGTGGAGTTTATCATGGGGATAGTAATGGAAGGCTCGCGGAGATCGAACGTCCGTTCATAGATGACGTGGAATCGATAAGAGAGAGGATAAGTCGCTACAAGTCGAAGGTCTGCATCGGCGATGGTGCAGAATTTTTCGAGCAGAGGTTGGAATCATCGGATTACAACTTCCCAAGTGCCCGTAAGTTATTCAAGTTAACTGTAGAAGAGATTGAAAAGGCGAATTTCGTCGAATTAGTTGAGCCTTTGTACTTGCAAAAGAGCATAGCGGAATTGAATTTCGAAAAGAAACAAAGAGAGTCTAAGTAGTCTAAATGAAGTTAATGGTAACTAAGAAGTTAAGAGGTGAAGTTGGTGGCTCAGAATTTGTTTGGTAATGTCAAGTTAACACCCATGATGAAGCAATATTTGGATGTAAAGGCAAAGTACAAAGATGCGATCTTACTCTTTCGTCTCGGTGATTTTTACGAGGCTTTTTTCGATGATGCGGTAACTGTTTCAAAGGTGCTGAACATAGTGCTCACAAAAAGGCAGGATTCGCCGATGGCCGGTATCCCGTACCACGCACTCGATAATTATCTGAAAAAGCTCGTTGAAAACGGTTACAAAGTTGCAATTTGCGATCAGATGGAGGACCCGGCGACCGCTAAAGGGATAGTGAAAAGAGAAGTGACGCGCGTCGTCACTCCGGGAACGATTATCGAAGATGAGATGCTCAGTGTGGAGAACAACTACATGATGTCTCTATACGAGACAAAAGATGGTATGGTCATATGTGTTTTGGTTGATACGTCTACCGGCGAGGTGATCGTAACGAATATGGATAACGTTGATGGTGTGTATGACTTTGTACAAACTCACCGCGTCTCGCAGATCATCTGCCCGGAATCGCTTTACCCAAAGCTGACAGAATTGAGAAATATCTTCATCGATAAACTGGATGAATGGTACTATTCCAACGAAGTGCAAACGATAAAAGAAGCGTATGGATTAGCTTCAATAGATCACTTTGAATTGGGTGAATCGGTCAAGCCACTCTGTGCAACGATAAAATACCTCCAGTACACGTTGAACAAACAAGCAAAGTTAAAAACACCACGCATACTCGAGGAATCCATATACATGACGTTGGATGCTACGACTGTAGAGAACCTCTCGCTCATTCCAGGCGAGCGTGGAAAGAATTTATACGACGTGATAAACAAGGTGAAAACACCGATGGGTGCAAGGCTTCTAAAGTGGGTCATATTACATCCACTGAAGGTCAAAGAAGAGATTGTCAAAAGGCTTTCTATGGTCGAAGCATTCTACGAAGATTCACTACTCACTAACGAGGTTAGGGAATACCTTGATGGTGTGTACGATTTAGAGAGGATAATTAACAGACTCGAATACGATAGTGCGAAGCCAAAGGATTTATTGAGTTTGAGAGCAACGCTCGAAGCGATCGAACCGATCGCAGATGCACTCTCCACCAATGAGAGTCTATCGCCTTTGCTACAGAACTTACCGAATTTATCGAATGTCAAAGAAATGGTCGCAACTACATTGTACGAAGAGATAAACAGTGAGCTTGGCGAAGGTAAGGTTATACGCGAGGGTGTTTCGAAAGAATTAGACGAGTATAGAGACCTCCTCCGTCATTCGAATGAAAGATTGGAAAAATTTGAAGAGACCGAACGAGTGAGAACGAATCTTCAAAAATTGAGGATAGGATACAACACCGTGTTCGGCTATTACATAGAAATTCCAAAAGGTCAAGCGAAGGATGCACCGAGCGACTACATCAGGGTGCAGACGTTAGTTAATGCAGAGAGATACACCACACCACAACTCAAGGAATTTGAGCAGAAGATCCTTTCAGCGAGGGAGAAGGTAGATGAGCTCGAACATGTGATCTTCAGGCAACTGTGCGATACGTTGAAATCACAAACTCCTCAAATGCGCGTGTTATCTGAAACGATCAGCTGGATCGATATATACATGGATTTTGCGTATGTTGCCAAGCAATATGGCTACGTAAAGCCCGAGATATCCGAAGATGGTTCTACCATCTTTGAAGTGCTGGAAGGTAGACATCCGGTCGTTGAACGATTCGTTCCAGAATTCGTGCCGAACGACATATTCATGGACAAGAACTTGAGGATGTTTATTCTCACAGGGCCGAATATGAGCGGAAAGAGTACGTACATAAGGCAAGTGGGATTGATAGCGTTGATGGCTCAGATCGGTTCTTTTGTACCTGCAAAACGTGCAAGGTTACCAATATTCGATAGGATATTCACTCGCATGGGCGCAAGGGATGATATTTCAACTGGTAAGAGCACGTTTCTAACCGAGATGAATGAAGTAGCACTGATTTTGGCAAAGGCAACGGAGAGGAGCTTGGTTTTGCTCGATGAAGTCGGGAGAGGAACAAGCACTTTCGATGGGATAAGTATTGCGTGGGCAATGAGTGAGTACATATACAACGAATTGAGATGCAAGACGATCTTTGCAACGCATTTTACGGAATTGACCGAACTTGCAGATATATATCCCGGTATAAAGGACCTTACGATCGATGTGAAAGAGACAGATGAAGGTGTGGTATTCCTACACAAAGTTGTGGAAGGCGTTGCAGATAGAAGTTATGGTATAGAAGTAGCAGCGATTGCAGGTTTGCCTGAGAGCATAGTTGAACGGGCAAGACAAATACTTGACGTCATATCGGAAAAGAGTGAGGTTGAAAAGAAGATAGGTATACTGAAAGAAGGACAGATGAAAAAACTGAGATCGATGAAAAAATCTGTCCCAGAGGGACAGATGAGATTGTTTTGATTTCAGAGGGATATTGACTCTGTAAAATACTATTCTTTAAAAGCATGACAAAATGTCAATTCCTACAATGCATGCGATTCATTCAAAGTGTAGTTGAATATAGTAGTTGAATATAGTTGGAGGATTAGGGCATGGACTATTTCGTCACCTTATTTTTGACAGTTATCATATCTAGAACCATTTGGGATATTGTTATCGATTTTATCAACTTACGATATTCAACAGGAACAAACGCTAAGATTCCAGATATTTTAGAAGATAAGATTTCGGCAGAAGATTTTGAGAAATCAAAAAAATATTTGAAAGATACGACTTACTTTGGTATCGTGAGAAGTTTGGTAAGTCTGATTGTCAATATCGTATTCGTTCTAAAACTTTTCCCAATTTTAGAACACGCGCTTTCTGGGGAAGACTCTCTACCTATCCAAGCGCTTTTATTCTTTGGAATTTACACTTTGATTGATTATCTTGTGGATCTGCCATTCAATGTTTATTCTACTTTTGTTATAGAGGAAAAGTATGGTTTCAATACTACCAGGCCAAGGTTGTTTTTTAAAGACCAGATACTGAACGTGTTTTTGACTGTATTGATTGGTATACCAGTTCTGTTAGTCCTTATGTGGTTGTTGAGTTATCCAGTTTGGTGGTGGCAAGTTTCGTTGTTTGCAATTGCTCTTGCTGTATTCATCTCGTTTGTTCAACCAGTTCTTATAGCCCCACTTTTCTATAAATTTAGTAAATTGGAAAACGAAGAACTAGAAAGAAAGTTGAGAGGTTTATTGGAAAAAGCAAAAGTTAAAGTGCCGAATATATACAAAATCGATGCATCAAAAAGGACGAAAAAACAGAATGCCTATCTTACAGGGATAGGCAAATCAAGAAGGTTGGTTCTTTTCGATACAATACTCACTTATTCAGATGATGAAATTCTCGCAATCGTTGGGCACGAATTGGGACACCATGTGAGAAGACACATCCCAAAGCTAATTTTAACGAATTCAGTTTACATTACATTCATTCTCTATCTTACAAATCTTGTTTACGACTTCATCAAAGCAAACAAGATTTTTGGTGTCTCACAGCCATATACAGTCTTCTCATACGCTTTGATGTTTATAACTTCTGTAATCTTCTTTGCAGAACCATTGATCAATTACTTTTCAAGAAAGATGGAATACGAAGCAGATGAATATTCAGCAAAACTGGTTGGAAGTCCACAACCCTTGATTTCATCTTTGAAAAGACTTGTGAAAGAGAATCTCTCAAATCCAAATCCAGCACCGATTTACAAAGCTTGGCATTATACTCATCCATCACCTGAGGAGAGAATAAAAAGATTGATGGAACTGCAAAATTGAGATGAACAAAGTAAATATGATAAAAGAAGCTTTTTTGAAAAGCGATGCGAAACATTGTATTGGCTTTCTTTGAAGCAGGCGAGACCGATAAAAATCTGTCCCAGAGGGACAGACAGGGTGTGATTTAGGATTATTAGAGCTACATGCTTCTGTAAAATACCCTCTTGGGATATTCCATTTTCTGCCTTGTTTTGTTGAACGACCTTACAGGGACTAAATACCCAACGATGCGTACATACTCATCAATTTTTCCTTTGCCACACATTGGGCACTGTTCTCCATAGAACGCATGACCTTCCTCGCAGATACCTATCTTTTGATTAAATGCAAAGTACATAACCCCCATCTTTGCAACTAAGTTGACCATGTCCCAAGAGTCCTCTATGCTTCTGAATGGTGCATCTACATTGATGTGCAATATTGCGCCACCGGAAACCTTTCTATCAAACATTCCAGAGTACCTAATCCTATTAAGCATATCTGTATCGGTGGTCAAAGGAAGCCATTGATTCGAATACAAAATATAATCGGTACCGTAGAGCAATTTGTCTTTTTCAGCAAGCGTGACAGCCGCCTTTTCAGCTGGAACTTGCTCGATATTAAAGGTAAAGCCAAATTTCTCAAAAGCTTCCTCATTGAGTTTTCCAATAGTTTCTAATATATCACTGACAAATGCCTCGCCTTCCTTTGTATACATTATTCCATCAATATCTTCTTGTGTTAGGCCAAGTATCTCCATCGATTCATACAAACCGTTTATTCCAACTGTCCCATACTGCCTATTCATATCCATCAATCCAAGGTTGTAAAGCGGAAGTACTCCTTGCTGAATCCTTTCTTGCAATATGTTTCTTATAGATGCAAGGACCATTTGAACATGTCGCACTTTTTCTACCAACTTTTCTTTGAAGAAATCCTTGTTCTTCGTTTCAAGTGCGATTCTTGGAAAGTTCAATGTAACAACTTTGAATGAGCCTATGTTCAAATCAGACCCACCGATAGAATTAGACATTCCCTTCAACTTATCCGCTCCAAATTTGAATCTCAGTTCTTTTGTGGAACTCGTTAGTCTACAACAAGAAGCTACGGCATCTATGCTGTCTGACACGTACCAGTTTGTATCCTGCCATTTCAAATTCACACTGTTTATGAACCTCGCACTGTCTTCATCAACGAATTTCCCATCTTTGTACAGTAAGGAAGCCGTCAGTACGGGAAAAGTGAACATCTGCTTTTCTCTTTCATCTCTGATCCACGTCCAAAATTCCTTTTGCATAGCTATTATCTCTTCAACATGATTTGTGATTGGTTCGCTATTCGGATAAGTCTCACCATCGAATATTGCATTTATGTAATTTCTGTCGAGATATGTGAAATTGGTGTACGGCGATTGTGTCCCCCTTATGGGCTGGTTTATTGAATATGTAAATATCTGGAAGTGCTGGTGGAGATATTTCTTTTCTTGGCCTGCTGGTATCGTCCCATTCTTGATATCTTGTAGGTAATAATACGTGAGCCACACAAAGAAATCTGGTAGTCCAACGGCACCGGATTGTTGATTTGAGGCAAACATGACAAATTGTATGACATGTTGAATGTAGGAAGATAGATGCTTAGCAGGTATCGACCTTATGCTGTCTATGAAAAACAAACCTTTTTCTACAACTGGCCTAAGTGAATAAGCATAACAGTACGGTTCAAATGCTGAGTGATGTGCATCGTGTAGATATATGTCTCCATACATCTCGTATCTCAAAAATTTCTTTGCTTCATCTAATCCAAAGAGCCTTTTCATATTTTCGTATATATGGTATATCGAGTACAACTTTGCCAAAGGTTTTGTCACTTCATTGAAATAGGTGTAAACATTCGTACTTCTCACATTTGCGTTTGCATCGATTGTGGAATCAAGTATCCCATTGTTGAAAAAATACTCCGTAAATCTGACAGGATCAAGTTGCCAATCTAAACCCTCAAGTTCCAAAAACTTTTGTGGAATACTGGACAGTTCATCAACAAAGTCTCTTGAAAAGTTCCCAATATTTCCAACACTGCTCATAAATTTATCCATAACCTTTCCTCCTTTTTTTCGCATGTCGCTAAAGCTGTAGAAAGTATAGTTAGAGTGTCTGTCAGTTGCTCATTACTCATGTATATCTGATTTTTGGAAGCCGGAAAGCCTTGTTTTGCGTATTTGTGCATGTATTTACCCATTACGAATTCATCAAAATATCCAAGTGATATGCCTATATTAAGCAAATCTTTGGGTAGTCGCCATGTGTACAAGATCGTGACCACTTTGTCTTGATATCTCTCTTTTACTCTCTTGGCTAATTTGTAGGCAAATGTTCTATTATGCATCGATAGTGGTTCTCCTCCCAATAGTGCAAGGGACACTTGTGGATATCTGGTAAGGAGTATGTCAAGTTTTTCTAATACTTTTGACTCTAAGTAGTTGAAATCAACCGAGAAATCATTTGAGAATTCCCATGTCTCCGGATTATGGCAATCCAAACACTTTGGAGCAGCATCACAACCTTGGAAATATACACTTATGGATGGAAGCTTTGGATGGTCACCGTACAATACTTTCACAACCCTAATCAATGGCCATGATGGTGGCAATGGTGAGATTTGAGACACTGTCTTCCCCCCCTAACTGAACCAACAAGAACTCAACGCAATGTGTTATACAACATGAATATACGATATATAGTATAAGATATCAATGGTTTACTACATATAGTATCATAAATTGTATCTTAAGTCAAGAAAAAAGGTGGAGATTTTTCGGTCTTCTCAACTCATCTCCACCTTTTGACAAACCATTTTGTTCTTATTCGCATTTCCCAGATATTTTGGCAGTTCTACAATCCAAGGTATGCCTTGCGTACATCATCATTTGACAACAATTCCTCGGAGGGACCTTCAATCGTTACATTCCCTGTCTCCAAGACATATCCGTAATTGGATATTTTGAGTGCACCGACAGCATTTTGTTCAACTAGCAAGATCGTTACACCTTCAGCATTAATCTTCTTTACTATATCAAAAACCTCTTCTACGAGTATAGGTGCAAGACCGAGAGATGGTTCATCCATCATTAGTAACTTTGGACGACTCATCAGTCCACGAGATATTGCAAGCATCTGTTGCTCTCCACCGGAGAGTGTTCCACCAAGTTGACTTTTCCTCTCTGCCAACCTTGGGAACAGTGAAAAGACCCATTCGATATCCTTTTTTACCTCTTGTTTGTCTTTTCTACTGAATGCACCCATCATCAAATTTTCCATAACCGTTAGATTGGGGAAAATCCTTCTTCCTTCCGGTACCAAGCATATGCCCATATGATTTATCGTATGAGGCGGCATGTTCTGAATTTCGCGACCGTCGAAGACGATTTTTCCACGTTTTGCCTTGACTAATCCGGATATTGTTGACAGTGTAGAAGTTTTTCCAGCACCGTTGGCCCCTATCAACGTTATTATTTTGCCTTTATCTACTTTGAAACTGATTCCCTTAATTGCATGAATCGAACCATAGAAGACATGGAGATTCTCAACTTCAAGCACCGGCATATTCCCACTCCTTACCAAGGTAAGCCTCTATAACTTTTGGATTCTTGCTTATTTCTTCTGGCGTCCCTTCTGCAATTATCTTTCCTGAATCCATAACGATTATTCGTTCACACACCCCCATAACGACTTTCATATCGTGTTCGATGAGTATTATCGTTAGTTTGAATTCATCTCGTATGTACTTTATGAATTGTAAGAGCTCTTCTGACTCCCTTGGATTCATGCCAGCAGCTGGCTCATCTAATAGAAGCAATTTTGGTTCAGTTGCAAGTGCGCGTGCAATCTCAAGCTTTCTCTGTTGACCATACGGCAGTGAAGATGCTTTCTCATGTGACAAATTGTCAAGTTCAAGTTTTTTGAGTATCCTCATTGCTTCTTCTTTCATTTTTCTTTCCGTCTTATTGTATCCTATCTTTGTTACAGCCCTCCAAAACCACAAATGTCCTCGTACTTTCTTTTCTTTGCCATTTTTCTTTAGCAAGGCATCCGCATCGTTACCAGATAGCAAATGATGCTGTGCTACGAGTACGTTGTCGATGACTGTTAGGTTTGCAAATAGTCTTATGTTTTGAAACGTCCTTGCAATACCGAGATGTGTCACTTGGTGTGGCCGATATGGAGTGATATCTATACCGTCAAATATAACTCTTCCTTTTGTCGGGTAGTATATGCCTGTTATTACGTTGAAGGCAGTAGTCTTTCCAGCACCATTTGGACCAATAATGCCCAGTATCTCGCCTTCGTATACAACATTGTCGAAGTCATCAACTGCAGTGAGACCACCAAATTGCATTGTTATGTGATCCATCTTCAGTACGATATTCTTCTCTTTTTTATCTGGTTTGCCATTTTTGCCATTTCTCTCATTGTCTTGTATCATTTGCCAACACCTCTTTCGTCAGCCTTCTTCCCAAACTTTTTGAAGAAGTTTATGATAGCGTCCCAAGTAAGCTCGGACCTTCCAAATATCCCCCTCTTCCAAACGATCATCGTGACCACAAATAGGACTGACAGAACGAGCATTCTCATTCCTTGAATGGCTGGAAAACTTCTTCCAAACAATGTGAATGGCTGTTCAAAAACTCTGAGCCATTCCATCAAGAATGCAAACAATACTGCACCAACTACGGATCCTGTTATGCTTCCAAGTCCACCAAGTACCACCATGATAAGTACGTAGTACGTGAGTGTTGGACCGAATGTTGTTATTCTCGGGTCTATAGTTGTAAGCCAATGTGCGTAGAGTGCACCACTCACTCCAGCAAAGAATGCGCTTATCACAAACGAGAGCAAAGTGTGTTTGAAAACATTTATACCCATTGCCTCTGCTGCGATGGAATTATCTCTTATAGCGAGTAGTGCCCTTCCATACGAACTTTTGACAAGGCTCACTACAAAGATCACAGTTACAACTAACCATCCCCAACTCCACCAGACGTTTGTGTAATTTGGTATCCCTTTCAACCCCAGTGAACCGTTTGTAACCGATTGCAAGTTGAGTGCAAATATTCTCAGCACCTCAGAGAATCCCAAAGAGGCAATTGCCAGATAGTCACCGGACAACCTGAGCACTGGAAAGCCTATGATGAATGCACCAAAAGCTGCAACTAGTCCTCCCATGATTGTAGCCGTAAGAAAGTCTGCGTGCAGATTTGCAATCAGTGGGCTTGGTGGTTGTATTATGAACATTGCTATCTTCTGCTCAGATGGTATGGTCAAAAGTGCTGAGGTATAAGCACCTAGTAGAATGAAGCCGGCATGGCCGAGTGAGAAAATACCTGTAATACCGTTGACCAAATTCAAACTAACAGCCATTATTCCATATATTGCCATCAACGAAAGAACTTGCTTTTCATACGAATCAAAAGTGGTATTTGCTACCTGTAGAAAAATAATCATTCCTATTATAAGTAGTACTGTTAGTGTAGTATCTCTCTTCGCTTTTTTTGTCATGCAACTCACCTCAAACCTTCTCAACGGTACGCTTGCCGAGTAGTCCAGCTGGCTTTACTAGCAATATTATTATGAGTATTATGAATGAGAATGCATCTTTGTATTGCATGAGTGTTGGAAAGAACGTTATCAGCATCATCTCAATTACACCAAGTAATATACCGCCAAGTACAGCACCACCTATAGAACCTATACCGCCAAGCACAGCAGCAATGAATGCCTTTAATCCTGGTACAAAACCCGTGTATGGATAAAAGCTCGGATATCTCAACGCCCACATGACACCAGCAAGTGCAGCAAGTGCAGAACTAATTGCAAACGTAACTCCTATTACCATGTCTACATTGATGCCCATCAATGATGTAGTTGGGATATCGGCAGATATTGCACGCATTGCCATACCTATTTTTGTCCTGTAAACAATCAAGAATAGTACAACCAAAGCAGCGGCCGTAACTCCCAAGATTATGAATATTATCTTTGGGATGTAGACATTGCCAATGATAAACGACTGAAATGCTATCGTCTTATCCTCAAGCACATCCAAGAATGGCTTATAATTAGGTCCAAAGAACACCACAGCAAAACTTTCTATGAAGAATGACACACCAATTGCCGTTATCAATGCAGAAATTCTCGGTGCATTTCTAAGTGGTTTGTACGCAAGTCTATCGATAAGAATACCAAGAACAGCAGTCGTAATCAACGAGAAAACAATTGCAAACGGAAAATTCAATCTGATCAGCGTAGCACCGTAGTATGCAAAGTATATCCCCATCGCCATGATATCTCCGAACGCAAAGTTTATGAGTCCGAGTATACCGTACACCATCGTGTATCCAACTGCAATCAAAGCATAAAGGCCACCAACCATGAGCCCGTTTAATAAGTTCTGGATGAATATAGTGAAGTTAATGGTCAATGAGAGCACCTCCTGTTTTGAAAATGTCTTGAGGGTACGAAAATTCTGATTATGCATTAATTTATCATCAATCGCTGATTATTGCCATCTACCTTATACAAATGAACAATAATCAGCGATTTTTCAATGATATTGCCGAATCCCTAATCAATGAGTTACGTAAATTACATAAATTATTGCAGATCTTCTGGTTCTATGCTTGATGCAAATACAAATTTCCCGTCTTTTACCTGTGCAACTATAACTGTTTTTATCGCATCACCGTTTTTATCTATGTTTATTGTACCACTCACACCTTGAAATCCTTTAGTTGCCCTAATTGCATCATTGATTTTTACTGGATCTTTTGATTTTGCTCTCTCGATAGCATTGAGGATAAGCATATATGCATCATAACCGAGTGCAGCATTCATTGCTGGAAGCGTGCCATACTCTTTCTTGAAAGCGTCGACAAAGTCTTTTCCTAACTTGGATGTTGCCGCATCTGGGATGTAGTGGGTCGTGAAATATAGTCCTTCGACTGCCTTTCCACCTATTTTCACAAGTTCTGGCGCATCTGCACCATCACCTGCTATGATATATCCTTTGAACCCCATAGACCTTGCTTGTTGTGCTGCAAGTGCAATTTCGTTGTAATAACCTGTCATCATTATGGCATCACTTCCAAATGACAATGCTTGGGCAATCTGTGCACTGAATTCCTGGTCTCCGGATTTGTATTGTACCTTTAATACTTGACCTTTATACTTCTTTTCAAATCTTTCAACAAAATAATTTGTTAAGCTGATGCTGTAGTCCTGTTCTATATCCACAAATATAGTAACCTTCTTTGCTTTCAAATTCTTACCTGCAAATTCCGCAAGTGCCGTACCTTGCAGTGGGTCTATGAAGCAAACTCTCGAAATGAACTTTTTCCCTTGAGTAACAAGCGGACTCGTAGATGTAACAGCTACTTGAGGTACCTTCCTCGACTCGGCGATCTCTGCAGCAGCCATAGAGTTACTACTCGCTATCTCACCAATAACAGTAACAACCTTTTCCTTATCAGTTAAACGTGCCATACCGTTTGCTGCTTCTGTTTTCTCACTTCTTGTATCTACGTATACAAGTGTAACTTTCTCGCCCAATACAGTATTTTTTTGTTTGTGAGCGAGGTCTATACCCTTCTTTGTCCAGTCACCAAAAGCCGAAATACCGCCCGTGAGTGGTAACAGTACACCGATTCTAATCTCCGCAAAAATGCTGATCGAAAGAATTACCAAAAGTGTAACCAGTATCCTTTTCATGCCACATACCTCCTCGCAGCCTCAAAATATAGATGAGTGGTTACAACCACTCATCTAAATCACAACTATTTAAGAGAATTTGCCGAAATGATAGTCTCAAACGTGAACTTTTGATTCTTCACAGTCTCAATCACAACATCTTTCGATGCATTCCCATTTGCATCGATCGTAATGACGCCGGTAGCACCTTGGAAATTCCTTATGTTCCTTATAGCAGCAGCTACGGCATCTGGTTTTTTCGATTTTGCATTTTCTATCGCTTGTACCAAAAGCATGTACGCATCGTATCCTAAGGCAGACAGAGTAGACGGCCTTATACCGTACTTTTTAAGATATGCATCAGCGAACTTACCAGAAACAGGCGTTATACGTGCATCTGGATGATAGTGAGCAGTGAAATACAGTATACCTTCTACGGCCTGTCCTGCTAGTTGTAACAATTCTGGCGCATCTGAACCATCACCGGTAAGGATATATCCATTGTAGCCTAGCGACTTAGCCTGTTGTGCGACGAGAGCTATTTCGTTGTAATATCCTGTAACAACGATTGCATCACTCCCAAAAGAAATCGCTTGCGATAACTGTGCGCTGAACTCCTGATCTCCAGACTTGTACTGGACTTGAAGCACTTGACCACTGTATTTCTTGAACCTTTCAATGAAATAATTGGAAAGCCCAACACTGTAATCTTGTTCAACATCTGTAAACACAGTTGCTTTTTTAACTTTGAGGGTTTTTACTGCAAATTCTGCCAATGCTGTCCCTTGTACTGGATCTATGAAACATACCCTTGAAACATACTTTTTACCCTGTGTTACTAGCGGATTTGTGGAACCTGGTGTGAGCATGGGAATCTTTCTCTTTTCTGCGATCTCTGCTGCAGCAAGCGAGTTTCCACTAATCACCTCACCTATAATTGCGATGACTCCTTCTTTGTCTATAAGCCTTGCAGCACCATTTGCTGACTCAGTCTTTTCACTTCTTGTATCCATGTAAACAACGTCTATCTTCTCACCTAAAACAGTACCTCTCTCTTCATGTGCGAGGTCAATACCTTTTCTCACCAGATCACCAAAGGCAGAAACACCACCTGTGAGGGGTAAAAGTGCACCTATCTTCACATTTGCAAAAAGACTGAAAGAAAAAAGAAGTAGCAGCGTTATTGCATAAATCCTCTTCGTATTCACACAATATCCCTCCCTTGGCCAAAAGTTTTTGGCACCATCCGATGATACCAATAATACCCATTGATTTTTCACAGTAAGTTGTCAACTGCAAGCCTTATAGCTACAATTAACAAAGGTAAGAAATTTGTAGGTATTTTAACACATATGAACATTCAAAGTCAAGAGGAATAATAAGAAAATTGAAGAAAATAATATTCAGCGGCTCGTAATCAGAGATTTTACAACTTATTGCTTGATTTACGGAATAGGTAACATTATCTCTAATCAAAATTTAACACACAATTTGTATGAATATCTTGAATAGAACGTTGTATAATTATTGTATATTTGACCTTATCGGAATATATCTTGACAACATCTGATAGTGAGGTGAGTGATCAATGAATATTTTACTGGGCGTTAGTTCTGGAATAGCTATATACAAGGCAGTCGATTTGGTAAGTAAGATGAGAAAGCAAGGATGGAACATACAAATTATCATGACAGAAAATGCAGCAAAACTAGTAAATCCAATAGTATTCTCAGCTGTTGGAGACTGTAAAGTGTACACTGATACATACGAAATAGAGGCAGGTTGGATCATCCATACAGAACTTTCAAAATGGGCAGACGTACTGTTAGTAGCACCTGCAACTGCGAACACGATAGCAAAGTTAGCCAATGGTATTGCTGATAATCTCCTCACCACGACGGCCTTAGCCTTTGCAAAAGACAAAAGAATCATAGTACCTACTATGAATACACGCATGTACGAAAACGAGTTGACTCTGGAAAATATCGAAAAGATGCGTCAGCATGGTTGGCATGTACTTGAACCAGAGAGTGGACATCTTGCATGTGGAGACGTTGGCAAAGGTAGGTATCCAGAAAATGAAAAGGTCATTGAATTTCTTAAGGTTATCATGAGTGAGAAGTTGTTAAAAAACAAAAAAGTTCTTGTGACAGCTGGACCAACTCAAGAGGAAATTGATCCAGTTAGGTACATTTCAAATCACTCTAGTGGTAAGATGGGATATGCGATTGCACAAGCAGCAAAGAGATTTGGAGCGCAAGTATGTCTTGTAACTGGTCCAACTTGCTTAACCTTTCCGTACTTCGTCGACGAAGTAGTTTTAGTAAGATCTGCCAAACAAATGTACGATACGGTTTTGGAGAAAAAGGAAGACTATGATATACTAATAATGTGCGCAGCTGTAGCAGATTATGCACCGAAGATGGTTTCAAAAGAGAAAATAAAAAAGACTTCCGATAAATTGACAATCGAGCTTGAAAAGACGTCGGATATATTGTACAGTATAGGTATGTCGAAAAGAGAGCACCAATTTGTTGTTGGGTTTGCAGCAGAAACGGAAAATGTTGTAGAAAATGCGTTTGAGAAGTTGAGAAGGAAAAATGCCGATTTAATAGTTGCCAACGATGCACGGTTAGCCATGGGAAGTGACAGAAATAGCGTCTACTTAATTTTCAAAAATAAGGCCGTGGTACAATTAGATGGCACAAAAGAAGAAATCGCAGAGGAGTTGTTGAAGAGAATATGCAAAGAACTAAGTTAACCATAATTCTTTTATTGACCATCTCTCTTTTTTCAATTGCCCAAATTGCACAGGCCGTGACTGTTGAAAAAACATATGTTGGTATAAAGTATTCGTTCAGGAATTTTAGAATGAACGGCGAGGTTATATTCATAGACCCGTTTGGAAAAAAGATGGCGGTATATGAACTCGCAACAAAGCAAATATTGGCTTTCTACAACTACATCGGTAATTTCGTCATAGAAGTCTACGATTTAAAACACAGTTATATAACTGTAGATCGTACAGGACCAAATATTTCAAAGGTTTCTTTAGCTGGTGAGGCTCTAAAGACAGTGAAATTCGATAGACGAATACAGGGTAGTGTTATGAGTAATGGAAACGTATATGTATTGTTGGAAGGCGGACAGTTTTATATCTACGATACAGACTTAAAGCAAGTTTCTTCTGGGAAGTTTGTAGGCTCACCTGCGTACATATATGCTTGGAATGGGAAGGTGTTTGGCACATACATTTGGAACGATTCGTACGATATAGAATTCATCGGTGAGGAGCCAAAAGATTTGGGACTAACTACACCATCGTTATTGGTTGGTAATCTCTTAATTGATACAAGAGGTGGGCAGGTGTATAACCTTGAGACAAATAAGATTATCAAGCTCTCGTCGTATATTTCTTCTGCGTATTTTGATGGCCAGAATTATCTTGTAGCATCTATGTCCAATTCAAAAGTATACACGTTGAATGGCGAGAACATTATCTCATCCTTCCAAGCTCCCTACACACCAACTGCTATTGCAAAAGTTGGAGAAAACATAGTTGCTATTAGTGCACCGTACAACAAAGTGATGATCACAACAGACGGTAAGAACGTAGAAACATATCCTACGGGTGAATATCCAATCGAAATCTTCAAACTAAACAATGGATTTGCGGTCTATTGCTCAGATAGTGGTGAGGTTTATTATTATTACTTTTGAGTACTTGCAAGTAATTGCGTACAACCACATAATGCTGATATAGGGAGGTATACATAAATGAGAGCAGTTAGATGGGTAAACACATTCTTTCCAAAGGTGAAAAATTCATCACCGATTTCAGAAGCACTTCACGAGATGAGAAAGTATTCAACCGATTATTGTGTAGTCATCGATGAGGACGGAAAATTCGACGGACTTATCCATAAGTCAATCATCAAAGAGGTCGAAATGGAAGAAAAGGTTGAAGAATACACTGTTTTCCCCGATTTTTACATCGTTGAAGATTCAACGATAGAAGAAGCCGCTATGATGCTAATTGAGAACAAAGAGACTATTCTTCCTATAGTAAATTCCAACGGTGAGGTAGTCGGAGTGCTCAGTATCCAAGAAGTACTTGAAGCGATGACAGAGATCGCTGCAATGGACGAACATGGCATAAGGATAAATCTTACATTGCAAGATAAGCCAGGTGAGTTGAGAAAGGTTATAGACGTACTCGCAAACAACAAGATAAACATTCTTTCTATCTTGACTCTAAAAGATGACGGCAGCAGGCTTGTTTCGATAAAAGTTGATAGTAAGGATGCAGAAAGCGTTGCAGGTATATTAGAAGTCTACGAGATTCCATATGAATCGATAGTAGAAGAAGAAGGGTTTTTTTGATTTCGAATAATGGAACTATTATTCAAGTTTGAAGAGTTTGAAGGCCCACTTGATTTGTTGGTCTACTTAGTACAAAAAAAGCAAATAGACATCCGCCAACTGCCAATTTCTCAACTGGCGGATGATTTTTTGCGTTATGTCAATCAGATGGGCGAGCTCAATTTGAATGTTACTTCTGAGTTTATCTCTACAGCTGCCTATCTGATGGAGTTAAAATCCAAAAGTTTACTACCTTCTATGAGCGAGAATGAAAAGAGGGAATACGAATACAAAAGAGAACTACTCTTTAGAAGGATAGAAGAATATGCCAAACTAAAAGAATTGACACAGGTCATATCAGAAAAAGGTGATGTAGACCAGTACCCAGTTAAAGTACCGTACGTGTTCCCAAAAATTGACGAAAAGAGACTCGTCCACGTAGTTAGGAGTGCACTCCAAGAGGTCGATGTAAAGCAAAAAGTGTACGTGATAAAGAGAGAAAATTACTCAATTGAAAAGACGATGGAAGAGATAAAAGAAAGATATGAAAGTATCGAACTGCTCGAATTGCTCAGAGATAGTAACTCAAGGTACGAGATAATAGTCAAATTTTTGGCTATCTTGGAGTTACTGAGGTTGAAAGAATACGACTTAGATGAAGATCTTGTGTTAAGAAAAGTGGTGAAGAACGATGCAACCACGTGATGAACATGCTAAACACGGGGAACAAGATGAAAAAAATGGTGATAAGTTCCAACACATGAATAAGACTGCTCTTATAGAGGCAATAATATTTGCATCGAGAGGTGCAGATAGAGAAACGATTGCCAAACTGACTAATTTTGATCAAGAAGAAATTGCAACAATTGTGGAAGAATTGAAGAATTCATACAACAGAGACAACCACGGTATAGAGCTGAAGGAAATAGAGGGATACTATCGATTTTACACAAAACCGCAGTATTCAGATACAGTTTCAAAAGTTGCGAGACGTAGAAATCTTGGTAGTCTATCTCCGTCACAACTTGAAATTGCAATCTTCCTTGCTGTAAGAAGGCAGGCAACAAAACTCGAAATCGATAGCATGCGTGGTAAAGATTCGACCAATTTGATGAAGCAGCTTTTGATTTCCGGGGTCATAAAGCGTAGGAAATCTGGACGTAGCTTTGTTTACAGCCTTACAGACACATTCAAAGACGAAAGCATGATAGAAGAACTCATCAAACAAGCCGGTGGAGTATCTTTTGAAAGTGCGTGGAGAGACATGTTTGAATCCGAGAAATCCGAGGAAAAAGGACTGAAGGTAGTACAAGACGAAAATCTCAAGAATCTCGATATTTTGGAAGATAATGGAGAAGATGAATCAATCTAATTGAACGAAAAGCCTTGGAATATTTTGGTGGTAGATAAATACTACAGATAAACAAAAAGAGGTGCAGTACATTGACAGTAAATGAGGCGAAATATTTATCTGAAAAGATTATGTCATGTGGCGAGATACCTTTGCTCATCGGGCATTTCGGAGTTGGAAAGACCGATATCGCACGCGACATAGCTAAAGAAAC
The DNA here is from genome assembly GCA_002432805.1 of Fervidobacterium sp. UBA5837. Lineage (GTDB taxonomy): Bacteria > Thermotogota > Thermotogae > Thermotogales > Fervidobacteriaceae > Fervidobacterium. The sequence continues at coordinate 60,006 of DJGV01000010.1, read as the reverse complement.
AGGTAGAAAACTCACCATCTTGGTTCTCTCACAGATGGAGCCAGGCGATTTGATAGGGCTTCCTGCGAGAGATGAAAATAAGACCAAATTCCTTCCACCAGATTGGTGGCCAGAAGATGGCAACGTTATAATCTTACTTGATGAGATCAATCGAGCACATAGAAGCATCAGAAATGCAATAATGCAATTGCTTGTTGACAAGAGAATACACAATCACATGCTTCCTGAAGGTACATGGATCATGGCATCGATGAATCCACCGGACGAAAACTATGACCAAGTTGAACTTATAACTGATCCAGCGTTCCTTTCAAGATTTTTCATATTTGAAGTACATCCAGAACCAAATGAATGGGTTAAATGGGCAAGAGAAAACAATCTTTTCGTAGACATAATCGACTTCATCGAGAAATACCCGGAGTTTCTCTCAGTACATGGTGGAGTATCTCTAAAAGCATCAATAAAACCAAGCCCACGTAGTTGGTACAAATTAGGTAAAGTACTATCTGCACTAAGTGATGAAGATAGAGAAGAATACGCATACACACTCTCAAGTGGTATAGTTGGCCCGGAGGCAGCTAAAGTCTTCATCGACAAAATGGTCTCAACACAGATATACAGTCCAACCGACATACTCATCAACGGCAACATACCAGAGAATTTGGATATCCACCAAGCGAATGGAATTCTCGTGAGAATAGTTGATTACTTCTCTACAATTGACGACTCCCAGATCTTTGAAATAACGAATAACATTGACCAAGTTGCAAACAACCTCATCAAACTATCAAACGTCGTTCCAAAAGACTCATTTGAGGCACTCATGAGAATGCTTGTAAACTTAGCAGACGTTCCCGGTTTGAGGGGAGAAACTTGCGACGAATTGATGAGAAAGTTGATAGAAAAGTCAACTGGTAAAAGGTAAATAATAACATATAATGTTAACCATAAATTAAACACAAAGAGAATCTTTATGGTATGATATAAGCGCATATTTCTTTTCAGGAAGGAGAGATTAAAATGTTTGAAAACGAACACGATCATGAGCACCATCATCACCATGAACACGATGAGCACAACCACGAAGAAGAACACATTGATGCTTTCACACTCGTCGATGAAGAAGGAAACGAACACAATTTCGTATTACTCGGCGAGGTAGAAAACAAGGGTAAGACATACTGGGTATGTGAAGAGATCTTTGTGGAAAACGAAGAGATATCCGAGTTTGGAGACACATTCCTGTTCTCAAAGTCTGAAGATCAAGAAGGTAATGTTTTCCTCGATTCCATAGAGGGCGAAGACGAATTCAACGAAGTCGTCAAAGTTTGGGAAGATATGGTTGGAGACGAAGACTTCTTTGTTGATACGGACGATGAGGACGAAGAAGACAAAGACGAAGAGTAAGAACTCGAATAATTAACATTTTTGAAAGGTGAACAACGAACAAAGTCAAAGAATAATACTTGACAGTTGAGAGTATAATGTGTAGAATAATTTCTGGCTTAGTTTGTTTAACCTGAAGGTGCAGGCGTAGCTTCAAGCGGTCGAGCGCCTCCTTGGTAAGGAGGAGGGTGTGGGTTCGAGTCCCACCGCCTGCTCCAGAAAGTGAGGGTACTTATGTACCCTCCTTTATTTTTCTATCTTGAAATTATCAACATCGAGCATTTTGCAATATTGTACAATGTGAGAGTAAGAATCAGGGGGGATACACGCTGATCGGGAAAATCATTCTCTTCATCCCTTCCATTTTTCTTGGCATTTTGATGGGAGGAAACGATGCCGGTAATGTACTCGGTCCTACGGTTTCAACAGGTATATTCAAAGCTGGAAGAACGCTACTGATCTTCTCAATAGTTGTCATTTTAGGTGCGCTTCTTGGAGGCAGCACAGGTGTTAAAGCTGCGTCTACATTGATAGAAGTTGACAATGCTGGAAACATAATCATAAACATATCTGCTGCATTAGTGAGTGTTATCTTCCTTAGCAGAGGATTACCAATAGCAATGACACAAGCTATCATCGGTGCAAACATAGGTGTAGGATTACTTGTGAATGGAATTAACACAAAGTTGCTCTTTCTCATCGTCATAGGATGGTTCTTAACACCTATCATCTCCTTTGCACTCGGATTCATATTCCTTAAGTCTTTTGCACTAATCTTCAGGGGTATTAGGAACTTGCAATTGAGAAACGTAGTTCTACATACATTACTTTGGATATTCACGCTTTACGGTGCCTTCTCATTGGGTGCAAACAATGCTGGAAAGATATCCGGCACTTTGTATGCAAGTGGTTACAACATGATTCTATTGTTACTCCTGAGTGGTTTATCATTAGCTCTTGGAATTGTTATGTTGGGTAAGAAGACAATATATACAGTTGGAAGAGAATTGATGCCACTGGACGATTTTTCTTCCATGGTTAGTGTCCTTTCATCAGCTTTCTCAATTTGGCTCTTTTCATTGGTGGGGCTACCTGTCTCTGCCTCGCATGCTTCTATAGGTAGTATGATGGGAGTTGGATATTCGAGAGGTGTACGCATACAGAATAAGAAGATCTTTAGAAAGATATTGTTTTCATGGATTCAAGCACCGCTGTACGGCGGATTATTTTCTGCATTGCTATTTTCAATTTACAAACTTTTGTGGTAAAATATCTTTGTAAAAAAATAATCTTTGGAGGTGCATGAGGTGGATTTAAAAGACTACATAAGAGATGTATTAGACTTTCCTCAAAAAGGCGTCATATTTCGTGACATTACCCCATTGGTTAAGAATCCAGAAGCCTTCAAGTTTGCTGTTGATGTTATGGCCGAAGAGCTGAAGAAATTTGACTTTGATGTAATTGTCTGTCCCGAGGCAAGGGGGTTCATACTCGGTGCTCCCTTAGCTTACAATCTCAGCAAAGGATTCGTACCAGTGAGAAAACCAGGTAAATTGCCTTATAAGACCGTGAGCGATTACTACGAACTTGAATATGGTAGAGCAGAATTGCATATCCACGAAGACGCGATTGGACCAGGTGAGAAAGTTGTGATAGTTGACGATGTACTTGCAACCGGTGGTACCGCACTTGCAATTAAGAAACTTGTAGAAAGAGTTGGCGGTATAGTCGTTGCATCAGCATTTTTAATAGAGTTGACATATCTCAATCCACGTAATACATTTAAGGGTGTACCGATAATTGCTCCAGTAAAATACTAAAAGAGCTAAATGGATTAGACAGAAATCAATAGAAATCAATCGCAACAGCGAAACTGAGTGCTCTTGTTAAAGATTGTCTTTATTGAGTGCTCAAGGAAAAGTGGAGGTGTTTTGTGTGTTAAAATTGGACCTAACCTACACACTTGCAGAAAACGTTGCCGGTGGTCTAAGTTCTGAGGAAATAGAATCGCACTCTCAAAATATCGCAGACTTTTTGAAAAGGTTCGATGAAAACAAACCAGGATTTGTCAACACAGTTTTGACACGCAGATGGATCGACTCTGTCAACGAGATGAGCGATTTCATATTCACATTTGACAATCTCGTCGTGTTGGGAATAGGTGGCTCGGCACTTGGGAACATTGCTGTCCAAAATGCGTTGAGACCGTTGAATTGGAACTCGTTGAATGCTGAAGGAAGAAACGGTTACCTGAGGATTTTCGTTGTCGATAACATAGATCCAGATTATTTATCATCGGTACTTGACTGCATAGAACCCAAAAACACGCTCTTCAATATCATAAGTAAATCAGGTACAACTGCCGAACCGATGGCAAATTATCTCATCGTTCGAGGTATACTCGATGCCTACGGATTAGATCCGAAGGAACACATAATTTTCACAACGGATCCAGAAAAAGGTGTGCTCAGAAGAATCGGTAGAAGTGAAGGTATCAGAATGTTAGACATCCCACCAGATGTGGGCGGAAGATTCAGTGCACTAACACCAGTTGGACTACTATCTGCAAAAGCAGCCGGAATCGATATAGAAGAACTTATCATCGGTGCACGAGATGCATACGACAAAACTATCAAGTCTACCATATGGGAAAACCCAGCAGCACTCTTGGGTGTCATCCATTATTTACATTACAAAAAGGGCAGAAACATCTCTGTCATGATGGCCTATTCGAATAGATTATACTACCTTGCCGACTGGTACAGACAACTTTGGGCAGAAAGTCTTGGCAAGATGTACGATAACGATGGGAACAGAGTAGATATCGGTCAAACGCCCATCAAGGCACTGGGTGCCGTTGATCAACACTCACAAGTTCAGCTTTACAACGAAGGACCAGACGACAAGATAATAACATTCTTGAGAACCGAAAAGTTCGATAGAGAAATGATAATTCCAAAAATTCATGAAAACGAACCAGAGCTCTCTTACCTTGGTGGTAAGAAACTTTCAACACTTTTAAACAGCGAACAAGTCGGTACTCAACTGGCAATTGCAAAACATGGTAGACCTTCATTGACACTAACCTTTCCGCAGATCGATGAGTACCATATAGGTCAATTCTTCATGTACTACGAACTAGCTACAGCCATAGCAGGGGAACTATTCAACATAAATCCATACGATCAACCCGGTGTTGAACTTGGTAAGAAGATCACATATGCGCTCATGGGAAGAAATGGGTTTGAAGAATTTGGATTATCAGAAAATGGTGAGAAGAAGGTTGAGATAAAGTGATGAAACAATACATGGAGACGCTTAGAGGTATATTCGATCCAGTTGCACTCTTCATAAGGGACGAAGAATTCATCATAGTTGTCAAAGATGAAATGGACATAAACGAAAAGGTGAATCAGCTGAACGAGAGTATCGATGACGATATGAGCCTGATCATTCTAAGTAAAGAAGAATTTGAAAAGATGAATAAAGACGAACTTGGTGAAAGGTTACTGTGATCATTTGCGTTACGGGAAAGATAGGTACTGGTAAAAGTACGGTCTCCAAGTTTTTTGAAGAAAAAGGATTCCATTACATAAACATGGATGCGCTTGGTCACGATGCATTTCAAAAGAATTTAGAAAAAATACGAAAGGCATTTGGTGAAACGGATAGGAAGAAGATTTCCCAGATGGTCTTCAGTGCACCGGAAAAGCTCAAACTGCTTGAAAGTATTACCCATCCAACAATGATGGAAATGTTGAGTCAAATGCTTGAAAAATTGAATAACGAAGATGTAGTGATAGAAGCAGCGATCAAAAGACGTTTAGGTATAAGGCAGTGTGATGTAACGATAACAGTTACCTCGAACACGGAGACGCTCAAGAAGAGATTGAAAGAAAGATACTCGCCTGAAAGAATAGATGAGATCTTAGAGCAGCAAAAAGACATCTTAGAAGAAGGAATAGTGATACAAAACGATGGAAACATCGAACAGCTGTATGCGAAACTTGAAGAAATTTTCCAACAACTGCACGATAACTAAAAATAAAACCTCCCAGTACGGGAGGCTTTTATTTATTTGACGAATCCTTGTTCAAGACCATGTGAGATATACTTCCTACAACAATTCCTATGAGCAAATCTGATAGTCCAAACAACACACTTCCTTGCGCAGTAACAAGTAGAATCATCTGAAAAGTTGGCAACTCGTGGAAAAGTACATACACCACAAATTGCAATAGTGCAAATGAAAAAAGCGGGGACATCAAAGCTATAATCAAAATATCTTTCAACTTCAAAAACTTTCCTGCGATAATAAAAATCAAAACCAGTAAAAATTCAGGTGCAAAACCGATCGCAAAATTTGTAAAAATCCTGTAGATGCTTATGTAAGAATCTACAATTACCGATGTAATTAAGAAAAATACTGTCAATTTATGTCCCTCCTACATATGTATTTTATCACAACTCTCTATGTAAATAAAAACAGCTGAATTTACAATGTGAGACTACAAGACAAATATGATAGAATATATTGTACAGAGTTCAAAGAAGGCGATAGTTTGGAAATTGAAAATGAGGTAAAGAGAATAACGGAATTCCTATCGGTGATAATCAAAACATACAACTTCGCAGGTGCGCTTATAGGTATCAGCGGTGGTATCGATTCTGCAGTGGTACTTGCATTACTCGAAAGAGCGATAGGATCAGATAAGATAAAGGCAATAAATCTACCGGAGAGAGACAGCTCCAAAGAAAGTATAAAAGACGCACTGCTTGTATGTGAGCATTTCGGAATCAATTGTGAGGTACAACCTATTACCGGTGCGTTGAGGAAATTAGGAGTGTATTCGCTCTTTCCGCCGGCACTATTCATCCCAGAGAGTATTAAAATAGCGTATTCCAGAAATAGGTGGAACAGATATAAAGAGCCTTACATGAACGATCTGAAAAACGAAGGAGACGAGCTTTTTCTCAAAGGGGTAGCATACTACAGAGCAAAGCATCGAGTCAGAATGAGTAAGATGTACCTGGAAGCCGAAAAGTGTGGATATTGTGTTGTTGGAACCACAAACAAAACGGAAGAGATGATGGGTCTTTATGTGAAATGGGGAGATGATTCAGTCGATATAGAACCTATCAAACATTTATACAAAACACAAGTGTATGAACTGGCAAAATATCTTGGCATACCACAAAAGATTATAGAAAAACCGCCCATGCCAGATCTCATACCTGGTTTGACCGATGAAGAGGCATTTGGGTTGACATATCCAGAGATAGACAAAATCTTGATCGATTTTGAAAATGGCATTGGAAGAAATGACGAAAGTGCTCAAAAAGTGAGAAAGATCATAGAGCTCACAAAGTGGCGAAGGCTAAAATCTGCCGGAATTGATGACTTTCCTGAACTCTAGAAGGGCAATATATGAAGGGATACGAACAATTTCTATGCGATGGTACTGTTGTTAAGCTAGGCAAACGGCTCAGAACATTCGGATACGATGTCGAAATCACTTACAAGACAGATTCATATAACGTATCTGAAATACTCAAATCAACGAACAGAATACTTGTAACCAAATCACTGAAGTTACATAAGCAGCTTGGTGGAATATACTTGATTTCAGACAAGCTTACAGACCTACTCAACGAAATTTCAACTAAGATTGGTAAACCAGGTCCAACAAGATGTGCACATTGTAATGCCGTACTTATTGAATGTGATAAAAGCACAATAAGAGACAAAGTACCACTATATGTATTCCAAACTCACGAGAAATTCAAATATTGTCCCAATTGTGGTAAAGTATACTGGAAAGGAACGCATGCATCACAGTAATGATAAGCGAGGGGTGGTCCAAATGAATAGTAAACAATTGTGTGACACGATCATAGAGATATTCGAAAGCAACAAATTTCCTGCACAAAGTGAGGAAGTGATAAAGGAAGTAACATCATTCATAGGTGTCGATAGAATATCCATAGCAATATTCGAACAAGGCAGAGATGCGTACAGAGTACTATTGGGGAATTATCTGCCAATGTATAGGAAATTGTCTGCCAAAATGCTTGACGGTCACGATCAACTATCGCAAATATCGTTAGAAGAAATCGACTGCATCGATATCAACAAAGATGAAAACATAGCATACATTACAAAATTATATTACATTGCAAATGGTGAAAATCAAATTACCGGTGCCATACTCACAGATTCACTTCCAAAAAACGTCGACAACTTTAGTGAGCTTGTGGACATACTAGGTTACATACTATGGCTCGTACCATCGTATGAAAGATCCAAGATGTACCTTGAGAAGTACAGAACATTGTGGATGTTGACAACTATATTCGAAAACAGTAAGAGCTTCAAAGAACTACTCAATTCATTCATAACGATTCTTTCTGACATTATTGAGTCAGAGATTATTGCTGTTATCAATTTACTTGGCGAAGAAATCGATGTTTTGAAATACACAACCAACGATAGGAAATTTGAAAAAATGATGGCAAAAACGTCGAATATTTCAGAAGAAGCCTTAAGATACTTCCGGGGCACAGGCAAAGTAGTATATAAACCAAAGGGGCTAGAAGAGATACTGGGCTCAAAAATCATGTCCGCAATGGTCATTCCAAGTGAAGTAGGTTGGTTTATCTTTGCGAACAAGAAAGAAAGCAACATCTACACCCAAACAAAATCCTTCGATTCCATGGACCTTGATATCGCAAGAGATTCCATAAACAGATTCCTCTTAGCAAAGGGAAGAATAGAATTTGATGTGAAATTAGGCGAGGAAATAGAGAAACTAAAACGTCTTCAATCGAGTTACGAATCTCTCATCGAAGACCAAAAAGAGCAAATTAAGAAGATGAATGCAGTTCACTATATAAGCCAAACTATACGCACAATGTACAGTGTTAAAAATGTGTACAAAGCACTTCTGCTTGGTTTAACATCTGGTAGACTATTAGGCTACAACAGGGCGATGTTGCTGGTATACGATGACAAGAAAGATGTATTGGTAGGTCGGGCCTGGCTTGGCCCTGAAAGTGACAATGTTGAAGATGACTGGAAAAGAGCTAATCAAAGAGCTATGAGATATTCTGATGTTGTTCAATACCTGAGGGAAGAATCGATGACGATGGAACTAAACAACAAACTCAGCCAGATGGTGGAAAACAAAATCTTTCCATACAAATCTCACCCTATATTGGAAAGATGCGTTCTAAGGAGGAAGATCTTTGTTGGAAACGAAAGAGTGCTCAACACAATGGGAATGGAGATCATGGATCTTGTCAACTTACTGGGTACCAAAAATTTCGCAGTCATTCCACTCGTTGGCAGAGAAGGTGTCTTTGGTGTTGTCATAATAGACAATTATTATACAGGTAAGCCTATAAAGGAAAGTGACATAGAAATTTTCAAGATTCTATCTGATAGTGCGGGCCTTGCAATTGAAACTGCACTGAATTACGAAGAACTTAGAAACAAGACGATGTCACTTGAACGGCAAAGAAGCCTAACAGAGTATCTCAGAGAGTTTTCAGATTCCATACTGCAGAATATGTCGTCTGCAATAATTGTCCTAGACAAAGAAGGAAAAGTAACAGAATGGAACAAAAAGGCAGAAGTTTACTTTGAAAGGCCAAAAGAACAGATGCTTGGCATAGAACTAAGGGCACTCAGTTCGGAGTTTGAAGATATTGAAGAAATGTCATTTCAAAGTATGAAAGTCAAAGAAGAGATCACACTTAGTAACTACTTGATCCAAGTAATGGGTAGAGATAGATACTATGATATAAAGATAACACCATTCTGGGATAGCGAGAAAATAATTCTTAGAGGTGTTATAATTACATTAGATGACGTTACAGACAGAGTCAATTTGGAAAAGGAGAGAAAGAAGCAAGAGAAATTGGCAGCACTTGGTGAGATGGCGGCCAGAGTTGCGCACGAATTAAGAAATCCAATCTCCGTACTTGGAGGATTTATAAAGCGATTGGAGAAGAATATAGATGTACCTGAGGCAAGAACTAGGTACATAAAGATAATTTCCGATGAGATACTCAGACTGGAGCAAATTGTAAACGAAATACTAGATTTCAGCAGAGAACCTCGTTCACTCGAGTTCACCATTTTCAACATAAACAAGCTGATAAATGATGTCTACATACTCATGGAGGAAAAGATAAAAGATAAGAACATACTCTTTTCATTTGAAAAAGACGCAGAAGAAACACTGGTTTCTGCTGAGTATTCGAGAATAAAACAGGTGATAATAAACCTACTACAAAACGCAATCGAAGCGACACCGAATAATGGAAAAATACTTGTCGAATCAAGAATAGGATTAGACAGGGTAATTGTTTCTTTTTGGAATGAAGGAACACCCATCGATAAAGAAACGATGGATAAGCTATTTGTACCGTTTTTTACCACAAAAGTAAGTGGTACAGGTCTTGGACTTGCTATATGCAAAAAAATAATAGAAGATGAACATAAAGGTAAGATATACCATGAACCGACTGAAGATGGCAACAGATTTATCATAGAATTGCCGAAAATCGTAGACAGTTCAAATTCATAAGCTAAATTCGATGGATAAATGGATAAGATGAACAATAGAAAAGATAGGAGGATTTACAAATGATGGAAATGATGTTGAAGGCAAAAATTCACATGGCAAAGGTGACTGAGAAAGAAATAAATTACGAAGGTAGCATTGGAATAGATGAAGAACTGTTGGAAGTTACAGGCATAAAAGTCAACGAAATGGTTATAGTCTCAGATGTGAACAATGGTAATAGATTAGTCACATACGTGATTCCAGAACCAAGAGGAAGTAAGAAGATATCACTTAATGGCGCAGCTGCAAGGCTCGTTGAAAAAGGTGATCGAATAATAATAATGGCCTTTTCTGCATATCAAGCTGATGAATACAAAGGTCCCAAGATAGTCATATTGAACGATGACAATAGTATTAAAGAAATGAAATAATCGTTCTATCGTTCTTAAATACACTTTAGGGTGGGGTGGCTGAATGGATATATCCGTAACAACATCTCCAGATAGGATGGAAGCGTACATAAGGATTGCAAACAGGCTTCCAGAAGAAAGTGTCGACCTTGATAAGGTAATGGAAGTAGTGAGAAATGCAAAAATAGTGCACGGCATAGACTACGATGCACTTAAAATTCTCTGCAATGAGCCTATTGACAATACACCTGTTCTATTTGCTCATGGCGACTTACCAAAGAATGGTGAAGATGGACGTATCGTATTCGAAATTGCTGAAAATGTTGCTTCAAAAACCACGGCTGGCAATCGTGTCGATTTTCGAGAATTTCCAGTTCAGAAGAGGATAATAGTTAAGAATGGCCAAAAATTGGCATCTATATTGTCTCCAACTGATGGAATACCAGGCAAAAACGTGTATGGTGAACCTGTACCAGCAAAAAAAGGTAACGAAGCGAAGGTTACACTTGGAAAGAATGTTGCGCTAAGTGAAGATGGAAGCTCAATAATTTCTACGACAGAAGGGGTACTGAGAGTAGACTTGGAAAAAGGTACGATCGAGGTCAGTGAATACTTGGAAATCGAAGGTGATGTTGATTATAACACAGGAAACATAGAATTTCCTGGTATCGTACTTGTCAAAGGCGATGTTAAACCAGGGTTTGTTGTACGTGCAAAGGGTGATATAGAAATCAATGGAATAGTGGAGGCAGCAACAGTTATATCGCTCGAAGGTAATGTGAAAATTAGTGGTGTTAAAGGTAAAGACAAAGGATTAATAAAGGCAAAGAAAAACGTTCATGTCAAGTATGCTGAGGCAGTTACAATTGAAGCAGAGAATCTCTATTTTGAAACTAACTTACTCAACTGTACTGTGAGGGTTACAAACTCCATTATTGGAGTTGCAAGGCACAGTGCGTTGATGGGCGGGGAATGTGTAGCAGCAATAAAGATCGAAGCAGATGAAATCGGATCGAATTTTGGTATCAATACATATCTTGAAGTCGGTATAAATCCTTACATACGAGAAGAGATAAAATTATTAAGAGCACAGATAGAAATCGACAAGGCAAGCATTCAAAAACTCATATCCATAGTTAAGCAGTACAAAGCACTTAAAGAAAAGGGCGTAGAAATACCACCTGAACGTGAAGAACAATTCTCTAGAACAACCAAGACACTTATCAATTTGAGAAATCAACTCGAGACAAATTTAGCAAAGCTTACTGGATTGGAGGAAAAGATACAAAAAATGCGCTTCGATTCTCAAATCATTGCCCGCAAAATGCTTTATCAGGGTGTCGAGGCTATCATATATAACTCCAGATACTATGCTGAAACAGCTCTACCAAAAGTAGTGTTGAAATACGATGGAGAAAAGGTCATTGCCGGTGGATACGGTGGATGATTACAGACATGCAAGGAGGCGTTTGCTGTTGATGGAAATCAAAATCCAACCAAAATTCAGGTCACTCGTTTGGGGAAATTGGAAGATAAATGAACTATTCAATGTTCAATCGGAGTTACCCATCGGCGAGGTATGGCTCCTCTCTGGACACCAATTATACGAAACGACCATGGAAAATGGAATGACCATCAACGAATACGGCAAATCTATATACGATGGCAAATATCCGAAATTCCCCCTACTCATAAAGCTCGTATCGACAAATCAGTGGCTCAGCGTCCAGGTGCATCCAGACGATGCATTTGCACGACAAATCGAACATGAACCTTGGGGAAAAAGTGAGGCTTGGTACTTTTTGGAAGATGGTGAGTTTGCCATATGTGAAGATGTAGAAACCATGAAAGAGCTCATCGCACAAGATAGATTATCACAGTTAAAGGACATATTGACATTTGTCAAAGTCAAAAAAGGTACGTTCGTATATCTACCTGCAGGTACAGTCCATGCATTAGGACCGAACAGCACTGTTATCGAAGTGCAACAGACATCGGATCTCACGTACAGAATATACGATTGGGGCAGACCGCGTGAGATACACCTGAACAAGGCATTGCAAGTTGCAAGACAGGTAAGAATACCCGACATCGTGTTCGAGCACATCAACTGCTTAAAGACGCCGTATTTCACCATGCAATTTCTGGATAAATCAAATAGAGACGACACCATCTCCAATTTGAAGGTATCAAAATTACACATTTCGATACCGACTGAATTATCAGTTGATTTCTCTGCGTCAGTCATCGAGGCAGAAGAAGGCGAGAGCGCACAGGAACTCCCACGATTTTTGAAAGAAGATTTTCCGAGCATACTCGTGTACAATTTCATTTAATCATCAAAATAGTCATCAAAAGGTGGACATATGAAAAGCGAAGAGATCGAAAGCATTGTTCATTCACTTTCACTGTGTGTATGTTTTGAAAATATCAAATCACAACTCATAATCGAACTTGTCAAACTGGGGCATACTGAGCATTATGGGACGAAAGAAATAGTAAGAACCCGTGGAGAAGAGTGCGATGAGGCACTCTTTTTGGTTGATGGCGAGGCATTTGGTCTATTCACAAACCCAGATGGCCGGATTCTCCAGATAGACCATATGTTTGCACCAAAACTTCTGGCATCTGCCATAATGTTCTCAAGTCATTCCAAATATCCCGTAGACATTGAAACTGCAAGAGAATCATTGTTCTTGTCTATACCAAAAGAACAGTTCATCAAATTTCTTATGAAAGATGAAACTTTACTCAAAAACTTCCTACAGTACATCAGTGACTCGTTTGAATTCGTCACCGACAGATTCTACGAAATTACCATGAAAAACTTGGTGCAGAAAGTCTGCGCATACTTGTGCCAACTGATGGATCAAGTAAACGATGTAGTCGTCACCATGAGCATGACAAAAGAAGAACTTGCAAGAGAATTCGGTGCAACTCGCCCAGCACTATCGAGAGTTTTCACTGAACTTGAAAAACTTGGTGTAATCGAAACGGAAGGAAAAAGAGTCAAGATCATTGACGAACGATACATCAGAGATTATGCATACATGTACTGACCATAACTCAATATCCTCAAGCTTTAGACCACTACACACATTTCTACCTTTAACTCTATCTTTATCTATCCCTTCTGAAGATTGTAGTTGGCATATCATAACTAGTATAAAGTGGTATTTCAAGCAAAAACGTGATATATTTTGGAAATAGCAGAAATCTCGCTGCTAATTTGTTCTGGTGCATTTTGAGCATATTTTCATCGTTTTTTGAGGTTTTAGAAATATGCTGTTTCATTGTACAATCCAGTTGGTTGATTGATGCAAGCAACTAACATGGTAACTAGACAATTGACTTAATCTATAGCTTAGGAGTGATGGTATGATAACTGAATCTGTAAAAGAAATCATGTACTTTACTTGGAAAAACAAGATTGTTACAGCCAAAGATATATCAGATAACCTAAAACTTGAGAAATCAACTGTTTCAAGAGCTATAAACAGACTTAAATCCGTGAATCTCATCTTACCAACGAATGAACTCTCACCGTCTTCGTTAGGCGGACGCAAGACCATTGTGTACGGATTCAATAAGGAAAAGGGATACGTACTTGGATTGTCGGTTGAACAAGACGGTATCGAATATGTGAAGACGAACCTCTTTGGAGAAGTTGTTGAAAAGAGAAGGATTTCTAGGAAGATCAGTCCACAGAATATATGCAAAGAAATCTCCGAAATTGTAAACCTTCAGAGAGATATGATTGCCGTTGGAATCTCGGTACCGGGAATTGTGAAAGACAACGAGATCATCTATTCTGAAGCGCTAGATTTGCACGATTTTGACATTGTTGGGAACCTAAGTACCGACATTCCGGTGTTTGTTGAGAAAGATGCAATTTGTGGTGGAATAAGATACTCTTTTGAAAAGTCAAAGGTCTTGTACTTTCAGCTTTCTGTACCTTACTTTGTCAACGAACCAGTAGGATTTGGTGCTGGATTAGTAATCGATGGAAAACCATATTATGGTTCGAGTAACTTAGCTGGTGAGTCAAAACTAGACAAGAGTTTATGTCAGAAGAGGATTCCATTTGATGATCTCAAAGAGGAAGACATGGATCCTGCTGTATTCGAGGAATTCTTAGACGAGGTTTCAAAAAGGATAGGGATCATAGCCAGTATCTTCGATCCAGAAATCCTAGCAATCGGAGGAAACATTACATCTCTCCCATGCATTTCAAAGCTTGTTGATCATGTGAAGGAGCACATTTATTTAATTGAAAAGAGAAATATAGAAATACTTTTGGAAAACGGTTTTGAGTTCGTTAATGCAAAGGGTGCAGCGGTTAACTCTCTCATCAAAGTTTTCACTGATGAAAACTTGGTAAACTACTTTTATAAGAAGGTGGCGGAGAATGGATAACACATTTGGTGATCTTTTCTTTGTTGGATTTCAGAAGAATATAAATAGATCGCTACTGGAAAAGATAAATCCCGCTGGCGTTATTTTCTATCCAGAGAATATGAAAGACGTGTCTTCTCTCCAGTTGAGTATGGAACGGATATATTCACTTTTCGATAAAGGATACAAGTTTTTTATCTCATCAGACCATGAGGGTGGCCAACTGGAAACTGTCCCTAACGTTTTTCCATCTCCTGGAAACTTAGCGTTCGGAATGGAAGGTGGAGCACGTCTCTATGGGAATTATTTGGGAAATCTCTTGTCACTCCATGGGTTCAATACACTCTTTGCTCCTGTTGTTGATGTAAAGTACTCATTTTCTAGTCATGTCACAGGCTTTAGGGCTTTCTCATCAAATCATGAGACTGTTGAAAAAGCATCGCGAGACTTTATCGAAGGGCTCTCAGAATATAATATAGCTGCAACTCTTAAACACTTTCCTGGTCATGGAAGGGCCGTTTCAGATTCTCATTTTGTACTTCCGATTGTAGAAGACTTTGATGAGAATGATAGTGATGTACTCGTGTTTCGAAAATTGGCCAACTATGCTGATTTCATAATGACAGCACATGTAGTGTATCCAGACGTCGACGATGTGATAGCAACGCTCTCAAAAAGATGGTTACACGAAGTCCTTCGAGAAGATTTTGGATTTGATGGGCTCATCCTATCTGATGCTTTTGAAATGGGGGCTTTGAAGAAATATTATTCACCACGTGAGGCGATCAGGAAATTCTTTGAAGCAGATGGCGATATCATACTCATAAGTGATGCGGAAAATAACTTAGAAATCATCGAGACTTTCTATTCAATGGTTGAAACTGGTGAACTGGACAGAGATTTGTTAAACGAAAAATCCAAAAAAGTGGAGAGAATCAAGAATAAATACGTGAAAAACACATACCCTGCAAGGTTCTTATCAGATACCTCCAAAAAAGTAATCAAGGCAAACATTTCATCACCAGTTTTGGAACCGAGTTTTGTCATTCCAACTCCTCAAAATCTAAGCCTTGCGGACACAACGGAAAGGGATTTGAAATCCATAAGAGAACTCATTTTAACGGAATTTCCTAACTCTCACGTGTACTATGAAGATAAAGCAACCAAAATGTCGTTCATTGGTCCAGTTGTCTACTTTGTCCTCGACGAAGTCAAAAGCGTAGATGCAAAAAGAATAATATACGTATTTTTGAGAAAGTTCGACGATGAAGCTGAGAACAACTACTCAGAATTCGTAATTCCGTATTCATCGAAACTCATTTCGGTATATCACGTTCTTCAGCTCATCAAAAGGGAGGGAGCGGTATGAAAAGGTTCTTAGTTATCATGTTTACTGTCTTAACGGTTCTAAGTTTTTCCAAGGTTAAAGTCACTTTCTGGGGTTTCACGATGAACGATGAACATGCAAAGAAAGTTCTAACAACGTTCATGAAAGAAAATCCAGATATCGACGTCGAGTATGTGCAACTCTCTTGGTCAAACGGATTTGACAAGATAGTCACCGCAATTGCAGGTGGCGAAGCATTAGACGTTGTGGAACTGGGAAATACGTGGGTGGCAAGTTTCGCAGACAAAGGTGCACTAGAGAACATGGACAGTTTCTACAAAAAGTATGGAAAGAACTACATTGGGTGGAACACTACTTATTACAAGAGAAGCTACTATTCGGTGCCATGGTTGCTCGGTACAAGGGCCATGTTCTACAACTTGGAATTGTTTGAAAAAGCAGGTCTTAATCCAGACAATCCTCCGGTAACTTGGGATGAAGTTTTGAAAGCTGCTGCAAAGATCGATGCCCTTGGTCCAGACATATATGGGTTCGGATTGCCTTCCGGAGAGAGCTACAGTCCATGGCAACAGTGGTTCTTACCAGCAGTATGGTGCACCGGAGGAGATATTATCTCTGAAGACGGAAAGAAAGCTCTGCTCATTTCTCCAAGAGTAAATCAAACTGCAGAATTCTACAGAAAACTTGCAAAGAATTCTCTGAAAACGAAACAAGACGACCTTGCTAAAGCCTTTGGAGAGGGAAAAGTGGGAATGTACGTTAGTGGAGCTTGGGACATAGACTATCTCGAAACAAACTATCCAGAATTGCCTTTCAATGTCACATTCATACCAAAGCCATCAGAGAATTCTGGTACTCACGCTTCCTTTGCGGGCGCAGAAGTCTTGGCTGTAATGAAGAACTCAAAGAACAAGGATGCAGCACAAAAGCTTATAGAATTTCTAATAAAACCTGACGTAGCTATGGAAATAGCCAAGTTGTGGCCTGCCATATTCCCATCACATGTAGATGCAGGAAAAGACCCGTGGTTTGCAGATCATCCGATGCACAAAGTGTTCTATGAACAGAATAGATATGCAAAGCCAGTGCCATCGATTGCAGTATGGCCAAAGATCGAAGATGTTCTTAAAGACCTCGTTGAGGAAATCATTCTCACAGATAAGAGCATTGCAAGCATACTGACTAAATACAACACAATTGTGCAAGATATTCTTGACGGGAAGAGATAATACAAAGTTACTTGCCCCGTGCCATGTTGCACGGGGCAAGTTTGAATTTTCAAAGGTGGTGAGAACATGGGCAAAAAGAGGAAAATCAAATACAACTTCGAAACATTGTTATTGTTATCTCCATTTTTGATAATCTTCTTGATTTTTGGGGCATTTCCGATAATTTTTTCATTTTTCATAAGTTTCACCGATTATTCAGGCCTGAGTCCAAAGTTCAATCTCGTTGGTCTCACAAACTACATTCATGCTTTTAAGGATAGTATTTTTCTTACCGCCTTAAAAAACACGTTCATATTCGTTATAGGGACCATACCATTCACAACGGTTTTTGCTCTATTACTTGCATTGATTATAAACAGTAGATTCTTACCTCTGAAGGATGTCTTCAAAGCTGGCTTTTTCTTACCATCAGTCATTTCAACAGTCGTCATATCTACCATGTGGATGTACCTTTACAGTGCCGATGGTTTCTTTAACAAAATGGTTGAGCTCTTCGGCAGTCAGCCACTACCGACGAGTTGGTTGGCTCACGTGAAAACCGCTTTACTATCCATCATGATAATGGACGTTTGGGCAGCTGTTGGCTATTATACAATACTATTTTTGGCAGGACTCCAAAGCATCCCAGAAGAACTGTATGAAGCTGCAAGAATCGATGGTGCTGGTCGGAAAGCATTATTTTCCAAAATCACTATGCCGTTGCTAAAGCCCACACTATACTTCGTAATTGCCATCAACACTATAAGATCGTTCCAGATATTCTCTGAAGTATTTACCATGACAGGTGGAGGCCCAATGAACTCTACTCAGACAATAGTTCATTATCTTTACATCGTAGGATTTCGCAATTTCGAAATGGGATATGCTTCTGCCATTGGATACATACTTGTCTTCATTGTCTTGATAATAACTCTCATTCAGGGTCGTTTGCTTAGGAGTGAGGTCATATGAAAAAAGCAGTTCTACTCTGCATAATGTTCATACTGCTCTTCATATCACTCTTTCCTATGCTTTCCATGTTCTATACCTCTGTAATTCCAAGCGGTACTTTGACGAAAGTTGTCAAAGAAAGGTACATAAATGATTTTGAGACAAAGTATGCGTCATACTTGAAGAGAAAAGTAAAAGGTGATAGCATTAGTTTAAGAAATGAATCACCGAGTAGCACAACATCTTTGGCAGTCAATGGTAGAGTCGAATTACTGACCGACAAATTGGACGTACGTGTTGCAAAGTACATCGAATTCTGGGTGAAAGGTTCTGGGAGTTTTTCTGCCGAAATCATTGATGCTTTCGGTGGGAAATATGCAGAGAACTTTACCGCACAACCTGAATGGAAGAAATTCACAATAAAACAAAATGAAATAAAAGATATAGACCTGAGGTATATTTCCAAACTTGCATTTGACTTCGAAGGCGGCAAGGAATTCTTGCTTGACGATGTGAAATTAGTTTACCGATTTCCGACTTTGCTCAATTACGTGAACGTACTAAAGGAAGATATGTTCTCACGGTACATACTGAACAGTTTGATCGTCTCTGTAATAGTTGTAGTCGGCAATCTGATCTTTTCTACGATGGTCGGTTATGCCTTTGCTAGAAGACGATTTTGGGGAAAGAAGATACTGTTCTCCCTGGTTTTGTCAACGATGATGATCCCTACACAGGTCACAATAATTCCTGTCTTCATGCTCATGAAACAATTTGGGTGGATCGATACATATCTCGCACTTACAATTCCAATGTTAGTCACTCCATTCAATATATTTCTACTGAAACAGTATGTCGAACAACTTCCCGTAGAACTTGAAGAAGCCGCCTATGTGGATGGAGCGAGTACGTTGCAAATAGTATTCAAAATCATTTTCCCCCTCTCAAAACCTTCTCTTGCTGTTATGGGAATAAACACTTTCATATCAACATGGAATGACCTTTTCTATCCGTTAGTAGTAACAAACTCGCGTGAAATGCGTACTGCTCAGGTGGGTTTGGCCATGTACCAAAAACTGAATCAAATAGATTGGCCACGACTAATGGCAGCATCCTCTATAATAGGATTGCCTGTAATAATAATGTTTTTAATATTCCAGAAACAAATCATATCTGGAGTTACTAAGGGGGCTGTGAAAGGATGAATTGGACCTATTTTGAGATTCTTAGAATCCCGGAGTTGATGGAAAAGATTGGAACATTGAAATTCCCATTCGAAAATGATAAGAGATATGTATTTGTAGGATGTGGTTCTTCATACAATCTTGCATTAACTGTCACACAGGTAATAAAGAAATTCAGAATAGAATCTGAGATAATTACCGGTGGCAAAGTTATCTCTTTCGATTACGCACCCCAATGTGATGTTGGCATATTCATATCTCGCACAGGAGAATCGACTGAAACAGTTCAAGCAGTTGCCAAGTTCAAAAACAAAGGAATCAAGACTATCGGAGTGTGTTGTGAGAATAACTCATCGCTCGAAATGGTATGTGATGAGACATACGCATTTGATTTTTTGCACGAAGAAAGCGTTGTCATGACGGGATCATTCGTTGCGTTATTACAATTCTTCATTGGTGGACGAAATATTTCAGAGGAATGTTCACAAATTATTGAGGAGTCTCAAAGTATCATAAAGGGAATAAATCTAAAAAGTTTTAATCATTTTGTTTTCTTGGGTTTCGATGAAGAGTATGCAATTTCAAAAGAAGGCGCTTTGAAAATGGAAGAAATGGCACTGCAGTGCGTTGAGTTCCATGAGCCCCTTGAATACAGACACGGTCCAATAGCGAAATTAAGTGATAAATCTTTGGTTATAATCAACTCAAAAGATGCAAAATTTGAATTCGATTTGAGTGAAGAACTGAGGAAACATACTAAGGCCATATTTTTAGGAAAAAATGGTGACATAGATATAGAATATGATAATGGGCTAGAAACCCCAATTAAATTGATCTTTACACTCTTACTGGCATACAACAAAGCAATAACTGAAGGGTATGATCCTGATAGCCCAGATAAACTTTCAAAGAGTGTAAAGATTGATACAGATTACTAAATTGACATTATTGACATTAGAGAATTCTTGTAACAAGACTTGCCTCCCCGTTTCTGTGTGCTTGACACAGAAAACAGTCAAAGTGAAGGTCCATTAGAGGCTTGGCAGTTTCTAGGATTACGATTATTCAGCTTTGAGTAGGACCTTCCAAAAAGCTAGAGCAAAAATTCCAATCTGACCTTCTGCCAAGTCCTCGATGGACTTTTCTTTCGAATGCATATTCTTCAAGACGAGTAACTCTTATCAAATTCCTTCCGTTAAACAAAGCCATCTTTATTTCATTCCATCAGTTGAATAGAACAATATAATACTTCGTTGAATAGTTAAATATTTGGAAAGACTTTTCAAAACCATGAGGAATCAGAAACTGTGGATTCATGTGTTTTGGAAAAACCTGGAAGTACTTGAAAATCATATGAGAAGTAGTATTATACGAAATGGATGGTAATTTGCCTAACTTAGACTGCCAGCAATAGGAGGTGTACAATGGCAATGTGAGGCTACTTGAGAATGCAGTTAATTTAAGTGCTACAAGACGAGCTACACCGGATGTAGAAATGAACAGAAAGTCTGGAAGCTCCATTCAAGGACCTTTAAACATTCACGGATAATGATTGAGGAGGTGACTAAGAAATGACTGCACCAGTTTTTTCAAAAACTCTAAAAAAGATACAGTCTGAATTTGGCACGATGCATAGCTTTTTGATAAGTGATCCCCTGGTAAAAGAAACACTTTTCACATCAAACTCCAGATTATTTACTATTTTGCGGACAACCAATCTATTTTTCTCTTTTGTAGTTTTTATACCAATAATTGCAAGTTTTTGGAATTTCAATCTCCCAAATTTTTTGGGACACGTACTATGTGCGTTTGTAGTCTATCTGACGTGGATCTTTGAATTGGTAACAAAGTCAATTATGCTGGAAGAGATTAGAACTTTCACAATCGTTCAAGTTTCTCTCCACAGTGTCTTTGGAATATGGATGGGGTTCTATGATAAGTTTCATATATACGATTTCATTTTACACTTAACTGGTGGTATGTGGTTGGTATTTCTCATCTATCCCATTGTAATTGGAATTGAATTACTTTCAACCGATTCCAAGAATCCCTTTTTCTACTTTAAGATGGTAACCATTACCTTAGCAGCCGTGACAGCCTTGGGTGCCTTTTGGGAAATTGGCGAGTTTGTTTCCGACTTAGTTTTTAGAAACTATCCCGGCTACAGGCTTGCCCAAGAGGGTAGCCTCTTTGATACAATGACCGATATATTAGCAAATCTTATTGGAACAATAGCAGGGATGAAGATTTTTTGGGAAACACTGAAGAAATTGAATAAGTACAGAGATATGGACTTACTCTTCCAAAGAATGGGAAGAGCCTTGAAAGACTATATCAATAACATGAAAAAGTGATGTTCAATCCTCACAGATCAAAAATTATTGTTAGAAATCACAATGCATTAACCAGTGCGGAAATCCGTGGGGGTTGCTTGCAGTTAATAAGTGGCAGTATTGTTTGAAAAAGCGTTTGTAGGTGATTAGAATTTGCTTTTTCTTTGGTATGCTCCAATCTATTGCAGTTGGCCAAAGTTTGTGATTGTCTCAAAAGTAGTATAATTAAGTTGTGATAACGTCGGTTAATAATACGTAACATAGTCTAAAAAGCTGAGGAGGCGATTGAATTGGGGACTGCTATGAAAGCAATAATGAAGAAGGTTGCTGGTCTTGGTTTGTCTATGGAAGAGGTGGAAAAACCAACTAATTTAGGTCCAAGGGATGTGCTTATAAAGGTCAGAAGGGCATCGATCTGTGGAACTGATGTTCATATATATGAATGGAACGAATGGGCACAATCGAAGATAAGACCGCCGATGATCACAGGCCACGAGATGGCTGGTGAGGTTGTTGCAATTGGAAGTGCTGTGACGAGGGTAAAGATTGGTGATGTGGTTACAAGTGAGACACATATTCCGTGCGAGACTTGCTATCAATGTAAGACCGGTAGGATGCACGTTTGCAAGAATTTGAAGATACTTGGTGTCGACAGAGATGGAATTTTTGCAGAGTACGCAGTGATTCCAGAGACTGTACTCTGGAAATTCTCACCCGAGATTCCTCTCGATTATGCTTCTGTGATGGAACCATTTGGTAATGCAATTCACACGGTTTCTTCAACGAATCTACTCGGTAAGACTGCTTTGATCAGTGGTGCAGGTCCAATAGGTTTGATGGCGATTCAAGTTGCGAAGGTCGGCGGCGCTACAACGGTCATCGTTTCTGAAGTTGATCCTTTCAGGATCGAGATGGCTAAGAATAATGGTGCTGATGTTGTAATCAATCCTATGGAAAAGGACTTGGTGAAAGAAGTTTACAGTCAATTAGACGATGGTGTAGATGTGCTATTCGAGATGAGCGGAAGTAAGAAGGCACTTGAAGATGGTTTGAAATGTGTGACAATGGGTGGAGAGGCAGCTGTGTTGGGCCTTTTCGGTAAGAAGATAGATATAGATTTCGATTCCTTGATCACGATGAGGGGAATAACGGTCCATGGCATCACGGGGAGACGAATGTTCCAGACTTGGCGAATTGCAGACGAGCTTTTGAGGACCAAAAAGGTTGATCTTTCAAAGGTTGTTACGCACGTTCTTCCATTTGAGGAATGGGATAAGGGATTTGAACTGATGATTAATAAGAAATGTGGTAAGGTCGTGCTCAATCTCGATACTATTAGTGAGTAATCTAATCAATTTGTAAGTAAATCGATGGATGAGTAAGGAGGTGTCAAGTATGTTCAATTACAAGATATTAGAAGATGAAATGGAAGCTTTAAAAAACGAAGGCCTTTTGGTGAATATACGCACTATCGAATCGCCACAAGGTGCTTGGGTAGTTGTGAATGACAAGAGGGTACTCAATCTATGCTCGAATAATTACCTTGGATTTGCAAACGATGAGAGGCTAAAGAAGGCTGCGATGAAGGCCATAGAAGAGTGGGGCGTTGGACCAGGTGCGGTGCGTACGATCGCAGGCACGTTCAAGATTCACGAGGAATTGGAAAGAACACTTGCACAATTCAAGGGTGCGGATTCGACGATTTTTTTGCAGTCGGGATTCCTTGCAAACCAAGCTGCGATTCCAACGGTCTTTGGTGATGAGAATGATGCGATTATTTCTGATGAACTAAATCATGCAAGCATCATAGACGGTGTAAAGCTTTCAAAGGCAAAGAGGTATGTTTACAAGCATTGTGATATGAACGAACTCGAGCAGAGACTGAAGGAGGCACGCGATGTCCAAAACGCAAGACGCGTGCTGATAATAACGGATGGTGTCTTCAGTATGGATGGTGACATAGCTCCATTACCGGATATCGTGAATTTGGCTGAGCAATACGATGCTGCCGTTATGGTCGACGATGCACATGGTGAAGGCGTGCTCGGTAAGAGTGGTAGAGGAATCATTGACCATTTCGATCTCCATGGTAGAGTAGATATGGAAATCGGTACACTTTCCAAGGCATTTGGTGTGCTTGGTGGATACATTGCTGGGAAAGAAACGTTGATTAAATATTTAAAGCAGAAGGCAAGGCCATTTCTCTTCAGCACAGGACTTACACCAGCAGATGTAGCCGCATGCCTAGAGGCAGTGAGGATACTCCAAGAGAGTGACGAGAGGGTAAGACGTTTGTGGGACAACGCCAATTATTTCAAGGGAGAAATGAAGAAACTTGGATTCGATATCGGTTCAAGCCAGACACCTATTACACCTGTGATGTTGTACGATGCGAAGGTTTCAAGTCAGTTCAGTCGAGAATTGTTCAATGAGGATATATTCGCCCAGTCAATAGGTTATCCTACCGTACCAAAGGGCAAGGCAAGGATCAGGGTAATGATTAGCGCAGTGCACACAAAACCTGATCTTGATTTTGCACTTGAAAGATTTGAAAAGATCGGAAGAAAACTCGGAGTGATATAACAAAACGATGGTCGGACGGCCTTTGACTGTCCGACTTTTCTTAATTTCTTAACTGTGCAAACAGTAAGGGAGTGGTTCTATGGAATTGTTTACTTATCCGGCCGGGACCACATTGTACAAAATAGGTGAAGTACCATCTGGAGTGTACTATCTGCTCGATGGTACGATTGAGGTCATGCTTCAACGAAAGACAGGTACATTTGAATATGGTACATTTGGTGAATGGTCGCTTTTCAACCTACCTTCAGAAGAAACTGTTACGACTGTCAATGAAACAACTCTCTATTTCATAAAACCGAGCGAGGTCAGTTCTACTTTAGAGATTCCGAAACTGTTAATGACGATGGTCTCATCGATTGCAAAGCGTCTGTTGATAGTCGATTCAGAGTTGTCTTGCTGCAGCGAGATACCAGAATACTTAGAACCAGATAAATTAAGGTATTTCAATCGTATTCATCCAAACTCTTTTCGCATTACAGATGGTGTTTTCCAAGATATGTTTCAAATCAAAAGATTATATACCTCAGGATATTACAAAGAAGCGTTCGAGATCGCTGTTAAACTTTTGTCTCAACCATTTCCCGAAGAACTCAAGAAAGAAATAATGGTATGGTACACGCTTTTGAATATACTGTTAGAACCAGAAAAAGCGGAAATGCACTTTTCAAGGCTTGCATTGAAAGATTATGCGGAACATATTTCTTATGCATATTTATACACGTTCTTCAAAGGTGGGCAAAAGCAAGAAGTGCTTGATATGTTCATGAAAGCAGGGCTTTATCTACCAAAGGATACGATTGTAACATTAGAGGGCGATGCGGCAGGTGATGGTTATTTTTTGATCAAAGGCTATCTGAAGGCCGTGAAGTTGTACGAAGATAGGGAAGTATTACTATCAATCGTGCAACCAGGCGAGTTCGTTGGTGAAAGTGCACTACTTGACGCACAACCAAGGATGGTAACTTTGTACACGATGTCACCTGCTGCCATCATACCAATGAGTTCACAGAACATCGAAAAGGTTGTTGAGCGCAATCCCAATTTTGTTTTGAGAATCTGTGAATCGCAACTCAAAAGGATAAGTCAGGTCAAATCGTTGATCAGATTGAAAAACATCACCAACGATGAACAACGGGCGATCGCAACGTTGAAATACTTTGAACCGCTCTTAACGAAGGTGAGATTGACTTGCAAAGATATTTCCAGTTTGGTCGATGTTTCTATTGAATGTGTTGTTGACGAGGCAAAACGGCTTGGATACAAGATAGCTTTTGATGGGACTATAACTGTGTGAACTACGTGAAATGTGATAATTCGAAGGTGGTTGAATGGGCCTAATCAAGTTGATAAGAAATGTCGAGCTGTATGGACCTAAGTATCTAGGAAGGAAAGATGTACTCATCGTTGGAGAGAAGATAGGCTTTATTGATGAGCATGTGCAAGTTCAAGTACCTGAGGTTGAGGTGTACGATGGTGATGGGATGGTTGCAATACCAGGTCTCATAGATCCGCACGTGCATTTTACAGGTGGCGGTGGTGAAGGTGGCTTTTCAACACGTACACCCGAGTTGAAGATATCTGATTGTATAAAGAACGGCGTAACCACATTAGTAGGATGTCTCGGTACGGATGGCGTTACACGAGGCCTTGAGAACTTGTATGCGAAGTCCAAAGCAATGGAACAAGCAGGTATAACGACGTACATCTATACAGGGTCCTATAGAGTACCACCTGTGACGTTCACCGGAAGTATCCAGCGAGATCTTGTGCTGATAGACAAGGTCATCGGTGTTGGTGAGATTGCCATATCGGACCACCGTTCTTCTCAGCCTACATTCGAAGAGGTTTTGCGAATTGTCGCAGATGCAAGGGTAGGTGGAATGATAGCTGGAAAGTGTGGCGTTGTAAATTTCCATGTGGGTGGTGGAAGGAACGGAATTGGGTATTTATTTGATATCATCAGAGAGACAGAGATACCACACCAGCATCTATACCCTACGCACATGAGTAGGAACAAAGCGCTTTTTGAATCAGGATTGCATTTTGCACAAGACGGTGGGTTTATAGACTTAACTGGTGTGCAACCTGACGAAGAACTCAAGAAAAAGGATTTTACGGCGATAGATGGAATAGTCGAAGCGTACGAAAATGGTTTGATCGATAGAATTACTATCTCTTCAGATGGTCAAGGAAGTTTACCTCGCTTCGACAAGGAAGGTAACTTTACAGGATTGAACGTTGGAAGTGTTGGTGCGGTGATGTATACGTTGATGAAGACAGTTGAGAGAGGAATCTCACCTTCCGAAGTGCTCAAGGTTGCAACTGTGAATAGTGCAAATGTTTTGAAATTGACTGGCAAAGGAAAAATAGCAGATGGATACGATGCAGACATCGTATTGATGAAAGATTGGCAAGTGAATACAGTTCTTTGTCGTGGTAAGTTTGCGATGAAAGACGGTGAAATAAGAGATTTAAATTTTGAGTGGTGAGATTACCTTTACTAGGTAATTCTGGTGGAGAAGTAGGAAGCGCATGACTTTAGTCATGAGTGGCTCTCTAAATGTGAAAGTTTTCAGTAAATAGCACTATCTTCCCTTTTTCTAATGAATGCTATCATTGAAAAAAAGCTCCGTCGATAGTATACTTAAGATTGAATACTTCTGTTCATTATGAAGGTATTAAACTAATGTGAGGCCAGACAAAGGGAGGTAGTGTATGCTCGAGCAATTCACTCTATTTTTCCAAAACACAGCTTTTGCTCAGATGACATTTGGTAATGTCTTTATGTTAGGTATTGCTTGCGTCCTTATATACATCGCTACTGCAAAGGATGCAGAGCCTTTGTTGCTTATTCCTATAGCTTTTGGAATAATACTTTCGAATATTCCAATTATTGCGACAGGGATTTTGGCCGAACCTCAGACTTTGCCAAATGGTGGTTTTGTGCCTGGTGGATTCATGTATTATATAAAGCAAGGACTTGATTTGGGAATATATCCTCCCCTTATATTCTTAGGTATTGGTGCGCTGACCGACTTTTCATTCATGATTTCGTATCCAATCACAATCTTTTTGGGGGGGGTTGCACAGGTAGGCGTATATCTTACATTTTTTCTTGCACGTGCATTTGGATTTACGTTCCCTCAAGCAGCAGCAATTGGCATAATCGGTGGTGCAGACGGTCCAACATCGATTTATCTTGCAACTAAGTTTTCTCCTGATTTGCTTTCGATAATAGCAATATCGGCTTATTCTTACATAGCATTGATACCAATTTTGCAACCTCCCATATCTAAGTTGCTTACAACGAAGAATGAAAGATTGATAAGGATGAAACCGCCGAGGAAGGTGTCTAAGACCGAAAAAATTGCTTTCTCTGTTGTTACAACGCTCGTTACCGCTTTGATAGTACCTCAGTCGTTGATACTCATAGGTCCACTGATGTTTGGAAACCTACTTAGAGAAGTTGGAAATGTTAAGAGGTTGGTTGAAGCTTCCAGTAAGTACATACTCGATACAACGACCATCTTGCTTTGTCTTTCCGTTGGTGCATCTGCTAATGCTGATGTGTTCTTGAGTCCAAGGTCACTCAAGGTATTTGGAATGGGTGCATTTGCTTTTGTGATTTGTCAGGCTTCTGGTATACTCTTTGCAAAGTTTATGAATTTGTTTTTGAAAGAAAAGATAAATCCTTTAATCGGTGCAGCGGGCGTTTCTGCCGTGCCAGATTCTGCAAGGGTTGCTCAGAAATTGGCTCAGGAAGAGGATCAAACGAATTTCATACTCATGCATGCGATGTCGCCAAACGTAGCAGGTGTTATAGGTACAGCGGTTGCAGCGGGTACATTCTTGTCGATATTGAAGTAGTTCGATTGCAATTTATGAGAAAGAATTCAATAGAACTTCAAAAAACGTCAAAGGGGGTAAATCCTCGTGGCTAGAAAGCAGTATAAAGTAGAAATAAGGTACGATTGGTGCAAGTCATGCGGAATATGTTTCAATGTATGTCCTACGAAAACGATAGTTGGTGGTGAGCTTGGCGAGCCCGTTGTGCCAGATCACAGTACATGTACAGGTTGTTTAGTTTGCGAGAATTTGTGCCCTGATTTTGCGATAAATATTGTTGAGGTAAAACCTGAAGGTACTGAAAAACAAGAAAAAGCGGGTGTTGACAATGCCTAAGAATCCGAGAATGGTATTTTGGCAAGGTAACGAGGCATGTGCATACGGTGCAATAAGAGCAGGTTGCAGGTTCTATGGTGGTTATCCAATCACTCCATCTTCAGAAATAGCCGAGACGATGGCTCGGGAGTTGCCAAAAGTTGGCGGTGTTTTCATTCAAATGGAAGATGAAATAGCAAGTGCAGCTTCGATAATTGGTGCGTCGTTAGCTGGAGTCAAATCGATGACAGCTACGAGTGGTCCGGGTTTTAGCTTGATGCAAGAAGCCATTGGTTACGCCATCATGACTGAAACTCCAACGGTATTTGTTAATGCCATGAGAAGCGGTCCATCAACAGGTATGCCGACTAAACCTGCGCAAGGTGATATCATGCAAGCAAGGTGGGGCACGCACGGCGACCATGCGATCATCGTGCTGTATCCATCTACGGTTGAAGAGGTTTACAGATACACGATAAAGGCATTCAACCTTGCGGAGGAGTACAGGACACCTGTGATCCTTCTGATGGATGAGGTGTTGGCGCACATGCATGAAAACTTCTATTTGCCGCCAGACAACGAAATAGAAATAATAGAACGTATGAGTTCAAAGGAGCTCGAAGATGAAGAGATATTTGTTCCATTTTCAGAAACCGAATATGCTGGAAACCTTCCACCGTCACTTGTTGAAATGGGAAAAGCAAAATTCCATGTTTCCGGCCTTGTGCATGATGAATCTGGATTCCCGATGGCAACAACTGAAACTGCAGAGAAGTTGATTAGAAGACTGGTAAATAAGATAAAACTCCATATAGATAAGATCAGTGAAGTAGAAGAGTTCATGACGGAAGATGCGGAAAGTATCATCATTGCATATGGCTCAGTGGCAAGATCTGCAAAGGAAGCTGTGCTGATGGCGAGAGAAGATGGAATAAAGATAGGATTGATCAGACCTATAACGATATGGCCGATACCTATAGATAAGATGAGGAAGAGATTATCAACCGTACAAAATGTTTTGGTAGTAGAGATGAATTTAGGTCAATATGCAAGCGAGGTCTCAAAGCTTGTAAAAAGAGGAACGAAGCTAAAATTGCTCAGCAGAGTTGGTGGAGAATTGATCGCACCACACGAGATTTTGAATGAACTCAATAGTATGCTCCTCGAAGGCATAGATTTTTGATTTTTCCGTTTCACACGTTAACCTTGGTCATCCATGCGGATGACCTTTTTTCTTGAAATGAGGGGAAAATGTTGTTGCAAGCTCTAACAAGATGTAAATAGATGTAAATACTGTATGTTTTGATTGCTTTGCGGGCGAATATGGATAACGGATATATGATGCAACCTGATTTTGTGATAAAATATACGTAAGAGGAGGTCACGCAGGTCCTCATTGTTTTTTGTTAGTAAAACCATAAAGGAGGAAGTAACTCATGGCGTTGAATTTGAAGAAGATGTTTGACAGAAATGAGATAATGATTAGAAGGGCAAGAAAATTAGTCGAGAAGATAAATGCTCTTGAAGAGGATGTAAGGAACATGTCTTTTGCTGAAATGAGAAAGTACATCGAAGAAGCAAAAGCCAAAGTCAGTGATGTTGGTGAGCTTGATGAACATCTTATGCCAGTCTTTGCATACGTGCGTGAAGTTGCGAGAAGGACAATTGGTATGAGACCTTTCGATGTTCAACTTGTTGGTGGGATGATTCTCCATCAGGGCAAGATAGCTGAAATGAGAACTGGGGAAGGTAAGACGTTGGTCGCCACTTTACCGGTTGTCTTAAACTCGCTTATGAATCGAAATATCCACATGGTTACGGTGAACGATTACCTTGCAAAGAGAGATGCAATGTGGATGGGGCCTATTTATCTATCACTAGGTCTTAGGGTTGGAATCATAAATACAAGTGGTAAGGCATACGAGGTTGTTTGGAAGAACCCTGAAGATGCCCAGCGGGGATTAGAAGAAAATTATTGCGTTTGGCCAGAAGATTTCACCGATGAATTCCTGCCAGATGAGGCAAAGGTGCAAAGGGCTGTTGAAGCCTTTGAGGTAGATTTGAAGGAAGTGGATAAGAAGGAAGCGTATCGTTGCGATGTTACGTACGGTACAAATTCAGAGTTTGGCTTCGACTATCTGAGAGACAATCTCGTCATATCTCTTGAAGATAAGGTACAAAATGGCCATTTTTATGCGATCGTCGATGAGGTCGATAGTATTTTGATAGATGAGGCAAGAACCCCATTGATTATAAGTGGTCCTTCGAAGAATAATGCAGGCGTTTACAAACAGTTCTTCCAACTCTCCAAGAGATTGGAGAGGGACAAACACTTCAAAGTAGATGAGGAGCACAGGACAGTCGTACTGACAGACGAAGGAATAGAGCATTTAGAAAAATTACTTGGTGTTGATAATCTGTACGATCCGGCGAATGTAAATACGATATACCATATAACCAACTCGCTAAAAGCAATACATCTATTCAAGAAAGATGTGGATTATATGGTTTACAACGGTCAGGTGCTCATAGTCGATGAATTCACTGGTCGTGTACTACCAGGTCGTAGATACAGTGGTGGGTTGCATCAAGCCATAGAAGCAAAAGAAGGCGTCCCTATAAAAGAAGAGAGCATCACATATGCAACGATAACTTACCAAAATTATTTCAGAATGTACGAAAAACTCGCTGGTATGACGGGTACGGCAAAAACGGAGGAAGATGAATTCAGAGCCATATACGATATGGAAGTTGTCGTAATTCCAACGCATAAGACAATGATAAGGATTGATAGAGATGATCTGATCTACAGAAATGTTGAAGAGAAATATAAGGCCATTGTTGCGGAAATCAAAGCACGGTATGAAAAAGGTCAGCCGATTCTTGTTGGAACGACATCTATTGAAAAGAGTGAGAAATTAAGCGAGATGCTTAGACGTGAGAAGATACCTCACCAAGTGCTCAATGCCAAGTACCACGAAAAAGAAGCGCAGATCATAGCCCAAGCAGGGTACAAGGGTATGGTTACAATCGCTACAAATATGGCAGGTAGAGGTACGGATATAAAGCTCGGGCCCGGTGTGAAAGAACTTGGCGGTCTGCTTGTGATTGGTACAGAAAGACATGAAAGTAGAAGAATCGATAACCAATTGCGTGGAAGATCCGGGAGGCAGGGTGATCCTGGTGAGTCGATTTTCTATCTTTCCGTGGAAGATGACCTCATGAGAATATTCGGCGGTGATCGAATACAAAAGGTCATGGATATGGTGAAGATCGAACCTGGTCAACCGATATATCACCCACTCTTAACAAAATTAATTGAACAGGTCCAAAAAAAGGTTGAAGGCTTGAACTTCTCAGCACGTAAATTTTTGCTTGAACTCGATAGCGTACTCGATATCCAAAGGAAGGCAATTTACGGATACAGAGATTACATACTTGAACACGACGTTGATAATTTTATCGAAGAAGCTATCGATAATTTCGTACAATCGCGTTTGGAAGAGTTCTGTTCTGAAATTGAGTGGAATAAGGAAGGTTTAAGGGATTCTCTAGCAATTGTGAAGGATTATGTGAAAATAGACGAGAATATCGATGATAAGGGAAAATTGAAAGAGGATTTGGTAAATCAGATAAAAACAGCATACGTGATGAAAAAAGAAGAGTTCCAAGAAGATTTCGAACGTATTGCAAAATACATAGTTTTGAGGGTAATAGATGAAAATTGGCGTGAATACTTAGATGAAGTCGAACATGTTAAAGAGTCTGTTAGATTGAGAAGCTATGGCCAAAGAGACCCAGTGCTTGAGTTCAAGAAAGAGACATACGAAATGTTCAGCGATATGATGATGAGAACTTACGAACTTGCTGTATCGTATTTGCTCAATCTTAGAAGAGTAGATAACAAGGCAGAGGAAGAATCGAAAAAGGAACTTGCAAGAGTCAATACGATCCACGACGATTTCAAACTCGTTTCTGAAGAAAAGGATGAGAGTAAAAAGAAACCGAAGTTGAAGATGAAACGCAATTGATCTACCAGTCTTATTTTCTTAACGTTGAGGTACTTGCAGAGGTGTTTGTATGAAAGTTGAAGGTGTTATCTTTAAATCTGGTGAGGTACCAAAGAGTCTATTTAAAATAGTTTCCGGTACAGTCCGCGAGACAAGGAATAAGACATATCATGACCTTGCTTCAGGTGATTATGTTGCACTGCTTGAGTATCTACTTGAAGAACCTATTCAAGAGAATGTGGTTGCAACTGAGGAAACAGAGATCATTGAAACTAATTGGGAGGACGAATATTTTGAAATCATCAAGAAAATAGTCTCGCTGAGAAAGGTAATAACTGAATCTTCGATTGACTTAAATAGGATAGTGCTTGATGACTTCAATTTCGGAGATACCGATGTCGATGAATATCTTCAAGAAGTTGAAGCGCTTCTAACTTTATCTTCAGGTGAATTACCCGATGATGAAAAAGAGGCATTGAAGGCTATAGAGGCACTTGACGATAATAAGATATTGACGAAGGTTAATTTAGTTAGGAAGTTCATTGAGAAATTTCCACTTGAAGAGGAAGGTGCAAGACTTTTAATAGAGACAGCGGCGAAAGTATACATAGTGCTTAACGATAAATATGTTGCAAAATCACTTTTGAAAAAACTTCTTTTACGCTATTCAGATATGCCAGGGTATTGTTACGAAGCGATAAAAACATTGGAAGGTATATACAAAGATGAGGGTAATATCATCTGGAGAAGATATGAAAAGATAGCTAGGATATTAGAGGTGGAATTGCGTGGAAACGATGGAATTTGAGCCAGGTCAAGATATTACAAAAGATGGTGAAAAGGGAGAATACGTGTACATATTGAAATCTGGAAAAGTGAAGATCCGACTGGGTCTTTATGAATTTGTCGTGGATGGTGGAGGCCCTGAGGCCTTTGGTTTGGAATCACTCGTGGGAGAAAATTATACTGAAACTTGCACTGCTTTGGAAAATTCAAAGGTAATACGCTGTAGCAGTAGTGAGTTTATGGAAATTTATGGAAAGACTGAAGTTGGTAAGAAAGCACTTGAAAGCTTTATGAGAAGAACTGCAAAAGTACTTGGTTGGATTTGACACTGTACTTTTAGCGTATAAAATAAATATAGTACGTACGATAGTCGGCGGATGTGTAATCTGTTTTATCATTGGATTGCGTCTAATACCTTGCCTGATATCTTCATATATGGATGAGAGATGAAAAGGGGGCTGGTTTTGTGCATACAAATAAGATCGACCACATTGGTATAGCGGTGAAGAGTGCTCAAGAAAGATTGAAATTTTATGAAACTTTCCTTGGCTTGCAAGTTTCAGAAATTGAAGAATTACCGGATAGAGGGCTAAGGGTGTATCTTATAAAAGTTGGTGACACTCGCATCGAGCTGCTTGAACCGATGAATGACAATTCCGAAGTCTCAGGGTTTCTAGAGAAAAAGGGAGAAGGTATACATCATATTGCATTTAACGTATCAAAAATCAATGAAGCAGTCAAACTGGCTAGAGAAAATGGTATCCAGCCATTATCTGAAGAACCAAAGATCGGTGCCGGGAATACAAGGGTGCTTTTCCTACATCCAAAAACGACTGGTGGTGTGCTTGTAGAACTTGTGGAAGGCGGCCATTGAAGATATTCAAAGATATTGTATGAGGCTGTTGATAAACCAACAAAATAGTGAGGGGAGTGAAATAGATGGATGATTTGATACAAAGGTTGCACGAACTAGAAAAGAAGATAGAGCTTGGCGGCGGACAGGATAAAATCGAAAAGCAACACAGTGAAGGAAAATCGACCGCAAGGGAAAGATTGGAACTCCTGTTTGACCCCGGTACCTTTGAAGAAGTCGACAAGTTCGTCGAACATAGAAATACGGCGTTTGGTTTGGATAAAATGGAGCTTCCAGCAGATGGTGTTGTCACAGGTATAGGAAAAGTCAATGGCAGACCCGTTGCTGCATTTTCCCAGGATTTTACAGTTAGAGGTGGATCGCTCGGCGAGATGCATGCAAAGAAGATCATGAAAGTTATGGATTTGGCATTGAAGATGGGAATACCTCTTATTGGTATAAATGACTCTGGCGGTGCAAGAATTCAAGAAGGTGTGGATTCCCTCTATGGTTATGGTGAAATTTTCTTCAGAAACACTATTGCTTCGGGCGTTATACCTCAGATCACTGTGATCGCGGGTCCATGTGCTGGTGGCGCTGTTTATTCTCCAGCAATAACAGATTTTGTCGTAATGGTAGACAAGACTGCACAGATGTTTATCACGGGCCCAGATGTTGTAAAAACGGTCACTCGTGAGGAAATATCCAAAGAGGATTTAGGTGGTGCATACGTACACAATTCAAAGAGTGGGAATGCTCAATTTTTGGCAAAGGATGATAAACACGCAATGGAGATAGTAAAGAAACTTCTTTCCTACATTCCAGAAAACAACATGGAAAAACCTGCCTGTGAGGAATCTTTTAGCGCACCAGCTATTGAGGATATACATACCATAGTTCCAGTTGATTCAAAAAAAGGATTCGATGTAAAAGAAGTTATTAAAAAGATTGTTGATGAGGGTACGTTTTTCGAAGTGCACGAACACTTTGCAACGAACATTGTAACGGGATTTGCGAGAATAAATGGTAGGTCCGTTGGGATCATTGCAAATCAACCGAATGTCTTGGCAGGTGTACTCGATATAGACTCATCAGACAAAGCAGCTAGGTTCATAAGGTTTTTGGATGCATTCAATATGCCAATCATTACATTCGTCGATACACCCGGATATCTACCGGGAGTAAAGCAAGAACATGGTGGAATCATAAGACATGGTGCTAAGTTGCTCTATGCGTACAGTGAGGCAACTGTATCGAAAATCACCATCATTTTGAGGAAGGCGTACGGTGGTGCATATATTGCTATGGGAAGTAAACACCTTGGTGCAGATTTTGTTGCTGCTTGGCCAACCGCCGAAATTGCAGTTATGGGGCCAGATGGAGCAGCGAACATAATATTTAAGAAGGAAATAGATAGCTCACAGAATCCCGAAGAAACGAGAAAACAGAAGATAGAAGAATACAGAGAAGCTTTTGCAAATCCTTACGTAGCGGCCTCCAGAGGTTACGTAGATGCCGTGATTGATCCGCGAGAGACAAGAAAGTGGCTAGAGAAGGCATTAGAGTATTCGGAAACCAAAGTCGAAGCACGCCCAAAGAAAAAGCACGGTAATATACCACTATAACTTATTGTAAATAGTTTCTAGCCTACAATCAATATATTTTGTAGACAATTTGAGGTGAGATGATGAACGAACCAAATGAGATTGCTGTTTTCATAGTAGGTATAACGACAGTATTTGTAGTATTTGTGATACTGTATTTTATATTCAGACTCATGGCATTTTCCTCGTCTGCAAGTAACAGAAAGATAAAGACACCGTCTTCTGGGCAAGAGAAGTTACCATCTGAGCTGGCGGAGAGTGCAGCGCAACAAAATGGTAACGTTGTACTTTATGCATCTGAAGAAGAAATAGCTGCTGTATTTGCCGCAATTTACACTGTCATGGGTGATAATGCAGTAATAAGATCAATATACAGAAAAGGGACCACTCGTAACACTAATAACACTAAGGGGCAAAGAGATTGGGTTGAATGGAGAAATCATGGATGGAGAGGTGGAAATAGATGGTAAGAAAATTCACAGTTAGAGTTAACGGTAAAGAGTACGTTGTAGAAGTCGAAGAAGTGGGTGGTTCATCTGTTCAAGTACAACAGACGCAGTTAACGCCAGTTGCTCCAGTAAGTGCTCCAGTTCCCGTGACAAGGCAAGAACCGGTACAGCAAGTAAAAGAAGAGAATGTAAAAACTGTGGAACAACCATCAGTATCAAGTAGTTCATCCAGTGCAAAGATAGTTGCTCCAATGTCTGGCGTCATATTGAAGATTTTGGTTAGTACTGGGCAAAAAGTCGAATATGGTCAGAAACTCATCATTTTGGAAGCAATGAAGATGGAGAACGATATTGTTTCAGATAAACCCGGTATCGTAAAGAGCGTAAAGGTCAAAGAAGGAGAAACGGTCGACACTGGCGATGTTCTTGTAGAACTCGAGTAATTTTCAATGTTTTGAGTGAATGAGGCTGAATAACTACGAATAACTACGAATAATATGTAACTCATTACTTAGATTATACTCAGATTATTGATTACAAAAGCAGAAGGTGGTAATCATTTTACTACCTTCTTTTTTTATACGATAGTCAAGGAATATGCGAGAATGGATAGGATAATCAATATATCAAAGCAGATACTCAAGATATGTCTTGTTTATTTACGATTGTTAATAGGTTCTGATATTTGATACTATTAGGAACTGTTTGAAATTGAAAGTTGCGGTGATAAAATAAATAGTACACAAGTAGACACTGAGAAGAAAATACATCAATCGATATGTTGAGAGGTGATTTTTGATGGGGAGCAGAAAGACTAGAGTACTTATCGCAAAGCCAGGTCTTGATGGTCACGACAGAGGTGCAAAAGTTGTGGCACGTGGCCTTAGAGATGCGGGCATGGAGGTCATTTACACAGGATTGAGGCAGACGCCGGAAGAGATAGTAAGAGCTGCAATGCAAGAAGATGTTGATATGATTGGTTTATCTATCCTCTCTGGTGCGCATATGAGCGTTTGTAAAAAAATCTTAGAAATGATGGATCAACATCAATTCCACGTCCCAATCTTTGTTGGTGGAATCATTCCTACGGATGATGGCCAGCAATTGATGAAAATGGGGATTGCAGCAGTCTTCGGCCCAGGTACTCCAATATCTGATATTGTAGGTAAGGTGGAAGAAATTGTTGGACAAAGGGTAAGTGAGTGATTTAGGTGAGCATGGAATCGGATAAATCGGATAGATTAGTATCAAGTCAAAAATCTGCACAGCTTGACGGTTTGTTAGAGAGACTAAGAAAAGGAGATCAGATAGCACTCGCTAAAGCGATCAGTTTCTTTGAGAATGATCCTGAGTTGATATTCTATCTCCAAGGAGAACTCCAGGAAATATTGGCACAATCGAAAAGCCACATCGTTGGTGTGACTGGCAGTCCTGGGGCAGGCAAAAGTACTTTGACGGATGCATATGTTTCTATACTGCGAAGAGAAGGAAAAAGGGTGGGAATCATTGCAGTTGATCCATCGAGTCCGTTCACCGGTGGAGCGTTACTTGGCGATAGAATACGCATGAAAAGGCATTTCTCTGATGACGGTGTATTTATCAGAAGCATGGGAAGTCGAGGTAACGTTGGCGGATTGAATGATTCAGTGTTTGGCGTTATTATGTTATACAAATTGTACGGCTTCGATTATATCATCATCGAGACAGTTGGCGCAGGGCAGAGCGAAGTCGACATCGCCTACGTAGCAGATACAGTAGTTTTGGTACTCTCCCCAAGTTCTGGTGACGAGATACAGCTTATGAAAGCGGGCATCATGGAGATTGCTGATGTTTTTGTCGTAAATAAGGCTGATATGGATGGTGCAGAACTTCTAAAGATGAACTTGGAGACCGTATTGAATTTCTCAGAGATTCAGAAGCCGATAGTTATGAGTGTGGCAACTTCTGGTAGGGGTATAGATGAGTTGTATCAGCAGATAGAAAAACACAAG
Source organism: Fervidobacterium sp. UBA5837 (assembly GCA_002432805.1). Classification (GTDB taxonomy): domain Bacteria; phylum Thermotogota; class Thermotogae; order Thermotogales; family Fervidobacteriaceae; genus Fervidobacterium. Next base: position 21,784 of record DJGV01000010.1, on the reverse strand, counting down.
ACACACCTTTACGAAACTGGTGAGATCTGTCAGAGGGCAAGTAGAAGGATGAAAAAGCACGCAGAGACAATTTTAGATAATAGAATCCAAAGTATACTTCAATGTGTTGATTCTAACGATGTCAATGTAATGGTAAATGCCGTACTTGATGAAATTTGTAAATCACGATTTGGCGGTTTGTAATTAAAGGAAGGATGCACTATGGGCGAGGCTTTTGCACAGTTGGTTAATGTAGTTGGTACGGGTAAAGTCTCTTCTGCTATATCACATAACTTGTTAGGTAGAGTGAGATTTGGTTATGTGTTATCTCGCGATTTTGAAAAGGCAAAGTCCCTAGCTGAACGTATAGGTGCCACTCCGGTAACCTATGGTCAGGATTTTCTGCTCAGCGGTATAGTCTTATTTGGTTTGAGCGATTCTGTTTTGAAAGATGCTGAAACGTTGTTGAATGGAAAGGTTGGTGAAATAACCGCAATTCATTTCAGTGGATTCCATTCTTCTCAAATCCTCCCACGTTCTTGGAATCCCGCTTCTATGCATCCTAATTGTGCAGTAGCAGACGAAAATGTTTCATTCAAAGACGTGTTATTTGGGCTAGAAGGATGTGATATTGGATTAGAAGTTGCAAAAGAAATTGTTGATATTATTGCTGGAAGATATTTCATCGTACCAACGGATAAGAAAGTGCTTTATCATTTAGCTGCAGTGATTTCGAGTAACTTCACAGTTGGACTGGCAAGTCTCTCTGAGAGGATATACGAAGAAATCGGGCTAGATGAAAAGACTACCCGAGAGTTGATCTCACATCTACTTCAGACCGTCGGTGATAATATTTCAAAATTTTCGATCGACGCAGCACTTACAGGGCCTGTCAAGAGAGGAGATTGGACGGTAGTTGAAATGGAGAGAGCTGCATTTATTGAACAGTTCCCACAATTTTCCAAGTCATTTCCATCTTCTCATGACTGCGGACTTTATGATATCTTCGTAGATATACTTAAAGACATTATGAACAAGCCTTGAATTTTAAAGTTTTCCTTTTTCAATAATACTTGCTAAGCAAAAACAAAACCGCGGGCTCATTACCCGCAGTATTTTAAGTTCTCTCAAAAAATTCTTTCAAACTACTGATTAGTCTCTACCTCTTGCTAAGAATATCATCCTAAGAAGTTGCAATATTGCCATGAGCGTTGCAGCTACATAGGTCATTGCAGCTGCACCAAGAACAGATTTGACACCCTTCAGTTCTTCTTGCGGCATTGCCAGATTCGTTTGCAAGATTTTAATTGCTCTACTACTTGCATTGAATTCCACAGGAAGCGTTATAAGCGAGAATGCAACAACCGCGACGAAAAGGTAAATACCAAATTGTGCAAGGCCAAACGCACCGGTAATAAGTCCAATTATGAAGAATATCCACGCCAAATTCGATGAAAACTGTGCTACGGGTGCTATCGCGTTTCTAATCACGAGTGGTGCATAATTGTTTGCATGTTGAATTGCATGCCCTATTTCATGTGCCACAACGCCTAAAGCTGCTATAGATTCACTCGAGTAAGTCGATTGTGAGAGCCTCACTACCTTTGTTCTTGGATCATAGTGATCTGTCAGAGAACCTTGTATGGTCTCGATCTTTACATCGTAAAGCCCTGCAGAATCAAGGATGAATCTGGCAAGCTGCGCTCCGTTCATACCAACCGTAGATCTCACACGTGAATACTGAGAAAACCTGGACTGAACAGTAATCTGAGCCCACAAAGCAAGAAGAACTGCGGGTATAAGAAGAATCATAGTTGGATCATAAAACATCATCTAAATCACCTCCTATCGTACTTTTTTCACATAGTATGACCATTAACTTAGAATTGTAGTTCAACTTTCAGACTTGTTTCTCCAATATTCGTCTGCTAAAATGCTCATATGTATGACATCCCAGTAGTGTCCTCGATAGTACCTGCCTTGTCTCTCTCTGCCTTCTTGTATGAATCCACATTTTTCGTAAACGTGAAATGCTCTTGGATTGTTCTCAAAAACTCTCAACGAAACTCTGTTGAGATTCAGATATTCGAATGCATATTTGAGAATCAACATCGTCACTTCTGTACCTATCCCTTTGTTCCAAAAAGTTGATTCGTAGATAGCAACACCGTATTCAGCACTTCTGCTCGTCCAATCTATTGAACTGAGTCCTGCGGTACCTATCAAAATTCCATTCGACTCTATTGCAAAGACTATGTTATTGTGCGTTATTGCATTTCTCTTGATCCATTCTTCTTCCAAGAATGTGTTGATGGGAAAAACAAGGCTCGTGTATTCTTTCAATTCTTCTCTATTTAAATACTTTGCCAATTCGCGTCCATCCCATAATTCCAAAGGTCTGAGTGTTGCAAATTTTCCCTCCAGTATCACAACATCACTCCTTCAAATTCAACCTTGAAGATGATTGAACGTAATCTGGTGATTCAACGGAATTATCTGCAAGGTTTAATATCTCTCTCAATCCAAGGTTCCTAATGTGAACAACATTGAGCACAAATTTTCTTGTTTTCAGTTGATCTAAACTCATTATTTCTGTTCTCTTCTCATCATCAACTAGATATGTCACTGCATAATATTTCTCGTACTTGTTCCAGAATTCATCGACTGTACCAAAGAATACCGTTTTCCCTCTTCTAAGTGCTATGATCTTATCACACACGTCCTCTATCTCATCTTCATCGTGCGTAACGTAAATCACAAGTTTTCCAAGCCTTTTGTAGTTTCTCACAGTGTTCTTTACTATTGCTTTTGTTTCAATGTCCAGACCTTCTGCAGGCTCGTCTAACAAGACTATCCTGGATTGTTTTAGCATGCTCACTGCTAACGCTAATCTCTGCCTTTGTCCCTTTGAAAGCTCGTTTGGGCGCTTGTCTTTGAATTCTGCTATACCAACTTTTTCACATATTTCCCGAATATTCTCATTAGAGTTGAATATTTTCGAAAAGTACTCTAAATTACTTGCAACGCTCAATTCTGGTACACAACTTCCACTTTCGGATACGTAAGACACGATGCTCCTATACGTTCTTAATTCTTTGAAAACGTCTTTCCCATCGAAAAATACACTTCCAGATGATGGTTTTAGAAAAGTCGAAAGAATATTGAGTAAAGTACTCTTGCCACTACCATTTTCGCCAATTAATGCCACTACCTCTCCAGAATTTAGAATCCCGGAGATATCTTCTACGGCACACCTTTCATCGGTATTGCCATTCAAAGGACTAGTTGATTTGAAAATCTTGCTGACACCTTTCAGTTCAAGAGTACTATGTACAGCCGTTCCAGATTTATTTACAATATTTTCCATCATATATTCCCTCTAGCTCTTACTCTAGCTCTTAGGCACTTTTACGATCATTTTTCCATCTCCACTGTCAAGCTCGACTGAGTTGTTTATGTTTTTGACCTTTACAGCATCGATGTCACTGTTTGTGTATTTGATAACATACATTTTTTCGGAGTCATCGTAGTATACCGAAAAACCTTCGGGGTTGGTTGATATATATTCGTTTGCATAAATATAATCCAATATTTCTCCGGATGTCGGAGGAGTTTTTTCAAACATCAACATCTGGATAACCGCTTGCTGCAATGTTCTAAAATTTGCTGCAACAGTGGTTGCCTTTGCCTGGGAAAGTGCATTAACACCAGTCGGTGTAGCAACTGCCATTAAAGCAGCGATGATCGCCATCACGATAAGTAGCTCTACCAAAGTAAAACCCTTTTTCAATACTTTCCCTCCTTATCAAGTGTAAAGTGTCCAAACTAAGCAACTGATATAAAATCACAGCTATTACTAATTTCAAAGCTACATTCTGACTGGCAAAACGATGTACATGTATCCTTCTACATTTCTTGGATTTATCTGCAACGGACTCATGTTGTCAACAAAATTGAATTCTATCTCTTTTTCATCGATATGCTTTGCCGCTTCGTTTAAAAACCTTGGGTTGAAATTCACGATCAGATCTTCTCCATCTTTTGTAATTGGTATGGTTTCGTTCACGTCGCCAAAATCCTGGCTTTGACTTGTCAATTCCATAACATCATCAGTTATCTTTAATTGAACTTTTTCTTTGCCTCTTTTTGCAATTATCGTGACTCGCTTCAATGCTTCTGAGAAATCGTCGGCGTTCAGTATGACTCTCGTCTTAAATGCTTTTGGTAACACACGCTTGTAATCTGGGAACGTCTCTTCAACTGTTCTGACTATCGTTGTTACGTCGCCAGCATTGAAAGATACTATAGAATGATCGTATATCACATTTATCGATGGTTCTGTCGTTGTTGAGAGTAGTTTCTCCAGCTCTTTTATACTCTTTAACGCTAATATAAATTCAAATTCATATTCTATACCAAGCTTCTGTTCGGTCAAAGCAAGTCTATAGCCATCACTAGATACGAACCTCAAGAAACCCCCGTGTACCTCAGAATACACACCATTTAGTGCCCTCATTGCACTTTCCGTCGAGGCACAAAAGCTGACTCTGTTGATCATTTCTTCAAGGATCGATGTATCTATACTGAATTGAATTCCACTCTCATCTAACTCTATTATCGGAAATCGATCAGTATCTTGGATCGTTGGTATACTATACTTTGCCTTTCCACTTTTCACAATCAATTTTCCGTTATCATATTCAAAATTTGCTTCATCTTCCGGAAGATTTGTGACGATATCGTTTATCAACTCGGCATCAACTGCAAATGGATCATTGCCTTCGTACTCTCCAACTTGTATGTTTGCAATAACAGATGTCTGCAAATCTGTTGCATGAATTCGCAGATGACCATTTATTGGCTTAAACAAGAGACATTGGAGAATAGGATCAACTGTCCTTGAACCTATAGATGAAGATGCTATGTAGATCTTCTTTACGATTTCGGATTTGCTTACATTGAATTTCAACACTTCTATCTTCCCCCTTTTGCACAACTATACTTGGAAAATACTGCTACAATATTTCTTACCATTTCTCCATCTACTAAATATTTTACCACAAAATTAGCATTTCGGTTTAAGTCATCTACTTTGCCATGCAGTATTGACTATCATTGTATTTCCCCATCTGCCAACATCTTGATGAATATCTTCGCTATATTTGGATCGAATTGCGCACCAGAATGTTTTAAAATTTCTTCCATAGCTCTTTCTTTAGACAGCCCTTTTCTGTACGGTCTATCACTTCTCATGGCATCCCACGAGTCTGCTACCATTATTATTCTGGATATGAGTGGAATTTCTTCGCCTGAAATCCCCGCTGGATATCCTTTACCATCCCATCTTTCATGATGGTGGAAGACATACCGTGCAAGGTCTCTGAGCTCTGGTGATGTGGAAAGAAAGTCATGACCATATACAGGATGTTTTTTTACAACTTCGAATTCTTCGATCGTTAATTTACTCTCTTTGTTCAAAATGGATGAAGGAACTACGATCTTTCCAACATCATGGACTAATGCTGCCCAGTAAGTCTTCCTTATTAATTCGTCGTTCAAACCGAGCTTTTCTGCAATAAGAGATGCAATAGTTGCAACATTTTTTGAGTGTCCCTTTGTGTAGGTGTCGTGATATTCGAGTATACGTATCATCGTAAGAATCATGTCTTTCTCGAATCTTCCTTGGTTGGATACGTAATTATGGGTTGCTATAAAAGAAGTAAAAAAGCCACTTAGACTCTTTATCATATCTATTTCTTCATCTACAAATGGCTCTTGCCGCTCAATTAGCAATTTTGCCTTCAACTCTCCACCAATGTGGATATCCGATATGAGAACTTTTGAATCGTTACTATCAATTCCCTTATCCTGAGATGGACCAAAATCAATATGTTTCAATTCGCTACCATTTACAACGTACACTCTGTTTGCTGAATAAGGCAGCTCAGTCTTGATCACTTTCTTATCAATTATTGTTGCCCTATTCTTCCCACCTACGTAGGAAACTACACGCCCAACATCGCCATCAAAGTAAATTAAGTAACTTTCCGAAACATCTTTTACAAAACTCACCGAAATATTGTGCAAATTCTTGTAAAACACATCTTCCCTCTGCGTTACCATATCTCTGAATTTCGTCGAGAGATCTTTCAATTTCTGCAACTGAATGGAGAGCTTCTTATTTTGATTTTGCTTTTTATGGACTGTGTATGCTAATGCAATATTGAACACTATTGACAACAGAAGTATGATAAACAACAGAAGATTTGTTTCCAAATCTTGCAACCTCCTAGTTTGTGATCTTTGCAGATTCGATACTTTCAACAGCTGCTGTATCAAATTGTATGATAATTTTCAATTCTCAACTATTGTTTTACGTGTATACAGTTACTCTTCGACGATATAAACAACATCGCCTGTTTTTAGCAGAGCTGCATTTGCCTCATCAGTATCAACGTGGAACTCAAGTGCAAATTTCTCGCTAACTCTTATGAGTACATCATCGAATATCAATTTTCGATCACCTTTTTCAACGATCACTTTAACGATATCTTTATCCTTAACGCCGAATTTTTCTGCATCACTTGGGTGCATATGAACATGTCTCTTTGCAATGATAACGCCCTTTTCTTTTTCAAGCTTTCCGTTTGGACCAATTATCGTTATCCCCGGTGTGCCTTCTATATCACCACTATCCCTCACTGGTGGCATGATACCAAGCTTGAAAGCATCTGTGAGTGATATTTCGATCTGTGTATCCTTCCTTTCAGGACCAAGTATTCTGACATTTTCGATAGAACCCTTAGGCCCAACGATCGTAACCATTTCTTTGCAAGCAAACTGACCTGGTTGGCCTAAATCCTTGGTGGGAGTAAGTGTATAGCCCCTCCCAAAAAGTAAATCCAAGTCTTCTCTCGATAGATGCACATGTCTGTTGCTAACACCTGCAATGATAGGAAATTCCTTCTTCTTCATATATGTTACTCCTCCTCTCTAAAATTTCTTGGATTAATCGTCTTTGTTTTGATTAAATTTTCGTTTCGGTTTAATTAAGCTAGGCCTGACAACGACTTTGACAACTTTTGGAAGTGTGATTTTGAATTCTACAGGACCGCGCTTGACATTTATCCAGCAGAGGCCTGGTATGCATACTTCTTCTTCCTCATTGACAATAATTCTTTCTTCTTTGAACTCCAAACCTTCTATACTCATCTTACTGCAAGGTGGCACAAGTAGTTGTCCGAAGTGCCTTTGAAAATTCTGTGTGAATGCTAAACTAGACGTCTTATGGAACGATACATTTTCCGGAGCAAATATCTGAAAAATGGGTCTAAGTTCAGAAACTCCAACCAATTGAGCGGTCATTCTGCATAGTCCACTAACAAAAATAACTTCTTCTTCAGATGGCTTGAAGGTTTTTCTCGTAACCTCACCTTGAGCAAGTATCCTCGCTTGGCACTTTGCATCGAAGAGGTCTAGCATTCGATCATTTACAATTATACCAGGTGTATCGTACAATCTCAACCCGCCCAATCTGTGTTCGACAAGACCTATCGTAGTTCCTGGATAAGGTGATGTAACTACATGTGATTCGGTCAAAGCCTTTAAGATAGACGACTTTCCGACGTTCGTTACCCCAACCACCAGAATCTCATCATTCATTTTTTCAAGGGTTTCTCTCAATTTGCTCAATCCGAAACCACTTTTTGTGCTTGTTATGAAAATATCTCTTGGATTAGTCCTAACACCATCTAACAGAATTCTTATTCTTTCCACAAGCCACAACTTTAATTGCGATCCACTAATAGTCTTTGGCAGGGTATCAAACTTATTTGCAACAAACATTACATGCTCCGCATTCACTTCTCTCAATATTTCAGGTCTAAAAGTACCATCAAAATCAAATGTGTCAAAAACATATAGCACATTCTTAAAACGCTTTACCGCGTTTTTTAAGAACTTAGCAAGCTCATCCTTATCGACCTCGCTAGTTAAAACACCATAATGTTTTATCCTAAAACACCGTTGGCACAGTACCTCTGAGCCTTCATTCAATCGTTTATTGTACACATCGATTGGAACAAAACCAGGCTTTCCAGGATTATCAAATTGAATCTGTGCACCGCATCCAGCACACTTTACTATCTTCTTAGTATTACCACCTCTACTGTTGATAGTTGACACTCAATCACCCCATTTAACAATTGTTGTAATAATTCGTAGCGATGTAATGCACATACTCAAAGTATCAAAGCCTATTTGTTCAACAACTTTTGCATCCTGACAAATGTAAATTGACTACCTTTTATGTACATTCTTTTGACTTTTGTTCCTCTATATCCCAGTCTTTTGTAAAATTCTATGGCATTCGAGTTCGTATTCTCAACGTCGAGGCTCAATTTACCTAGCCCGTGTTCTTTGGCGAGTTCTTCAGAGTATTTCAAAAGCTTAGTACCATACCCCATCCCTCTATGCTCGCTATCTATTGCAATATTTGAAATGTAGAACTCATCTTTGTTAACTTTATTCTTCGATTCCACAAGTCTAAAGACCCTAATTCGTCTAATTAATTCCATCCCCATCATCTCGAAAAGCACAAGTGCAGTCTTCAGAGATCTTTTTCTGATTATGTATCCTGGATAGGCAACCATTGCACCCACAACTTTACCTTCGTCTATTTCCAAGACGTACACATTGTCGATGTAGAAGACAGTTCCGGGAGTCTTTATCAAACGCCCTAATATGAGCTTTACCTGTGGTCCAAAAACCAGTGGTAAGAACCTTATCCCCGTCTGTAATATCAAACTTGAAACAACATCGGCATCAGAAATCTCTGCCTTCCTAATTCCAGCCATTTCTCCCACACTCCTTTGTGCACGGATATTATACCATAATAAATGAAACAATCGAGTAAGATAGGCAATATGAACTATCAAATGCAGAATGTAATCGATTACAAAAACTGAAGTAAAATTGCAAAAATGAAAAGAAAATTGAGTAAAATCATTCCAGTGACATTTTTAGCTGAATTCTCCCAAATTTCAACGTTTCAATTATATTCTGCCAAATGATATATTATCGATGTAATCGTTTACAGTAATCGATTACATACTCGACCTGTTTTGATGATTTTAGGAGAATTGGAAAAGAGGGGGTATGCATGACAGTAAAGGAGATTGCCAAGATTTGTGGCGTTTCTGTAGCAACGGTGTCTCGTGTGTTCAACGAGCCTGAAAAGGTACGTGAAGATACTAGGAAACTTGTACTTGAGATGTCAAGAAAATACGGCTATTCACCGCATTCTGTGGCAAAATCGCTGAGAGAAAGAAGAACAGGTATATATGCGCTCACTGTGTTGAGTAGTATCGAGAGGATTTTTGAAGATTCGTACGTTTCGAAATTTCTGAGGGGTGCTGTAACGTATTTTTCAGAAAATGACTTGAAACTGGTGATCGATGTCTTTGCTAAAGTAGATGATACCGATGAGTTAATTGCTTATTATAGACGATTGGTAGGTTCGAGAGCCATCGATGGTGTGATTCTTATGGACCTCAAAGATGATGATCCGCGTGTTGCATTACTGAATGATTTGAATTTCCCGTATGTGTGTGTTGGTAGGAATAACAATAATAACTTTGTCTTTGTCGACTCTGATAACTATCTCGGTGGATATCAAGCAGGGGAGCATATGTCAAAGCTGGGCTGCAATAATCCATTGTTCATTGGCGGCGACCCTTCTTTACCATTTGAACGTGACAGAAGAGCTGGGTTTGTAGATGGACTGAAAAACAGTGGGTCTGTTAACATCATCGAGCGTTTTGGTTATTACGAAGAAAAGAAGGTTAGAGAGATACTAAGTGATCTTAAAGACCAATTCGATGGAATATTCTGCACTTCTGATATCATGGCTTATGCTGCACTTAGATACTGCGAGGAAAACAATATCGATGTACCGATTATAGGTTTTGATAACATACTTTTATCGGAAATTGCGGATATTACAACTGTAGATCAGCACATAGAAATCGTAGGGCAAAAAGCCGCCGAAAAGCTTCACATGTTATCGGTAGGTAGGAATGTTGAATCTGATATTGTTAAGACTGAGTTAATAATCAGAGGAACAAAAAAGTTCCTCATCTCTTGAAAGGGAGGTTGAAGGGTATGAAGAAAGTATTTTCTACCATTTTATTGGTGCTCTTAACAGTAGGACTTTTCGCTGCAACAAAGGTCACTATTTCTGGATGGCCTGGCAACCCAGTAGAAGAAGGAGCCATTAAACAAGCAGTCGATGCATTCAACTCTACCATTGGTAAGCAAAAGGGTATAGAGGTCGTTTGGGAACCTATAGCTGGCGATTACAAACAGATGCTCATGACCAAACTTTCCGGTGGTACTGGCCCAGATATATTCTACGTTGATGTTTACGTCTTTGAAGAACTTGCAAGGGCAAATGTGTTGCTCCCGCTCGATACATACATCAAGAGAGACGGCTATGATGTAAGTGATTTTTATCCAACACTCGTCGATGCATTCAAATATCAAGGGAGAACTTATGGCCTTCCAAAAGATTTCTCAACTCTTGCATTGGTCTTCAACAAGGCAGTATTTGACAAGTATAAGGTTCCTTACCTAACAAACAACGAAACATGGGATTCTTTACTTAAGAAACTCCAACAACTTAAGGCAGCAGGTCTTGATACACCTATGGTCCTTGCTCCAGATTTCAACAGAGTCATACCCACTATCATAAGCTACGGCGGAAGATTGACAAAGCCTGATCTTTCAACAGCGCTTGGTGAACCGAATGCGAAGAAAGCCATTCAATTTTACGTTGAACTTGTCACGAAGTACAAAGTAGCCAACGAGCCATCAGCATTGGGTGCGGGTTGGATAGGTGAGGCATTGGCAACCGGTAAGGCTGCAGTTGGAATGGAAGGTCCATGGCTAATCGGATTTGCAAAGGAATCATATCCAGAAACATTTAAGAACTTGGGATTTGTAGAGATGCCAAAAGGGATTAAGAAGTCAACGATGATATACACCGTTTCTTGGTCGATAAACAGGGGAACACCAAACAAAGATGCAGCTTGGGAAGTTGTAAAGTTTTTAACATCAGATGGTCAAAAAATATTCGTTGATGGTGCAGGCGTTCTTGCATCAAGAAAATCTCTAGCCGCCAAAGATGCGGACCCAATAAAGCAAGTGTTCTACAAAGGTGCAGAGTATGGAACTCCTTGGAAGGTCCCGACAAAGACTGGACTTTTTGCAACAGCAAACGACCAGATCAATTCTCTATTAGCAGATCTTTTCCACTCTAAGATAACAGTTGATCAGGCAATTCAAACAATTGAAGCAAACTACAACACATGGATTTCCAAATAACAGTTAAAATCTAGGAGTGTTAAAAAAGGGAGGCACTCGCCTCCCTTTCGTTTAAAATTTTCTTTTTCTGGGGGATGATAACGGTGAAGCACAAAACGAAGGAAGCAATTGTTGGGTACGTATTTTCCCTGCCTATCATAATCACTGTCATAGTCTTTACTATATATCCTATAATTGCCGCATTTTATTATAGTGTAACCGACTACCAGCCGCTTGAGGCAAGAAAGTTTACGTATACTTTCAATCCATACGAGTCACTTGAATTCAATACTGGAATTTTGAGAGAAGAGGCAAAAGATTACCCACTGGATCAGATGATCCAGTCATTCGACCCGGTAACATTTGTTGAAATAGATGTAGGAGTCAATCTGAGTGACGAAGATAAGGAGAGTATAAGAAAGAATTTCGACTCGCTAAATTTATTGAGTGATTACAGAGACAGAAAATTACCGACTGAAATAAAGATTTCTGATTTCTTGATGAAATATATGAAGAGTGATGGAGAGAGATTTGCAAAATATAGACCCAAATTCGTTGGATTGGAAAATTTCAAACAGATGTTCAAAGATATGTATTTCTACACTTCTTTATCCAATGCGTTTCTCTACTCTATAGTAGTTGTTCCAATACAGACATTATTGGCAATAATACTTGCAGTTGCTGCAAATTCAAAGATACGGGGAAAGAACTTCTTTAAGTCAGTTTTCTTTTTACCAGCAGTAACTTCTTCTGCAGCGCTTTCAATGATATTTTGGCTTATCTACTCTAAACCAGGTATATTGAACCAAGTGCTTATGAGTCTATTTGGCAGATTTGGTTTCCAACCTATAGACTATCTCAACGAGCCGGGTATTGCACTCTTTGCCATCATGTTGATGAACATCTGGTCAACTGCAGGGTATTTCATGATCACGTTCTTGGCAGGACTTCAAGATATTCCGTCTAGTATCTACGAAGCAGCTATGATTGATGGCGCAACTGGTTGGCAGACTTTCTGGAAGATTACTATGCCACTTCTTAGGCCACAGATTGTCTTCGTTTCTATCATGGGGACGATAGGTTGTATGCAAGTTTTCGACCAGATTTATTTCCTAATCAAGAATTTGAGGAATATAACGATATCGTTCTATATATATAAGAATGCGTTTGAATATGGAAAGATGGGCTACGCATCGTCTTTAGCGGTCGTGTTATTTGCTATCATATTGGCACTTTCTCTCATACAGAGAAAAGTTGTCAAAGAAGAATATTAGTTCGTGTTGGTGGTGATCTGATATGGAGAAGAAATCTTCCAAGAAAAATTGGCCAGTTATCATTTCTTACATAGTATTGATTGCGTATGCTATAGCAACATTGTTCCCGTTTACATGGGCGCTCTTGGTTTCTCTTACGCCCATTACATACACGGATGAAAATGGTAATCCACATGGAGTAAATATCTTCGATTGGCCACCGAATGTAAAACTGTTTCCAAGACCATCTGCTTTTGGTGCGCCTTTGACGTTCCAAAACTACAAATTGATCTTTGAGGTTGTACCACTTTATGGTAGGTGGCTTTTGAATACTGTGATTTATGCAGGACTTCTAACTATTGGAAACTTTTTGCTTGACGCACTTGGTGGGTATGCATTTGCAAGGTTGAAATTTCCGCTAAAAGATATGTGGTTCACGTTGTTTTTAGCAACGATGATGGTACCAAGCCAAGTAACGTTGATACCGCAGTACAATATGCTTGTTAATTATGGACTGATTAATACTTACACAGGTATGTTTTTACCAAAATTGACAAATATATTTGGGCTATTCCTCATGAGGCAGTTCTTCTTGAATTTTCCAAAGGAATTGGAAGAAGCAGCAAGAATAGATGGTTCAGGTATACTTAGGACTTACTTTACCATAGTATTGCCAAATGCAATGCCTGGAGTAAGTGCACTTGCGATATACACTTTCTTAGGTGCTTGGAATGACTTCCAGTGGCCTCTAATAATAGCAAGTAGAAAAGAAATGTATACGCTCACCGTTGGACTCAATTTCTTTAAGAGCTCATATTATACATATTGGCAATATATGATGGCAGCGTCTATATTCATGACTATACCGATGATCATCATATTCCTTTCGTTCCAGAAACAATTCATAGAGACGGGGAGAGCTGTTGCGGTGAAAGGTTAATTACTAGATTAAAGAGGAGGAAAGTTAGATGAGTCTTGTTAAAGCTTGCATCTTTGATTTAGATGGTGTTATAGTAGATACGGCAAAGTACCATTATCTTGCCTGGAAACGCCTTGCAAATGAACTGGGATTTGAGTTTACTGAAAAGGACAACGAAAGACTTAAAGGCGTTAGCAGAATGGATTCTTTGAACATCTTGCTCTCGGTTGGTGGGATCATAGTTGATGATGAAAGAGAACGAGAAGCGTTAGCAACGAGGAAGAATAATTGGTACGTCGAATACATTAGTCAGATGACCGAAGAGGAAATATTGCCTGGCGTAGTCGAGTTCCTTGACTTAGTCAGAAAGAATAGAATAAAGACTGCGATAGGCTCTGCGAGTAAGAATACGGTGCTCATATTGGAGAGAATCGAGTTGGTAGATTATTTCGATGCCATAGTCGATGGCCACAAAATTACGAAAGCGAAACCAGACCCTGAAGTCTTTCTAAAGGCAGCTGAAGAACTTAATGTTGAACCACCACTATGCTGTGTTTTTGAAGATGCCATAGCAGGCGTACAAGCAGCTAAACGTGCTGGAATGAAAGTTGTAGGCGTAGGCAATCCGCAAACACTGAGAGAAGCTGACAAAGTTATACAATCGTTTGTTGGATGTGGATTAGATTTGATAGATTTTTGAATACACTTTTGAACACACTTAAGCATACCAATAGATTAAGCAATAGATGTTGAGTTTTTGGAGGTGGTTTGCATGTGGACGATAGAACGAAATCTATACGATCAGAATGAAAATGCTGTTTATGAAACATTATTCACGTTAGCAAATGGCTATGTGAGTTTCAGAGGGGTGGAGGAATTTTCGAATCGCAAGATTCCCGGAACTTACTTTGCAGGTGTATTCGACAAGAGTGATGCTCAGGTCACAGAACTTGTGAATTTGCCTGACCCACTTAGTATCAGAATTTACATTGATAATGAACCATTGCTTCTTGAATTGGTTGAAGTACTCGATTACGATAGGAAGCTCAACATGAAAGATGGTATAGTCGAATCAACTTATATACTTAAGACAAACAGTGGAAAGAGAATCAGTATATTCTCGAAGAGACTTGTAAGTAGGAAGAACAGAAATAGGTTTGCTGTAAAATATACGATTAAACCTTTGAATTTCTCTGGCAAAATTATCGTCGAAAACTGTATAGACAACAGCACGTTCAATAGTTCTCTTGAGCCACTCAACAAGATACAGCATTATCGAGTACTTTCGTCAAATGAGGAAATGCCTGGTATCTCCTCACTCGTTTGTACTTTTGATAAGGGGCACGTGATTGCATTTAGAACAGCGCTAAAAGGCAAAGACAGAAATGGAGAAAACACTCTGAGATTCAGAAAATTCAGGACGATAGGGCAGAATCCATGTGAGTTGTTTACTATCTTCGTAAATGAGAACGAAGAATACACCGTGGAAAAATTGGGTACGGTCTTTTCATCGAGGGAATCTTGTGACCCATTGAAAGAAGCATCTTTGGAACTTGCCAAGTTTTACATTGATGGTTTTGACAGCGAATTGAGTGCGCACACAGCGATAATAAATGAATTTTGGGATCAAGCAGATGTAAAGATCGAAGGTGATGATACAGCACAATTGGGTATTAGATTCAATCTTTATCATCTTTATCAATGTGTAGATGATGATCCAACCGTCAGCATCGGAGCGAGGGGATTGCACGGCGAGGGATACAAGGGGCATGTATTTTGGGATACTGAAATATTTATGTTCCCATTTTTCTTGCACACACTGCCAGAATATGCCAAGAATCTTCTTCTTTACAGATATAACACGCTCAAAGGTGCACGAAAAAATGCTGAATTAAACGGTTACAAAGGCGCACAGTATCCTTGGGAATCGGCTGATGATGGACTCGAAGTGACACCAAAATGGGGGCAAAATTACGTTGGTAATCCCGTGAGGATATGGACTGGTGACGAGGAGTTCCACATAAACTCTGACATAGCTGTGGCACTGATTCACTATTTCATGGTTGCTGGTGACGAACAATTCATGAAAGACTACGGGGTCGAGATACTCTTGGAAACTGGTAGATTCTGGGCTTCAAGAGTCGAATACAACGAGAAACTCGACAGATACGAAATCAATAGGGTCATTGGTCCAGATGAGTTTCATGAACACGTTGACAACAACGTTTATACAAACTATCTTGCAAAGTGGAATTTGTTGAAATCAAGGGAGTTTTATCACTGGCTCAAAGAGAATGATTTGACCAAATTTAAAGTCTTGAAGAACCAACTTGGATTCAGTGAAGAAGAAGTTGAGAGATGGAAGGATATAGCTGAGAAAATATACATTCCAAGAAACGAAAGCGAAAAGCTCATCGAACAATTTGAAGGATACTTCAATCTGAAAGAATACGAAATTACAGAATGGGACGAAAATGGTTTACCTAAATGGCCAAAAGGACTTGACTTGACCAAGCTTGGTGAGACAAAACTAGTTAAGCAACCTGACGTTGTCATGCTGATGCTCGTTTTACCAGAGGAATTTAGTCAAGAAGAGATGAAAGTAAATTACGAATATTATGAAAAGAGAACTATGCACAAATCGTCGTTGAGCCCTTCGATGTATTCCATAATGGGACTAAAAGTCGGTGACACACATAATGCGTACAAGTATTTCATGAAAACCCTTCTTGTAGATTTGGAAGACAATCAAGGTAATACAGACAATGGTTTCCACGCAGCATCTGCAGGCGGTGCTTGGCAATGTGTTGTCAATGGTTTTGGTGGGATGACACTCGAAAATGATGGATTTCTCAATTTCTCACCATGGCTGCCGGAAAATTGGAAGACTCTATCTTTCAACATAGTTTATCGAGGAAGTAAGATTAAAATAGCAATCACGAAGAACGATATAACATTTACGGCAGGCAATAACACAAAGATAAAGGTAAAGGATAAATTGATCGAAATTCCCTCTGGTACGATTAGTGTAGAATTATAATCAAAACGACTATTATCAAGGCCTCCCGGATTGTTCATAGATGTTCATGTTCGATATCCACACCGTTTTACACATGTCTCTATCTCCCTTAAAACATGCACTAAAAAAGCCCCTGAAAAGGGGCTTTTTGATATGTAACATCATACAGTACATTCAAATCTTACACTCAGAAAATCTTATAGCCTTTTCAATCCATTCTGATATCTGATCTCTCCGGCACTCTTCAATGGTATTGTCTTGAAAGACATGTTATGCTGAGCAATTATTCTCCGTATAGTTCTTGTTTTTGACCTCATAACTATCGATTCCGTGATTGCAGTATTCTTTACAAATCGTACCCCAGAAAGCATATCTCCATCCGTTACACCTGTAGCAGCAAATATAACATTATCAGATTTTATCAAGTCGTTTGTCTTATACACTCTTTCAACATCGTACCCCTTTTCGGCAATCTTCAAGCGTTCATTTTCGTCCATTGGCCAAAGTTTGATTTGTATCTCTCCACCAAGTGATTTTAAAGCCGCAGCTGCCAACAATGCTTCGGGCGAACCGCCAACACCTATGTAAAGATTAACGTCACCGCCAGGAAGTGCTGTAGCTATCGCTGCAGCTATATCACCATCGCTTATCAGTTTAATCCTTGCGCCGACCTTTCTTATTTCGTCTATAATCTCTCTGTGCCTGTCTCTATTGAGAACGACACAAGTCAATTCTGAAATATCCATTCCAAGTATAGCAGCCGCAACTCGCAAGTTTTCTCTTATCGTTGCGTTTATGTCCAATTTTCCAGCTAATTCAGGACCGACTGCTAGTTTGTACGAATAATAGGTTGGTAGATACTCTATTCCACCTCGTTCTGTTGCAGCAATGACACTGATTGCATTTGGAAGTCCAAATGCAACGAGTCTTGTACCGTCTATTGGATCTACTGCAATGTCCAATTCTATATCACCATCATCCCAGCGCCCAACTTGCTCACCTATGTAAAGCATCGGTGCTTGATCCTTCTCTCCCTCTCCGAGTACGACCGTACCTTTCATCTCAATGTAGTCAAGCATTCCGCGCATCGAATCAGACGCTGCCTTGTCAACTAATTCTTTATCCCCTCTACCCAAATACCTACTTGCCATGAGTGCCGCAGCTTCAGTCACCCTAACAAGTTCTAGTGTTATTTCCTTCTCCATGCTCCCACTCCTTTCTGCTTTGCGAAATACACGAAAAAAGGTTCCTACTCCATAGCATAAAAAGACTTGTCTACAACTGAAATTCTATCACTTTACATCTATAAGTTTAATCTAAGCATACTCTAACCATTCAATACAAAAACGAGCATACAAAAACTATATGTAATTTTTTACATTGTTGTATGCATATTTAACCTTTTTGTCTCATTTTTGCACAATTCAGTAAAACCTTTAAAATACTTGTTCTATTAGCATAGCAAATATCATAACAAAAAGTTGTCAGGCAGGATTTCTAAAATCTTTTAGAACATCTATATTCAAATCGATTAAAGTCACTTGATTTCTGTATACTGTCTTTGAAAAATAATACCCATCGGAAGACTTTGTAATGGGAATAGGCGCGGTAATCGTTGTTTCTTGAAACGTCTCACCTGGTAGGATACAGTAGAAGGGAAACATTTGAGAGATCATCCAAGCCGTCTTTTTATCACCAATTATGATAATCGGTACACCCCGCTTTTCAAAAGCCCTGAGCTTTGTCACATCGAAATTTGGGATGTATTCAACGAGCGTTCCATGCTGCAATCTCTCTTTACCTAAGAATATATATGACTTGTGCTTGAGTATCTTTGAATATTCCTTTATATCATCCTTTTCAATGTTTTTTGCAACGACAACATCTGCGCTCCTCAATTCCAAATCGAACTCGTTAAACAACTTTTCAATGTCTTGACCATCTGAATGAATTAAGGCAACTGTTATAACCTTCTTATCTCTTTTTTGCCCGGTTGCATTATCAACTCTCAGGTACTTTGAGAACCTCTGTAGGCTATATCTCAAAAGGGTTCCAAACGTTATTAGCCATCCAGCTATAGCAACAATTAACCGCTTCAATACACATCACCACATATTCGTTTATCTTTCATTTCTAATTACTCAATGCAACTATGATTCTACCCAGTGCGTATTTTCTCGCTGATATTAAAGAGAGTGGTCGTCTATCGACTTTGTTTTGGTGAATTCCATCTGGCATTTCAGCAGCATCCCAAACCCAGATGTTCCCATATTTATCAAACGTGTCAAAGATCATGACATGGTCGTAGACTGTATCTTCGTTTGTATCAAAGAAGATCAAATCACCTTTCTTTAGGTCTTTCAAATTCGATAACGGTTTCGTGTTATATTTGTAAAGGTTATCAGCTGTCACATCCAAGACAAGATAAGTCTTGTACATGAATTTCTGAAACCCCATTTGGTTGAGCAGATAAATGACAAGTCCGCTACAATCTGTACCAGAAAAACTCGTTCCGCCCCATACGTATGGGGTATTTTTCAAGGTATTCAATGTGGAAAACATCTTATCTATCTCTTGACTTGTCAAATCTCGTGTTGTAAAGCCAAACGAGTATGCAAAACACAACATTAAGAGAAATATGATAACAATCTTCAATGCAGGTTTGTTAGTTACACTCACTAATGTCACATCCTCTCACAGGTAGTTATCTATTCTGTTATTTATTATATCATCTATAATAAATATAGTGCAAGCATAGAGATGTGATATAATTTTGTGGTATAATCATAGTGAAATCAACTAAAGCATCAAATGGCCGAGCTTGTTAATCCTTACTCGGACTTTTTCTTTATTTATTTCACAGTTCGGGTAAAAATCTTATCGATAATCACATACCAAAGGAGGTCTTTCGAATGGAGTGGGTGTACATAAAGGATCTGAAAGATTACGTAGGGAAAGATGTTGAACTCAGAGGTTGGGTAAGAAGAAAGAGGTCCAGCGGGAAGATTTCTTTTATAGAGATGAGAGATGGAAGTGGCTTCGTACAGGTTGTTGTTGAGAAATCGACCGTTGGTGACGAAAATTTTGCACAGGCAGATAAGCTTCGTTTGGAAGCTTCCTTCATCGTACGGGGAAAAGTGAGAACGGATGAACGAGCTCCAAGTGGTGTAGAATTACTTGCAAGTGAGGTAATACCTGTTCAAATACCGTCCGAAGATTTTCCAATCCAAAAGGCAGATCACAGCATAGACTTTTTGATGGATAACAGGCACCTTTGGCTTAGGGCAAAGAGACAATTCCACATATTGAAGATAAGAGACGCAGTTATAAAGGCAATCAGAAAGTTTTACTGGGAAAGAGATTTTGTGCAAGTCGATACACCGATATTCACAGGTGCGATCGGTGAGAGTGCGGGAAATTTGTTCGAGATAGACTACTTTGACTACGGTAAGGTCTATCTTACACAGACTGGGCAGCTTTACCTTGAAGCTGCTTGCATGGCACTCGGAAAGGTATTCAACCTTGGCCCAACATTTAGGGCAGAAAAATCCAAGACGAGAAGACATCTTATAGAATTCTGGATGAACGAGGCGGAAGTGGCCTACTATGAACATGAAGATAATGTAAGGCTACAAGAAGATTTGGTATACTACATAGTCCAATATGTACTGAACAATGCCTACGATGATCTTGTAGAAATTGGTAGAGATGTTTCAAAACTTGAGAAAGTTCAAAAACCATTTCCAAGAATGACATATACAGAGGCAATTGAATTTTTGCAAAAACGTGGCTCTGACATCAAGTGGGGTGACGATTTGGGTGCGGATGAGGAAACGATACTCTCCAAACAATTCGACAGTCCCGTTTTTATAACTCATTATCCAAGGCATGCAAAGGCATTCTACATGCAACCTGATCCAAGTAATCCAGAAGTTGTACTCTGCGATGACTTGTTGGCATCGGAAGGATACGGCGAAATTATAGGTGCATCTCAACGTATACATGATTACGATTTGATGGTTGAAAGATTAGAAGAGAACAATTTACCAATTGATAAGTACGATTGGTATCTCGATTTGAGAAAATTCGGCAGTGTGCCTCATAGCGGTTTTGGGCTTGGAGTTGAAAGAACTATAGCTTGGGTTGCGGGTCTTGAACACATTAGAGAGGCAATACCATTTGCAAGAACGTTGTACAGAGTACATCCGTAGTAATTGTATTCAAAGCAGATTGAGAAAGAATTTGAGGTGGGATAAGGGGGCGTGTTTTCTTGATCTGGTACGTTCTCGTGATGTTTTTTGTTGGATTTTTCGCTGGTAGATTTATCAGAAGTGAGTGGATAAAGAAATACAAAGTGGTAATGGTACTCACCATGCTACTTTTATTTTCCCTGGGGTTAGAAATTGGTGCAAACGATGAATTGTTCAAGAAAATAGACAGTATCTTCCTTTATGGATTTCTAATTGCACTCTTTGGAAGCATTGGGAGTTTTATTACTGGTTATCTCTTAGAAAAGATTGTGAAGGTTGGTATCAAAAAATGAGTGCAGTATTGCTGATATCTTCTGTACTTATAGGGTTGCTCGTTGGTAGAATTACGCATTTCCAGCTTCCAGGGAATTTCGTTGAAATCGTCTTATATGCACTGATATTTGTTGTTGGAATCGATTTGAGCAAAGAAAAAATAGAAAAAAGATTCGTAAAAGATATTGCCTTGATAATCGTATCCACTGTTGGTGGTACACTATTATTTGCGTGCATACTATCGCTTTTCATACCACTCAATACACTTGAAACACTTACGGCAGCATCTGGATTTGGTTGGTATAGCCTTTCTGCTGTGATTATAAGCAGTTCATACAGTGCCTATGTCGGTAGCATATCGTTCTTCGCCAATGTACTCAGAGAATTATTCGCAATCATCATCACACCATTCGCTATGAAGAAATCAAAATACGGAACGATATCCGTTGCAGGTGCCACTTCTATGGATACGTTACTCGGTGTCATAACAATGTATAGTGACCGTGAGACGGCTCTAATTTCTTTTGGTCACGGATTTATTATCTCCATACTTGTTCCCATAATAGTAAATGCGTTTTTGGGATTTCTCAAATAGTCCATTTAGCCTTTCAACGAGTGGAGATGATGCATTTACGTGCTTGAAAGACTGTAAACGCTGTATTCAAGCCAATAAACACCAAAAAAAACACGCCCGGATAATAGGAATGGGAGAGAGAAGTGTAACTGTAAG
>DJGV01000002.1:87439-112252 GCA_002432805.1 Fervidobacterium sp. UBA5837 | reverse complement strand
TATTATTCAAATCACAATAAATCAACATAAAGGAGGAAGCGGTTATGGCAAAGTGCGAGGTCTGTGGTAAGGAACCAAGGGCGGGCAAGACAGTAAGTCACTCAAATAGGCATACAAACAGATGGTTTAAACCAAATGTTCAGAAAGTACGTGTTCAACTTGAAGATGGAACAATTAAAAGAATGGGGATCTGTACAGATTGTTTGAAATCTGGAAAAGTTAAGAGGTACGCTAGCAAATCTAAATCCGTATCAATGGAGGCATAAAGAGCGGGGATATCCCCGCTCTTTTTGAATTGTTGGATTATGACATTCAAGACGCAAAACTGGTACAAATATTGTATGATTCTCTTAAGCATTGTGAGCACGTCATTTGTGCTCCAAATTTTTTCTTTACCTTCATCAAATGTGATACTGACTGTGTTGGTCATCTTTTACATTGTTATTCTGTTTCTAACCGTAGAGGCGCTATTTTTCAAAATAGAATTGAGAGGTTCCAAGTTGCACAGTTGGTACTTCAATGTGGATTTAAGTGATATAATAGATTTTAGGTACAGTATCCTTGGTGTAAAGTTAAGGACTAGGTGGAGAGTGTATTACTTACCTCCAATAAAAATGGCAAAGATACTCGATGATACAATTAGAAATCAAGATAAATCAAGATAAATCAAGTAACGGAAAGTCAGAAAGAATTTTCAACCGTTCTGAATCTCGTTTGTAGAATTTGTAGAAGGAGATGTTGTAAATACGAAGAACTTGGAGTAAACCTTAAAAGTAGGTGAGTGCGATGGAAAGTAGAAGGACGTATGCGGTTATAAATCTAAGAAATTATATCAGCAACTTGCAGTTTTTTCAACACCATTGCGCACCATCAAAAGTAATGCCTGTGGTAAAAGCGAATGCATATGGACACGGTGCAATTGCTCTGTCAAAAGTTGCGGAAAAGATGGGCATAGATTATTTTGCTGTCGCATTCCTTGAAGAAGGATTGCAACTTAGAAACCACGGGATAAAGAGCAATATACTGGTGTTCAACTACGTAGAACCTGATTTGATAAACGTTGCCTGTGAGAATAACTTAACTTTGACATTCTATTCTTGGGAACAGTTGAATGAATGTGCCAAGCAACCTTTCAAACCAAAGTATCATGTGAAGATAGATACAGGCATGAGAAGACTTGGCGTGCAGCCACAAGAGGCTAAAGAATTCATATCGAGTGCAAGAAAAGCAGGCTTTGAGATTGAAGGTGCGTACACTCATTTTGCCGCTGCAGATAGTGTTGACGAAGAGGACGTTGCATTTACGAAGGAACAAGTAGAGCAATTTGCCAACTTAGATCTCGATGTTAAAATAAAGCATATATGCAATAGTGGAGCTGCGTTGTTGAAAGTTGTGAATTGTTTCGATTACGTGAGAATTGGCATTGCAAGCTATGGACTTCAACCAAGTGATGCAGTTCAAAGCAGCGAGCTCAAGCCTGTGCTCGAGTGGAAGAGCATCGTTTCTTACGTAAAAACGATCAATCCAGGTGATACGGTTAGTTATGGCAGAACTTTCAGGGCATTCATGGAGATGAGAATAGCTACCATACCTGTAGGTTACGCAGATGGATATTGGAGGCAGCTATCTAATAAAGGATACGTGCTCATTCACGGTGAGAGATGTCCTATCGTCGGGCGTGTTTGTATGGACCAATTCATGGTGGACGTCAGTCATTTGAGTGATGTGAAAATCGGTGATGAGGTTGTACTCATAGGAAAGCAAGGAGATAATGCAATAACCGCAGAAGAAATTGCACGTCTGGTGGATACGATAAATTATGAGGTCACTTGCAGGATTTCTGAGCGAGTAGCTAGAAAGTATGAGGGGATGGAATTGTGAATATACCTGATGAAATCTTGAAGAAATTGGAAACACCGTATGTCGAAGACCTCGAAAATTACGTTGATAGGGAGATCGATGGAATATTCAAACTCAGAAGTAAGAAACTGCAAGAAACAAAGGATGGTAAGAAATTCCTACTTCTTACACTCGAAGATAGGACGGGAAGCGTAAGGGCAGTAGATAGATACAACGCAGAGACCAACGATCAAACGCTCCAAATTGGTTCAGTGCTTGCTGTTTCTGGAAAAGTGGTCTACTACGACGAACGGATACAAATAAACATCGCAGATTCGGATGGTGCGCTGAGGAAATTAAACGAAGGCCAATACAGTGTGGAAAGATTTGTATCCAAGATCAACAATCCAGAAGAACTGTACAAAGAACTTGTCAGGGTGATTCAAACAGTTGATGATGATGATTACAGAAAAGTACTTGAAATATTTTTCGTTGAAGATAAGGCATTCATAGAGGCTTTCAAGAGCGCACCTGCAGGTATGAGAATTCACCACGCATACATAGGAGGCCTACTTGAACACTCACTCAATGTGGCTAAGCTCGTAGACCAGGTGTGCAAAATATATGCTCAGTTGGATAGAGATTTACTTATAACTGGCGCACTTGTGCACGATCTTGGCAAGGTAAAAGAGTACATGATCAACCAAAAGGGTATAGAAGTGACAACCGAGGGAGAATTGCTTGGCCATATCGTTATAGGTATAGAGATGATCGATAGAAAAGTGAGGGGTGTCCCCTACAACAAGCTTTTGAAATTGAAACATTTAATCGCATCGCACCATGGTGAATACGAATGGGGCTCTCCAGTTATACCAAAAATTCCCGAAGCCTTGGTACTACACTACGTAGAAAACATGGATTCTAAGATTAACAGAGTCCTTCAAATAATTGAGCACGAAGAAAGAGGAAAAGAGTGGAGCGAGTACGATACAAATTTGAATAGAAGATTTTTATTAAAATAATCTGGCAAAATAGTTTTCGTGGCACGTAAGAGATTTTAAATAATTGAAGTAGGTGATGAAATAGTGGCAACAAATAGTGGAGCTAACAAATCAGTAAAATCTACAAAAACGACAAAGTCGATAAAGTCCAGCAAATCTAAAGAATCGACTGAGTCAAAAGAAACGAAGAAGACAACAAAAAAGCAAGAGGAACAAGCAAAATCTACTAAATCTACAAAGTCTACTAAATCTGCTAAATCAGCAAAATCAAAAAGCACTAAAAAAACAACAGACACTAAGTCAAAAAGCAAATCTAAATCAGATTCATCTGGTCTAAATAGCGCAGGTCATTCAACAAGGATAACTAGTGCAAGTAAAGTCATCATCGTTGAATCGCCCGCAAAGGCGAAGACAATAGAAAGCATACTTGGCAGTGACTATCAAGTCATATCTTCGAAAGGACACGTGCGAGATCTACCTCAGAAAAAATTCGGTGTTGATTTGAACACACTCGAAATGACTTTTGAAATCATACCGGGAAAAGAACCTGTAGTTGAAGATATAAAGAGAGTCACTGAAGGCAAAGAGGTGCTGCTGGCATCTGACCCTGATAGAGAAGGGGAGGCTATCGCATGGCATCTATCGAATATACTGAACGTTACTGGTAAGAACAGGATAACCTTTTCCGAGATCACGCCACATGCAATACAAGAGGCGGTTAAATCACCTCGTGAGGTAGATATGAATAGGGTTAATGCACAACTTGCAAGAAGGGCACTTGATAGAATAGTTGGATACAAGATAAGCCCGATACTTTGGAGGATCATAAAGGATGCACGTAGTGCAGGGAGAGTTCAATCTGCAGCACTCAAGATAATATGTGAGAGAGAACAAAAGAGATTCGAATTCGTACCTCAAAAATACTACAAAGTGTGGATCGAAATTGCCGGTCTCAAGGCGAATTTAACGAAAATAGATGGCAAGAAAATCAAACCTACAGATGTCACTAAAGAGATAGCTGACGAGATACTAAATGGTGTAAAGAGCGTAAAGCTCATAGACATAGACATAAAAGAGGTAAAGAAAAATCCACCACTGCCATTCACTACGAGTACACTGCAGCAAGATGCCTCCACTCGATTGAATTTCGCAGTGTATAAGACGATGAAAATTGCTCAAGAACTCTACGAAGGTATAGACACAGCTGAAGGGCATATAGCATTCATCACGTACATGAGAACCGACTCGACGAGAATATCTGAAGAGGCAAAAGATGCCACAAAGGACTTCATCCTATCAAGATTTGGTCAAGAATATTTAGGTGAAGAGGTACGAAAGGCAAATAAAGAAAGCAGGGCAAAAGTGCAAGATGCCCACGAATGTATAAGACCTGTCAATGTATCAATGACACCAGAAAAGGCGAAGAATTTGCTCGATAAAGACCATCTCAGACTGTACGAAATCATATGGAAACGTTTCGTAGCATCTCAGATGAGTAGTGCAGTCTACAAGCAATATAGCTACGATTTTGAAAACTCAAAATACATGTTCGAGGCAAGTGTTAGGGAGAGAATATTCGATGGATTTGAGGCAGTCTATAGTATCGATGATGAGATGAGCGAGGAACATAAGGACTTGAAAGTACGCGAAGAATATAATGTATCTCCGAAATCTCAAGAAGCAGAAACAACGCCACCGGATCGATATAGTGAGGCTTCTCTTGTAAAGACGTTGGAAAACGAGGGCATCGGAAGGCCGAGTACGTATGCGACGATCATTCAAACGCTCCTTGCAAGAAAATACATCGTGAGAAGCAGAAGAACACTTATACCAACGATACTAGGCTTTGTCGTGAATGACTATTTAGAGAAGAGATTTCCAGACATAGTGGACAAAAATTTCACTGCTGAGATGGAAAAACAGCTCGATGAAGTGGAAAGTGGAAAGAAAGATTGGAAAGTAATAATTAAGGAATTCTTGAACAAATTCACAAAGGATCTTGAACACGCTCAAAAAGAATTCTTTAGCATAGACTTTGAAACAAACATGCACTGTGAGACCTGTGATGGCAATTATAGATTGAAAGTTGGTAAATACGGGCTCTATTTGAACTGTCCGAATTGCAAAGTGAATAAATCAATAAAGTCCTCGATGTTCGGTGTGTTAAATGACGGAAAGCTGTATTTTTTGCAAAACGAAGAGGAAAAGAGTACTGAGCAAGAAGAGGCAGGAATTGACGAATCACCTGGAGCAAAGAAAGGTGGATTCAAAAAGAATTACTACAGAAGAAAGACCAAAAAATCGTAAATTAATTAGTTTGATCAGGTGATCTCATGATCTGGGCGATCGGTGATGTACATGGATGCCTGAATTCACTGGAGAAGTTGATAGGTCAAATCTCACCAAAAGATGGTGACAAACTTATTTTTCTGGGAGATTACATAGATAGAGGCCCTGATTCAAAAGGCACTGTTGATTTTTTGTGTTCGTTGAGTAAGACCGTTGACTGCGTATTTTTGAGGGGAAATCACGAGCAGATGCTTCTTAATGTACTTGATAACAACGAAGATCCATACAGATGGGTTATAAATGGTGCTAGAGATACTTGGAGAAGCTATGGTAACATGCAGAATATCCTAACTTACGAAGAACACATGGAATTTTTCAGGTCTACGAAGTATTACCACATCGAAGAAAGCGTTGAGAAGACGAACGGAGACTTCAGGAGGTATCTCTTTGTACATGCAGGCATCAGGCCAAATGTCCCGATCGAAAGACAAGACCCTCAAGAATTGATATGGATACGCGAGGAATTCATACTTAAGAGGCATAACCTTGATTACATAGTCGTCTTCGGTCATACGCCATTAGAAGACGTACTCGTTGAGAAAGACAAAATAGGTATAGATACAGGCTGTGTCTATGGTGGAAAATTAACTGCATATTGCATAACAAATGACAAGATAAGGCAGGTGGACTGTACGCATGTATGAGATCTACATTAGGCCATTAATAGCAGGACTACTCATGGGAATAGTAAGCACCATACCTGGTGCAGACAGTGGTACGATTTCCGTTATCACTGGTGTATTCAAAAGAATCATTGATGCTTTGAACGATTTGGGAAAACTCAAAGTGAAACGCGTGGATGTATTGTTTTTGATAATAGTAGGCATTGGGCTTTTAGGAGGGCTAGCAATTGGTAGCAATGTGCTCGTTTGGGCATTCGAAAATCAACCATTCTATACGTACAGCTTCTTCTTTGGCTTGATACTGTTCGCACTATTCACATTGAAAAACGAAATAGAAAGTTTCAGAATAATAGAGTTCTTGTGCGGTTTACTACTTGTAGTGATTCCATACATGATAATAAAACCAAGTTCGATGGACGTAGCTGATCCTACACACGTCAATTACATATTTCTGTTTATCTCTGGTATCATAGCGGGGGCGACGATGATACTCCCCGGCGTAAGTGGTGCACTGATACTGACTATACTTGGTTTCTACAATGGTGCAATTCAAGCAATAGGGAGAATAACAAAGCAAATCGCTTTAAGCGATGTTGCATACTTGTTGGTACTCGGAGTTGGTGCAGTTATTGGACTATTCATCATCGCAAGGCTTATCGAAATGTGGTTTGAAAGGGCAAAGGAATCGATAATGAATTTTATCATAGGGCTCGTGGTAGGTTCACTTTATCAGATGACTCCATCATTCCACGGTAGCGGAAACACCGGCCTCATGCTCGTTTGGTTCGCCATAGGTGCACTGTTCATCATGATAATAAATATTGGAGGAGCAAAGTCGAAAGCCTAGTGTCGCTTAAAATCCGTATCAAGGTATGGACCAAATTGATAAAGATTATTGATAAAGATTAAAGATAAAGGGGGCACGGAATGTGGGTAATATGGGCTATAAAGAAGAACTGGAGAATATACTAAAAGAGGCCAAATGTGAGATAGAGAAGATTGATAACAGCAAAGACTTAAATGATCTGCGTGTCAAATATCTTGGCAAGTCTGGTATCGTCACAGGGCTTATGAAGAAACTCAAGGACCTTACCCCTGAAGAGAGACCGAATTTTGGTAAGGTTGTGAATGAATTGCGAGATAGTATAGAAGCACTTTTGGAGGCACAAAAAGAGAAGATATCCGAAACAGAGAAAATGAGTGCTTATCAAAAGTTGTGGGTAGATCCAACGATGCCTGGTGCAAGACGTTCCGTTGGCCATACCCACATACTCACAAAAGTTCAAAGAGAGCTCGAGGATATATTCATATCCATGGGCTTCTCCGTTGTTGAAGGGCCGGAGATAGAAGAGTCATGGTTCAATTTTGATGCACTCAATACCCCTGAGTGGCATCCTGCACGTGATTCACACGACTCATTCTACATAGATGATAAATTACTGTTGAGAACGCATACGTCACCTGTACAAGTACGGACGATGTTATCAAGAAAACCACCGTTAGCGATTGTATCACCTGGTAGGGTGTACAGAAGAGACTACGATGCGACGCATCTACCCATGTTTACACAGATGGAAGGACTTTATGTTGATCACGATGTGACTGTGAGACATCTCAAATACTTTTTGGAAGAATTTGCAAAGAGGACACTCGGTGAGAGTGCAAAGATTCGATTGCGACCGAGTTTCTTCCCGTTCACAGAGCCAAGTTTTGAAGTTGATATATACTTCAACAACAGATGGTTTGAAGTACTCGGTTGTGGAATGGTGCATCCAAATGTATTCAAAAACGTTGGATACGACCCAGAAGAATGGCGTGGACTTGCATTTGGATTTGGTATTGAGAGAATAACTATGGTCAAATACGGTGTAAAGGATATAAGAGACCTCGTTAGGAATGACTTGAGATTCTTGGAAAATTGGTAGATTAAGATTGATGAAATTAATGTTAATAGCAACGGGAGGAAATGATGCTTTCAGGATTATTGCTCATAGATAAAGAAAAAGGGCCAACTTCCCATGATGTTGTCGAACAAGTTAGGAGAATACTGAAAATAAAGCAGGTTGGACATGCTGGAACATTAGATCCATTTGCAACTGGACTATTGTTAGTTGGTTTTGGAAAGGCTACGAGGCTTTTGGAATATCTCCAAGGTGAGTTTAAAATCTATCAAGTTAAGATGAAATTGGGACTAATCACAGACACATTCGATATCACAGGAAATGTAATGGAGGAACATCCTGTGGATGTCGGTGAATCAGTGATATTAGAAGTCGTAAAATCTTTCGTTGGAAAGTACGCACAAGTACCACCAGCATACTCAGCAAGGAAATACCAAGGAAAAAAATTGTACGAACTCGCAAGAGATGGGAAAATCATAAATTTGCCGCCACGTGATGTGGAAATTTATGAGATTAGCGATGTAAGAATTGAAGTACCTTACGTTGAATTCACAGCTAAAGTCTCTGCAGGCACGTACATCCGCAGTCTGTGTATGGACATTGGTTACAAGATCGGTTGCGGTGCAACGGCAGTTGAACTGAGAAGAATAAGTGTTGGCAAATTCAAAGTTGATGATGCTGTAAGAATCGATGAGTTGAAAGAAGCAAAAGGGATAGAGAATTTAAGCGCCTTTGTACCATTAGAATCCATGCTCGACTTTCCAAAAGTAAGGATTATTGATGAGAAGAAAGTATACAACGGTATGCAACCGAAAGTATCGGATTTGCAGCACTACGAGAAGTTTGAGAAAGATGAAAAAATACAGGTTTTTTATCACGATAAACTAATTGCATTAGCTATGGCGGAACGCTCCTCACAATTTATCGATACGCTTGCTAAGCAAGGTCGAGACGAACGTATAGCAACACTCAAGAAAGTTATCAAAACAGAGGGGGAGTAAGAAATGAGAGTTGGAATTGTTGGACTTTCCCAAGTTGGCAAGACTACCATATTTTCTCTATTAACTGGCATGGAAGTGGACTTGTTCTCCGAAGAACATGAGAAAGGTGTAGCTAAGGTCCATGATCCACGAGTAGATGTATTGGCCAAGATGTTCGAGCCAAAAAAAGTCACGTATGCAACGCTCGAATTTTACGATACACCTGCACTAAAGATAAATGATAAGAAAGAAAGAATGGCTGTTTTCAGTGCACTCCAGCTGGCAGAATCACTGATGATCGTTGTGAGGGCCTTTGAAAATGATGCTGTCTCTTATCCAGAAGTCGAAAAACCAGTAGAGCAGTTGAAAGCAACGCTAGATGAATTCCTATTCAGAGACCTCGATGTCGTCACTAGCAGAATTGAAAGATTGGAGAATGCCAAACGAAAGTTAGAAATGAGAGAAGAAATAGAACTAAAACTGCTCAAGAGATTGGAAGAAGCGCTTGGTAATGAGCAGTTGCTGTCGAAGATAGAGTTGACAGACGAAGAAAAAAAGATGCTCGGTGGATTTTCGCTTGCCACGTTGAAACCGATTGCAGTAGTAGTCAACGTAGACGAAGAGCAATTTTCCAATAAGGATTACGAGACAAAGGCAGAGATAGTAGAACTGTGCAAGAAGAATGATTTTGCATACGTAGAACTTTGTGGTAAATTGGAGATGGAACTCAACTCACTCAGTGAAGAAGAACGTATGGAACTGCTCAAAGACCTCGGAACTGAGGAAACTGGTATACAGAGGCTTTCAAGGGCACTTTACAATCAATTCGGGCTCATATCGTTCTTTACAGTTGGAAAAGACGAAGTAAGGGCGTGGACACTGAAAAAAGGCTCAACTGCACTCGATGCCGCAGGTGCCATTCACACTGATTTGGCACGTGGATTCATAAAGGCAGAGATAATAAAGTACGAAGACTTGATAAGACTGGGATCAGAAAAGGCAGTTAAAGATGCAGGCTTGATGCTCCTTGTTGGCAAAGATCATGTTGTTGAAGATGGTGATGTAATCAACATCAGATTCAACGTTTAATCCTGCGATGGTTGCCGATAGTTATGATGATGCATGAAGATATGATAAAGTATGATATGATGTATAGTGGTGTATAATATAGGTGACATCGGTGACAAAATGGAAAACAAGAAATTATGGCGGAGGTGGTTATATGCCAGATCCAGTTTCTAAGATAAACGATGGCGTGTACATAATGAGAGATAGGGTAACTGCAGTAGTTCCCGTGAGTTCCACCATATCAAGGCGGATAAGATCCAGCAACCAACTCGGTGGAAAGATGGTAAACTTGACCTACGGAAAAGAATGCAAGACAATAGTATTCATAAACAGTGGACACAGTTTGCTGCTTGCGGAAAATGTGTTAGAAGTAAAGAAAATGCTCTGGGGCGAATAATAGTTGGAAGATTTTGAGAAACATGTAAAGTCATCATATGAAAGGATCATATTCCGTGTAAATAAGCATAACCGATACAGCGTAACTGTGCTTGTTGCTGCTATAGTTTCCAAGCTTGATATCCAAATTTATGAGGCAAAAAGTATCGATACCATACTACAGTACCCAACAGCGGGTACTGTAGTTGCTTATTCTTTCACCAGCTTCGATTTGGATACTGTGGAAAGCGAGGTCGCTATTCTTAAAGACAAAGGTTATACAGTCATAGCTGGCGGGCCGCATGCTACTGCCATGCCCCAAGAAACGTTGTTGCTTGGTTTTGATTACGTATTTTTGGGCGATGGTGAGGATAGTATCATCGGATTTCTGAATGGAGTCAAACCGGAGTCAAAAATATTCGATGGAATTACAAAGCGAGTAACACTGGACGACTACCCACCGATATGTGTAGAAAAGAAGTTGTTTATGCCAATAGAAATCTCACGTGGCTGTCCATTTAATTGCGGTTATTGCCAAACACCGCAACTTGCAGGCAAGATTGTACGTCATAGGTCCATTGATAGCATCGTTGAATATCAGAAAGCCGCAGTAATGCACAATAAAACAGTTTCAAGGTTCATAACACCGAATGCATTTGGTTACGCAAGCAAGAACGGTGTCACACCAAACGTAGCTGCAATAGATGAGTTACTCTTCAAAATAAAATCCACGGGAGTCACAGAAATATATTTTGGCACATTCCCATCCGATGTGAGACCAGAGAGCATAACGGACGAAGTAATGAAGGTTGTAAAAAAATACGTTGACCACAACTACTTAGTTATTGGTGCGCAAAGTGGAAGCAATAGAATACTCAACATGATTCAAAGAGGTCACACGGTGGAAAAGGTTGAAGAGGCACTCGAGATACTTGCAAACAACGGCTTTTATGCAAAGGTAGATTTCATATTCGGATTTCCATTTGAAACAAAGCAAGATGTGGAAGAGACTTTCAAGTTCATAGAGAAAATAGTGAAGAGATACAATGCAAAAGTCCATGCACACACATTCATGCCACTGCCAGGTACACCACTATTTGAATATGGACCAGGTACATTGAAAGAATATCAGCGAAAATTCTTAGGTCAGCTCGCAACCAAAGGCCTGTTGGATGGATACTGGACAGAGCAAGAAAAACTAGCACAAAGAGTAAAGAAATACGTTAGAAAAAACGTATAAATACTGCCAAATTTATAATTGCTTTATAATTTCCGAATATGCTTCATCCATATTCGGCTTTTTTGTTTATATATCCATAACTTCTACTTAACTTCACACCTTTTGGTATAACGCTTGCTCAAAAAAGCATACAAATGCTATTCAATTCCTTCTACTTTCTTGTCAATTCATCTCATATTCACGATATTTTGAGATATCGCTTTGAATAATCAAATAACAATAGATTTATGATTTTTTTGATGTCTATTTGCGATCATTTTCAAAAATTGATTGAATTGGATGTTTTGGAAAATGGACAGAAACTGATATCATTTGATTGATAATTTTGAGAAAACGTTTGCGCAAGAAGAGAATTGTTGGAATTCAATGTGCATCTATCGCTGAAGGCGGAGGTTTTCAGATGGTAAAGCTTAGAGATATCGCACAACAGACCGGTTATTCTATTTCAACAGTTTCGAAGGCACTTTCTGGGAAGGGCAGAATGAGTGATGAAACAAGAAATAACATATTGTCAGTTGCCAAGAGTCTTGGATACACACCTGATTTTTATGCAAAAAGTATGGCCTCAAAAACAAAAACTTTCGTGCTCGGTTTGATAGTACCAGACATAACCAACCCATTTTTCGCTTATTTAACTCGTGGTGTTGAGAGGGCTTGCGGTGAGGCATGTCTGTTGGTGCTTATGGATTCGTTCAGAAGTTTGCATAGAGAGGAACAACTTATAAGAGCTGCAAGATTCTATGGTGTGAATGGTATCGTTGTCGGTAATTCGCGTGTGAACGATGAACTAATAGACGAAATTTCTAAGTATGTCCCCGTTGTCATTTTTGATAAGGAATGCAAATGTGATAATGTCGTTTCGATAGTAGTTGACAACTATTATGGTGCGTATCTTGCGACTAAGCACCTTGTTGAGAACGGCTGTAAGCATATCATCCATTTTGGTGGCACTCAAGAACTATACGTCTCACTTCAACGTGCGCAAGGATACGAAGCTGCTATTAAAGAAAGTGGTCTTAAATCGCATATCGTGAGAGTTGGTTATGCATTTGATGATGGGTATAAGGCAGCTAAGAAATTATTGAATGAGCGCAACCAATTCGATGGTGCGTTTTGTATGAACGACCTTGTAGCACTCGGTGTTATGAAGGCTCTCAAAGAAGAAGGAAGGAAAGTTCCAGAAGATGCTGCGATCGTTGGCTTCGATGATGACAAGCAACTGTGCGAGGTTACCGTTCCTTCACTATCATCGGTCAGACAACCTGTTGAGATGATGGGTGAAACGGCTGGGAAAATGCTCTTAGAATTGATAAATGGTCAGTCCAACACAAAAAAGGTTATATTCTCACCATCTTTAGTTGTAAGAGACTCAAGCGCGAGGAGGTAGTGATTGTGAAAAGAGTACTTGTTACTTGTGCTCATAGTGATGATGCGGTTATAGGTTGCGGCGGGACGATAAAGGAGTTTACGGATAAAGGTATCGAAGTACTTGCTGTTTCAGTATGTGGTGATAGGATAAACGGTTTCGATAAAGCAATGAGTATGCTTGGGGCAGATTTCGTCGCTCTAAAGAATTCATATGGGAAGATAAATACGGACGTCATGATAAGCGATTTGAAGAATATTTTCGAAGATTTCAGTCCTGATGTTGTTTTCACACATTGGACAAATGAAATATTGTACGACCACGAGTTAGTTTCAAAACAAGTGATAAAACTTGCAAGGCAGTACGATCACGATATATTGCTCTACGAATTACCAGCCACGAGTGTCGATTTTACGTTCGATGTGGCAGTAGATATCACCAAATCGTATACATTCAAATTGAAAGCGCTCTTCGAGATGAAAGAAGCATTTGATATTGAGACATTCAAAAATGAGGTACTTCCATCTGTTGTGTATGCACCAGGGTATAGAGGAATATTGACTGGATGCAAGTATGCTGAAGTCTTCAAGTCTTTGGGGGTTAGAAAACCACTGAGTCCATATGGAAGACGATTGATGGATATCGAAAAACTACTGTAAGCTTAGAACTTTTGGAGAGGTGAGCATGCAATGGAGAAGCTTAGAGTTGGGATGATAGGTGCAGGAAAAATTGCTGAAGTACTACATATACCAAACTTGTTGAGCTCTGATCTTGCTGAACTGGTCGCTATTTCAGACCCAAATGCCGACAGATTGCGATACATAACTAAAAAATTTTCTTTAACAAATGTCAAATCCTTCACAGATTACAGAGATATATCAAATAGTGATTTTGTTGATGCTGTGATTGTTGCTGTGCCAAATCACCTCCACGCAGTTGTGTCGATCGATGTACTTGAACATGGCAAACATGTATTAGTCGAAAAACCGATGGCTATGAATAGCATCGAAGCAGCAAGGATGGTAGAGTGTGCAACCAACACTGAGAAGATTTTGATGGTTAATCACTCACAGAGATTCTTCCCACACAACCAGAAGGCGAGAGAGATAATCAAGAGTGGAATGATAGGCGAGATAAGGCTCGTTAAAGCTGCGTTTGAACATTCAGGACCTGAGAATTGGACGCAGAATGTTGACTGGTTCTTCGATAAGGATAAGGCCGCATTCGGTGCATTGGGTGACCTTGGTGTACACAAGGTAGATTTGATAAGGTACATCACGGGGTTGGAGGTTAAAGAATGTGTTGCGCTCACTGCAACTTTGGAGAAGAATGCAAATGTCGAAGACATCGCGAATGGCGTGATGAAACTCTCCAATGGAGCACTTGCAACGTTAGATGCAAATTGGATAACGAGAGGGCTTGAAGAGAATTACATCGTCGTTTACGGAGAGAATGGTACGTTGAAGGTCGGGCAAACTGATCCTAGCAAAATAGACCTGTACATTGCAAAACCCATCACGTATCATGGCGAGATAGTACTCAAACCGTTGTTCACAAACGAAGATCCTTATTGGAAATTGCCAGTAGTTGAACATTTCATAAAAGTGTGTTTAGGAATGGAGCAACCTATAGTGAGACCAGAGGATGGGCTAATGTCGATCAAGATAATAGAGAAGTTCTTGGAATCGTCTAAATTGCAAAAGGTAGTGGAGATCGATGGCTGAGATGCCCGTATTGCAAGGCAAAGGTATATCGATGAAATTCGGTGAGGCGTTGGTGCTAGATAGTGTGGATGTTGCGTTTCATCCTGGAAAAGTCTACGGTGTAGTGGGCGAGAATGGAGCTGGAAAGTCCACGCTGATGAGAATCCTCTCTGGATTCTTGCAGCCCATTTCTGGAGAGATTTACGTAGATGGTAAACAAACAGTGTTGAATCCATACAAAGCAAAAGAACTCGGCATAGTGCTTGTCCCACAAGAGTTGAATCTCGTTGAACCGCTCAGAGTCTACGAAAATATATTTCTTGGAGATGAACCAACAGGGCGTTTCTTGATAGATAAGAAAAAGATGATCCAAGAGGCTTCTGAAATAATAAAAAACTTGGATGTTGATATAGATCCGATGGAGTTAGTGGAGAGGCTATCGACAGGGAAAAAGCAGATGGTCGAGATAATGAAGGCACTTTCAAGAAGTGTTGAGATACTGATCATGGATGAACCAACAGCATCACTCAGTGAGGATGAAACACAAAAGCTTTTTGAAACCGTGAAAAAACTCAAGACTTCGGGAATAACTGTGATATTTGTATCTCATAGATTGAAAGAGATCGTTCAGATAGCTGATGAATTGGTAGTCCTCAGAGATGGAAAGAAGGTATATCAAGGTGCACTATCTGACTTCTCAGAAACGCAGATCGCAGAGATGATGGTTGGAAGAAAGATGGACGAAATATACCCAGAGAAAGTTGGGTGGGAAGAGAAGAACGTCCTTGAAGTTAGGGATTTAAATTCAGCAGATGGAAAGATAAGGGATGTTTCCTTTACTTTGAAGAATGGTGAGGTCCTTGGCTTCTATGGTCTGGTCGGTGCTGGTAGAACGGAACTCATGCAAACGATAATAGGAGTCAGAAAATTGTCTTCAGGTGAGATATTCGTAGATGGAAAACCGGCAATTATCCGATCTGTAAAAGAGGCAATGAAGAATGGTATTGTGTATCTGCCAGAAGAAAGAAAACTTGCGGGGCTCATCTTAAATTTCGAGGTTTTCAAGAATACGTCATTGATGACACTCGACAAGATTTCAAAAATAGTTACAAAACCAAAGGTAGAAGTAGAAAGGTTTGAATTTTATAGAAAAAGTTTCGATATAAGAGTAAGAGGGCCATACCAAATTACTCACACACTAAGTGGTGGAAATCAACAGAAATTGGTGCTTTCAAAACTTGTTGAAACGGGTGCAAAGATATTCATCATGGATGAACCAACGAGGGGTGTTGATATCAATTCCAGATATCAGATATACAAAATCATCTCAGAATTGGCTTCGAAGAAGATGGCGAGTTTCATAGTAGTCTCGTCGGATCTGCCGGAGATCATTGGCCTTTGCAACCGGGTAATCGTCATGAGAAATGGGACGATAGTTGGAGAGGCAGTCGGAGAAGAGGTAGAAGAGACGAATTTGATATACATGGCACTCGGGGTTTCAGAATCTCAAGAAAAGTTTAAGGAGTGATGGAAACATGCATCTAAGGGATGTCATTTCTAAGTACGGTATACTCTTTGCACTAATCGTGTTGATTTTGGTAGCTGGTATACTCAGTCCTGCCTTTCTCAAGATCCAGAACATAATAAACATCTTCTGGCAAATTTCGTACATTGGAATCATAGCAATCGGAATGACCTTTATCATGATTGGTGGTGGAATAGACCTTTCCGTTGGTTCTTTTATGGCACTCATGGGTGCACTTGCGATACAGACTGTAAACGCGCTTGGCGATACAGTAGGTTCTGTGATATTGAGTATCCTAATTACAATAGCAGTTGGAGCATTACTTGGTGCAGGCAGTGGTTTTCTCGTTGCGAAAGGACGTATACCACCATTTGTTGTCACACTTGGTGCAATGGCAATATACAGGTCCCTAGTGCTGAATTTTGCAAATGGTGGCGTTTACATGAGCAGGTCTACGAAATATTCGAGTATCGGAATGATGAGGATACTTGAATTGCCCGTCCCAATGATTGTTTTCTTGATATATGTAATAATAGCCTCGATAATACTCGAACGTACGAAGTTTGGTCGGTATGTCTACGCTATCGGTGCAAACGAAACTGCAGCTCTTTATTCTGCAATCAACGTCGATAAGATAAGAATTGCAACGTATGTGATAGGCGGTATATCGGTTTCAATATCAGCCATACTAATTTCATCTATGATGGGGTCAGTAAGTTCTTCTTCAACTGGTAATGGATTTGAACTCGATGCTATAGCAGCTGCAGTAATAGGTGGGACAAGTTTGAGTGGCGGAAAGGGAAAGATTGTTGGTACATTCTTGGGTGCACTTGTTTTAGGTGTTATAAACAATATGCTCGTCATGCTGAACGTTGCGGTGTATCTACAAGGATTGGTAAAAGGGTTGATAATTATCTCTGCAGTCTTTTTACAGAATGTTCGTAGGAGTGAATGATATAAATGATAGTGCCCTTATTAAAGGGCATTGCTGAAGGAGGGAGAGGTTTATGAAAAAGGTACTTGTTTTCGTGTTAGTGCTTCTGTCTCTCGTGACATTTGCTGCAGCAAAATACAGAATAGGGGTCGCGATACCTGCTGCAGACCATGGTTGGACTGGTGGAATGGTTTGGTGGGCACAGTACGCTATAAAACAGTATGCAAAGGATTCAACTTTGGAATTCACACTAGTCACTGCACGGGAACCAAGTGAGCAAGTGGCACAGGTACAAACTTTACTTGCAAAGGGTATAGATGCACTTGTCATTAACCCGTACGAATCTGCACCTCTAACACCAATTTGCGTCGAAGCATTTAGAAAGGGAGTATACACAGTCATAGTTGACAGAGGCATCGAATCTGAGGAATATAACACCTACATTGCAGGAGATAACTACATGTATGGTTATCTCGCAGGCAAGTACATCGCTGAAAAATTAAAGGGAAAAGGCAACATAGTCATAATCGAAGGTATTCCATCCACGATCAACACCGAAAGAGTTCAGGCATTCAAAGATGCTTTGAAGCCTTATCCCAACATCAAGATATTGGCTCAACAGCCTGGAAACTGGAGTAGAGAGACTGCATTCCAAGTAATGCAAACACTTTTGACAAAGTTCCCACAGATAGATGCAGTTTGGACAGGTGACGATGATATGCTCCAAGGTGTCATACTCGCACTTCAACAAGCAAAGAGAGATAAAAACATAGTACTAGTCGGCGGGGCGGGGCAAAAGGAGATTTTGAAGATGATCATGGACGGTAATCCACTCGTTCAAATCGATTTCACGTATCCACCAAACATGATTTCCACGGCAATAAACCTTGCAGTAATGCAGTTAAAAGGGCAGAATTTGAATGGATTCTATCAGAAAGGGATGCCAAGAAAGATCATCCTCTCCACAGAAACAATTACCAAGGAAAACGCAAAGGACTACTACTTCCCGGATTCAGTGTTTTGATTCTTGCTGTGCTGAGTTCCACCAAAGGGGACACGTATGTGTCCCCTTTGAATTATAACTAAAATTATAACTAATTGTACTATCCTTGAGAGATACATTACGGAGGTGAAAAGATGAAAATAGGATTTCTAACTGTACCGTTAAACGGTATGGATGTTAAAGAGATTATACACTGGGCAGCAGAGAGTGGTTTTGAAGCAATCGAAGTTGCTGCTTGGCCAGTTGAGAACGAAAGGGATTTCTCGGCAACAACTGTCAACGTTGATGAAATCAGTAGCCGTGATATAGAAGAAATACGTAATACACTAGCAGAGTATGGTATTTTGATCTCATCACTTGCATACTACGATAACAACTTAGATGCAAACTTGGATAAGCGAAAGAAGGTTAACAACCATCTTATAAAGGTTATAGATTTGGCGCATAATCTTGGAGTAGAATTGGTTGGGACGTTCATTGGAAGGGATATTACAAAGACCGTCGAAGAGAACATTGTTGAATTCGAGAAAGTTTTCAAACCGATCATCGCTTACGCAGAGGGCCGAAATGTCAAATTGATGATAGAAAATTGTCCAATGATGGGATGGCAAGAAGAAGAAAAGATAGGCAACATATTCTATTCTCCAGAATTGTGGCGCGAGATATTCAGAATCATCCCAGATTCATTTGGTATAAACTTCGATCCGTCACATCTATATTGGCTTGGAATAGATATCTTCGATGCAATTAAGGAATTCGCACCAAGGATATTCCATGCACATGCAAAGGATGTCGAAATAGATGTGAACACACTTTATGATCAGAGTATACTTGGACACTTTGGTACAAATGGTCATGGAAAGAGTTGGTGGACTTATAGATTACCAGGTTTTGGAACGATCGATTGGAGAAGATTTATTTGCGAATTACAAAAGGTTGGGTACGATTATGTACTGAGTATAGAACACGAAGACCCAATATGGTCTGGCAGCATAGAAAAATCGCAGAAGGGTTTGTTAATCGGATTGAAAAATCTGAAAAATGCACTTTAAAATGCCTTTGAAAGCTGGTTGTGAACCACACAAGTTCTGCAAACAGTACAATCAAAAAGAGGCTCAAGCAAGGAATAGAAAATGAAAAACCTGGCCACGAATTTGGCCAGGTTTGATGATTTACAAAAATGTTATGAATTCAATCTCTACTTCTCACTCTCTTGGGAAAATAACAAATTTTAAGGCTGTTCGTGTCTCGTTTTCAACACTCACATCTGTAAAAGAAGGCACACAAACAAGATCAAAACCGCTTGGAGCTAAGTAACCTCGTGCAATCGCGATGGCCTTGATAGCTTGGTTAACAGCACCGGCACCTATCGCTTGAATCTCTGCTCTTCCCTTCTCTCTTATCACTCCGGCTAAAGCACCAGCAACCTTGTTGGGGTTGGATTTTGAAGAAACTTTTAGTACTTCCATAGTACTACCTCCTTTTCTCTGACGTTTGAAGGTACACGATTCCAAAGGTTTAATCAGTGTGGTTGGGCGTCTACTCCGAAAGTCAAAAAGTTCGAAAAATAAATCCAGCTTCCTCCTGGCGCGCCCGGCAGGACTTGAACCCGCAACCATCGGATCCGAAGTCCGACGCTCTATCCAGTTGAGCTACGAGCGCATAAGAAAGATAAAAATGCTGTATATGATTCAATAGTTATATGTGAAAAATTGGGGTGGCTAGAGGGATTTGAACCCTCGGCACCCTGATCCACAGTCAGGCGCTCTTCCAACTGAGCTATAGCCACCACAAAAAATGCATTACTATTGAATTGAAATTTAAAACGGTGGCGCGGCTGGCGGGACTCGAACCCACAACCCTCGGATTAGAAGTCCGATGCTCTATCCTATTGAGCTACAGCCGCACGTTTAAAAAAGTGGAGCGGGCGACGGGACTCGAACCCGCAACCCTCGGCTTGGAAGGCCGATGCTCTACCAATTGAGCTACACCCGCACGTTGGTCGGGGTGACTGGGTTTGAACCAGCGACCTCCGGTGCCCAAGACCGGCGCGCTCGCCAACTGCGCTAC
Source organism: Fervidobacterium sp. UBA5837 (assembly GCA_002432805.1). Lineage (GTDB taxonomy): Bacteria > Thermotogota > Thermotogae > Thermotogales > Fervidobacteriaceae > Fervidobacterium. The sequence continues at coordinate 92,275 of DJGV01000002.1, read as the reverse complement.
ACCCCGACTTTCTAAGGGCCTTATCTTTCAAAGGCCGAGAATAATTATAGCATGTTGATTATGCTCTGTCAATATTTTTCAAGCAAAAAGCTCATTCTCCGCCTTCTTTTGGTATGACACATATGAAAGACGTCTCTCCATCGTATACGTTGTGAAATTGGTGTTCCTCATTTGGTTCAACGAATATGTATGTACCTTTTTCAACGCGAGTTTTTTTGTCTTTTTGTATGACTTCCAATTCACCTTCAACGACAAATATTTCGTGTTCCCATGGGTGTGAGTGATATTCTGTCGATGCGTCTGGCTTCATTGTGAATAATCTCATAACAAAGTTTGGTGCTCCATCTCTAGGCCCTATTAGCACTCTTTTTAGTACTGTCCCATTTCGAATTTCGAGTGGTTGCATTTCCGAAACGTTCCCTATCTTCATGATGATGGCCTCCTTTCCTGTATTCGATAACGACATAGCGGTATGGTTCTAAACCCTCAGAATAAGAGTATACATCTTTGTGCTTCTTGGCAATTTCGTGGACGATTTTCCTCTCAAATGCAAACATGGGATCTAATTTGATCTTCCCACCTTTGTCTAATCTTTCTATTGCATGTTCAACGATCTTTTGAAGTTGCTCTTTTCGTTTCTCTCGATAATTTCCAGCATCGATGATCACGGTAACTTTTGTATCAGTTATCCTGTTAAGGAATATACTTGCAATGTGTTGAAGTGCCCCAAGCTCCTTACCATGTTTACCTATTATCTTCCCTATCTGTTCGCTGTGACACGATACGATGAACGTTTTACCACGACTGCTGACTTCTACAAAGTAGTCTATGTTGAATTGCTCGAATATACCTTCTATGAATTCTTTCAACTTGCGTTCGTAGTATTTGTTTGTTAAAGTAATTTCAGCAACTGCATCACGAGAAAACAAACCGAATAGTCCTGTACTTCCTTTATCTATAACGGTTAATTCATATTCTCCATCCAAAGCATCGTAATCTTTCTTAAAGTTTTCTACGATATCTTCGATATTTTTTCCAGTATAATTCAACGTTTTCAAGTCGATCACCTCTTCTTTGGCTTGATACCCCACAAATCATGATTAGAAAGTCCCTTAACCTTGTAACGCCTGTACGTGTAGAAGGTGATTGCAAGTTGAATTATTGAGTTCATCGTCCAGTAAAGGAATATACCGCTTGGTAAAGTGATGAAGAAGAATGGGAATATAGAGCCCATTATTATCTGTTGCCATGCCGTTCTTGAATCTTGACTCGTGATCAACGCAAGATAATACGAAGTTAGTATCGTGATGACCAAGAACAACCAGTTTACTCCCCAGCCACCTGCAGAAAGATCTCTCCAAATCAAAAACCCTCCTGATACAGAGAAGAGCTCTTGATAACTCTGTATAACACCGTAGAGCAGTGCAAATATAGGAAGCTGGACTATTAACATTAGACATCCGCTCGAAGGATTGATTTTGTTTTCCTTGTAAATCTTCATCAATTCCTCTTGTTGTTTCTGTGGGTCTTTGTATTTTTTCCTTATCGCATCTACAGCTGGTTGAATCTTTCTCATTTGTATCATCTGCTTTGTTTGAGCATGATAAAATGGGTAGAGTGCAAGCCTCACTACTATGGTAAATAGTATGATTGTTAATCCGAAGTTCCTCGTAAGGATATTCAACCAGTTGAAGAATTCTGAAAGTCCATCGGAGATGAAACTATACCACTTTCCAACACCAGAGATCGTTTTTATGAGTTCCAAGACTCTACTGCTATCTTCTCCAAAGACATGTTTGATGACTGTTTTCTTGTAAGGCCCCATGTAGACTTTGAAATTCAGGTTGTTTCCAACAACCCTTGTAGCATCCAACTTGCCCGAGAAATTAACTATTGTTGTGTAATCTGTATCAGGTCTGAAAGAGATCAAGAAATTCACCGCTGACCGTACCGTATCTGAACTCCAAATGAGAGGCAGTGCAACTTTAACCTCCTCTGGTGACTCAATGAGTACGTTGTATGTATAGGTGACTAAACTGTTGTCAAACGAGTAAGTCTTCTTTATACCATTTGGATAAGTGAAAATCACTTTAACAGATTCATATGATTCATCTTCCAGCTTACTGCCGTAATCGATTGTATACGTTGGTGTTGCGGTGGATATCTCGGTATCACTCGAATCGTAGATGTCAAATCCATCATTATCATTAACGTAAAAGAGATATGCCCTTCCCAAGTTGTGAGTTACTTTCGATAAATTACCATCTCTTCCAAGTTCGACTTGGATGTACTTCGCACTTACAGTGACAGAATCCAAATTTTCCTGGACAAGGATACCAGAAAGTCCCATGATTGCTAGAAGTAACAAAAAAATGACGGTTAACTTCCTCAACGCTACCGCCTCCCTTAGTTTGTATGAGTGTCATTGTTTCGGTCATTGTGATCTTGGCCATGGAATAAATGAAAAGTCTGAGGTACTGGATCATATCCACCTTCAGAAAGAGGATTACAACGAAGAATACGCCAAAAACCCAGGAGCAGCCCTTTGAAAATACCAAACTTTTCCACTGCTTGGTAAGTGTAAGTGGAACAAGTAGGTTCAAATCTACATGTTGGTGGTTTAAGTGGTGAAATAAACTTCTGGTAAAATTTAATGATTGCGAGTATTACTTTCCTCATTAATTATCCTCTCAAAAAGCTCAATCAGTGATTTACTAACACTCCAGTATGTAGACGTTTTAAATTTTACGGACAATGGTTTTCGAGCGATTACCAAGAGATCGTAACCTTTTGGAACTCTGTCTGAGCTTGTTCTAAAACACTCTCTTACCCATCTCCTGAGCTTATTCCTTCGATTCGCCTTTCCGAATTTCCTTTTTACAGCAACAGCTATTCTACTGTAATCAAGTCTATTCTTCCTATAGACAATCACAAAATCCTCGTTTTGAACGGATCTACCCGATTCAAATAGAAGGCTTATATCACTCCTGAGTTTTAGGCGCTCTCTCTTTCTGAATTTGAAACGTTTCCTACCATCATCGATGTTACTTGTTATAACGCTAATCTCCATCTACCAGTTCTTCTTCTGTTCTTCAAAACTTTCTTTCCACCTGGTGTGGATTTTCTAGCCAAAAACCCGTGCGTTCTCTTTCTCTTCCTTTCGGATGGTTGGTATGTCCTCTTCATGTCACTTCCTCCTTTTTACAAGATTAACCTATAAGTGATTATACCAGAAAAATTCGCAACTTCAATGGGAAATTTACAATGTGTCGCGGGCAAATAACTGAATACTTCAGATTAATACTCATTGAACAAGATAATCAATTGAAAAGCCCCCTATCATGGGGGGCTTTGAGATTATTTGGTTTTTAGATAACTCTGGTGGCCAGGGACGGAATCGAACCGTCGACACGTGGATTTTCAGTCCACTGCTCTACCATCTGAGCTACCTGGCCACTCCAAATGTACTTGTAGAAGCTATATTACATCAGTTCTTCCAGTTCATCATACTTTTGGTGGGTGCGGTAGGACTTGAACCTACGACCTTCTGCTTGTAAGGCAGACGCTCTCCCTCTGAGCTACGCGCCCACACTGTAGTTTTTACGGTTCGTAGAAACTGGCGCCCCCAACGGGATTCGGACCCGTGCCACTGGCTTGAAAGGCCAGTGTCCTAGACCGCTAGACGATGGGGGCAAACGTTAGTGACCGTTCTCAATGATACCAAAGAAAAGTCGTTTGTCAAGAGGTATATTGGCTGAATGTATGAAAATGTATAGTTAAGATTCGGTTAATAGAATCAGTTAAGTGTACACTTATCAATACTGAATCATCATCGATGATAATTTCTTGATATGCTTGGGTACAACATGTAATTCAATCTATTTATTATGATATAATAAAAATAGTTTTGTAAGCTTACAAAGATGTGGCAATCGATGTTTTCCGAATTCTGAATAGGGAGGGATGCATGTGCATGAACCTGAAAAGAACAAAAAGAAGAATGTGAAAAAATCCCGAGTGCAGCGTGTAAGAGAAGCGTACACAAAGGGGGATGTTGAGACACAAAAAAGGCTTCATTCAAAAGAAGAGATAGGAAAAGAACCTTGGCACAAGACTGAACAGGGCAAGTACATTGGACAAGCAGTGTATGGGGCGAGCGATGGCATTGTTACAACATTTGCTGCAATTTCTGGCGTGGCCGGTGCTAGCCTTGATCCTAAGATAGCGTTAATCATTGGTTTGGCTAATTTATTTGCCGATGGGTTGTCGATGGCTATAGGTGATTATTTGTCGGAAAAGTCCGAAAGAGATTACTTGGAATCTGAAAGAGAGAGAGAAATGTGGGAAGTTGAGCACATCCCTGAGGCAGAGAAGATGGAAGTGCGGGAGATTTACAAAAAGAAGGGACTTGAAGGAGAAAACCTTGACAAATTGGTAGATGCAATAACAAGTGACGAGAAAATTTGGGTTGACACGATGCTCCACGAAGAGCTTGGACTTTTCGAAGATGGCTCTTCACCATTCAAGAGTGCGTTAGTTACGTTTTTTGCATTCTTGGTAGCTGGTTTTATGCCACTCATCACGTATGTATTTGCCTCACAATGGGATTTCTTGGCACAGAATCAGTTCCTTTTCTCTTGCATCATAACGGCAATCACTCTATTTACGGTAGGTGCATTGCGCCAGATTGTAACCGGTGTAAAGTGGTTCATCAGTGGTTTTGAGATGCTACTCATCGGTGGATTGAGTGCCAGTGTTGCATATCTTGTGGGATGGATATTGAATGTTATTTTCAAAGTCAGTGCATGACCAGCTTTTGGGAGAAACTGGGAGAAA
>DJGV01000002.1:61937-87427 GCA_002432805.1 Fervidobacterium sp. UBA5837 | reverse complement strand
GGGAGAAAGAGGTGACATAGTTGACATTTACGGTTGTCGATGAATTAATACTTTTTCCTCTGATATTTTTAGCTGGATTTGTCGATTCAATAGCAGGGGGAGGTGGACTTATCTCACTCCCTGCTTATCTTTTCATTGGTGTACCTAGTCACTATGCACTTGGCACGAACAAACTTTCATCGACGATTGGTACCATATTTAGTACACTGAGATATGCGCACGGTAGGACTATCGTCTATTCGATAGGCATACCTTCAGTTGTAGGCTCATTGATCGGTTCTTACATAGGCTCAAAACTTGCACTCTTTCTATCAGATGATGTATTGAAGCTTGTACTCACATTTTTGATACCGATCGCTGCAGTTATCGTATTTATAAGCAGACCCAGAGGAAATGGAGAGAAGAAGAATGAAAAAGTGTATGGAAATGCTAAGACAATAACCATTTCCGCACTGATTGGGTTAGCCATAGGTGCCTACGATGGATTCTTCGGCCCAGGTACCGGAACATTTCTCATCATCTTCTATGTTTCCATACTCTCGTTAGACCACGTTAGTGCATCTGGAACAGCAAAGATAGTCAATTTGGCATCCAACATTGGTGCACTCGTTACATTCATTGCAGGGGAAAAAGTTTTCTACTCTCTGGGACTTCCAGCAGCACTCTTTGGAATTGCCGGTAACTGGCTTGGTTCAGGCGTTGCACTAAAGAGAGGGGCAAAAGTTATAAAACCTGTGATGTTAGTTGTACTCGTACTCTTGTTCATAAAGATAATCACCGATATGTTCTAATTCTTTTAGTTATTTTGATTCTTTTGATTCTTTTCATCTTGAGAGAACACCTGTTCAAAACACTGTGGAGGGATTGAATATGGCTGATATGCTTGTCAAATTGTATGAATTGCCATCATATGAAGATGTTTTAGAAGAACTATCGAAATATGGTATAGTGATCAAAAGGCCCATAGGTCCGGAAAAAATCCCCGTTGTAGAATGGGTAAGAGAGCAGTTTGGAAAACACTGGGCGAGTGAGACAGACGTAAGCTTTTCAAATAGGCCCATCTCTTGTTTCATCGCCATAGATACAACCAAAGACAACGAAATAATAGGTTTTGCATGCTACGATGCAACGATAAGGGGGTTCTTTGGCCCAACTGGAGTAAATCCTACATATAGAGGTAAAGGAATTGGAACCGCACTACTATTAGCTTGCCTAAAAGACATGTACACCGTTGGTTATGCATACGCTATCATCGGTGATGCTGGCCCTGTAGAATATTACAAAAAGATTGTCGGAGCGGTTGAAATACCAGATTCTCATCCAGGCATATACAAGAATTTGCTCAAATGATTTTGTCGCTGCATACGCATTCTCTTGCATCCATATTTTTTTGATAAGTGTGATAACGTTATCATGTAAAATTATAGATTTCAATAGTTTGTGCAAAATAACACTTGAAATTTGACGCAAATAGAACGAAAATTCTTATTTTCAACAATTGGTTGAATAAACGTGCTTAAATCAGTTTTTGTCAATTTAGAAAATTGTGGTCTAATATGATAACGTTATCATATCATTGGAAACAATTTGTCAGTTATCCGGACCACATCCTTTCAAAGGGGGGAAAAAGATGCGAAGGGTCATAAGTGTTTTGCTGTTGGTTTTTACAGTATTTCTTGCGTTTTCAGCGCCTTACAACACGACGATCAAAGTGCTTGCTTGGGATGATGCACTAACTCAGGCGTTGAAGGAAGGTATTCCAGATTTTGAGAAACAGACTGGTATCAAAGTTGTGCTTGAACTCATACCTTCTGGTAACTTGCTCCAGAAGATTGGTGTCAGTGTGTCAACTGATAAGTCAGACTATGATCTTGTTACGGTCGACGAACCATACGTTCCTGCCTTGGCACACCTTTTCACTCCATTCAACAACTGGAGCACTGGCAAAGTATATAAAAAACCTAACCTTTCTGTCTTTGCACCGAATGCGTTTGATGCTGCTCAATGGATGGGAACTTTCGTAGGTATGCCTGTAAATGCAAACGTCTACATCTGGATTACAAGAAAAGACCTTATTAACGATCCAAAAAACAAGCAGGATTTCAAGAGTAAGTATGGTTACAACCTTGGCGTGCCAAAGACGTTCAAAGAACTAAGAGATATGGCAGAATTCTTCTCAACCAAAGGAATCTACGGTTTTGCACCATTTACGAAACAAGCGGAAGGTACTACGGCTGAAGCGATATTCATGTTTGAAGGATTTGGGACAAGGCCTTTAGAGATTGTTAACAATAGAGTTGTCGTTGCGCTGGATGACAAAAAAGCAGTTGAGGCGATCAATTTCTACAAAGAACTTTTGAAGTTCTCACCTGTAGGTGCACTCGATATGGGGCATTCGGAAAGAATTGCTGCGTTCAATCAAGGTAAGGTATTCACGATGTTCCAATGGCCAGCGCTCGTTCCACAACATGAAGATCCAAATTCTTCCTTAGTTGCCGGCAAGATTACGTATTCTGCCCCACCAGTTGGTTCGGCCGGCGCATCTGCAATCAGAGGATGTTGGGTACTCGGAATGCCGAATGCTTCCAAAAACAAAGATGCTGCAGCAGAGTTTGCGTATTGGTGGGCATCTCTTGAAACTGGAACAAAGCTCGTTCCAAAAGGATTTACACCTGCAAGATCCGACATATTGCTCAATCCTACTATGAATAAAGACAGGCCTTGGTTTAAAGCGATATTCGATTCTATGAAGGGTTCTATCGCAAGACCGAGATTCCCGCAATATGCCGAGACCTCACAGATAATAAGAGATAACTGGCTTGCAGCTATAAGTGGAAAGGTAACACCGGAAAGTGCTGTGAAAAAGATGAAAGATGATCTCAACGACCTACTCAAGAAATTAGGTTATTGATCTTTCAACTTATTGAAGAGATTTTTACACACAATGGGGGCAGTTGCCCCCATTACTCTAAAAACCTTGAGCAAAGTGGCCGAAGGGTGGTCAAATGAAGAGAAATTATAATTTCAAACACTGGATTTTTATACTTCCTGCACTGGTATTGGTCATCTCTATACTTGTTTATCCAATATTCTACTCGATTTATATGTCCGCATATGACTGGAACTTATTTCACTCAGACGCAAAGAAGTTCCTTGGTTTTGAAAATTATCTGTCCTTGTTCAAAGATAGAGAATTTCTACATTCGTTATGGTTGCAACTAGGGTTCATAGTGATAGCACTTCCGATAGAGACGATCTTGGGATTCTTTGTCGCCATTCTGTTGAATCGCGATGGAAAATTCTACGATGTAGTGCGAGCACTGTTGCTCTTACCAGTTTTTGTGCTACCTGTCATTTCAGGCCTCACGTGGCGAATGCTCTTGCAACCTGAGTATGGTATGATGAGTTTCATCTTGGAAAAGCTTGGTTTTGGTGTTAAAGCTTGGCTAGCTGAACCAAATTTTGCATATAGCATGGTCATCATTCAAGATATCTGGCGCATGTGGCCATTCATGTTTATGTTCATATATGCAGGGCTATCCGGTATGCCAAGAGAGTATATCGAGGCAGCTCAGATAGATGGTGCAGGTTTTTGGAAGAAGATAACCAAGATAGTGATTCCCTATCTCAGGCCGACAATCGCAACAGCACTACTGTTGAGACTCATAGATGCACTCCGTATCTTCTCCGAAGTATATGTCATGACCGGTGGTGGACCTGGTAATTCAACTTTGCTACTCTCATTGTACATAAACAAGCAAGCATTTGAATTCTTCAACATAGGGTACGCGGCTGCAATGGGCGTCATATTACTCATAGTAGCACTCGTTATTGCATTTTTCATAGTCAGAGGAAATATACAATTTGAGGGTGAGAAGGGATGAAGTCAAAACACTTTAGGAAAAGATTTCTAACTACTTTGCTAATAATTATCATCTTGTTGATAGTTTTCATCGAATTGACGCCGATCATAGTTGTTTTTATGAACAGTTTTAAGCGAGATATAGATATATGGGCTCGTGGACCTTTCTACTTTTCTTTCAATTTCGATAGTTACAAATCCGTCCTATCGAATAGAGATTTCTTGCTTAGTTTAAGAAACAGTATCATCGTTGCGGTTGTATCAACGGTTATTTCAATAATCGTAGGTGCGATGGCTTCGTATGGCATAACCAGATACGTGTTCAGATCTAAAAAATTGATTGCTTATTCATTTCTCATATTTAGGATGGTCCCACAGATTTCTCTTGTAATACCATTGTTTATGATGTTTAACCAATTTCAGTTGAGAGATACACTAACGGGTATTATACTATCTCACATGAGTTTCAATATACCGTATGTCGTCTGGCTTTTATTACCGTTTTTTGCAGCAATTCCACGAGACTTTGAAGAAGCAGCGAGGATAGATGGTGCAAGTGAAGGTGGCGTTTTTTGGAGAATATTTCTACCACTCGTGGGGCCTGGAATCGTTGTTTCTGCCATATTCTGTTTTCTGATGTCTTGGAATGAATTCCTGTATGCACTCATATTGTCTTCAACGAACGCACGTACAGCACCCGTTGCTGTAAATGGTTTGCTCGGTCAATATGCGCCGAAATGGGGACAACTGTCTGCTGCTGGAACGATAATGCTGATACCGGTACTCATCATCACTATAACGCTGCAAAAGTACATCATAAAAGGATTGTCTGCTGGAGGGATAAAGGGATGAGTAAAGAGGAGAAAATTGACAAGAAAGAAGCAAAAGGTAACAATAAGGTACCTGGTTTGACGAAATTCTTCTTTGCACTTGGCGATGTTTACGGTGGTGGAGTCTTCAACATAATGAACTTTTTCTACGCGATATTCCTTACAGATGTCATGAAGATTCCTGCGTCGTATGCGTCGTTGATTTTCTTGATCGGCAAGATTTGGGATGCATTCACAGACCCCATCATGGGATTCATAACTGACCGCACAAAATCACGATTTGGAAGAAGAAGGCCATACTTTCTCGTTGGTGTACCATTCATATTCTTGTCTTTCGTTATGGTCTGGTATCCTGTAAGTTTTCAAAGTGTATTTGCAAGGTTTTTGTATGCCTTTTTCTCATACCTTTTCTTAGATGTTGTAAACACTATGGTTTTGGTACCATATACTGCGATGAGTGCAGAAATTACGTTAGATTACAACGAACGAACATCTATAAACTCCTTGCGACTTGTATTTTCTCTTATCTCTTCTCTGCTTTGTGCCGTATTACCTATGATGATCGTTCAAGCAGCAGGTGATGTGAAAAAGGGATACTTGCTCATGTCCATAGTGTTTGGAACATTTTTCGCATTGCCATACCTCGGTGTATTTGCCTTCACAAAGGAGAAGAATTTTACACCTGCGGCTACGAAGTTCAGCTTTAGAGACCTCATAATAGAGCCTTTGAAAATAAAGACGTTTCGAACATACTTAGCAATGTATCTGTTTGCTTATTTGGCAATCGACACTGTATCGATCATTTTCCCATATTACATGAAATATTATATGGGCAAACCATCGATGGTCTCCATCGTACTCGGTGTGCTACTTATCACTGAAGTAGTCTTTATACCTTTTTATGCGATGATAGCGCGTAAGAAGAGTAAGAATCTTGCCTACGTATTTGGTGCAATAATATGGTCCATTGGCGGGATCTTGACATTCATCCTTAAACCATCTTGGCCAGATATGGTACTATTTGCATTCTCAGCCATCATAGGTGCAGGTGTTTCTGCCGTTGCGGTTATGCCGCATACAATACTTGGTGACGTAACAGATGTTGGAGAATTGAACTTCGGTGATAGAAGGGAAGGTATGTTAAGTTCGATGGCAACGTTTTTAAGGAAGATTGCATCGGCGTTGGCTCAAGCATTCATACTCTTGATACTGGGACTAGCCGGTTACATAAACCCGGTGGGCAACGAAATCCCAGTTCAGCCACAAAGTGTCATTACCGCGATAAGGGTTATACTGGCCATTGGACCAATCACGCTGTTGGTCTTTGGAGTCTGGGCTGCATTGAGATACCCGCTCAAACCGAATGTTCATAGAGAACTTATCGCATTTCTCAACAAGAAACGAGAAACAGGCAAAATTGCTGAGAGTGAACTTGAAAAATTGAGAAAGGAACTGATATAGCCAGATGGCTGAAAAGAGCAAACTGAATTTAGTGATGCTCGTCATAGTGTGGGGCACATATTATATCGCGAATAAGCTTGCACTGTCGACATTTTCCGCCACGTTCACAGGTATCTTCATCAGACTCTTCGTGTTTATCGTTATGGTTTTTTACATGTGGTATCGTAAAGAATTGATGGATTTGTTTAGAGTGCAACATGTCTTCCCTCGATTAGTTTTAATAGGATTGCTTGGATTTCTACTTGATTTCACTGCGTTCATTGGTTTCAAGTATTCGAGTGCATCGAAGGGCTCCATATTGTTAAGGTCTGACGTGCTCTTTTCAACGTTAATTTCTTTCTTGCTTGGTCAAAAAGTAGTCTTCAGTGAGCTGATACTGATGGTTTTCATGTTGGTGGGAGTTTTCCTCGTTTCAGGGTTGCAACTCTCACAATTTGCATTGAACATAGCAGATTTGCTGTTCTTATTTAGTGCACTCTTCATATCGATCAATGCCTTTTTAATTAGGAGCGTACAGGAAGATAAGTCCAATCCAGTCTCAGATAACGTGATAGCCTTCTACAACAATTTGTTCACACTTGTGTTTTTTGTAATATTTTCAGGCAGTAGTGTGGGAATGGTAGAATTCAGTCATTTGGGTTTCAATGGTTCGACGACTGCGTTGATGATTGCAAGTATCGGTCAGTTCTTGATATACATTGTTTATTATGGTTCGCTACGTAAATTCCCGGTCTGGCTTGTGAGAAGTGTACTTTTGCTGATGCCTGTATACGTTTCGACATTCTCATTTATCTTTCTTGGTGAGCGACTATCGATGACCCAGATAATTGGGATGGCAATAATTCTTTTGTGTGCATATTTGCTCATTAGAAACAACTATGGAAATACATCAAGTCGACGGACTAAATCAAATTAATCTTACAATTATGTAAGCGTTATGTAGTTTAAGAATTGTATAGTTAATGAGGTGATAGCATGGAAAACTCAACTCTTTCGAATTTTGAAATATGTAATCCGGTTAAGGTAGTTTACGGTGTAGGAAAGTTAAACGAAGCTGAAAAGTACTTGTCGGCTAGGAAGGTACTTGTGATATGCGATCCCGTTGTACAAAAACTTGGATACGTGGATGTGATACAACGCATCTTCCTCGACTGCGATATATTCGGTGGTATAGAACCAAATCCATCTTGCAAACTTGTAAATAGCATAGTTGATAACTACTCAAATGCACAAATCGATGGAATCATTGGCATCGGTGGAGGGAGTTCACTCGATACAAGTAAGGCGGTAAGCGCATTACTTTCAAATGGAGGGAAGATAGAAGATTACTTGCTTGGTGCAAAGAAATTCAACTCCAGGCTTCCACTTGTACTAATTCCAACGACGGCAGGTACTGGTAGTGAGGTCACAAACGTAGGTGTGTTCACGCACGAATCTATCAAGAGACCGATGACAAGTGATAAATTCTGGGCAGACGTAGCTATCATAGACCCGCAGTTAACCTACTCGATGCCACCGCGCGTTGCAGCTTCAACGGGTTTGGATGCATTAACACACGCAATAGAAAGTTACTGGGCAAAGAGCTCGCAACCTTACACGGAAGGACTCGCATTGAAGGCAACAAAGATGGTCTTTGAAAACCTGACCAATTCGATCAATGGAGACAAAGACGCACGCAACAACATGTCATTGGCAGCAACAATTGCTGGTATTGCATTCAGTCAGACGCGTACAACTGCAGCACACGCAATTAGTTTCCCTCTAACCAGCTTTTATGGTATAGAGCATGGATTAGCGGTTGTATTGACACTTCCTAAACTAGTGCTCTGGACTTACCCATACGTAACAAAGAAGATGGATGAGCTGCTCATGTACTTGGATATGAAAGATATAGAAGAACTTTCAGCGAGGATAGAAAAACTCATTAGTGAATCAGGATTTTCAACAAGGTTGCGGGATTACAACGTAAAACTTGAAGAACTTGAAGATATAGCCAAAGTCTCGATGGAAGCAAACATCGTAAAACTGACGCCGGGAGATATGAAGTACGAAGATGTTTTGCAATTACTAAACACAATATACTGAAATGGTTTCGCATTTTGTTAGATTGTCAAGTTTTCAAATTGCTTAGGAGGGAGGAAGTTAGATTGAAATTAACCGAAGTAGAGGTCAAAGATTTGAAGAAAAAGGCTTTACATATACGAATGATAACGATCGAGATGATAGGAAAACTCGGTGTCGGACACATAGGAGGCTCACTGTCTATAGTCGATACCTTAGTTGTGTTGTACTACAAGGTCATGAAAATAGACGCGAAAAATCCAAAGTGGGAAGGTAGAGACCAATTTGTTCTATCAAAAGGTCATGCTGGACCAGCGCTGTATTCTGTACTTGCTGATCTCGGTTATTTTCCGTACGAATGGATCAATACGTTGAACAAGCCAGATACGAACTTACCAAGTCATTGCGATAGACTAAAAACACCGGGTGTTGATATGACCGCAGGCTCGCTTGGTCAAGGACTATCTGCAGCAGTCGGTATGGCACTTGCTGCGAAGATTTACAAAAAGGATAACTACGTCTATGCGATTATAGGCGATGGGGAATCTCAAGAAGGTCAGATATGGGAAGCAGCTATGTTTGCATCGCACAACAAGCTGAATAACTTAATTGCATTTACCGATTACAATAAGATGCAAATAGATGGATACATAAAGGAAGTAAATAACCTCGAACCACTTGCGGATAAATGGCGCGCGTTCAATTGGCACGTGATCGAAGTAGATGGTCACAATGTAGAGCAGATTTACGATGCAGTGATGGAAGGTAAATCACAGATTGAAAAACCTACAATGATTATACTTCACACAATCAAAGGCAAAGGTGCGTACTTTGCAGAAGGTAAAGTGACATCACACAACATGTCAATGAGTGCTGAAGAATGGCAGAGAGCCGTTGAAATGTTGAGAAAGGAAAGTGAGTCGATATGAATAATCTAAAACTTGAACCTACTTACGATGAAAAGGAACTCAGGGATGTGTATGGTCAATTACTTTTTGAATTGGCTAGTAAGGACAAAAGAGTCGTTGTGCTCAACGCAGACCTTGCAAGGTCCGATGCAACACTCAAATTCAAAGAATTGTTTCCTGATAGATTCATAGATGTCGGAGTGGCAGAGGCCAACATGATGGGCATAGCTGCAGGGCTTGCAAATGTGGGATTAATTCCAATTACCCACACATTCACGCCGTTCTCAACAAGGAGGGCATTTGATCAAATAACGATCTCGATTGCTTACGCAGACTTGCCTGTAAAACTCATGGGCGCGGACCCAGGGGTAACCGCTGAACTGAACGGTGGTACTCACATGAGCTTTGAAGATGCCGGTATAATGAGAACTTTGCCGAACTTCGTCATTGTAGAACCTGCCGATGCAATTCAATTTAAGTCACTCTTTGAACAGATAATCTACCATCCAAAACCAGTTTACACACGTATGTACAGAAGAAGAAAGGAACGATTCTTCGATGAAGACATACAATTTGAAATTGGGAAGATCGCTACCCTCAAAGATGGTAGCGATATCACAATAGTATGTTCTGGACTGATGGTTGGTCAATCGATGATCGCAACACGTATGCTTGAAGAACGTGGAATAAGTGTCAGACTGTTGAACATGCACACGCTCAAACCTATAGATAAAGAAACAATAATAAAGGCAGCAAGGGAGACTGGGAGAATAGTGGTTGCTGAAAATCACAGTATAATAAATGGATGGGGAAGTGCCGTTGCGGAAGTGCTTGCTGAAAACTGTCCTGTTCCAATGAAACGAATTGGCGTTCAAGATCACTTTGGTGAAGTGGGCACCACGGATTTCTTACTGAAAAAATACCACATGACTGCTCAAGACATATACGAAAAGGCAATGGATCTGTTGAATATTAGAGATTAGTCCGGTTCTATGCCTCCGTGCAAAAGTTACAAGCTAAATATGGTAAAAATGGTAAAAGAGGTGAGGAAGTTGGATGTAAAGTGTGATTCAAACGTACTTATCTTTTCTTGCAACGACTTTTTATTGAAACATTCTCAAGAGTCTCCTTTATTCTACGTTGGAAAGGGCGAAGACGAGTTTACCATGTACCATGGAAACTTCGACATACAAAAATTCTATGACTCTAAGATTCCACTGAGAAAATACAACGTCATCTCAAAATCACAGTTACGAGAGGACGATTCAAGTCAAAATGAGTTAAAATGCGAATTTTACTCCGATTCCGGCGAGCAATTGGTTTGTACATTCCTTTATACGAGCAACTATCCAGAAACGTTGGAGATAATTATAGAAAGCTTCAGTGAAGGCCTAAATAGACTCTGGATACACATCCACGCATCGGAAAATGAGGAAGTCTACGGCTGTGGAGAACAGTATTCGTATCTAGCTTTGCGTGGTAAAAGGGTACCGCTGTGGAGTTCTGAGCAAGGTGTTGGAAGGAACAAGAAAGATTTGATAACTCACTTTGCTAATTTCAAAGACAACGCAGGTGGTGATTGGTGGACAACGTATTTTCCTCAACCTGCGTACATCTCTTCAAGAAATTACTACTGCATAGTACATGATTACTCGTACATGGAATTTGATTTCTCTCACAAAGATTTCCACGAACTTGAAATACACAACATTCCACAGAGAATATCATTTGGCTCATATGACTCGTTATATGATGTCACCACTGCACTGACGCACACGTTGGATACTCCATCAACATTGCCAGATTGGCTCTATGATGGCGTGATATTGGGATTACAAGGTGGCACGGATGTTGTCATGCCAAAGATAAAAGCTGCGCTCGAAAAGGGGCTAAAAATATCTGGCATGTGGATTCAAGATTGGGAGGGAAAAAGAGTTACGACGTTTGGAAAACAACTCATGTGGAATTGGGTATACGATGGTATGCTCTATCCAGAATTACCAAGTACAATATCACAACTCAGTAAGATGGGAATAAAGACGCTCGGTTACATAAATCCATTTTTAGCATTGGAAGGCTCATTGTATGAAGAGGCATCAAAAAGAAATTTACTCGTCAAGAGGACAGATGGTTCAGAGTATCACGTGGTTGTAACGACATTTCCAGCTGCTGTACTTGACTTGACAAATCCTGAAACGAGAGAGTGGATAAAGGGTATTATCAAACAGAATATGATAGGAATGGGACTTTCCGGTTGGATGGCAGATTTTGGTGAATATCTGCCTACCGACGCAATGCTGTACAACGGCGCAGATGCACAACAATACCACAACAGATATCCTGTAGAGTGGGCAAAGGTAAATAGAGAGGCAGTGGAAGAAGCAGGTAAGATTGGTGATGTTGTATTTTTCATGCGTGCAGGCGGGCTTGGTAGCTCGAAATATTCAACGTTGTTCTGGCATGGAGATCAACTCGTCAATTGGTCCAAAGACGATGGATTACCTTCTGTGATAGTCGCGGCACTTTCAATGACAATGTCCGGTATGGGGTTAACACACTCCGATATTGGTGGATACACAACGTTTGCAAAGAACGTTCCGGAACTCATTTGGACAAAGAGAACAAAAGAATTATTCATGAGATGGGCGGAACAAGCGGCGTTCACACCTATTATGCGAACGCATGAAGGAAACTGGCCAGATGAAAATTGGCAATTTGATTCAGATGAGGAAACGCTACTTCACTTTGCCATGATGTCGAATATACATGCAAAACTCAAACCTTACATCAAATCGCTCGTTGAGAGCTACTGCAAAAACTACGAACCTATAATCATGCCGCTCAATCTCATTTACAAAATGGACAATATCGTTGATAACATAGAAGAGTGCAAGTACGAATATCTATTTGGTAAGGATCTACTCGTTGCACCAGTGTTAGAGCCAAATACCGAAGAATGGGAAGTTGTACTGCCACCAGATGCTTGGATACACATGTGGAGCGGTAAACGATACGATGGCGGCAGGCACAAAGTTTCAGCACCACTTGGCCATCCTCCAGTTTTTTATAGAGATGCATCGCATTGGAAAAAACTATTCGAAGAAGTTGGTGATATGGTATGAAAAAGCTAAAGATTGGACTTGTAGGACTAATACAACTGAATTATAGAGGCAATAAACAAGAAGTTTACGCTCGTTCGATCGATGGTTTGAATGCATTATCGAAGGAAATGAATTTTGAATTCTACTATCGAAAAGACTTTGTCGTCACAAAAGCAGATGCAATAGATGCTAAGAAAGAGATGGAAGGGGAAGATGTAGATTTGTTACTCGTTCAATCTACGTCATTTTCATCGGGATTTCTCATCCAAGAACTCGCACAGTTCAATGCATATATAGGCCTGTGGGCAGTTCCGGAATCTACTAAGTCAGGTCCACTACCACTCAATTCATTTTGCAATATGAATTTGAACATGAGCGAACTCGATAGATTCATGTTCTATCTAAACAAAGATGCAAAATGGTTCTACGGTTATCCGGATGATGAACTGTTCAAAAGAAGATTTGAGGTAACTGTGAGGGCGTTGAGAGCTATAAAGAACATACGTGGTTCAAAATTCCTACTGGTGGGTGGTAGAGCACCTGGGTTCGATAATTTATTCTACGATCCGAGAGTACTTAAAGCAAAACTGGGCGTGAGCGTAGATGAGATGGAATTCGGAGATTTAAAGGCACGATTTCTCAATCAACCAGTCGAAAAGATCAAAGACACCGTCAGAGAGATTGAATCGAGATATGTAATAAGCGATATGTACGCACAGAATACGATAACGAAGATGGCCACACTTATCAACACAATTAGAGAAATCAAAGAAGAAGGCGCTTACGATGGATTTGCGATAAGTTGCTGGCCGAGGTTTAGAGCGGAGCTTGGGATGGTACCATGTGCATCTTACGCATTCCTATCCGAAGAGATGAGCACAGCAGTTTGCGAGGGTGATATCGTTAGCCTCATAAGTATGAAGATATTGGAATACATCGCAGATTATCCAGCTATCTTGATGGACATGTCAGATTTCGATAGGCAAGATAATTCAATATTTCTCTGGCACTGTGGCATAGGAAACAAATTCTATGCAAAGCCTGGCACACTCTCACTGGAAAAACACTTCAACCCCGGTCCTAAAGACCCAGAAAAGGGATGGTTGACGATGGCACCTGTGACAACGATGAAATTTGATGACATGCCAGTCACAGTTGCAAGATTGAGCAACAATATTGACAAATATTATGTATTGACTGGCGAATTCTTTGACTCACCGTCAAAACCTGATTACGACGGTAGTAGAGGTTGGCTTGGTAAACTCAGATTCATGGATGAAGATATAAGCGCATTAGATCTCGTTAATACGGTACTAATAAACAAATTGGAACACCACTTTCCAATCGTCAAAGGTACGTACGATGCGGAAGTCATTGAATTGATGAATTGGCTTGGCTTTGAATCAGTCAAGAAAGTGCCATACAAAGATTACTATCAGAAATAACATAGTTGAGGAGTGATGACAGATGGATGAAAGAAAAGAAGAGAAGAAGTTAGTTATAGGCGCAGATAAATCTGGCTTTGGCTTAAAAGAAGCAGTCAAAAAATTTTTGGAGAATAAAGGTTACTACGTAGAAGATGTTGGAACAAAAGATTTGGAAAACTGGCTGCCATTTTATGAAGTCGCACCAAAAGTTGCAAAGAAGATTCAATCAGGTGAATTTGAACGTGGAGTACTCATATGTGGAACAGGTGCTGGCATGTCGATAGTCGCGAATAAATTCAAGGGCATATACGCAGTTGCAGTGGAAGGAAGTTACACAGCTAAAATGGCAAAGGTAATAAACAATGCAAATGTACTGACGATGGGCGGTTGGGTCCTTGCTCCCGAACAAGCTTGTGATATGATTGAAAGGTGGCTTGGCATGGAGTTCACAGAGGGGCTCGAGGAATGGCGGAAAGGTTTCCTTAACAACGCAATAACAGAAGTCAAGGGCATAGAGGAGGAAAACTTCAAGTGACGAAGAGAAGATTCATCACAATCAAGGACATCGCGCAGCAGTCCGGATTGTCAGTTATAACGGTATCGAGGGCACTTTCAGGTACCGGGTATGTGCGGAAAGAGACAAAGGAAAAGATACTTCAGATAGCTAAGGAGTTGGGCTACACAAAGAATTCTGCAGCCAGTTCGCTTAGGACAAGAATGACTAAGATACTCGGCATCGTTGTCGTAGACAATTCAAATCCATTCTACGCGGAAGTGGTAAAGGGCATAGAAATAGAAGCCAGGAGGAATGGATACAGTATAATATTGGCCAATACCGACAGAAACTACGAAAACGAAGTAAATGCCATAAACACGTTGCTTCAAAGAAGAGTCGATGGGCTAATAATAACTGCAGTGCAGCAAAAGACCGATGATATAGCAGAACTCGTGAAAAGGCACATACCAAATGTGATACTGGGAAGTAGACTTGAAGGTATCAAAACAAATTACATTTACTCAGACGATGAAGATGGTGGCTACAAAGCTGCCACGCATCTTATAGATTTAGGTAAGAGGAACATCCTTCTCTTCAACGGTATGAAGTACAAATATGCAGCAAGAATGCGAGAAAAGGGCGTTAAAAAAGCGGTTGCGAAGGCAAAAGCAGATGTATCTTTGCACGTTTATCGAACGATCGAAGGATTCGAAAACGCATACCAGAGTTTTAAGAGCACATTTTCAAACCTCTCCATTCAGGGAATCGATATAGATGCAATAATCTGTTACAACGACATATATGCATATGCTGTGATTAAGTACTTGAACGAGCTTGGTGTACGTATTCCAGATGAAATAGCGATAGTTGGTTTCGACGATTTACCGTTTTCCTCTATACTGAATCCGCCATTGACAACTATCAGCGTAGACAAGATGCGGCTTGGCATGGAGGCATTCAGGGCTTTAATAAAGAGTATTGAAGATGGTACATTGGCAGATATCGTGCTGCCAGTTGAGCTTGTGCGAAGGAAGACCACTTAATCTTTCGAGCTTGAATCTTCCAATTTCAATAGGTAAAGAAATAGGCAGAAAATTGAAAAAATGTCTGTATTTTTTATATACCCCCTTATGCAATGTGTCAATGATCTAATCAGAATGTGGTATAATAATATTGAATCCACTTTATATTAGTAACTTTTTGACTTTTCTATCTTCATCAAATTCACAAACATGTAAAGAAAAAAGGGGGAATTGCAGATGCAAGACAAAGGTATCGATGTAAAGATCAGTGAACTTGTAGACAAATACTTCGACGAGATCTTGATCTCACTTGGCAAGGTTGTAAAGATCAATTCCGTGATGGGTGAGAGTAAAGGTAATCATCCATTTGGTGAGGGACCTGCTAAGGCACTCGAAGAAGCACTCAAAATTGCTGAAGGATTGGGCTTTAAAACGGTTAACGTGGATAATTATGCAGGGCATGTAGAATACGGTAATAATGGAAAGCTGTACGATATATTGGCACATCTGGATGTTGTACCAGAAGGAGATTTGAGTAGGTGGGAGAGCCATCCTTACGAACTGTCTATCCGAGATGGAAAGATGTACGGTAGGGGTGTATCGGATGATAAAGGTCCAGCGATTGGTTCATTGTATGCGTTAAAAATAGCTTCAGAATTAGTTGATAATCCAAAGAATAGAGTACGGTTGGTGTTCGGCACAAACGAAGAGAATGGCTCACTCTGTTTGAAATATTACTTTACAAAACAGCCCTACCCGGATGCAGCAGTTACACCAGACAGCGATTTTCCACTCGTCTTTGCTGAAAAGGGAATCGTAACGTACGTCATATCGAAGAAACTGAATAGCGATTACTCCACTAAGATTGTTGAATTGAAGGCAGGCACTGCATCAAACGTTGTCCCAGAAGAATGTGTAGCAGTCTTGCATACGGACAAGGCAAAAGAGATAGCGTACTTGGTGGCAAATTACAAGAGTGCATGCAAGTATGAATGCGCAGTAGATGGCGATAACGTGACAATCAAATCATTTGGCAAGTCTGCGCACGGTGCACATCCATCGGCTGGAATCAATGCAGCTGCAGGTATGTTGGAATTGTTATCGAGGATAGACCTTGGACCAAATAACTGTACGATAAGGACACTGTACAAGAGGTTGGGGAAAGATTACAACGGAATCGGACTTGGTATCTCAGGACGCGATGATGTAAGCAGAGAACTTACGTGTAATTTGGGTATATTGAAACTCGATGGTGAAGAGATAAAGGCAGTCATAAACATAAGACACCCTATATTCTTCAACGTAGACATGATTACATCGCAAATAGAAGAAGCAACGAAAGGCTTCAAAGTGGAACGTGCAAGTTATAGCAAACCACTCTATGTTTCGAAAGATAGCGATTTGGTAAAGCTACTACTTGAAATATACAGAGAAGAGACGAAAGACAATACAGAGCCATTGGCAATAGGTGGCGGAACGTACGCAAGAAATGTGCCTTACGGTGTTGCATACGGTGCAACATTCCCCGGTGAAGAAACTCATATACATGAACCAAACGAAAACTGGTCGCTCGAATCGTTCAAGAAATTCATAAAAATTTACACAAAACTCATCTACAGATGGCTAACTGAATGAATCATAAATGAAGCAAGTTAGTAAAAAAACATTGGGACCCGATTTGACTGGGTCCCTTTTCCTTTCCCACTATACCTTATACAAACCTCAAAAGCTTTATTAGCATTCATTTTCTCAATCGCGATTACTAAAAGAAAGCCATTTCATTGCTTGACTGAACCAAGCACACCTTGTACAAAGTACCTTTGCAATGAGAAGAAAACAATAAGCATAGGTAGTGTGGCGATGACTACTGCCATCATCACGACTCCAAAATCTGGTGTATATCCAGAAGCAAGGTTCGATATCATCAACACAATTGTCTTATTTCGCTCACCTTGAATTATGACAAGAGGCCAAAGATATGCATTCCAACTCGTCATGAATGCATATATGGCACCTGCTGCATACGTTGACCTCATCGATGGGAGTACTATAGAGAAAAATATTCTGAGCTCATTTGCACCATCGACTCTTGCCGCCATGATTATTTCCTTTGGATATTGGCTAAAGTTCTGCCTAAAGAAGAAGACAAGAAAAACTGATGGAATCATCGGGAGAATAACACCCCAGTGAGAATCTATCAAGTTTAAGAAATTCATCAGCCTGAATAGTGGAACCATGAGTGCCGCAAATGGAATCATCAAGGTGACCAGAATCATTGAGTAGATCCTATTTCTAGCTTTAGAAGAGTACAATTCGAATCCGTAACCCGCCATAGACGAAACGATCAAAGAAAAAACCACGACGAAGATAGAAATCTTTATTGAATTAAGTAAAATTCCTCCTAAGTTGTAGTTATCCCACAAGTTCTTAAAATTCGTTGTCAGTTGACTTCCAAACGTAAGCTTTCCTTTAATTACATCAACCGATGTATTTGTGCTGCCCACTATCATCCAGAAAAATGGAAAAACAGATACAATGGCTCCGATTGTAAGGAAGATATATATGAATGCATATCTCAATTTTCTACTCATTTTTGCTCACCCGCCACCTTGAATTGTATGAAGGCTAAGACTGCAGCTATCATAACTATGACATATGAGATTGCCGACGCATATCCGAAATTCGGTGAGTATTTGAAACAGACGTTATATATATAAACGGATGGTGTCAACAGTGAATTCCCTGGTCCAACACTTGAACCGGTGACAACACCGGCAGCAAGATTCATTGGCTCATCGAAAAGCTGGAGCGTACCTATCGTAGAAGTTATAGTTGTGAAGAGTATTATAGGCCTTAAAAGAGGAACTGTTATCTTGAAAAACTGAGTGGTTTTCGTCGCCCCATCAATCTCTGCGGCTTCATATATTTCCGATGGAATATTCTGAAGACCTGCAAGATAGAACATCATGTTGTAACCTGTCCATCTCCAAGTTAATGCGATAATCAGCGTAACCTTTGCCCAAAATGGGTCCAGTAGCCATCTGATCGGTTCTTTGACTATTCCAATTGTCATCAAAAAGTTATTGATGAGTCCTTCATTACTAAACATCATCCTAAAGAGAATAGTGTAGGCTACGAGAGATGTTACTGCCGGTAAAAAAAGAGCAGTTCTGTATACGCCCTTGAATTTCAACTTTGGATCGTTCAAAAGGGTAGCAAATATGAGTGACAAGAAAAGCATTATTGGAACTTGTACTACCAAGATGGTAAGTACATTTTTGAGGGCAAGCATAAAATAACTGTCTTTCAATAAACGTAGATAATTACCAAAACCAACGAAAGTCTTTAGAAATCCCCTCGTTGAGAAAGTTGATAGGTACAGAGAGTATACTATAGGGTAAAAGATAAAGACAGCGATACCGATAAGTATCAAACTTATAAATATCCAGCCCCATCTATTCCAAGACCTTTCTATCCCTATCTTTTTACGCTGTCTCGGCATAAAATCTTCCTCCTTACCATCGAAATAGAATAAAGGTAACTAAAGAGCCGGAAAGGCACAATAACCTTTCCGGCTAACATGCATCTATTTATTTGGTACTATTTATGAATTGTTCTTCAGCCCTTTTCAAAGCTTCATCAATAGAAATTTTGCCATTGTATACATCTGGCATTACAGCCATGATTGCAGCATCTGCTTCGTAAGTAAACATTCCATAATCAACACTTGGAATCTTCTTCATCCAACCTGAGAGTAAAGTATATATTGACTGATTTCCAAAGAATGGGTCCTTAGCTTTGTATGCAGACCCGTTTTGTGCTGGCAACCAAGTGCCAACTGCTCCTCTGTCAACAAGTATTTTCTGATAGAAGCTTGAATCACGTGCATAAATCTTCTTCAAGAAATCTATTGCAACATCTTTATTCTTGCTGTTTTGCAACACATACCAGCTCGAACCACCGAGGTTAGATGCATTTACTGCACCTTTAATGTTCATTCTTGGAACTGATGTAACTGCCCATTTTCCACTTTGACTCTTTTCTGCCTTTATAGAGCCAACAATCCAGACTCCCGTAATAACAGAAGCTGAATCTCCATTGTTGAACGAGCCAACCCATTCATTCCATCCAGAAACTTCCTTGGCAATACCGGAATCTCTTATCTCCTTGTAAAGCTTTACTGCTTCTTTAAGTACTGGATTATTTGCAATGTATGGCTTTCCGTTGCTATCGAAATACCATGTACCTGCCGATTGAAGTAGTGTTCTCATTAAGCCACCGTCGTATGGATCAGCAGCTATCATATATTTACCTGTTTTCGCTTTGACTACTTTACCGATCTCAATGAATCTGTCCCAAGTAATATTCTCAAGGTCTGATGAATTAAAGCCAGCTTGTTCCAAATAATCTCTTCTATAAAACCAACCAGTAACTCCCGAATCAAATGGTACACCATAAACTTTGTTGTTTAGTGTCATGAGTTTTACTTTGTAAGGCGCAAATTCCGAATAACTGAACTGTTTCGTGAGGTCTGCAAATGAACCTGGATATGATTGCAAATACTTCTGAGCATTGTAATCTTCGATCAATACTATTTCAGGAAGTGCCGTCTTTACACCGGAAGCTAATATAGTATTGAGTTTCTGTTCAACATCAGCCTTTGCCATACTTACGATCTCAAATTCTACATCTGGATTTATTTTCTGGTATCTTGCCGCAGCTTCTTGCATTATCGCTATGTTGAAATTCGGATCCCAAGCCCATATGGTGATTGTTTTTGTTTCAGCAAACAACATTAACGAAGATCCTATTAAAATAAGCATACTTAAAATCGCAATAACTGACCGTTTCATTCTTACCACTCCTCTCCATCTCTTCTTGTTTCCTTATCACTCATCAAACATACAACAAATTCCAACGTTACCTGCCCTTTCCCCCCTTCCCCCCCTCCCTTACTGTACTTGCCTGTAGCAATTGCTGAAACTCTGTCCTTTCTTTTTTTCTGGTAACGTTACCGGTATCGTATGAATTATATCAAAATGTGCTCTTTAATATGTAATACCGATATTATTTGTTTGCTGCGTTTATTGTTCTTTGCACGCTCCTATGTAAGTGAGTCATTCATTTTCTCAAGTTTTCTACATATTCTTAAGTTTGCCTTAGCTCAAGTGAGGGTGGTACGTTATTTGCTTATGACAAAATAAATGGCATACCTCTGAGTTTGGTATGCCTACAGTGATATAGTGATATGGTAGCTAATCATTGTTTGAAATTGTTAAAAAAGAAGTTATAAGTGCTCATTTTTGGAAAGAGGTGGAGTTTAATATTATCTAAGGATAGAGAATGTTACTAATGCGCAGTGTGTAAGACTCACCCAGTTTTCATTTCTTCTCTTCGTACTCTATCTTCTTCAGTACCTCCATTTGTTTCTTGAACTCTCTGATACCCATATTCTGCAGTATGAACCTTGCAACGAAGAATTGTAATGGCAGCCAAGTTACGTGTCCACTTGGGACGATGTATCTCTTCGGCCGTCCAAGTGCCTCCCAGAGCAATCTCCTACTTCTCAGTGGAAGTGCCTTATCAAAGAGCGCCTCTACGAATATTATCTTATCAGGGTTAACGAACTGTGCGTATGCAATGGGATCAAGTTTCAAGTAGGGATGTATGTCACTATTTTGCATCTCTTCAACACTCTTAAATCTTTTTATGTGTCCAAGTTGTTCTCTGAATATCTCCTTCATCTTTCTCATATCATCGACCGAGTATTTGATTCTTCCGGTCCCTTTCATCTTTTCCACGCTTTTTCGAAAATATCCGAGTGTAGGTGAGTGCCACATCAAAGTTGCCATCTCACCACCAACCGTCATCATGATAGTTTTCCTGAAGTCATCTCTGATTGCGTTTATCATCACAGAGACCATTCCACCCAAGCAAAAGCCAAACATATGTGCGTTGTCAACCCATAGTCCTTGGCTCTTCACATGGTCTATGATGCTGAGCACATCGATCACTGATTGTTCCCAAAACCTTGTTGCGTTATCAACATCTGCATCGAAGAAATCTTTGCCGCTGGTAGAACCATCCGCAACTCTCGTAAAATTTCCAGGCAAAACTGGAAAGATAACTCTCACACCTGCGTCAGCCAAGTGTGTAGCCATCCATAGCAGAAAAGGGATGTTTGATGTACCCAATCCATGCAAAATAAAGAGTATGCCGACTGGATCACTCTTTGGATTAAACATGTAATACTCAACGATCTCCGTACCTTTTGCGGGGTTTTCGTAAAGAGTGTTGAATCTTACGTACAGTCCTCTGAATTTCTTAGCCTTCATTATGTAACCTTGCGTAAAGTCCTCAATTTTACCTTTATATTCAAAGCTTACCATAGGTTACCCTCCAGAAAATCTGCGGTCTTTTCCAAAATCCTTACCGCATAATTATCTTTCAGCACGAATTCAAAACCATGATCACCGTATGGATGCAGTAACAACTTTACTTTCACACCAACTTGAGAAAGTGCCTTAAACATCTTTACAGCCGAAGTGTATGGTACTATCTGGTCCTTCAAACCATGGACTAAAAGTGTTGGTGGGAAGTCAGGAGATATGTTGTTTATAGGAGAATATTTTTCGTATATTTCTTTAGACCTTCTGGGTAAACGTTTCAACGTCGTGACTGCAGAAAAGCGTGCAAAGAGAGATGTCGTCTTCCATATATCTATCAAATCACATGGTGCATAATATGAGACAACGCACTTTATCTTATCAGGAATTCTAGATGCACTCAAGAGAGCCAAATGCGCACCTGCGGACAGTCCAATCAAAGAAATCTGCTTATCAATCCCAAGTGCTTTCAATCTCTTTGAAAGATATTCTACAGCTTCCAACAGTTCATCGATAAGCTCTTCTATCTCTGCTCTGTAGCCTCTACTGTAATCTATCGTAGCAACGATGAAACCTTTACCAACAAGATATCTGTACCAAGAGACATTGTTCGGTTGACGTCTGTAACCACTGATCCAGCCACCGCCATGTGCAAAGAGCACAACGCCTTTTGGACTTTCGAGTCTCAATTGTTTAAGGTTTGGAAAGAATATATCGAGCCTCTTTTTATCTGCGTACTCGTTACTCTCTACACGCTCCCAAGTTTTCTTCCTTGGATCGAGTGCGAGTTTACCAAAGACACTCTTCCTGATAAGTGGAATATTTATCAGCACAAATATGAGAAAGAAGACGGCAAAATCGAAAACTGCAATGATTAGAGAGAAAATATACAGGATTATTTTTAATATGATTATTGGCTTTGTTGATCTTGAAGAAGTCGAAGAACTCCTTTTTTTACTCTTCATGTCTCAAATTCGCCTTCCGATCTTCTTTAGGTGCATATTACTCAAAATATCGTTAGTTCTTGATACATATTCATATGCTATTATACCACATACCATAACATGCCAACTCAATCTACTACTTGTAAATATTCTACCACAAACTCTTTGGTCAGAATATTACAACGTAACATGGCAAAAGGTATGACAAAACTTGTAAATTGTGATAAAATTGCTCAGATGAATGTCTATTAGTTCGATGAGTTTTTGTGGACATTTATTGTCAATATCATTAATATTATCGAGCACACTTGGAGAAAAATAGAATTTGAAAGAGAAGACTAAAGAGAAGACTAAATGGAGGTGGTAAATATGGAAAAATATCAGCTTGACTTAGAAAGGTATAAAAAGGCGGTTGAGAAGGTCATTCAAAGATTTGCAGACCGTGGTTGGGAAGAGATAAAGATTGAAGAAATATGGTTTGAAACATCGCTACCGATAGACATAATATTGGAAGCATTCAATGCAGGTGTCAACATACCTTCAGAAGTAAAGACAGTTACTAACAAGGGGAATGTGATATGGCAGAGAGAAAATCAGCTGTGAAACTTGAAAGAGCAAGAACGGAAGGTTTCTTCAACTCAGATGCCAATCATTTTTCGATCTCTTCGATCCTTTTATTGCTCGTGGTGATCTTGCCAGTGCAGATATTTCCGATAACCGCAGACTTGTCTGCAAATTACAATTTTGGCGATAACTTGTTCAGCATATACAACGAAGATATTTCTTACAGTAGTTTCTTGCTGTCTGCAGAACTTTCGTACAAAGCAGAAGGATTTGAATTCTTAGCTTCCCTTAATGCGGCAAACGATAGACTCTACAACGACAGTTTTTCCGATAGTTACTATGGTGGATTCTACTTCTCAATAGGTTCATCCGGTATCTTCGTAGATCTCGGCAATGCCAACGTTACATTTGGGAAGATGCATCTCTCAGATGTGGTTGGCAGTCCCTACTCACTCTTCATATCTTCGGTGGACCTTCCGAGAAATACTGTCAATTTTTCGTTCGAAGATGATAATTTTTTGTATACAACTAGGTGGATAGAATTAACCAATTTACTAGATCCCTCCACCACTACAGACTTGGAAAAGTACAGAGGCATGAATTACAAAGTATACGCAACGAAGTTCGGTAATTTCAGATTTGGCTATCAAGAAGCGGATATATACGTCGGAACAACGTTCGATTTAGAATACTTTGCAAACCCAATTCCCGGATTTTTCATTCAGTACGTCAACGACAATGGGAGACCATATTCAGAAGGATTAGGCGAGGCAAATTACGTTGCCGGATTTTTCTTGGATTATTCAGACAATGGTAAGTATGCATACGCACAGATATTGATAGATGATATAAATACAAATAGATTTCTCCATCCGGAAAGCTATCAAAATCCTGACAAGATTGCATGGTCACTCGGTGGGAGAATAAATGCACCATTTGGCACACTCGCACTTTACAACGCAGGTGCAACGAAATACACATTCCAGCCATCTAAAGAAAGTGGAAATCAACAATTTTACGGATATACTTACTATTCTGACTTTCTTTACAAGCAAGTCGACGAGAAGGATATGTATTTACCACTTGAGTTGCTCTACACAGGCTATAAATATGGTGAAAACAATGTCGCATTTAGATTCGAATACGAGAGTACAGCACCAAAAGGGCTATTGGCTAGCATTGAATACGTGGTGCTCGGAGAAAGATCACCGATAAACGCTTGGAATGATCGTACCACTTACATATCTGGTACACATCTTTTGGATGATTCCGTGCTCGAACACAGGCTCATTGGTAATTTGACCTATACTCTTACACTTCCACTCAATCTATCTTTTAACATATCAACAGACATTGGTTACATATGGAATAAGTCTGTCCTCACACAGGCAGATGATGGTGTGAAAAAGCCATTTTTTAAACCACAGCTGGGAAACAACGCGCCATATTTCTCATTGACAACCGGGTTGAACTTCTCATTCTCGTTTTGAATGTTCTATTCGTATTTAATCAGATGTGAGGTAGATTACATTGATTAGTCAGGCGTTTAATGCGGTCTTACCTTCTTTCGTAATGATATTTGTTGGATATATTTACGGGAAGATATTCAAAGATAAAGACATCAACATAGTCAGTGATATAGCCACATGGTTGATGGCACCGTTGGTCACCTTCACATTTACAAACGATTATGTGCCTTCAATCGATGTACTTCTCAAATTTGGCGGCGGTTTCGCAATACTATTTGTTGTATCCTTTTTGATCTCAAGGTTGCACAAGAAAGATAGAGAACTTTTCTTCACAGGTAATGTATACGTCAATTCCGGTTATCTTGGTTATCCTGTACTCCTTGCACTTTGGGGAGAAGAAGCGTTGGCACTTGGTGTTGTCTACTCGTTTGTCAACGTGCTTTTTGGTAGCACATTTCTGCCTGCTATGATTCGTGGACGATTTGAATTGAAAAATGTGTTAAAATTACCATTTGTATACGCTATAGCAGCAGGTTGGATACTGGGATTGATGGGTATTTCATATAAGACGCTGCCAACGGGTATTCTCACAGGCTTCAATTGGCTGAGGGATATGGCAATTCCGTTTTTGTTACTACAAGTGGGATTGTCGATTTCGAAAATATCGTTTGAGAAGAGTGATTTGGCACATTATTTGATACTGTGTGCAGAACGGTTGGTGCTAATTCCACTGATAATGGTTGCATTTGCACTCGTTTTGAAACCGTTCGAGGCAAAGGTTTTCATATTGGAATCTGCAATGCCAATAGGCGTCAATAGCGTTGTGGTGATCAACACGTTCAAAAAAGAAGACACGCCAAAAGCTGGTGTAACCGTTGCATTAAGTACATTACTGTCGCTCTTTACTTTACCGATGTGGGCTTACATATTAGAAAAGATATTTGGCGTGTAGAACGTGT
>DJGV01000002.1:0-61870 GCA_002432805.1 Fervidobacterium sp. UBA5837 | reverse complement strand
ATGGTATTGATTGAACGATGAACAAGTTCAATGACTAAGAAACCAAGTAAGAAGGGAGGAACGTTTGTGTATTTGCAAGACGTGATAAAGTCGCTAAATGATTTCTGGTCTAAGCAAGGATGTTTCATAGAACAACCGTATGACATGGAGATGGGGGCGGGTACATTCCACACATCTACATTCTTTGGTGTACTGAGAAAGAGACAGTGGAAAGTTGCATTCATCCAGCCAAGCAGAAGACCTACCGATGGAAGATATGGAGAGAATCCAAATAGGATGCAGAGATTTTACCAGTATCAGGTCATAGTAAAGCCACACCCAGAAAAGCCACAGGAAGTTTATCTCGAATCGTTAAAGGCACTTGGTATAACGCCTCAAGAACACGATATACGGTTTGTAGAAGACAATTGGGAATCACCAACACTTGGTGCATGGGGAGTAGGTTGGGAAGTATGGCTTGACGGGATGGAGATCACGCAATTTACATACTTCCAGCAGATTGGCGGCATCTCGCTCAAAGAGATTCCCCTTGAAATAACTTACGGAGTAGAAAGAATTGCAATGTATCTGCAGAGTGTTGACAATGTGTACGACGTCATGTGGAATGAAGATGTAAAGTATGGCGAGTTATTCAAAGAAAACGAGAGACAATTTTCCATATACAATTTTGAGGTGGCAAATACTGATACACTATTCAAGTTGTACGACATGTACAAGCAAGAATTCAACATTTTGATAGAAAAAGGTTTGATATTCCCTGCTTACGAGCAATTACTTAAATGTTCGCACACATTCAACTTACTCGATGCGAGAAACGCAATCAGCGTCGCACAGAGACAGACCTACATCAGAGATATCAGAACGATGGCAAGTAAGTGCGCAAAGCAGTTTATCGAAGTTGAATCAGTGGGATCAGCGGACGTGGAAGGTGATGCAAAATGAACGAATTCCTCTTTGAAGTCGGAATTGAAGAACTCCCAACGACTGAAGTACATGGCTTAGTTAGTCAGTTGAGGGAAAATATCTCAAAAGCATTGTCAGATGAAGGCATATCGTTTGAACAATTCGAAGTATTCGTTGCACCACGAAGGTTTGGGTTCATCTTAAATGGCCTTCCAACGACAACAACTGATAGAATGTTAGAAAAGAAAGGTCCAGCTCTGAATGTGGCATTTGATGGTAACAATCAACCAACAAAGGCACTATTGGGATTTTTAAAATCAAACGATTCAACACTATCCGATGTCAAAATCATTGACAACTATGTATACATAAGTAAGACCCTAAACGGAGTGAGCGTAAAAGAAGTATTCGGAAAAGTCATACCACAAGTTATAACAAATTTGAAATTCAGAAAGCCCATGCGTTGGGGAGATGGAAGGTATGAATTTGTGAGAATTCCACATCACATCTTGGCAATATTCAATGGTGAGATCGTACCGATGGAAATCTTGGGTCTCAAATCGTCTAACAAGACCAACGGGCACAGATTCGTTAAAGACGATTACTTCGAAGTCTCTTCATCAAAGGAATATTTTGAAAAACTGGACAAATATTACGTTATACCACAGATCGAAAAAAGGGTAGAATTCATACATCAACAACTAAGCGATTTTGAAAAGGAAGGTTTCACAATCGACAAAGATGAAGAATTGATACGCGAAGTAGCTATATTGACCGAGTATCCCAAGCTAATCTTCGGCAAATTCTTGGAAAAGTTCTTGCAATTGCCAGAAGAACTCATAAGGACGACAATCAAACATCACCAAAGGTCTTTTACAGTCCACAAAGGCGGTAAAATAACAGATACATTCGTCTCATTCATCGACAAGCCATCAGATGTAGATGACAACGGCAGGAAGGGATATGAAAGAGTCATAAACGCGCGACTTGAAGATGCAAGATATTACTACGAAAAAGATATACAAGTTAAATTGGAATCATTCAACGAGAAATTAGTAGATATCGTATTCCAAAAGGAACTTGGAACGTTGTACGACAAAGTAGAGAGGATTATAGAGCTTTCAAGAAAGATAATCGAGGCTTTGGATTTGAATAAGATAAGTGATAAAATACTAAGGACAGCTAAACTTTGCAAATCAGACATCAGTTCGCATGTTGTATATGAATTTCCAGAATTGCAAGGCGTGATGGGTAGGATATATGCGCTAAAAGATGGTGAGGACAGGAACGTTGCATGGGGAATCCAAGAGCACTACACAAGCGCACCGGAAACGTTGGAAGGTGCCGTTGTAGGTATAGCTGATAGAATAGATACGATTGTTGGAAATTTCGTGATAGGCAACATACCGAGTAGTTCGAAAGATCCATACGGTCTCAGAAGTAAGGTAGATGACATATATTCCATAGTAGAAAAATTCTCTTGGGATCTCGACTTAAAACTTTCGATAGAAAGTGCGTGCAAACTTTTGAAACAAGAACCTTCAGAAGAATTACTGAAATTCTTTGAGACAAGGTACGAGTTGTACAATTCGAAGATCAGATACGACATAGCTCGTGCTACGAAACATCTTTGGACAAGACCACTAAGAGGTATACTCGCCGCAAGTGCAACCTACAAATTGATAGGAAGTGAGGAATTCGAACATCTGTTAGTGGGATTCGAAAGAGTGCACAATATATCTAAAAAACATGACTCCACCGAATTTGACAGTGCGAAATTTATGGAAAACGAGGAAAAAGAACTCTTTGAAAAGTTCATAGAAATTAAGCCTAAGGCCTTGGAAGCATTAGAACATCTCGACTATCAAAGAGCATTGGAAGAAGTTATAAAGCTAAGACCATTCATTGACAGATACTTTGATAAAGTCTTCGTCATGACAGAAGAAGAAGACATAAGGCTCAATAGACTTGGATTTTTGAAATCTATAGACCAACTCTTCATGGAAATTGGAGATCTCACACAGATAGAACGAATTTGATAATTGACTGAGCAAAACACTTACATCCAAACACATAATTTGAA
Source organism: Fervidobacterium sp. UBA5837 (assembly GCA_002432805.1). Classification (GTDB taxonomy): domain Bacteria; phylum Thermotogota; class Thermotogae; order Thermotogales; family Fervidobacteriaceae; genus Fervidobacterium. Next base: position 58,884 of record DJGV01000002.1, on the reverse strand, counting down.
CTACGTAACCCATCACAAAAGGAGGGATTCATTGTGAAGAAGATCACCATTTTTCTCGCATTAGTTGTTGTCACAGTTGCTTTAGCGAACGTCTCGTTTACACAGTTGAACGTTGAAACCCCTAGTGGCGTAGTTGCTCAGCCATATTTTTTCAGATGCATCCTCTTACCAACTTCGGATGGGACTTACTCGATTGGATTGGAAGGACACCTCGATCTGCTGGGTATCAATGCATCTATAGGAACGCGCACTTCGTATCCAGAGTTCACTTTTGACTCGGATATATACGTTGGCGCAGGTATAAACTTGGGAGGGATCTTTGCTTCGATAAATGCGACTACAACGAGTTTTGAAACCATAGCAGACTTAACAACCTATGGACAGCCCAAAGTTGCGTTAGGTATTGCTAATTACAATAAGACATCAGTCCTTTTCTCTTCGTGGAGCAGATTTGAACTTACTTACGGACCAAACAATTTGTTGAAACTCACCGATGGTGTATTTGAACCAGTCGAAAATCCTGATTTTCTCGATGCATCCATCAATCTTTCCATAGAAGCATTCGATGTTGGGTACTTCATGTTCAATTTTGGACTCAACAGCCTGCAGGAGTTGGCTGATGGCTCATTTAAATACTACTTCGATATGGCAATACCTTTAGGAAGTGTACCATATGTCTATGTTGGTCAATCATGTGAAGGCGATTGGAAAGTAGGGGCTGGATTAGCAACAAACTGGGTCAACGCTTTTGGATTGTACGAATTGGGAACAGGCACATTTTCTTGGGTAGTGAATGGACAGATTTAGTCAATTTTAATCTTCGCACTTTGGTGAAATATTGGATTATTACTCAACTCTTTACCAACATCTGAAGGGGAGGGATTTGGGATGAAAAAGTACTTAAAGACACTGATTATTTTAACTCTGATCGTTGCTGCAACTTTTAGTTTTTCTCAGACACTTGTGCAAATTAAACAGAGAGGTAAACTACTTGTCGGTACAGAGCCGACATTCCCACCTTTTGAATTCGTTGATGAATCGAACCAAATCGTTGGATTTGACCTCGATATAGCGAATGAACTTGCAAAAAGGTTGGGAGTCAAAGTAGAGGTTGTGAGTTTGCCATTCGACAGTTTGATACCTGCACTCCAGCAAGGCAAGGTAGACATGGTAATCGCTGGAATGACGATCACTGAAGATAGGGCTAAGGTAGTTGATTTCTCAAAACCATATTTTGAGGCAAACCAAGCAATAGTTGTGAGAAAAGACGGCAATTTCAGACCACAAAGCTTGGAAGAGTTAATCGGTAAGAAGATAGCTGTTCAGCTTGGAACAACGGGCGATCTGATAGCCACCGATGTAAAAGGCATTGAAGTTGTCAGATTCCAGAGATTTACAGATGCATTCCTTGAACTACAGAACGGGCGTGTAGATGCTGTCGTATTGGATGAAGCACCTGCGAAGGCTTACGTAAAGAAATTCCCGAAATTCATCCTCAGTAAAGTAGTTGACACGGGTGAGACGTACGGTGTCGCCGTTAGGAAAGGGAATAAGGAACTTCTCAACTTCGTCAACCAGACGCTCGACATCATGAGGGCATCTGGCACATACAACAAGATCATCGATAAGTGGTTCGAATAATTTACCTGCCCCCTATATAGATGGGGGCATTATTTTTTGATGCTCCAGCTTCTTCAAAAGTTATTAAAATAGCTCATAGGCACATAACATTTGTTGAAAGGTGGGACACGTGTGGATGCATTGATGGAGTTGTTCAAAAACTTTCCGTTTTTACTGCTTGGTGCATGGGAGACCTTGAAGCTGACAGCTTTTTCCGTAGGTATAGGTGTCATACTCGGTACATTCATAGGTATGGGAAGATTATCGAAGATAAAACTAATCAGCTATCCATGTACGATATACGTTGAATTTCTTAGAGGCACCCCTCTCTTGGTCCAGATATCCCTTATATACTTTGGTCTACCACAACTTGGTATTCAACTAGCGCCATATCCTGCTGCAATAGTGGCACTTGGTTTGAATAGTGGCGCATACATAGCGGAAATAGTCAGAGCAGGAATTCAGTCGATACCAAAAGGTCAATACGAAGCTTCCAGATCTTTGGGACTCACACATTGGCAGACGATGAGGTACATCATCCTCCCACAAGCATTTAGAAACATACTGCCCGCTCTTGGAAATGAATTCATCACCTTAACAAAAGATAGTTCACTCGCTTCAGTAATCGGTGTTTCCGAGCTAATGAGAAGCGGACAATTCGTCATATCAAGAACATTCCAGACATTCTCCATATACTTCGGTATAGCCTTCATATACTTCCTGATGACATTTGTCATATCAAGAATTGTTAGATACATCGAAAGGAGGATGGCTACAGCATGATGGACTTACTGCACAATGAAGATAATCAAAATGGGAAAGAAATAACTATTAAGATAGAGAATTTGGTAAAAAGATTTGGAAATCTGGAAGTGCTGAAAGGTATAAACTTGGAAGTAAAAAAGAACGAAGCGATAGTTGTAATCGGACCAAGTGGTGGTGGAAAGAGTACGCTCCTCAGATGCATAAACAGGCTCGAAGAGTATCAAGATGGTCACATATACTTAGAGAGCATCGATGTGGAAAAACTCGACGTCAACACATTAAGAGCAAGAATAGGCATGGTCTTCCAATTATTCAATTTGTTTCCTCACATGACCGTACTGAAAAACCTTACGTTGGCACCCATAAAAGTTAAAAAAATTCCGGAAAATGAAGCGATAGAAAAGGCAAAAAACCTACTCACTCAAGTTGGATTAGTCGACAAAATGGATGCTTATCCTGAACAACTCTCTGGTGGTCAAAAGCAACGTGTTGCGATAGCTCGAGCGTTAATGATGGACCCTGAAGTCATGCTCTTCGATGAGCCGACATCTGCATTGGACCCAGAACTCGTTGGGGAAGTGCTCGATACCATGAAAAAACTGGCTGAAAGTGGTATGACAATGATTGTCGTCACACATGAAATGGGATTTGCAAGAGATGTTGCTGATCGAATAGTATTCATAAACAACGGAATTGTGGAGGAAGAAGGCAAGCCTGAAGAAGTACTCAAAAATCCACAAAAACCTCGAACAAAAGAATTCTTGCGACGGATACTTTAACAAATTCTCAGATGAATTTCCATATTTAACTTGCTGAATAAATATCACAAGAATTGAGAGAGAATTGAGAAAATATTGATAAAGCAACTGAGGAATTGGGAGGATCTTTCGAAAAGGTTCTCCCTTTCTAATTGTTTGAATTGTGAGAATAGTCACTTAGTAAATACAATGTTAATAACTTTTTCAAATTTCGTAATTATCCCACTATTTACATCTACAGACTATGGCAGCGCTTTATTGTTAAATACATGTCCTTTTTATATCCTTACAACACTTTACAACTTTCAATTCTAACATATAATAATAAGTAATGATATTGAACTCTAGAACCTGGGGGGTGAATTTATGTGGAAAGAACTTCAAGAGTGGTTGAAACAAGACCTGACGATACAAGAGCTAAAGGCAAAGGCAAAGGAACTTGGACTATCTGTCAGAAAGCAGATGACGAAAACGGATGTCAGGAGACTAATAGAAAGGTACATCGAACGAGCAAAACTATCTGAACCAGAAAGCGTTGAATCCATATCCTCTGCAACGTCACAGATGCAAGAATCTACTAACCAGCGCCAGCAACTACCACCAAAAGAAGACATAACGATTCCAGACTCGTACAAAAAAGATAAGCTCGCAGCCATGCCGATAAATCCGCAGTGGATGTACTTTTATTGGGACTTGTCGGATGCAAATGCAAGTTTCATCAAATCAAGAAGCATCAGTAAAGTCGTTCTCAGAGTGTATGACATCACTTACATTGAATTCAACGGTACAAATGCCCACAGAACCTTCGAAATAGGCATCGACGTGTTAGGTATCAGCAATTACTATTTGAACGTCCCAGTACCGGGTGCACATTATCTTGGTGAGATCGGTTACTACGATGTCGATGGAAGATACACGCCACTACTGAGATCCAACCTTTGCATGATGCCGGTAAGTTCACCAAGTCAATCAACACGTGAGAGGTGGCTAGACTTGAGAAAGCACAGAAGGATCGTTATGCCTGCTTCTGGTATGCTTACACCTGTTATAGAAAGGGTTGCTGGATCTGTACAAGGTCTGGAAAGTCTTTTTCGTACCTCAAATGCCGGAAGTTTTAGCTTTGCAAGACTTAGTGGGAAGGGGATGTAAATATGCCACGTGGACAGATAATGCTCGTTCTACACGCGCATCTACCGTACGTACACCATCCAGAGTACACGTTTTTCTTGGAAGAGCAGTGGTTATTTGAAGCAATTACTGAGACGTATATCCCCATTTTGAGGATGTTTAGAAATCTCGAGAAAGACAAAGTACCTGCAAAACTCACGATGTCCATCACGCCACCTTTGATGGAAATGTTTGCAAACACTGATCTCCAATACAAGTATGAGAAAAGGCTCGAAAAGCTCATAGAACTATCTAAAAAGGAAGTACAGAGAACAGAAAGAGAAAACCCAACGAAACACAAGATGGCGCAGTACTATTTAAGCGAGTTTGAAGACACACTGTACATATTCAAAGATGTTTACCAACGAAACATACTAAATGGCTTCAAAGAATACATGTCAAAGGGCTACATCGATATAATCACATGCAATGCAACGCATGGTTACCTACCTTTCATGGAACAGTACCCACAAGCGATAAGGGCACAACTTGAACAAGCGGTGAAGACGTACGAAAGACACATGGGAGTCAAACCACGCGGTATTTGGCTTGCAGAATGTGCATACTTCCCCGGACTTGACAAATACCTTGCAGAATATAGTTTAGAATACTTTTTCGTTGATTCTCACGGCCTTTGGTATGCCGACGAAAGACCAAAGTACGGTGTCTATAGACCCGTCATAACGCCAAACAACGTCTTTGCATTTGCAAGAGATCCGGAGAGTTCCGAGCAAGTCTGGAGTGCACAGATTGGTTATCCCGGTGACTCACGTTACAGAGAATTTTACAGAGATATCGGTTTTGACAGAGAATACGATTACATAAGACCATACATAGATCCAAGTGGGGTAAGGACGAATACCGGGATCAAATACCATAAAATCACATCTAAAGAGACACCACTCGATGGAAAAGATTTCTACGACGTGGACGAAGCAAAAAGTGTTGCGCATGGACATGCAAGAGATTTTCTCAGGAAAAAAGAGTCCCAAGTTGAATACCTTCTGAACATCTTTGAGGAGCTTGAGCCAATCATAGTTGCGCCATTTGACGCAGAGTTATTTGGCCACTGGTGGTATGAAGGTCCACTCTTCTTAGAATACTTCATGAGAGAAGCAGCGAATAACCCCAAACTTAGAGTTGTGAGAGCTTGTGATGTAGCAGATTGGATAGAAAAAGTACAGATACTCACGCCGGCTGCATCTAGCTGGGGAGCAAATGGATACAACGAAGTATGGCTCAACGGCAGCAACGATTGGATATATCTCCATCTCCATGAAATGGTAGAGCGCATGACTGAGATGGCAAAACGCTACGCTGAAGAAAAGAATCCATTGAAAGTTAGGGTACTCAATCAAATGGTAAGGGAATTACTACTTGCTCAATCAAGCGACTGGGCATTTATAATGACAACACGCACGAGTGTAGATTATGCGGTTAATCGAACAAAAACTCACATAAAAAGATTTTTGGACTTGTACGATATGCTAAACAGTGGTAATATAGACACAGGGGAGTTACAGAGGCTAGAGTACGTAGACGATATATTCCCTGATGCTGACTACAAGATGTATCTAAAGGTTTGAATTGAAAAGTTCAGAAAGCCTGAGGTTTATGTAAATTAAAACTCCCCCGGGTTAACGAATAACCCGGGGAGTTGTGTTGAAATAATCTTGTATTTTTCCGTGTAGCATTTGTGAATATCTACACAATAGGTTTTTTTAGAACTTCATAATCCGAAAGGAGGTAAACACAGTGCCTGCAAACCTTTTTGAGATCAGATGGCATGGACGTGCTGGTCAAGGTGCAAAGAGTGCTTCGCAAATGTTGGCGGAGGCCGCACTTGACATGGACAAATATGTACAAGCTTTCCCAGAGTATGGTGCAGAAAGAACAGGAGCACCAATGAAGGCATTCAACAGAATCTCCGATGAACCGATACTACTCCACTCCTCGGTTGAGAACCCGGATCTCGTAGTCGTTATCGATGATACGCTTCTTGGAAACCCAGACATCCTCTCGGGAACTGATGAGAATACTATTCTCATAGTCAACACGGTAAAACCTGTAGATTGGGTGAGACAGAAGTCAGGCTTCAGAGGAAAGGTATGCACAGTCAAGGCAACGGAAATATCGCTCGAAGAACTTGGAAGGGCAACACCAAACACCGTTATGCTCGGTGCCGTTTCAAAAGTTACTGGTGCTATTGAATTGAAGTACGTTGAGGACAAGATAAGGGACATGTTCTTAAAGAAATTTGGAGAAGCAGTTGTTCAGAAGAACATAAAGGCCCTTTACAGAGGGTATGAAGAGGTGATATGCAATGGCTGAACTCAAAGGTTGGAAGGATATACCAATTGGTGGCCTTGTAGTTGAGCCAGGAAGCGCAAAGAAGTACCAGACAGGAACGTGGCGCGTGCTGAGGCCGATTTTCCAATCTGAAAATTGTATAAATTGTATGTTTTGCTGGCTATACTGCCCTGATCAATCCATAGTTGTAGAACTCGTAGATGGGAAACCAAAGATGAAAGGATTCGATTACTATAGTTGTAAAGGTTGCGGACTTTGTGCAAACGTATGTCCAAAGAACATCGATCCAAAGACGAAGCAACCAGTAGCAGATGAGAAGAAAGCTATCATAATGAAACCAGAAACAGATTTCGTCGAAGAGTAAGGAGGTGCGAAAATGCCTTTAAAGCAAGCAATTACAGGTGCAGAGGCAGTAGCCTATGCAATGAAGCAGATAAATCCCGATGTGGTAGCGGCATATCCAATTACACCACAGACTCCAGTTGTTGAATATTTCGCAAAGTACGTTGCAGATGGTGTTGTCGATACAGAGATGATACCAGTTGAAAGTGAGCACTCTGCGATGAGTGCGGTTGTTGGTGCTGCCGCTTCAGGTGCAAGAGCGTTCACAGCAACAGCTTCAGTTGGTCTTGCGCTCATGCACGAAGTAGTATTCATAGCTGCATCTTTGAGGCTACCAATAGTCATGGCAGTTGCAAATAGGGCGCTTTCTGGCCCAATAAACATTCACTGTGATCACAGTGACGCAATGGCAGAAAGAGACAGTGGTTGGATACAGTTGTGGGCTGAAAATGCTCAAGAAGCATACGATTTTACGGTGATGGCTTACAGAATTGCTGAACATAAAGATGTTAGATTACCAGTCATGGTAAACTTCGATGGATTCATCATTTCCCACGGCGTTGAAGTTGTCGAAACGCTCGACGATGAATTGATCAAGAATTTCGTAGGAAAGCAAGAGAAAATATACCCACTTCTTGATACTTCAAATCCAGTTACCTATGGGTCGATCGATATGTACGACTACTACTTCGAGCACAAACGTCAACAAGTTGAAGCAATGAAACACGTACCAAGAGTATTCAAAGAAATTGCAGAAGAATTTGCAAAAATTTCCGGTAGAAAGTATGACCTCGTAGATGAATACATGCTCGACGATGCAGAATACGTTATGATTGCACTTGGTTCCACGGCAGGTACAATCAAGCACACGATAAACGAATTAAGAAAAGAGGGTAAGAAAGTTGGCCTTTTGAAACCATGGATGTTCAGACCATTCTCAAAGGCAGAATATCAAAGGTTACTTACTGGAAGAAAAGCTGTAGTTGTGCTTGACAGATCCGCATCGTTTGGTGCAGAGGCTCCTCTTTACCAGTCAGTGAAATCAACAATCTACGAAGTAGCCTCGAAACCACAGATGGGAAGTTATGTTTATGGTCTCGGTGGTAGAGACATAGCACCGCATCATATCAGACAAGCATTCGAAGACGCATTTAGTGGTAATCTCATCGTCGACGAAGAAAGATACCTTGGACTCAGAGAATAAGGAGGTGTGATAAATGCCCTTAAGCGCAATTGATCTTGCAAAACAATTTTACGACAAAAATCCTGGGATCACCCCAGGACATAGACTTTGCCCGGGTTGTGCTGCTCCAACTATAGTCAAAATTGCTCTCATGACCGCTATAGCAAATGGCTACGAACCTGTGGTAGCTTTAGCAACCGGATGTCTCGAAGTCTCTACAACGATATACCCATACTCAGCATGGAATGTTCCATACATACACAACGCGTTTGAAAACGTCTCTGCAACAATCAGCGGCGTTGAAACAGCTTTCAAAGCGGCAAAGAAACGCGGAGAAATTCCTGCAGACAAAAAATTAGCCTTCTTTGCATTTGGTGGAGACGGTGGAACGTACGACATAGGCCTTCAATCACTCTCAGGAGCAGTTGAAAGAGGCCACAAATTCATCTACATCGTTTACGATAACGAAGGTTACATGAACACTGGAAACCAAAGATCCGGTTCCACACCTACAGGTTCAGACACAACAACGGCCCCAGTTGGCAAAAAGATGTCTGGTAAAGTCCAACTAAAAAAGAACATCGTTGAAATCATGGCAGCACACGAAAATGTATACGTAGCAACGGTTGCATTGACCGACACATTTGATTTCATGAAAAAGATAGAAAAGGCACTCGCTTTCGATGGACCATCATTCATTGCAGCACATTCTGCATGTGTAAGATTCTGGAGAGTTGCAGATGATCAAGCAGTTGAGACAAGTAAATTAGCAGTTGAAACACTCTACTGGCCACTCTACGAAGTTGAAAGAGGAGTTTACAGAGTAACGAAGAAGATAAAAGATCCAAAACCAGTCTCAGAATACATAAAGTCACAAGGAAGATTCAGCGCTATGCTTAAGAGACCTGATGCACAAGAGATAATAGATGAACTTCAGCAATATGTCACTGCAAGGTATGAAAGACTACTCGCTCTCGAAGAAGCAACAAAAGACAAACCAGTTAGAGGACCTTGGTCGAAGAAAGATGTACAAACTGACGAACACGCAATGTAATTAAGACAATTGAACGAGTCACAAAGATAATACTTTCCAATGAAAAAAGGGGCCAAAAAGGCTCCTTTTTTCATTCTGGTGGAGGCGGCGGGAATCGAACCCGCGTCCGAAAGCAAGTCTCCACGGGCTTCTCCGAGCGCAGTCTGTGATTTGAATCTCGTCAGTCTAACGTCCACAGACAGGCTTTAGACCGACCAACCTCACTGTTTAAGTGGTGCAGAACGTGAGGTGCATCCTGACCACTCGGCTGACTTTGTCGCGCCCTGCTACGAAAGGTCAGCCAACCTTCGTAGAGAACGGCTGTCTATCTAATTAGGCAGCAACTGGAACGTAATCGTTGGCACTTAACTTTTTCCCACCGTTTTTTTACGAGGACGGTGAGAAACCTCGGCTCGCTTCCCGAGAAGGCTTACCCCCGTCGAAACCGTTCGCCCCCTCGATTGAACTTCCGCTACATATATGACAACGTTTCCATGCTATATTATCTGACATCCAAAGGTACAAAATCGTTCACATCAAAAAAATCCGTACTAAAAAACTGAAACGCCCGGACTGGGCGCTCTGTTTTTTAACTTCTTGGTGCCGAGGGCGGGACTTGAACCCGCATGGTCCAACGACCGCATGGCCCTCAACCATGTGCGTCTGCCAATTCCGCCACCTCGGCTCACTGAATTTCGTCATCTTCTATGAAACGTTCAGCATATATTATACCACACATTCGAACTTTCGTCAATATAATTTGCGCATTCGAAAATGCAAAAATGAAAAGACAAAAGGCCATAAATAAAGGAGCACGACTGTGCTCCGCACACGTAGAAAGAGAATACTAAAAATTTGGAGCGGGTGACGGGTTTCGAACCCGCGACCACTTGCTTGGCAAGCAAGTGCTCTACCGCTGAGCTACACCCGCTCATCTAACTTGCTAAATTACATATCTTTCCTTTTGGTGCGAGGGGAGGGATTTGAACCCTCACAGGATTATCAGTCCTACTGGATTCTAAGTCCAGCGCGTCTGCCAATTCCGCCACTCTCGCACCTATACTCTGGTGACCCGGGCGGGATTCGGACCCGCGACCCCCTGATTAAAAGTCAGGTGCTCTACCTGCTGAGCTACCAGGTCACCTCTATGGCGCATAGACATGTGCCGATAATCATGATACCACATACAATTTTCTGTGTCAAGGGGTATAGAAAAAATCTCCCGATTAGTTTAGTGTATTGACACACCACGTAACAATGTGATATACTCATTAGATGATAATGATTATCATTTTCATAATGTACTTTGACCTTGTCTTGAGCCTTGGTTAATTCTTATCGATTTCTATAAAATCAATAAAATCATTATGTGTGAAGGTGATGTCGTGGAGAGAACTACGAAAAACAGGAAAAGTGTACTCGAAATCATAAAGGAGTCTGAGGTACCTCTCACAGCTTATTGCATAGGCAAACAATGTGATATAAGCTTACCAACGATATATCGGGCACTCGACTTCCTGACTCGAAGTGGTGAGATAAAGTCATTCACGTGGGAACATTACACATACTATTACTCCTCAGCCGAACATAAACACTTTTTCAGGTGTACCAGCTGTGAGAGACTCTTCCCTCTTTACGAGTGCTCTGTGCAAGACTATGAAAAACATTTGGAAGAAACCATGGGCATCGAAATAGATGAGCATTTCATCTTATTCAGTGGTACATGCAAAGAATGTCTTCAAAATAAAATACAAAAGGAGAACAGAGAACTATGAAAAAAAGAGTGCTATTTGCCATATTTCTATCTACTCTTACAATTGCTGTTTCTACAGTCACATTTTCATTGAGCATTGCAACCACGATCAACCCTTATTATCTCATCGTTAAAGACATAACTGGTGGCAAGGCAACGGTGTCTCTGGTTGTAAAACCTGGCGCTGATCCACATTCTTACAGTCCAACCGTCAGTGACGTTAAGGCACTCTCAAAGGCAGATTTGATCATCGCCAATGGGTTGGGACTTGACAACGCATATCTAAAGGGATACACAAATGTGCTATATCTTGGCGATAAGATTCCTGATGCCATGCTCGAAGCGGAAATTAGCCATGACGACGATGATAGTGAAGGTGTAAATCCGCATGTCTGGTTATCTTTTGACTTCTTGACGCAGTACATCGTGCCTTCAATAAGAGATGAACTAATCAGAGTAGACAGTGTAAACGCTCAAATCTACAGGGCAAATGCAACCGCATTGCTCAAATCATTATCGGCACTTTCAAAAAAATTTGATTCACTGCTCGCTGGATACGAAAATTCTGTTGTCGTATTGGACCATCCATCCTATTTCTATTTATTCAAAAAGTACGGTATAGTGATTCTCTCAGTTGAAGAAGGGCACGATAAGCAACCAACGATATCACACATAAAGGACATCATCACACACTCGAAGAAATCGAAGTTATTGGGCATCTTCGTAGGTCCACAATTCAATAGGTCTGCAATAGATACGATTTCAAAAGAATTGAAGAGAAAATACTATGTGTTAGACCCACTTGGAGTCGATAGCCAGAGTATAACCGACCTACTCAACAAAGCCTACAGTGTAATAAAGGAGGCAGCAAATGGAGCAAGTGAGAAATAGTAAAGAGAAGATAATTGCGGTAAAAGATTTATCTGTGACGCTTGGAGAAGTCGAAGTATTGAAAGACATTTCATTTGAGATATCAAAAAGCAGTTTCACCGGAATCATCGGTCCAAACGGAGCCGGCAAATCCACTTTGATTAAAGCTATACTCGGGTTTATAGACTATGAAGGAATGGTAGTACTAGATGGTACAGTGGGTTACGTACCTCAACTCTCATCGTTCAACAGAGAATTTCCCATGAACGTCTACGACTTCGTCAGACTACCGATCAGAAGGGAAAAGAATTGGAAAGAGAAAGTCGATTCTATATTAAACGAGGTTGGGCTCGAGGGATTTGGTATAAAACTCGTTGGTAAACTCTCCGGCGGTGAGTTTCAAAGAGCGGCACTTGCACGTGCGTTAATTTCAAAGCCAGATATATTGATACTAGACGAACCAGAAGCAGGTGTTGATCAGATGGGAAAAGCAAAATTTTACGACCTACTCAATTCGCTCAAGCAAGAAGAGAACATAACAATATTGATGGTAAGCCACGATATAGGACTCATATTTGAAAAGTGCGACAATGTGATGTGCCTAAACAAAACACTCCATTGCCATGGACCAACGGAAAGCATGAGCATAGAAGACATTAAAAAAACATTTGGTGAGTTCGACATATGGATACGTTCCGACGACCACTACGAAGTAGAGCACGAACATCATGAACATCAAACACATTCAGAAGCGAGAAACGACAGAAAGCAGCGTGATACTAATGGGCATAATAAATGACCTGGCAAACTTCGAATTCTTAAGATACTCACTCATCGCAACTCTGCTCGTATCATTATCAACAGGCATCGTCTCACCGATAATTGTTTACAGAGGGATGGAATTCATAGGAGATGGACTCTCGCACGCTATATTTGCAGGTGTCGCAGTTGCCGTCGTCGCCAACTTCAACGTATTTCTCGGGGCAATACTGGCAACTGTCGTATTTGCTTACCTCATATACCGACTAAACAAATCGGAGGCTTTTCATGAAAGTACGGCAATAGGGATACTACTTCCCGTATTCATGTCAATTGGCGTCATCGTCTTTTCAAAATCACCACGATACACAACAGATGTGACATCATATCTATTTGGGAACATTTTGATGGTTGTGAAAGAAGATTTGTACTTTCTAGTAGCAGTAACGATACTCACTGGTATTGCAGTCTTTGCGAACCTTTACAAAATCTCGTACTGGATTTCTGATGAAGCCATGGCACAGTTTTACGGTATACGCACTAATACGATAAAACTGTCCATCTTGTTTCTAACATCGTTTGTCGTCGTATCTGCTCTCAAGATAGCAGGTGTTATCGTCATGGGCGCATTTCTTGTCCTACCCGGCGTATTTGCTAAGATGTCTGCCAACTCCTTGAAACAAGCAATATTCAAAGCCATAAACTTCAATCTCATCTCATCGTTGTTGGGATTTTTGGTATCTTACTATTTTGACTTACCACCAGGGCCAACGATTGTACTCTTTGGGTTCCTACTGTTAGTAATCTCCATATCGTGGAACAAATGGAAAGACTGAACTCAGATATTTATACTTTACCAGAACAACTCGATGATTCTACAACGTAGAGTCGCAATAAACAAAAAGAAAGTGAGAAACTACTTCAAGAAGCAGAAAAACCGAAAACAGCATACATGTGTAGCGCTATCGTATTTGCCAAGCAGAGAAAGACCAATTTGTTCCGATAGATTGAATCATGGTATCTTAAAACAAGAATGGGAGCTTACACATTGATTCAAACATCAATTGTGCAGGTTCCCTTTACTTTATATAAGTCCCTGTGCATTTGAGGGGAGAATTGAATTGGTTCAAAATGTGATGCGATTTGGAGTTCAATATGAGTGATATAGCCAATACACACGATGCCTTCTTCAAGCTCATGTTTGGTGATATCGAAGTAGCTCAAGATTTATTGCAAAACTATCTTCCAACTGAGATTGCCAAAGTCTGGGAATGGCACTAACGGAAGCAGCGCTCGAAGTAATGCGAGTAGTGGTGATAGCAGACAATGAGAAGTTTCGTGAATGGTTGAGGAAGGAGTGATGCAATTATGTCAGTAGCTGAAGGGCTGAGAAATGAAGGCAGACTGGAAGGCAAACTAGAATTTGTACTAAAGAATCTAAACAAGAAATTTGGTGAAGACATGTTTTTTTGTGATGAATAAGCCAAAGCAAGTTCTACGATCTATCTTAAACGTGGTATAATTGAGATACAAATAAAGCAGGAGCAGTCAGATGACTCAAGGAGGCGAGGTTATGGAATTTGTCAACACAAAGACCGTTAAAAAGTCTGTCCCAATATTCATAGAAGGCGGAAACAGAGCCATTTTATTCGTTCACGGCTTTACAGGCTCACCTCACGATTTCGAATACATGGCAAAAGAAGCAAATAGAGCAGGATTCACCGTTTCCGTGCCGCGTCTACCTGGACATGGTACATGTGGGGAAGACTTTCTGAAAACAACATCGAGAGACTGGCTAAGAAGAGCTTTCGATGCATACTATGATTTAAAGGCAACGCACGATGACGTAGCCATAGTGGGACTTTCGATGGGTGGAGTCATAGCGCTGATAATGGCAGCTCAGTTGAAGCCAAAAAGACTCGTCACATTGGCAGCTGCCACACACGTGTTCGACAAAAGAATTCAATTAACACCATTCATATCATTGTTCACAAAAAAGATGAATAGGGAGAACGCCGAGAAATTCGACGATCCAGATTTACAGTATCTAAAAGAGGAATACTGGTCGTACAACTGGCCAAAACAGTCTGCGCAGCTCTACAAGCTCATGAAAATGTCAAGAAAGGCTGTGCCAGAAATAGTATCCGAGACTTTAGTTGTAGCAGCAAAAAATGACGACGCAGTTCCCATGGAAGCAGCGGATTTTATATACAAAAACATCAGATCAGAGAAACGAAAAATGCTCGTCTTTGAAAGATCAGGCCACGTTTTGAGTAACGATGTTGAAAAGGAAGATGTTTCGAAAGCAGTCATTGAATGGCTCGTCTAATAAATATAGACAAGTTTTGTCCAAATTTAACATTTAGGTAACCCTAATTTATAATAGGAGAGTTATAATATTTTCGAAATTGAATGTATATATATGGAGGTGTACTTATGAGTTTGTTAGCAGAAAAGGATGTAAAGTATTTACAAGAATTGTTTGGAAAAGAATTGGAGAACAAAGTGAAGTTGATATTCTTCTACGGAGATGACTGTGAATATTGCGAATTGGAAGGACAATTGCTCGATGAAGTTGAGGTGCTTTCGGATAAGATATTGGTTGAAAGATATCACAAAGATAGTGAAAAAGGTAAGGAATACAACGTTGAATTCGCACCCGCGTTGATTATAACACTCGAGGATGGTAAGGACAGAGGCGTAAGATTCTACGGAGTTCCTTCAGGCCATGAGTTTGGTACACTTATCCAAGATATAGTACTATTTGGCAAGAATGCAAAGCCACAACTCTCACAAGAAACGATAGAGCAGCTCAATCAACTTGATAAGCCAGTGAAAATCAGTGTCTTTGTTACACCTACGTGCCCGTATTGTCCAAAGGCCGCCCTTACAGCACACAACATGGCACTTGCTAGTGATAAAGTGACTGCCGAAGTTGTTGAAGCAGGCGAGTTCTTCGATTTAAGTGATCAATTTGGCGTTTCTTCGGTACCACACATTGCAATAAATAGAAATCCAGATAAGTTCTTCATAGGCGCATATCCAGAACCACAATTTTTGCAACAAGTTTTAGACTTGTCAGAGTGAGAGACAAAGATAAGTGAATATTTAATGCTTATAGAAACTCGACTTGAAGAAAGATGCAAAAAACGGTATTTAAACGTTCAACCATCCACCCCATCTTTCTTTCACACGTATCTTAGGGCACAATTGTGCCCTAAGTTTTTAAGAGAATGAGTTAACGATAGAATGGGCAGAAGGGAGCGACAAAAATGGGACTATTTGACATCGGACCTTTGAGTAGCGATATCAAAGAATACTACGATTTTGTGATAATAGGTGCTGGTCCAGCGGGATTAACGGCGGCGATATACGCAAGAAGGGCTGGATTAACGGCACTCGTCGTTGAAAAAGCATTGGAGGGCGGTGCTGTCACTCAAACTCACGTAGTTGAGAATTGGCCTGGAGAAATAAGTATTGAAGGCCAAGCACTTGGCCAAAACTTTGCAAATCACGCAAAACACTTTGGCGCTGAATTTCATTATGCGTATGCACAAAAAGTAACTATCGATGGTGAGTACAAGATTGTTGAATTAGACGATGGTCATTCCATCAGATGCAAAGTCTTGATAGTGGCAACCGGTACTCAACCGAGGAAACTTGGCGTACCTGGTGAGACAGAATTCAGAGGTAAAGGTGTAACCTACTGTGCTGCGTGCGATGGATATCTTTTTAAAGATAAAGATGTCGTAGTCATTGGCGGTGGAGATAGTGCTTGCGACGAATCTCATTTCTTGGCAAAAGTTGTAAAGAGCATCACAATAGTTCAAAATCTTCCTTACCTAACTGCAGCAAAAATCTTGCAAGATAGAATACTCAGCGACCCAAAGATCAACGTAATCACAAATCATGTGGTCAAGGAAATACGCGGAGCTAGCAAAGTAGAAGAAGTAGTCATAATTGACAACGATACGAAAGAGGAAAAGACTATAAAAACTGACGGTGTCTTCATTTACGTTGGTCTGTCACCAATGACCCAAGTAGTTAAGGGATTGGTTGCATTGAATGAACAAGGTTACGTGATAACAGACGAACATATGGAGACAAATATTCCCGGCATATACGCTGTCGGAGATATCAGAATCAAAGGGTTGAGACAAATCGTAACGGCAGCAGCGGATGGTGCAATCGCAGTTGAACATGCTGCGAGGAAATACTTCTGAATCTTCAATGAGGCAAGCATCATAAAGAACGATAAATTAGTTTGGAGGTGAGTTATATGGCTGACGTGAGGATCAAGATATACACAACACCAACTTGTCCATGGTGCAGAAGGGCAAAAGACTATTTTAGACAACTTGGATTGCCTTACACAGAAGTAGACGTTTCAAAAGACCAAAAAGGTGCTGAAGAAATGGTTCGCAAATCTGGTCAAATGGGCGTACCCGTTATTGAAATAGGCAATCAAATCATAGTTGGTTTCGACAAAGCAAAGATCGATAGAATCCTTGGAACAAACTGAAATGCGAAACATTCAAGGAAGAGGATATGTCCTCTTCCTTTTGATTTATCTTCAATACAATTTTAACGCGCCACAGAAGGTAACAAATTCAAATAAGGAGGTGTGTACGATGAAATTCAGTTGTCCATTGATGAGATTTTTCTCAAAGCTATTCATGAAGAGATTCAGGGTACCCAGAGCTTAATGTGATTGGAGTGATGATAAGTGAGACACAGCAAAGTCTATGCGATACTCTTTCTTGCAATAAGCATCTTTGCATTTTCGTACGACTATGAATTCAAAGATTTAGGTAGTGCACAAAAAGTTGCTACTATCGAAAATAAGATGATAATTGCCATGTTTTCTGCCCAATCTTGCTACTATTGCAAATTGTTCGATAAAGATACACTCTCCGACAAAGCTGTTCAAGATTTCATGAGGGCGAACTACGTATTCGTTCGCTTGGAAGAGTCAAATTACAAGACAACCTTCATGGGAAAGACGTATACGAACAGTCAATTATTCAGTCTATTTGGTATTAGAGGCACACCTACCTTCATATTCCTTTTAGGGAACAGTCTAGTAACACAAGTACCTGGTTACATGCCACCAACCGATTTCTTGAAAGCATTGAAATACTTGATAAGAGTAACGGAAGAGAACTACAAAGAAACTTTTGAGAACTATGTGAAAAAGGCAGACAACCTTACTGGAAAGCCAAAAGTTATCAACGTAAGCAAGACAGATGCAGATTACATCATCAAGTACGATAAAAACTCAGAACAGGTAGACAAAGTACCGGAAAAAATAGATATAAATAGAGTGTACGTAACCTATTCTGAAGATGTTGCAAAAAAACTGAACGAAGCTGGCGTGATAAGGGTATTACTTGTGAAATAAGAAAATACCGAATTGCAGCAATGCAAACTCTTTGAGATCCATTGAGCATTGCCATCATATCCTTTTTTATTATTCAACAATACCAATCGCACGGTTTCATAGGTTTTTGTTAAAAACATCAACGCAAACTCGGGAGTTGATAGAGTGGTAACATTAACTCAGACAGATATATCCGTATGGCTTGCCATTTTCCATGGCTTACTGGCGTTTTTCAGCCCGTGTGTTCTACCTCTAATACCGGGATTCATTGGAATTATACTATTCAAGGAAAAAAGGATTCAAAGGCTCTTCGGATTCTTCATAGGTTTCTCTTTCATGTTTGCGCTGTTAGGTGCAGTATCGTCCACCATAGGTGGATTCCTACTTTCGTTCGGCAGTATAATAGAGAAAATAATAGGAATTGGTATACTACTCTTTGGTTTTGCGTACATCCTTGAACTGCAGATTTTCAAAGGTAAAAGCATAAACGTTTGGCGATTCAAAGGGTCAGGCTTTGTGGGTGGATTAATGTTAGGTGCGGCAATCGGCTTTATCTGGATTCCATGCAGCAGTCCAGTTTTAGGCTCTATGTTACTCATTGCAGCTCAAAAAAGCATTTTAAAAGGTATGTGGTTGCTCTTTGTCTACTCACTTGGTATCTCGATACCATTTTTGACACTTGGAACACTCATTTCAAAAGTGCTTTCAAAGAGTTTTGGAAAGCCAACATGGGAGAAGTGGACTAAAATCATAGGTGGCAGTTTCATCATGTTGCTTGGCATATTAATCTTATTTGGTAAAATGAAATTCTAAAATACATTCCAATTCAAGTGCAAAGGGGATGAGCTAACATGGGAGTAGCACGGTTAGATTATTTTTCCAAAATGCTTTTTCATGCAAAGACAGTATCGGGGCATGACTTGGTGATAGACGCTGATCCGGCATCTGGTGGAATGGATGCAGGTGTGAGACCAAAGGAACTCATGTTGTATTCACTCATGGGATGTACTGGCATGGATATAGTCTCACTGTTAAGGAAAATGAAGGTTATAGAGAATATGGAAACATTCAGGATGGAAATTGAGTACGAGCAATCTCAAGAGCATCCAAAGGTATACACGAAGATTCATCTCAAGTACATATTGAAATTCAACGGAGAGCCACCAAGAGAGCAAGTGGAAAAGGCAGTCTCGCTCTCTCAAGATAAATACTGTGGCGTATCAGCAATGCTCAAGAAAGCGGTGCCAGACTTCACGTGGGAAATCATATACGAATAAACGTAAAAAGCCAAAATCTCTCTTGAAAAATCGTCATTATATGGTATCATATTCAACGGTATTGTGAATAATTTAAAAGCTGGTTCCTGTTGTGGTCTGTGAAAAAATGTAACAATAATAAACTACATGAAATGTTGACAAATGGCCCCACATCGGTTATAATAACATTCGCATATGTGAGCCAACGTAGCTCAGTCGGCTAGAGCGGCTGATTTGTAATCAGCAGGTTGAGGGTTCAAGTCCCTCCGTTGGCTCCAAATTGTGTGGTGAGGTGCCCGAGCGGCCAAAGGGGGCGGACTGTAAATCCGCTGGCAGAATGCCTTCGAAGGTTCAAATCCTTCCCTCACCACCAAATATTTTTTTATAGGAGGCTGAACGAAGATGAGAGTTCAAGTAGGGCTCAAATGTGAAGAATGTGGAAACAGAAATTACTACACGACAAAAGAAAAGAGCAAGAAAGATAAGCTCAGAATTAAGAAATACTGTCCAAAATGTAATAAACACACGTTCCATGCAGAAACGAAGGTCTGATTTCGAATTTTTTTTATTCCCTACATTCTCATTGTTTGTATTCGATGATTATGATTAACACAATGTGGTACAACTGAACTGTAATTGTATTGGTTTTATTCTGTTTGCAGGGGCGTAGCTCAATTGGCAGAGCACCGGTCTCCAAAATCGGGTGCTGCAGGTTCAAGTCCTGCCGCCCCTGCCAAGTTTGTTTGTATGAATTTGATGATTTTTTTGTCATTACAGGAAGATAAATGGAAATGTTCGATGCAAAATGAGATAGTTACTAAATGCTGTAACGGGGGAGAGCAAATATGGAAAAGATCAAAAAGTTCTTTGCTGAAATAAGAGCAGAAGCAAGAAAAACAAGTTGGCCAAACAGGCAAGAACTCCTTGCATCTACAGGAGTTGTTTTAATCATATTGGCAATTTCAAGTGCTTATCTCTTCCTTGTTGACCTTCTGTTCTCCGGCACTTTGGGTGCATTGATCCAAAGATTCTGAGGTGGCCAAAAGATGAAAAAAGAATGGTTCATAATTCATACCATCACGGGGTATGAAAACAAGGTTAAGGAAAACCTTGAGGCGAAAATTCAGGCCCAAGGTTATGAAAACCTTGTCTCTCATGTCGTTGTTTTGGAAGAGACGGTAATAGACACTTCTAGTAAGTCCCTTGAGAAGCACATCGTGAGTCACGAAGCAAAAATTCATGTGACCAATGCAAAGGATGTGGAGAAGGGAGATTTGCTCGCGGAAGAACCAGCTATAAAGGTTAGGCGCGAGGGAACAATTACAGATGTGATAAGTTCACGCAGAATTGTCATAGAGACAACTGATCGAAAGTTCTCTAGAACGTACGTGATACAGGAGACGGCAAAGCCTGTAAGTGGACTACGTGTAGGAACGAGTGTTTTCCAAGGTACAGCTTTGGCCTCGTCGGAAGATTACATATGTGATATAGATGGTAAAATAATAATAAATGATAAAGTAAAGAAGGTCATTATTAGGACGCCACTTGGCGATGAGGATGTGTACGTTGTACATGGTGACGTATTCAACTCTTCGTCAACAAGAAAGGGTGTAACGCTCAAGGCTGGACAGATGTTGGCCGAAGGTAGAAAGATATTTGCAAAAAGCTCTGGTAGAATCAGTTTAGTTGACTTTCCAACAAGAAGAGAGATAGTCGTTCAGAGGACACGAAAAAGGAAGTTGTATCCAGGATACCTATTCGTGGAAATGGTGATGAACGATCACACGTACGATTTTGTGAGAGGCACACCATTTGTCATGGGATTTGTCTCAGCGGGTGGTAGGCCAATTCCACTAAAATCAAAAGAAGTGCATTACGTATTGAGAATGGCTGGAATAGAAGAAACACCGCAAGTGCAACAGCAAGTGACGAAAGTTGAACTCGAAATCCAAGTCGGAGATTCTGTCAAAATTATTACTGGACCATTCGAAGGTTTCGTTGGAGTTGTAAGAGAAGTTGACGAAGAAAGGCAAGAACTCAAAGTCAGCGTCACAATATTTGGAAGGGAAACTCCTGTTTCAGTGCACTTAAGTGAGGTTGAAAAGGTATAAACAACGGAGTTGCAAAATGTAGATTTATTTTCTCATAGATGAAAAAGCATGTGAGAAAAGTGGGAGGGCACGAGCCCGACAAATACCACAAAGGAGGTAAGTTGTTATGTCTAAAAAGGTAGTTGCACAAGTAAGACTTGTGCTCGAAGCAGCGAAGGCAACACCAGCTCCTCCAGTAGGACCAGCACTAGGTCAAAGAGGAGTCAACTTGATGGAATTCTGTAAGAAGTTCAACGCAGTCACAGCAGATAAGGCGGGGCTTCTTATCCCTGTTGTTGTTACAGTTTTCGATGATAGATCCTTTACGTTTATCACCAAAACTCCTCCTGCAAGCTTCTTATTGAAGAGAGCAGCAAAGATTAACTCTGGTTCCAGTGAGCCAAAGAAGAAGATCGCTGGTAAAGTGACAAGGCAGCAAATTAAAGAAATCGCTGAACTAAAAATGGCAGATCTCAACTCTACAGACCTTGCGGGTGCAATGAAGGTAATTGAAGGAACGGCGCGCAGCATGGGTCTGGAAGTAGTAGACTGAGGGGAGGAGGCTAGAAGATGCCTAAACACTCCAAGAGATACAACGAATTGAAAAAGCTGATAGATCCAGAAAAGGCTTACACGCTCGATGAAGCGGTTGAATTGGTAAAGAAGGTTGCCAATGCAAAGTTCGATGAAACGGTGGAAGTTCACATAAAGACAAATATCGATTACAGAAAGAGTGAACAGAACATCAGAAGCACCATCTCCCTTCCAAATGGGACGGGTAAGACTGTCAGAGTATTGGTCTTTGCAAAAGGTGACAAGGCAGACGAAGCAAAGAATGCAGGCGCAGACTACGTTGGAGCAGAAGACTTAGTAGATAAAATTACAAACGAAGCGTTCTTCGATTTCGATGTTGCAATTGCAACGCCAGATATGATGAAGGTCATAGGTAAGCTTGGTAAAGTATTAGGCCCGAGAGGTTTGATGCCAAATCCGAAGTCTGGAACGGTTACGGAAGATGTTGCATCGGCAGTCTCTGAATTCAAGAAAGGTAAAGTTGAAGTCAGAACGGATAAAACTGGTAACCTTCACTTCCCAGTTGGAAAGGCATCGTTCGACCAAGAAAAGCTCAGGGAAAATATCAAGGCAGCTTACGAGCAGATCGTTGGACTCAGGCCAGCTGGTGTAAAGGGTATATTTATAAAGAAGATGGTTGTTGCACCAACGATGGGACCTGGAATAAAGTTCGATTTGAACTCACTGAAATAATCTTTTCAGTTTAATCTACAATCACGATAATTCATGATAATTTGAGAATATCTGAAAAAAGTGGCTCCTTTGAGCCACTTTTTTCATTATTCACTGCTTCCATCTGCTAATTATCTCTTAGTTCCAGTCAAATAGCCCACGACAATCTCGTTCAATCGTGGGTACCTTCCGCCACTCTCTGCACTCTCAATTTTAATTAAGACTTCGTTTCCAACAATTCCCACAGCGCCTTCTCTTGACATCAAGTCTCCCTCGCTTATAATTCTATGTCTTTCCTTTGCCTCGTCTATCGAGTCGGTGTATATCACCTTTCCTTGTTTTATGATCGCAAAATGCGTTGCATATTCTTCAATTTCAAAGATTTCGTGCGAGGAGATGAGTATCGTTCTTCCTTCCTTTGCATATGACTTTAGCATCGTCATGATATCAAAGCGAATTGTCGGATCTAAGTGCTGTGTTGGTTCATCCAATATGAGAAGCTCTGCTTGACTTGACACTGCAAGTGCAACGAAAAAGAGCGTTTTCATGCCTATGGAATACGTCTCAACGCGCTGTTTCAGGTCAAAATTGTACTTGGCTAAGAAATCTTTGAACACATCGCTATCCCATTTGGGATACAGTGCAGACCATAGGGCTTCATAATCAAGTGCCGTGAAGTGCCTAAACACCCTTCTATCTTCCGAAACTACCGCGATGTTTCTCTTAATCGCTGGATCTATGCTTTGACCAAAGAGTTCTATCTTTCCACCATCGTTTTCTATACTATCTATTATGCAACGTATCGTCGTCGTCTTGCCAGCACCATTTGGGCCGATGAGTGCAAATATGCTTCCTTGCTCAACAGTAAAGGATATGTTACTTAGAACCTGCTTACCGCCAAATCTTTTGCTCAAACCTTCTACACTAATTACGTACTTTTGAACTATTTCATCCATCGTGTCAGCCATCATCATTTCTCACCACCTCGTTTTGAAAACATTACAGAACCAATGTAAAGGCAAATGACCGCAAATATCAAAGCTGCCAATTGATTTTCTTGTGCAACTGGACTGATGAGTTTGTACGGATTGAACGACATACCAAGTTGTGTACTGCCGAATGAGCTGAAGATCGAATCCAGTATCAATATAAGGAATGCAGCGCCTATTGGATCCATTCCAAGCATACTGAATATCATGATGAGCCCGTAATAAGCAGCTGCAAAGACGATAGCCCCGAGCAAGTCACTGAATGCTTCGAGCAAAGTGCCGTTAACGAACGGTAGACCTATGAAGAACGATAACACTACAAGTAGCGATACGAAGATGAACTCATACCAGTATACCATCTCCTTTGAAAATGGTAGAAACGTCATCATATCCAACTTCTTACTTCTGATATCACTGCCCATGGAGAAGACTATGATGAAAAACGTGCCCAGTATCTTTGATCCAAGACCGGGAAAGAGCATTATCACGAAGAAAATAAAAAGCGTTCTGAATTTCTCGATGAATTCCTTTCTTAGATATGCATTGAGTGCAGTAAGGTTGTACTCAAAATCTCCAAATGAAACCTTATTCATTTTTCCATACCTCCTCGATGAGCAGAATAATTGTATACAAATCTAACCCCACATCCTTTATCTTTCTAACAAACCCTCTCAATTCATCAATAATAGGAGATTCTATAGCAATATTGCTCGTTACGAAGTACCCAACGCCTTGTTCAGAAGAGAGTACGCCCTCGCTCTTCAACCTATCGAGTGCCTTGAGTATCGTGTTCACGTTCACATCGAACATCGTTTCGAGCTCCCTCACTGGTGGTAATTGGTCGCCGGGCACAAGCCTCCCAAGTATGATTTCGGTCTTCACTTGATTCATCACTTGCACGTACGCTGGGATTCCGCTGTGCTTATCTACTTTCTTGAACTTAGGCCTTCGCCTTTCATTATTACTCATATCATCCATTGCTACCCGCATCCTCTCTGTACACCTTTACACCTGAACTGTTTATGAAAATATCGTTGCCCGAAAGATTTCTGACAGTCAGACTACCACCTGTTCCATCAACTTCAACGTATAAATCACTACCTCCAAGATATTCCAACGTACCATCTATTCCCGTACCGTTGATATTGACATTCGAGCAATTGGTCAACGTTGTATCCATGGAAATACCGGTACCGTCAATCACAAGTTCTTCGATCTCGCCATCTGCAGCGAAAGAAATACCAGTACCATCTATCTCTACATTACGAGAATTTATAGTACCATCCATTGCTATTCCTGTACCGTTTAAGATGATGTAATCAGAATCAAGTGAGCAGTCAACACTTATCGCTGTACTGGAGATATCCAATTCACTTATTGTAGCATCTCCCAAAACCTTTGCAGCAACCGAAGTAATCTTCAATACCTCCAAAGGTTCGGTACCAATTTCGATTACGTAAGATGCGTTCTTCTTCCCGCCAGATATAGTTACCGTACTGCCATCCATCTTTGCATCGAGACTGTGGTAGTAAGCTATTTCATCACCTGAGACAAAATGCACCTCCACACCACCAATAACGTCTATGATAATCTTCTGTCCACTCTTCATGGACGTGTCTGCTTCGTACTTGTTTTTCTCCAAATCGGATAAACCATTAAGTGTACCGTCCCAATAATTAGAGTAGCCTGGCGCATTAATAAATGGAACTGAACCGCGCAAGAAGCCACTCACAAGTTGAGTGCCACTTACGGGCACCAAAAACAAGAAGATCGAAATCAACACAAAACCTACCATCTTAGATGTGTAAAACTTGAAAAAGTAACCTGTCAAAATCAATGAGACAAACACAATCAGAATCTTCGTTGGTACAGAAGGAATTAAAAATCCAACTAACCCCAACAAAATAACCAACACCACATAGACAAAAATCCTTCCATAGTCCCTCATTCACCCACCTCCAAGTATCAAGTATCGTTTATTATTCATTGTTTGTCATTTATCATTTCTTGCGTGCTATACAGCAATTGAGTAAGTTGATCTTCTCTCATGTGCTTATGTGTTATATATAACTATAACACTATATAACTATACCACCGATTTTCATATATGGTGTTGTCATTTATGTTTCGCTTCGTTGAACTTTGGATTTGGATTGGTATTTGGCACTAGGCAAAGAAAAGAAGTGTACACAGAGTACAGTGTATACAAAATAAAAGTCAGCTACTATTTTCCAGCTGACTTTAAATTCTCAATTTTATAGCATTCTTTCTTTTGAATGTCCTTTGAGCTTTCTTTGGACGTTTTTTGATTGTTTGACTACTGCTTTGGCTACTGAGTGATGGTAACATCAACTTTCAAATCATTTTCTCTTATGCATTGTAAGCCTTGTCGATTATTTTACCATTATTCTTGGTTTTCTTGTTTGGCTTTATTACTTGGTTTTTCGCTAGCTTTTTTGAGTTCGTTTCTCTTCTTTCTGTACTCGAAGATCGGTGCATCTCCCGGTATCAGATTCTCGCTCATAGTAAGTTCGCTCTTCTTCGGAATTTGAGTTTCGACAACCGTTTTGTCTTGGTGAAGTACCTTCCTATTGAATGGCATACCGAGCACAGCGATTGTTTTATTCAAGAATCTTGCCTTAGTGAGTCCTATGTAGTACCTCAGATAAATCATAGTACGTTCGTCGTCGATAGGTGCAAATGCTGCCGTAACGCGCATTTTATCCATTATGTGGTTTTCCCACATGTTTGGAATTTTGAATTCAAGGTAGACGCTGCCTTTCTTGCTTGGGTCTATCTCCTCTGCCCTCTTTGCAGGTGTACCATCGTCTAATCTGTTGAAAACATAGAAATAGAACATTGTATCGTTTTGCCACTTCACAACAGGTCCATCGACTACGGTCTTGTTTCCTCTACCGATCGTGTTGTAATGAACGAATGGTACGTGCACGGGGTCGAGTTGATTCTCTATTGCCCTCGAATAATGTACGCTCCATGTTTCTTGAAACTCTTGATAGCTTAAAGAATCGTCTATATCATCGAAGTACTTCGGTTCGTACGTAGGTTCACCATCACCGTACCAAACCCATATGAAATTCGCTAATTCATGCGTTTTATAAGGCTTTACTGCAAAATTTTTTGGAATGGGAGAGACCTTACCATTTGCTGGAATAAGTTGTACTCTGCCAGAAGAGTCGTACTCAAAGCCGTGGAATGGGCACATGATGAAATCGTTCTTCACCTTCCCATGCGATATGCTCGCTCCTCTATGGCAGCATACATCGGAGATACAATGTACGACACCCTTAGTATCCCTCCAGAAAGCCAATTTTTCTCCAAATCTTGTTACACCTACTGGTTCTTCTCTCACTTCTTTGCTTGATAAAACAATGTACCATTGGTTTTTTATCATGGGCAAATTCTCCTTTACCTAATTGGTATCAATCAATAAAGAGCTTACAACCGCTGTGCATTGTCATTAGAGGTACAGTACTGTTTTTCATTTCATTTTGGAGAGTCTTTCTTTGGCTAAAGTGACGTTTTCTTTGTGGACTTTGGCGAATTCTTTCGGTGAATCCATGCTCAGTACCTTTTCGAACATTTCCTTTGCCTTGTCTTTATTACCCCTTTTTTCATACAAATATCCAAGTTGCAGATATCCACCAGAGTATTCTGGAACGAGTTCTACCGCTTTTGTGATGTAATCAAACGCCTTATCCAAGTTATTGAGTGGCCAAGGTGGAGTCATGTATCTGATACCAAAGCCAAGGTATGCAAACCCTTTGTAGACTCTATCATCGAGGTATGCTATGGCTTTTGTCATGTATCGGTCGAAATCGTTGAGTAGGGATAATTTTTCAAAAACGTTGACATAATTGATAAGCGTGGCAGTTGACATCGCTGCAAAGTAATATCCGTATCCATTTTTATCATCTACGGTGATTATCTTTTTAGCTACGTTCAAAGACAACTCACAATAAGACTTATTCTTTTCATCTGTTGATTGTCTATTTGAAAGTTCAAAGTACACTTCAGCTAAGAGCTCAGCGTGTTTGATATTGGATTTATCGACTTTTTGCCCAAAACCAAGTATTTCTTCAAGTTGTGTGGCAAGTGTCATTAGTGCTTTTGAATCATCGGCATTGATCAACTGTTTCAACTGGGACTTGTAGTATTCATAAGTTTGGACATTCACATTAGTTTGGTTGCCTTGGGCAAAAGAGATGATGCAAAGTAAAGCAACAAAAACAATTACAAGCGTTTTCATTACACTATTGTGTGAAACATTACCTTGTGAATTGAATTTTCTACTCATATGCTCACCTTATCTCCCTCTCCACTACTCGTCATGTGCAGTATTATCCACATTATCTGAATTGGTTGAAACAGCTGGAGTTCTAATGTAGATTTTTTTCAATTCTTCTCTGTGTTTATATAAGGCTATTGTAAAGTTTCCAGCATAGAGTAACAACAGGTATCCATCTTTTATGTATATCGATTTTACAATTACATAAACAAGGAGTGCCATTAAGCCAAGGATGTACCTTACAGCATCTTCGTATTGATTTGTCTTCGGTTTAACGATGGAAAATATCGTGAATATCGTACCCATAAGCATGGGAGCTTCCCATTTTGTTAATACACTCCAAGCACCGAAGGTTGTAGCTATCGCCTTTCCACCCTTAAATTTGAGCATGGGAGAAAATGCGTGACCTGCGATACCGGCAAGTGCTGCGGTGGATATTAAATAATTATTGGTAACAAGACCATTAGCAACGAAAATTGTCAATGGAAACACACCTTTAAGATAGTCAAGTGCCAATGCAACAACACCAAATTTCCAACCTGCAGCTCGCCACAGGTTCGATGAGCCTGGATTTCCATCTCTAACTTTGCTCAGATCTATCTTCAGCATCTTCGCAAAGATGTACGAATACATTATGGAGCCAGATAAGAATTGCAATGCTATCGCCATGATTCCATACAACAGCTCTTTTTCAAACACGAATAGCCCTCCCTCTCCAAGAAACGCTTCTTAAGAATAGAGTTTTGAAGATCGATACTACAAATATCAGAAGGAAGAACAGAAAATGTACCGGATAAAGGAAGTAATCGTACCACGCATAGTCTCCTATAGGTTTTGAAAGTATGTATATAACAAACGTAAAGGCAAGATAGATACCAAAACGCCATAGCGAATCGAAGATAGTGAAAATTGATGAATATATGCCTGCCATCCAAACAAACGATATCACGAAATTCCAAAGACCGCCAGTCATAGCTCCAGAGGACATATTCTTTGTGTATCCCTCAAATAGCTGACCTAAGCCATTTGGATACATCCTGAATTTTATCACATCCTTTCCTAGGAAGTTCGTTACATTTTTTCCTTTCTTCAAATAAAGTTGCCCGATTTTGAAATCATCGAGCACGCTATTTTTTATCACTTCGTGGCCACCTGTTTCAAAATAGTCTTTTCGAGAAGTGACTATCACAGGTCCAAACACACCTGCAGGTTTTGTATTCAAAAATCCAAAGTTCTTACTCCCGTAGACAGACATAAGGTTTGCAGCTAATGCAAGGTGTTCGTAGAATCTTTCAAATCTTTGGTACGGCCATACGGAAATCATCCCACCATATTTGTCGTATTTGTCCAAGAGTACACCTATAGCTTCCTTACTCGGTTCAACATCTGCATCGAATAATATCAGTAAATCACCAGAAGAATGTAATACACCATTCCACAAAGCCCAGGACTTACCTATCCAACCATCGGGCGGCTCTTGTAGTAAATTTATCAACCTTACTCTATTATCCAACTTCGAAAAGTGTTCAACTATCTTGGCAGTCTTGTCTGAAGAATTGTCGTTAACAACTATGATTTCGTTGACATTGACACTTTGGTTCAATAGAGCTGTGAGTATCTTACCAATGTTCACTTCCTCGTTTCTTGCAGGTATGATCGCCGAGATACTGTACTTTTTCCGCAGTACATCGAAGTTCAATTGCCCAAGAGCTTCTTTCTTTAATATACTCGGTCGTATTGAGAAGAAATACAGTATGGAAATGACAAAAGTTGCAATCGTTACTATGCCACTTATCAAAGCACGCATTCTCTCACCTCGCATCTTGAATTCAAGAATTTATTTGAAAATGTAATTTATTATACCATATATTTTATTGTAATAAATACAATTTATAGACAAAAACAAAAACTCCCCTCACATTTTTCAATGAGGGGAGTGACTATAGATTGATTACCAGGATAGACCTTAATCTCTATATATTAAATGCAAGTTTGTCCCTGCGTTCGTTTTACCATGATCGAATGTTGTATACGTTGCCTCTCGTGCAGAGAATGATAAAGCGATTTCTGTACTATCGCCGGTGAGTGTAAAACTAAGATCATCCCACAAAACAACCGTATACTTACCTGGATCATATTTACCGAGATAAAATATTCCTTCCTTTGCTACAGGTATCGTTTTCAGAATAGTTGGTGTTGTATCAGTACTCTCTCCCGTATATAGTGCAATGAAGAGTGGCTCGGTTGGTGTAGATTCAGTTGTATCAGACAACACTTTCACATCTCCATGAATGGCCCAAAGATTTCTTAAATTGCCCCTCCAGCGCCATCCAAATCGAGGAATAAAACGATATTCACTGCCAATTCTTAAAACGCTCTTTGTAAGGTCAATTTGCAATTCGATTCTGCCATTGTCACTTATTTCCCAGTCCAAATTCTGAGCTTTTATGATCTTACTTTCACCCGGAATTTCTAAAGGATGCTCTTCACCCGCTACAGTTATCGTTGCCTCATCAATTTGAAACGCAATACCAACTATGACCGTTTCTTTTTGAACATCGAAATTCAGCCAAGTGATGTCCGTCGATGAGAGAGTCATGAGATCTACAGTCTTATCAGTCTTTGTTGGTGTTGCCCACTCACTTTCGCCAGGTCCAGATGATAATTTGTAAGAAAAGCCACTTATATGCACCTCAAGCTTTTCAGCATCCTCCCAGACATCAAATCCGTAACCATTAAGTGGCTCGCGTGACATGAGATTTGCATCGTTCGATTGTACCGTTGGTTCATCTGGTTCATCGCTTGATCCTTCCGTTATGACAACTGAAACAGTTGCTTCCGAAGCCTCAGGTGTTGGCGTGCAACTTACCACAAAAAGTATCAACAAAACAGAAGAAAAAACTACAAACATCCTCTTCATACGACTCACCTCCGCCTTATAAAATAGAATACTTATTGATGACACACGATATCGTATGATATAATTTTACTACAAAATCATTCAATATTATTCGCTAATGTTAAGAGGAAGAAGATAGAAGAGAACAAGTGGCTGGAGGTGGAAATGATGGAAAATATGGAAGAAAGAGTCATAATAATGCACAACTTCGAAAAGGCAGAGATATCCAAACTTCTAAAGGTTATCAGAGAGGCCTTTCCGGATAAGGAATTCATATTTGCAAGCACAACACCAACGAACCTAGAATGGAGAGTGCAAGATCTCATAGAAGAAATCAAGAAAGAACATGAAGAATTCAGAAAGATAAAAGGGCAAAGTCAGGAGAACAAATGAGTATTTGCTCATAATAAACTCATAATAAAAGCGGGTGGTTGCCACCCGCTTTTTAGCATAGATGTTAGCAATGTTATAAAACACTACTTAAGAGAATTAGCAGAAATTACTGCTGCAAAGGCAAACTGCTTGTTCTTTACTACTTCTATTATTATATCTTTGTTTGGGTTGCCATTCGAATCAATCGTAATGATGCCCGTGGCACCTTGGAAATTCTGTATACTTCTAACTGCCGCTGCAATTCTCTCTGGATCTTTTGATTTTGCTCTATCTATAGCTTCGACAAGGAGCATGTATGCATCGTAACCTAACGCTGCAAATGTGGATGGCTTAGAACCAAATTTCTTCGTGTAAGCATCGACGAATTTCTTTGAAACTGATGTTATCTGCGCGTCCGGATGGTAGTGAGCTGTAAAGTATAGGCCTTCTACCGCTTGTCCACCTATTTGAATGAGTTCTGGAGCATCCGCACCGTCACCGGTGAGTATGTAACCTTTGTAACCGAGTGATTTAGCTTGTTGAGCAACGAGTGCTATTTCGTTGTAATATCCCGTAACAACTATAGCCTCACTACCGTACGAAAGTGCCTGTGATAACTGTGCACTGAACTCTTGATCTCCCGATTTATACTGGACTTGAAGTACTTGACCACCGTACTTCTTGAATCTTTCCATGAAATAATTTGAAAGCCCTACACTGTAATCTTGTTCAACATCCGTGAAGACCGTTACTTTCTTTACCTTAAGCGTCTTAGAAGCAAATTCAGCAAGAGCTATCCCTTGGACTGGATCTATGAAACAGACCCTCGAAACGAACTTCTTGCCTTGTGTAACCAATGGATTTGTGGAAGATGGACTAATCATCGGTACTTTCTTCTTCTCAACGATCTCACCTGCTGCAAGTGAATTTCCACTGATGACCTCACCAACAATTGCGATGACTCCTTCTTTGTCTATGAGTCTTGCGGCACCGTTTGCCGCTTCCGTTTTCTCACTTCTCGTATCGAGATAGACAACCTCAATCTTCTCACCAAGTACCGTTCCCCTTTCACCTTGGGCGAGCTCGATGCCTTTCTTAACAAGATCGCCAAATGCCGAAACACCACCTGTGAGTGGCAAGAGCGCACCTATCTTTACAGTTGCAAAGAGGCTAAGATAAACACAAAATAATGCTAACGTAGTAAAGGCTTTTTTCATACTCTGTTCCTCCCCTCTCAGAAGATGTAAAAACATCTTATTGATTTATAAAGTTGTTCCAGCAAACGATTTGTAAAAACTTCAAATTCCAAATTCCTGCTTTTTTTAAATATATTTAGTGTTTTCAAATGTATTTCTAACTAATTAGCCAATATAGTATCTTTTCTTTGAATTCCTCTGTTTTAATGTACAATACATAAAATTAATAGTAATTCTACCATTTGAATGTTTCTAAACAAATAATGTAAGTAACTATATAATATATTTTCTGTTATGATATTATTAATATGTGTACTGTACGGTGAGAAGGAGTTTGATACTGTTCATTCTCGATAGTAAAGCGGCTACAATGTGATTTGGCAAAAAATAAAAGCAAGTACCTCTGATTTTCGTGAGGTACTTGCTTGATACAAACGGGTACAATTAGAAATGTTTTTCATTTACCGAATTTTTCTATCTCTTCCTCTACTTCCTGAGCACCTGCTTTGTAGAATTCCTCTTCATCAGGTGCAAGTTCTTTCAAAAGTCTCAAAAATTCACCTGCATGGACCTTTTCTTCGTTTGCTATATCGATTAAGACTTCTTTTGCAAGTTTGTTATCCGTTGACTCTGCTAGTTGAGTGTAGAGTTGTATAGCTTCGTACTCTGCTGCAATCATGAAGCGAATAGATCTAACAAGTTCCTCGTGCGTTAATAGCTTTTTTTCAGAAAGTCCTGAGAATGCTGTTGAAAATTCTGGCATATCCGTCACCTCCTATACATGAACTATATTTATTGTATCACAAACTCATGCTTGAACAAAGTTTACTGGACCTATGAGTTACTTTACAAAGAAAGTTACAACATGCATATGCTTAAGTATAACTGTGTAAATATGTTTATACTTTGTGAAAACTTGTACTTGACATTGTCTATTGTTGTAGTACAATATTATTGTAATTAGATTATATATCGTAGAATATAAAGGAGGATAAACATGTCGACAGTATTATACATTAAAGCAAACCCGAAAAGCGATGAAGAATCAAGGACATTCCAGATTTCAGAACACTTTATAGAAACGTACAAAAAGAATCACCCAGAAGATCAAGTTATCACATTGGACCTCTACAAAGAGGGCATTCGTTTTTTAACGAATGAAGATATCTATGCGATTTTCGGTCCAAAGACCGAGGAGTCAAAAAATCATCCGGTGTTGAAGTACACTTACCAATTTGCGCAAGCTGACAAGTATGTCTTTGCAATACCAATGTGGAATCTTAGCGTTCCTGCAATATTGAAGGCATATTTTGACTATGTCATGGTGTCTGGAATAACCTTCAAGTACACAGAACATGGAGCAGTTGGTCTTTTGAAAAACAAGAAAGCTGTGTGTATATTGACGACCGGTGGAGAATATATGACACCTCCGATGTCAGATTTCGAAATGGCAAATCGATATGTCAATACAATATTGGCATTCATGGGTGTCGAAGATATAAAGACAATAGCCGCACAAAGGCTTGACATCCAAGGTGAAGATGTTCAAAAGATACTAAATGAGGCACTCAAAGAAGCGGAAGAGATAGCAAAATCGTTCTGAACTTTGAGATATATGCGCATTATTCTATAAGTAATGGGGCCAAGTGGCCCCATTTTTTATCAATTTTGTCATCGCGTTCCTTATTGCTACCGCTGTTTGTATAATCTCACAGTTTGATTTTACTTATTCTGTAGTACAGTGGTTTCATTGTTTGCCACAATTCTTTGTATATATCGTTGTATATCTTTCTGTAGATGGAATGTTCATTTAAATCTGGGATGAATTGTTTTGAGATGTGTACCATACTCTTAACGGCTGTTTCTATATCTGGATATTCCTTTAGTCCAACGCATCCTGCAATTGCCGCCCCCAGCGACGATGTTTCAGATGTTTGTACCCTGTAGACAGGTACACCGAACATGTTTGAAGTGATCTGACAAATTTCATCGCTTATTGCTCCACCTCCAGAGATACCTATTTTCTTCATCTGGACCTTCGTTTTTTTCTCTATCAGCTCTTTCCCTTCTATGAGTCCGAAATTTATTCCCTCGATTAGTGCGCGATATATGTGTATTCTTGTATGCTTATCGGAAAATCCTATGATTGCACCCCTTGAAAAGGCCTTATCTAGGCCTGGTGTCCACGTCGGATGCACGATCAAGCCTTCGGACCCTGCTGGGATATTCTTCAACCTACGATCCAAAAGGTCTTCTGCGGGAATTCCCATTTCCCTTGCCTCTATCACCTCATGTTCCGCAAACTCATTCATAAACCACGAGATAAGCCAATATCCTCTGAATATCTCAACTTCTGGATTGTATCTGTCTGGAACGATCGAAGGATACGGTGGCATGAATGGCAATATCTCGATATACTTTTCAAACGTTGTCTCTACAGTTGCTGTTGTTCCAAGGCTTATGCTTCCTACATCCGGCGAGAAACAACCAATTGCAAGTGTCTCGCACATCTTATC
This sequence comes from Fervidobacterium sp. UBA5837, assembly GCA_002432805.1. Lineage (GTDB taxonomy): Bacteria > Thermotogota > Thermotogae > Thermotogales > Fervidobacteriaceae > Fervidobacterium. Next base: position 24,075 of record DJGV01000002.1, on the reverse strand, counting down.
TGCACCCGCAGCTATTAGAGGCAATCCTTCTCTCAATTTCGTCTGAGCTGCAGCTTCTTTTGTTATGTATCCGAGTAACTCAGTTGGTTTAACAAGGTCCGGCAGTTTTTCACGTTCGATACCGAACATTCGCCATTTATAGTGTTTGGGATTTTCAAACCATGTGTTGTGTTTGTAGTCAAAAGGGATGTATCCAACTTGTGAGGCAACAGAATCTACAAAGTGGTCTGTGAGTTTGTAAGTTAAAAAGCCGGATAAGAGAAGGTACTTGTCCACCTTAGCCCAAAGCGCTGGTTCGTGCTGTCTCATGTAATTTGCAGTGCTTCTCCTCCAAGCTTTTTCTGCTGCATCCTTCATGCCGATTATTGAGAACCCCAAGTTTTCCAACCAAGTGAAATTAGGTCTTCCTTGTGCAAGTCTTTGGTCCAACCACAGTATTGCATTTCTCACAGGTTCTCCATGTTTGTCCAACACAATTGTCGTTGCACGTTGAGTTGTCAGAGTAACTCCGATAATACTCGAGAACAATTCTGGGACCATTTCAGACAGTTGAGTCGTTGCCTTACAAAGCATATTCCAATAAAAATATGGCTCTTGTTCAGCGTAATCAACATCCTTTGAATAATAAGGTGGGTCATAATCAATCTTTACTTTTGCCAACATCTCTCCATTACTTGAAAAGATTATGGCTCTCAAACTTTGTGTACCACAGTCTATACTTAATATGTTCATTTAAATGCCTCCATCCGTTTGTTTTCTTCAATTCTGTCGAGCAATTCAATGAAACCGACTGAAAACAGGTTCTATGATTATTGTAACACATATTGCTAAATTATAAGTGACACAGATATAGCTATTGATTTTTGAAATATTGTGATTTGTGGGTTATAATAATATACACATCTACACAATGTTTGTAGTTCAAGAAAAATCTACAAATATCGTAGTAAGGGGGAAGAAAGTTGAAGATTGGCGTTAAACTTTTTATAATTCTTATCATATCTGGCCTTGTACTAACTTTTCTGCTATCGTGGTCGATAGAGTACGACAAGTACAGAAAGAAATTGGTTGATCCAAATGAAATTTCCAAGACGTTGAATTATTTTCAGTCAATAGTGACAGAGGCATATCCGAAAACGCTTGACAGCAAAGATAAAGAGAGAAGATTCATCGAGGCAGTTGATTATGTAAAGAGTAAACTTTCCAAGAAGATGTCGGCAATTGAAACGTTCAAAATGGTGCAACCTATACTCAGCACTTTGGAGGATCAGAATACAAGATTCTATCCACCGTACGATCCAAAGTACAAAGTTCTGCCGTTTTCAACTGTAGTGATAGACAAGAGAATCATAGTAACATCAACAGCCAATGAAAAGGTACCTGCTGGTGCAGAGGTGCTCGAAATAGATGGGAAAAACGCAGAAGAATTGATAGATTCACTTATTGATTACACATCTGGTGAAAATTATGGATTGAGAGAACAACAAATAGGTGATTTAATCCAACTTTTGCCCGAAATATTCAGAAATCCTCATCGTCCTAAAGTCGAGGTATTATATCGTTCAGAACCACATACCGTTACACTGAGAATTGGTGATAAGACAGAAAAGGTCAACGTAGAAACAGTTAGCATTTTCTCTTATCCAACTTTGAGTTCATCGTACGATGTGTTACCCAGTAGACAACCATTTGAATATCAGCAAAGTGATGAAGTTGGGATAATGAAATTTGGGACATTCTCACTTTCAGGGACTATGTACAATAGATACAGAGAGTTCCTAACTCAGAAATTCCTCGAGATGAAAGGAATGCATGATTTGCTGATAGATCTTAGAGGCTGTTCAGTAAGTGATTTTACAGTCTTTAAAGAATTCTTTGAACATTTGATAAGTGAACCTACAACGTCACAAAGAAGCGTATCGGTCGTTCTAAGTGCTTATAACTTGAGCGTTTTGGAAAAATACGGTATTGAGTACAAATCGTCTACGAGTGAACTTGTAACGACACTGTACACTCAAAAATTTGCACCGAGAACCCCATCTTTCAATGGAAAGTTGTGGATTCTAATCGATAGACATACTTCCGATGCGGCACTTGATTTCGCATACATGTTGATGAAAATGAACAAGGCACAAATCATAGGTGAGTCTACGTTAACTCCAATAAACCACACTACAGATGTGGTATACCAATATTCCGAAGGCATGAAAATGACTTATTCCTATCCGAAAGCACGATTCAGCGACAAAGAAGGTAATTCAGTATTGGTACCAAACTATGTTGTCAATGTATCTACGGAAGATAGGATAGAGTATACAAAAGGAACAAGAGATCTCATGCTTGATGAAGCTTTGGAGATCGTTAAGAAAGGCGAATAGGAAAATTCAAAAATCATACTCGATGCAACGAAAGAAACAGATCACAGCGGAAGATACTCTTAGATGCTACGTACCATGCTTCGAATATCTGAATCTTCAACAGAAGGCATCATAATCTTAGATCGTTAATCGTCAGAAGAAATATATATTCATCTATTCACCATATCAAATTGTTTTATCGGACTGCACGTTCTGTGTGCAGCTTCTTTGTGCTTTTAATAGATTTAACGCATTTTTATATACAAGGCGAGGTACAATGAGGTTACGATGAACCTCGAATGAATATTTTATGCGTTTAGGGGGTGTGAAAATGTGGTGGGGTATTTGGGGTATTGTGGGATTAGTGCTTGCTAGTTTAACTATATGGTTGAAGTGTTGGCCAAAAGCATCTACGAGACTTCGCCTACTCTCAACGATTTTCAAGGTCATGTCGACCGTTTCATTTTCGCTGCTTGCACTATCTGGAGTAACCAATAAGTACGAACTCATAATCGTCTATGGATTGTTGATATGTGCATTGGGAGATCTCTTTATGGATTATGAGAAGATGTTTATGTTCGGCATGTTATCCTTTTTAGTATGCCAAATTCTCTACATATTCGGCTTTCTTACCTTATATGAAATGCATGGGTGGGATAAGGTAGCCTATTTAGTACTCATCTTGGCAGGAGCACTTTGTTATTATCTCTTTGCCTTGTCCAAAAACTTGGGAAAAGACAAAATACCTGTACTGATATACTTAATCGCTATATGCACGATGTTGTGGTCTACGATACCTTCACGAAGCTCTGCAACTGCAGGTGCATTGCTTTTTGTAATTTCCGATTCTCTACTTGCATATGACAAGTATGTTGGAAGAATAAAGAACAGAGACTTCTTGATACTATCGACTTACTTCGTTGGTCAATTTCTCATTGCATGGAGTGTTGTAGTAAAGTAACCGAAGCAAAGACTATCAAAAAAGCCTGGCATTGATGCCAGGCTTTAGTTATTGTATTTTTTACTTAACATGCAATCTTTAAAACATCTATAACATCTTCATGCCTTGAACATTGACATTATCTTGGTTAGTTCTTCGACTGCATTTTGTAGTTTTTGACTTTCATTTGAAAGTTGCGATGCAGAACCTTCCAATCCCGTTATCGAAGATTTTATCTCTTCGAGTTGTTCTACCTCAGCAGTCAACGTTCTTGCAGATGACTCCACCGCACTCGATATCTCTTCGGATGCTGCGCTCTGCTCTTGTGCTGCCGCCGCCGTCGATTCGATCATGTCCGATATCTTCTTTATCTGTTCCTCTATCTTCTTCAATTCTTCCATAACACTACCTGCAAGTTTTGATGACTGACCTATCGATTCCACTGTCTTTGTTGTCTTCTCATTGACATCCGTCGCTTGCTCTTTTATCGTGCTCAGTATCTGGTTTATATTCTGCGTTGCATTCTTACTCTCTTCCGCAAGCTTTCTTATCTCATCTGCAACTACTGCAAAGCCTCTACCTGCTTCTCCTGCCCTTGCTGCCTCTATCGCTGCATTTAGCGCAAGTAGATTAGTCTGTTCTGCTATACTATTTATCGTATCCACTATCTCACCTATATTCTGTGCATTAGCTGCCAACTGCTCAACTATCTTAGATGTCTCCATTATCTGCTCATAGCTCTTATCAACTTGACTTGCAACCTCTCCAACCTCTTTGACTCCGTTAGTTACTGACACAACAATCTGCTCTGCTTTTGCAGATAACTCTTGAGATGACCTCGAGATAGTTTGAGCAGAAGCAGCCACTTCTTCGACACTCGACGTGACTTCTTCAAGAGATGCAGAGATATTCTGAGAGTCGGAAACTATCCTTTCAAATGTACTACCTACGCTTTCAGAAACAGATTGCAGTTGCTGTGACATTGCTGCCAAGCTTGAAGATGAATTATCAACGGTTCTTGATGAGTTGCTGAGTGATGTGAAACTTTGGTTGAAATTTTTAACCATCTTATTTACACTTTGTGCAATTATACCAAATTCATCAAGGTTCTTTACTTCCAATGTGACGGTGAAATCTCCAGAGGAAATTTTCTCTATACCCTCAGCAACACTTTGAGCTTCTTTCCTGTATAGTCTCATTATGAAAACCAAGAAAATGATATCCGCAACTACAACTATACCAGCGATCAAGAATATGAAGAAAGTCAAACTTCTTATGTGTTCATCAACGATCTTTTCTATATCGGATACACACATTCCAGATGCAATTGTCCAACCGTATGGTTCAAAGAACATGGCATAGGTGTGTTTTAATTCATTTACTTTCGTGTTTGGATTATCCCAGTAGTACTCTAAGGTTGTCTCACCATTCCTCTTAGCTTGATCCACCAACGTCTTGTAAATGTACGTACCATTCTTATCCGCGATGTTTTCAGTGCTTTTTCCTGCCAACGTCGGATGCACAACAGCTACGTAGTTGCTATCGATTATGAATACGTAATCTTCTCCTTGATATGTCCAGTTACCAATTGTCTTCTTTATCCTCTGTACAGCCTCATCATGCGTTATCACTCCACTCTTCTCCAATTCATAGATCGAATTTACTTCTTTATATGCTATACCAACTATTTGATTGATCTTTTGAAACTCGAGGTCTTGGAGTGTGGATTTGAACTGAAGAATAGTTGGTATCGTAACGACGAGTGTAACCACGATAACTGATATAACTGCAGCAAGCAAAAATATGGTGAATATACTCCTTTTGCGCATGCTATAACCTCCCCTTTGTAAGTAGTTTTCAAATTAAATCCTCAATAGTATTTTACCAAAAAAATTTGTACAAATAGATGATGTACAAAAATGGTTAATCGACATTCTGTGATAATATGTGACAATAAACGTATAGACAAATACTGTATTTGGTATAATTATACCATTCACTTGCTCAATTCTTCAAATACATTATTCAATTCCATTCTATCTCTATATACTCATTTGGGTGTACAGTAAATCAAAACTGAATAGAATACACTCTTTTTGCGCATTCTATAACCTCTAATTGTAGTTTGTGAAATCTTGCTCATTTAACTTCTTATTGTATCACCGAAGTGCCAAAATTTGTGTAAATTATTCGAGTTGTATTCGTTCGATATTTATATTTTGTATAACGCACGTATTAAGAAATCAAAAGTCCCGGTTTTCACCGGGGCTTTTTGATTCTATTCCTATTTCGCTTAATATTCAATTGATTGAAATTACTAGAAAGAGTTATGACCTCGCCATTTCGTAATCGTCTTCTTTGCTTGCTTTCTTGCTCAGTTTCTTTATGAGTCCATTTACTATTGGCTGCCAATCGCCAACTATGCCGAGGTCTGCAATTTTCATGATCGGTGCATCGGCATCTTTGTTTATAGCCACGATGTACGTGCCTTCCTGAATTCCTGCAAGATGTTGTATTGCTCCAGATATGCCTATCGCTATGTAGAGCTTTGGCTTTACCACTTTGCCAGTTTGACCAACTTGTCTATCTTTGTCGATCCACCCATTATCGACAGCAGCGCGCGAGCCCGCTAACGTACCACCGAGTAGGTTGGCAAGTTCTCTGAGCTTTTCAAACCCCTCCGCTGATCCAACTCCTCTACCACCACTTACAATCACTTGCGCTTGAGTGATGTCTAAATCTTCTCTGACCTTCTCAAAAAATTCTTCAACGACAATTCTTGCATCTTCGAAACTAATCGAGGGTGTATACTCCACAATTTCCGCTGACTTTACTGTATCTGAAGTGTGCGGTTCGAAAATACCAGGTCTGACTGTAGCCATTTGTGGCCTGTGATTTGGACAGACGATCGTTGCCATCAAGTTTCCGCCAAATGCAGGTCTTGTCATCAGCAGTAATTTGGTTTCCTTATCTATCTCAAGATGTGTACAGTCTGCAGTGAGGCCTGTCTTCAATCTTGCAGCGAGTCTTGGACCCAATTCTCTACCGAGCTGAGTTGCACCGATGAGAAATATCTCCGGCTTTTCTTTCTCCACAACTTCAGAAAGGGCCTTTGTATAAAGATCCGAATTGTACATCTCAAGGAGCTCACTCTTTACGAGAATAACTCTATCCGCACCATACTGAGTAAGCGTGGTTGCCAAGTGGCTTATGTCGCTTCCAACGGTAACTGCCGTTACTTTTGCATCTATATCCTTTGCCAATTCTACTGCTTTGCTGAGCAATTCCAATCCAACTCTATGAAGATTTCCATCATCTTGTTGGCAAAAAACCATTATCATCTCCATCACCTCCACCATTACTTCCATTGCTTTCATTATTTTCGTTGATCGTATTCCTCGATGTCAACCACGTACATCCATCATGCATCAATCAATGTATGTTAATGTATGTTAAGTACTTCCGCAAAGACGTTCATTACCTTTTCAACGGATTCCTCCACATCTCCTTGGAAGACCTTGCCCTCACCCTTTGGACCTTTTGTAAATGTTCTTCTCACCTTCGTTGGTGAGCCTACTAACCCCACTTTTGTCTTGTCAAAATTGAGTACTGAGTTGTTCAATATCTTTATCTCTTTTGAATAGCAACCGAACAGGTCGTACAGATTCATGTACCTTGGTGTATTCATATCTTTTGAACACGTAATTGCGCAAGGTAATTTTGTTGAAATGACTTCAACTCTGTTGTCAATTTCTCTTTTTACTACGACACTGTCACCACTTATCGATATGTCCGTTGCATAAGCCACGACTGGAATTCCGAGGTGCTCAGCAATCTCTATTCCGACTTGTGCTGTATCACCATCTATTGCCTGTCTACCCGTGAGTATGAGATCATATCCAACTAATTTAGCAGCCTCTGCAAGTATCATACTGGTAACTAACGTATCTGCACCTGCGTACAATGAATCAGTGATAAGATACGCCTCATCTGCCCCCATAGCGAGACTCTCTCTCAAAATCGCCTCTGCGGCTGGAGGTCCCATCGTGATCACAGTCACAGTTGCGTTGTGAGATTCTTTTAATTGAAGTGCTGCTTCAAGTGCATTCTTATCTTCCGGATTCATTATAGACTTGACTCCATCTCTGATGAGCGTTCCCTTTATCGGGTCCACTTTGACTTCAGTTGTATCTGGAACTTGCTTGGCAAAGACTATGATTTTCATCTTCCTGCCTCCTTTAACGCGTTTTTATTAACCTCTCCGTTTGCAATTATCTTATGTACTGACCTGCAATGACCATCTTTTGAACCTCGTTTGTTCCTTCGTATATTTGAGTTATCTTCGCGTCTCTCATCATTCTTTCAACCGGATAGTCCTTCGTGTATCCATAACCACCGAAAATCTGTACCGCTTGCGTTGTAACTTTCATCGCAACGTCTGATGCGTACTTCTTTGCCATCGCAGCATCTGCACTGGTGAGAATGCCTCTATCCTTCTTCATCGCTGCATTGTAGACGAGTAATCTTGCAGCTTCCGTTTCAGTTATCATATCCGCAATGTACCATTGCAATCCTTGAAATGCACCTATTGATTTGCCAAATTGCTTTCTCTCTTTCACATACTTCAATACCTCATCGATGGCACCTTGTGCTATGCCGAGTGCTTGAGCACCAACGCCTATCCTTCCACCATCCAACGTCTGAAGTGCTATTTTGAATCCCATTCCCTCACTACCAAGCAAGTTTTCTTTCGGTACTCTGCAATCTTCAAAGATGAGCTCTGTCGTTGAAGAACCTCTTATTCCCATCTTCTCCTCGACCTTACCTACTTTGAAACCTTCGAAACCTTTCTCAACTATGAAAGCGCTGATACCTCTTGTACCCTTGCTCTTGTCGGTCATGGCAAAGATGATGAAGACATCCGCTGTGCCACCGTTCGTTATGAATATCTTTGAGCCATTGAGTATGTAGAAATCACCATCAAGCTTTGCAACAGTCTGTTGATTCCCTGCATCGCTGCCTGCATTGGGCTCAGTCAGTGCAAATGCGCCAAGCTTCTCGCCACGTGCCAATGGTTTCAGATACTTCTCCTTTTGTTCCGATGTGCCAAATCTATAAATAGGATCGCAGCAGAGTGATGTGTGTGCTGAGAGAATTATGGAAGTCGTACCGCAGACTCTCCCCAACTCCTCAACTGCCATGACGTACGTCAAGTAATCACCACCAGCACCACCCAATTCCTTTGGAAATGGTATGCCCAACATACCCAATTTTGCCATCTTTTCAACCGTCTCGTATGGAAAATACTCTTCCTCATCTACTCTCTGTGCCAATGGCTTAACTTCTTTCTCTGCAAATGTTCTAAACAACTCTCTTGCAAGTAACTGTTCCTTTGTTAGAAGATAATCCACAATCAATCCCTCCAACTCTCTTGTAATTTATCATCACGTATCATCATTTGATAATTCAACAAATTCGGTTACAAAATATTGACCAAAGAAAATCCGATATCTTCAAATATCCGGACTTAAGCTGAGAAAAATTTCACATATTCAGCTATATTCTACAATAGATTCAGGAATGGTATGTTATATTGTGAATAATATCACGTTAAAAATGGGATAACTTCATATTGTGAAGATGGAAGATATTGATGTAGGCGTAATGTGCAAGTGAAGGGCTGGTGAAAAGCTAATGAGCAACGAAAAAACGATGAGAAAGGGCGAGAAAACTATGGGGATGAATGATGAAGATGGCTGGCATACGAGATGTAAGGCGTTTAGGAAACCGAGCATTTGTTGAGTATTTAATGAGTATTTGTTGGCAAGAGGAGTAAAGAAGATTGGTCGAGGCAAGATGGGACAAGGTGGATGTTGAGATGCATCTATGTGTCTATGCACTTACAAGCTTACAAGTTGAGATTTCCGATCTCTTCGATGATGTCTTTGAAATAGATTAACTCAGCGATGAGATCATCTATAGATGTAAATACAAAGCTTACATTTGTGAGAGATTTTCTGTCGATAGATGATAATAGTTTATCGAGTATTTTGACCTTATCTACTGCGTATTCGTATATTTTCGGTACCCTCAATGTCAATTTGTCGTTGAGTTTATCAAGGTCTTGAATAAACTCGTATGCTACTTCGAATTTGACGTTCGATAGGTCAAACGAAAAGATGAATGGTTGCTTCATTACAAACGGGATTGCCCGTTCTTCTGATAATTTTCTAACCTCTGTTATAGAGATGACTTCAAGAAGGATCTCGAGTTTTCTATCTTGAAAGAGCTCTTTGTTCTGTATCACATATTGATTACACAAGGATAGTATTATCTCGCAATCGTTCAATGTGTTCTCTAAACGCAGTAGCCTTTTCGAAGGTAGGTTGTTGTAGTAGAGGTCTTTTAGAGCAACAAGGTTTGAAATCTTAAATTTGTTGAGACTTTCGTCGTTGAGTTTCAAGAGTTCTATTGTCTCAGGGATATTATCTTTCTGAAATTCATACGCCATCAAAAGTAACCCGTACATTTCAACTGGTCTTTTTTCAACTGGTTGAGCTCCAAGCAGATTTACGATGCTTAGAGAATGTAAGTCTATGAACGTTTGGTCTTCTATCTTTATGATAACCGGTGCGTAGTAGTCAAGGAGTTCATTGAAAAGGAAATTTGGATCGAAGTAAACTTGTATCATATTCTATCCTGCTCCCCACAGTATGATGGTTATCAAATCCCCCAGATAAACTCCTATAATTTGGTTATCGATCAACTAATTCGTTCTCTATTCTCTCGCAACGTAAAGACGTATGCCAATACTTCCGCAACTGCTTTGTATAGGTTTTCTGGAATTACATCACCTATTTCCGTGTTGTAGTAAATCTCTCTGGCGAGTCTTGGGTTTCTTACGATCGGCACATCGCTGTCTCTTGCAATTTCCATTATCCTCAGTGCGACTCGATCTACTCCCTTTGCAACGAGTATCGGTGCAAAATTCTTCTCAGGATCGTATTTTAACGCGCATGCAAAGTGTGTCGGGTTTGTGATGACCACGCTTGCTTCGGGGACTTCTTGCATCATTCTGTGCATGGAATATTGCATCATTATCTGTCTCTGCCGCCTTTTTAGTTCTGGGTTTCCCTCTATTTCCTTGAATTCTTCCTTTACTTCTTGTTTCGTCATTCTGATGTTCTTTTCATATTCATACCGCGAATAGAAGTAGTCTGCTACAGATACGATGATGAGTGCTACAGCACATTTTATCATCAGTTCGGTGAGTACATCCCATATGACGAGGCTTCCATCTATTATATCACTATCCACTGTTAACATGATTCTATCATAATTACCATTTATTACGCTGTATCCCACAAAGCCTATTATTACGATCTTCAAGATGGCTTTTGCAAGTTCGAATACTGACCTCAACGAGAACATCCTCTTTAGACCTGTGAGAGGATTTAGTCTATTCAAATCTGGCATCAATGCCTTGGAGGAAAACAAGAATCTTGTCTGGAGCAGACCTATGGCTAATGAGATGAGTGCTGCTGCGAAGATTATGAATGCAAGGTAAATGAGCGTTGAGCTGAAAGATTGATATGCGTATATGATGAGGTCTTCGAAGGCATTCAAATCTAAGTCAGATATCTGGAAGACCATCTGCGTACCATTTACAAGCGAGTCAAGTAAGCTCTTCCCCACGTACATGAAGACAACGGAGACTGCAATAAAGCCGAGTCCTGAGAGGAGTTCGGCAGAAATGGGTACTTGTCCTTCTTCTCTTGCCTTCTGTCTTCTTCTCGGTGTAGCCTTTTCAGTCTTGTCAGGGTCAGCAAAGAGTTGGAGGTTTATTCTATATTTGTACCCGTTTGGTTCCTTATTGTTCAATTGCTGAACTACTTGGCCAGCAATTGGTCTATGTACGGTTCCATCTTCATCACTGCACTTGATATCAATTCTACCCATACCGGTATCAGCCCTATCATCACAACAAACATTATGAGTGTACTTGCAGGCATTGCAACCATGAAAACGTTCATCTGTGGTACTAATCGTGAGAGAATACCGAATAGTACGTTTATTAAGAACATCAACCCTATGATTGGAAGTGCCAGCTGGAGTGAGAAAAGGAACATGTCCATGAAGATTTTAAAGTATTGTGTGTTGAGTTGGTCGAATGGTAAGTCTGTAAGCACCAGCGGAAATTTCTCAACCGATTTTACAACTGCCGCGTATATCAATAAGTGCCCTTTGAGCGAGACGAATACGTAAAGTGACATGATATAGACAACCTCGCTCGTTATCGGTGATTCTTCTACCGTTGGATCCAGTGCACCGCTTACGTTGAACCCAGATTGAATACCGAATATCTCACTACCTGCATAGACCGCACTGGCTATCGTATAGGCTATCAAACCGATGAAGAAACCGATGAAGAAATTCATGATCAACGATGTAACTATAGTTGGCAGTGGAAGTGTTATGGGAACTGCTGCAGAAACATACGGCAGCGTCATGTAACTCAACGCTATCAATAACACAACCAATATCTCAGTTGGTAGCGTGAAACTGGCAAACAGCGGGGCTATGAGCATCATGCCGGTTAGTCTGGAAAGAATGAATCCCCAGCTGAGTGCGTATTGCTGGACCATGTCGTATAGGCTATTTACAGTCATGCAATCACCTAATAATCCCCTAATCACCTAATCGCCGAATCATCCAATAGACCACACAATTTTGCTATTGTTCTCATCTTATTTTATCACGTTTCTGCAAGATAATTATAAATTTATTATTGCTTTCCTATCATTTTCCTATCGTTACATCATTGGATTTCATTGGTTTTTGGGATGGAGTGAATATTGTAGAGTTCATTTCCATTTCCGGGTTTGTCGTTGTAGAATGGCCTTGTGCAGTCTTTGCAACCTGATGTAAGAAATGCATTTGAAATATCAAGTGTTGAATCTAACGTTTGATCATAGACTAATTTCGATATGTTATCGTGCTCGTCGAATTCTGCATGTACTGTCTGATCCTTGTCGAACATGAGGTATCTCAGAATCTGTATCTTTCTGTACCTTTCGAGAGATGGCATGCGAGCGTGTTCAAGCTTCGTGCCCTTTACAGGCGTGAACGCAAATAGTGCAATCTCTACGCCGAGTGCCTTCATCTTTTCAAAAATCTTCAGTATGTCTCTATCTGTCTCGCCAAGTCCCACGATGAGGTGTGTCGTTATACGACTCGGATACCTCTGTGCACCGTATTGTATGAGTTCTAACGTGTAATTCAGCTCCCAACCCCTGTATCGTTTATGCAAAGTGCTGTCGGCCACATCTATCGCTATACCTAAATTACTGACTCCAACTTCAAAGAATGCATCTATATCCGATTTATCCAATATCCTTGTCGATATCGAGATCGCGATGTCTTTATTCTTCTCTCTCACTCGTTTTGCCAAGGTCTTCGCATCTTCGATTGCACCATTGTAATTTACTACCTGAAAGCAGAGTCTTTTGAAATTATCTAATCCATTCAGCAAAGACTCGACATCTATTTCTTTCCAGCTGATGCGCGAGAGGAATTTACTATCTGAAGAGCTATCTCTCGCGTGTGTGCAATACGAGCAGTTGTATGCACACTCACCGTCTAACATAAAATAGCCAGTTGGCATCGCCTCTGGAATATTTTTACCATTGATTATCTTCCAAGTCCAGTAAGAAGCCCGCAAAAGCATTACGCAATCTCCTCTTTGGCAAATTGTATTTCGTAAAGCTTGTAGTAGGCACCTCTCTTTGCCAACAATTCGAGGTGTTTACCTTGCTCGGCAATCTTTCCATCCGCCACTACGATAATCCTATCTGCTTCTACTACAGTGGAGAGCCTGTGTGCAATCATGATCACAGTATTCTCTTTCGACAACTCGCGCACAGCTTCTTGAATTCTATGTTCCGTCTCCACGTCTATGTTGCTCGTTGCTTCGTCTAGTATGAAGACCTTTGCACCGAAGAGTACTGACCTTGCAAGCGCTATAAGTTGCCTCTCACCCGCAGAGATTCCCTTACCACGCTCCACGATCTCAGTAAAGATGCCCTTTGGCAATCGTTCGATTATGTCAAGCGCATGGACCTTATCCAGTGCCTCTACAACTTGCTTTTCCGTGATATCTTCGTGGAAGAGTCGTATGTTATCGAGAAGTGTACCGCTGAAGAGTACAACATCTTGTGGCACAGCAGAGACACACCTTCTGAGCATCTGTAGGTCGTATTTTTCCAGAGGGATGTCATCTATCAGTATACTGCCTTGCTGTGGTCGATACATAGCATTTACGAGATTCATAATTGTTGTCTTACCTGCGCCAGTCTCGCCAACTATCGCAACAAGCTCGCCCGGTACAAATTCCAAATTCACGTCTTGCAATATCCAGCGCTTGTTGTCGTAACTGAACCACACATTTTTGAATTCCACTTTACCGTACGCTATTTCTGATTTTCCACCGATCTCGCCTTGACTTTCAATTGGTTCATCCATGAGGGCAAAGATCTTCTCGGCACTCGCCGTTGTATTTTGGATTATATCGTATTTTTCAGACAGATCCTCGATAGGTCTCATGAATGTATCGATGTATGATACGAATGCAAAGAGGTCACCGAAATTCAGAGTCTTGTCGAGTATGTACTTGGAACCAAACCAGATAATGAGTGCCATCGTGAGGTAATAGAGGAAGTTAACTACAGGTCTGAATATACCGAATACATAGAGCTGATTCATACGAGATTTGTACAATTCTTTATTTATCTTATCAAATTCATTCCTCTTGTATCCTTCGGCATTAAATAACTTCGTTACAGGCATACCTGCAAGATTCTCAGCTATGTATGCATTGATCTTAGAAATGCCCGCACGCACAGCCCTGTAGGCCCTGATATCGAAGTACCTGAAGATCGCCATCGCAACGATTATCAGTGGAAATATGTAAACAATATCCAAGAATAGCTTTGAACTCATCTGCCACATCACGATTATAACCCCAGCAAGCAAGAAGACATCGTTGATTATGCTCGTTATAACGGAAGTGAAGAATTCTTGGACATTCTGCGTATCACTCGTGATACGTGTGGTTAATTGACCGCTCGGATGCGTATCGAAAAACGACATCGGTAGCATCAATACATGGTCGTACAATTCTCTACGTATGTTGTAAACTACCTTGCTACCTATGTACGTCGTCACAAGGATGGAAAGATATTCAAATAAGAAAATGGCACCAGAAACGAGCAGAAAGAGCACCGCTTGGTGCGAGATGCCAGTTATCTTATCTGCAGCCGACAGTGAATCGGACAGGATGTACGTATTTATCGCTGTCCTAACGATTTGTGGTGGCATCAATGTAAAGAACGTTAAAGATATCACTATTGCTATAGCAATTAGCATGTAATGAAAATACGGGAAAGAATACTTCAACAGCCTCCAAAAAACGTTTTTATTCACTACTCTGCCCCCTTCTTCGACGATTAACTCGGTAAATACTCAGTCAATTAAGTGCCCATTTATTCAGATCATTCAAACTCGATTTTATCTGTCAATTTCGACTTGTAGCACCTCTCATCTGCCAATTTCAACACAGTCTCCATGTCGCCTTCTCTCGGATAGAATGCCACACCAGACGAAAAGGTTAATCCAGTATTTCTGTAGAAACAGTCGAGAATTCTCGTCAAAATCTTACTCACTTCTTCTTTATTCGTTGTCCTTGCTATGATTACTACTTCATCACCACCGTATCGGAATGCCGCATCGTACTTTCGAATGTTCAGATTTATACATTTTCCAAATTTTCCGAGTACCTCGTCACCCTTCGCATGTCCGTATGTATCGTTCACAACCTTGAATTTATTCAAATCTAAAAATGCGATGGAGAATTCCGAAAGTGTGCTATTTTGCACAAAATCTCGCATCATTCTCCTCGTCTTCAAACCAGTGAGTATATCCGTTTCTGCTTCTTGTTTTACCGTATCAAGGAATCTTTTATTTTCTAAGATGAGTACCATCTCTTGACCTAAATCTTTAAGTACATTCAATTGATAATTCGTAATTGGTTTCAAGTCGAAATTGTTGTCGGCAATCAATAATCCCAAAATGTTGTTACCACTCTTAAGCACCAAGAGTACAAATTCTTTCGTGATATCGTATTGCTCCGCAATTAAAGGTTGCTGATCTCTCGAAAAGATGTGTGGCATACCATCCGCATAGTCTTTCACAAGCTCAAAGTCGATCGACTTTCCCTCGTATGGAATCTCCAAGGCCGATTTGAAATCTTTCGACACGGTATCTAAGAAGTCTTCCATGTTGAGTTCTATATCCTCGATCGCTTCCCATATTCCACGTGCCTCATCGAACGTCCTGGGGCCCAATGCCTTTTGAAAAATGAACTTCCCACCCATGTAGTAGAAAAACATCGCTCTGTTGAATGAACCGGCATATCCTGCAGTTATGCCCGTAAGAAATCCATATATCACCGTATTAACATTGCTATCTGGCTGCAATGCATATTCAATTATCAACTTGGAATTTATGAAACTCTGTGCATACTTCGTTGCTTCTTGGTGAATGGAATAGAGCAGCCATGAAATCTCTTCTCTCATCTCTCTAATCATCTTGTAGACTATTCTCTGTGGTGATAAAAGAAGCGCGTTGTAATCTATTGTGAAAGAACCTGCGTCAGAATACAATATTACTCTTTGTTCTTCAACATTGTCGACGATAGATATCTTGTTGATCTGAGCGCAAGAAAGCTTTCTCGATAACTTCCAGAATCTGAAGATATTCTCTGGAACTAATTCAGCTTTTTTGTAGATGTAAAGATCAACTTTGAAATATATGTCATGCTTGATTATTTCATTGAGTAGATAGGAGATGTAGCTATCCAAGTACGCAATATTGATGTTTCTTTGATACTCATTCCAGTGGATAACACGCACTTGAAGTTGCTTTGCAATCCATTCGAGAAATTCGTTATCTCGCTCATCAAACGGTGCAACATAGTGACTGTCTATGTCTATCTCACCGTACACACTGCCATCTTTTCTCAAAATTGGGACAACTATCTCGCTCTTCACGTGTGGACTGCACGAAAGATAATTCGTTTCTTGAGTCACATCTTGAACGATAAACGTCATCTTAGTTTCCGCAGCTTGACCGCATATACCCTTTCCAACTGCGATCTTCACATGCTCCGTAGGCTCACCAACGTATGGACCAAGCACGAGCATCCCATCTTCATCCATAAGATAAAATCCCGTCCAGTTGTAATATGGGACGTACTCATCGAGTAATATCGGTATCTTCTCAAGTAATTCGTTATTTTTCAACTGTTCGATACGAGCCTTCAAAGACTCGAAAATCTCGCCCTTATCGTAGTAAGTACCTTCCAACTCGCCATGTCTATAATGGATCGCCGCTTGATATATTGCCTCGGGAAGATTCTCCAATTTACCCCTTCTCCAAAGCGAAAAAACATCGAAGACGATGATCTTCTCACTCTTGCCATCTACAACTACCCAATCTTTTATACCAACACCTGCTATGAGAAAGATAACAAAATCTTCCTTGTCCAATTCCAAATCTCTTGCATGTTCCCTTACATGTACAGCAACTTCATCTCTTGTTCGTTCTTTAAACTCTTCGAAATCGTGAGAAAATTGAGTTAATTCATCTCGGGGTACGCTTGCTAACAGCGATTCAAAATCCTCAAATCTTGCCTCGTAATTTTCTGTAATTGGTTTGAACGGTAGTGCTTTCCAAAATTCATACCAACCACTCTTCTCGCAAGATAATATTTCTAGAAAATCCTCAACGTGGTTTTCAACGATACTCCTCATCATCTTCACCCCTGGATTTTTCTTCGAGTACCTCGTATTTCAGATCATCAGTAACCTCTATCTTCAATTCCTTATTGCCATAGACCACGTCGAGCACGTCACCGGGCTTAACTTCATAGGATGGCTTGAGAGTTCTTCCATCCTTCTTCACAAGCCCCGCTTTTGATACCTCTTGAGCTATCGTCCTTCTCTTGATAATCCTATTGACCTTCAAAAACTTGTCAAGCCTCATATGTATGGTCCCACCCCATCAAATTGATGATTATCCCATATAAAAAATTATATCACCATTCAATATAATTCGCTATACGAATTTATTTTGAATATCTTTGAATATTAGTCATACCACATCTGTACGTACTTGTTTGATGCATTCCAGAGCATGTATTCGTTTATTCCAAGGTCCTTCAATGCCTTAATCTCTTTTCTAATAGCATTCTCATCGTAGGTTATATGTCCTTTCACCCATGTTGCGTTGAATGATTGTATCCATGGCCTTATACGTGCGGGCGTTGGTATGTTACAATTTCTTCTCACACCGTCCAAAACAGACCTGTAGACCGTTTCGTATGGAAACTGATCGGGAATCGAAAGGCCAAATGAGCCATTTGCATAGTGACTTGGATACACCATTGGACAGATGTAATCAACAACGTTGGAAATGGCCTCCCAATATTGACCGATGCCGAGGTCATCGACTGCAGTGGAAACAAGTCCGAAGACGTCTGCTGCCAAAGGTACATTGTATGGTGCGAGTTCTTTCTTAGAGTAAATGAGAAATTTCTGTATGCACTCTGCGAAAGAATCATCACCTGTCTTGCGTAAGTTAACACGATTTCTATCGTACTCCGTCAATTCTGGGAAACGGACATAGTCATACTGTATCTCATCGAATCCAACCTCGGCAGCCTCTTTTGCTACGGATACATTGTACTCCCACAATTGTTTGTCGTATGCAGAAGCCCATGGCACTTTGTATATACCCATGTAAGGATTACCGGTATCTTTGTAAACTATCGCACGGTCCATATGTGCTCGTGCATATGAAGGATCTTTAAACGCTACTATTCTCGCTATTACGTATATGCCAGCTGCCTTTAATTCCGAAACGACACTCTTCATCTCCTCTTTCGAATAGAACGCATCTTCATTCGCCTTTGGAACGAACTTTGCAGCTGCTGATGTTGTGAAAAGCATCAAACCATCGTCATCTTTTACATCAATAACGAATGCATTCAAATTTGTCTTCTGAGCAAAAGAAATCCAGTTTGCTATCTTTTCTTTAGTGTTGACAGAAGTACGTGTGAGATATATCCCTCTCACATCTGATACTCTTCCAAAAGTCTTGCTCACAGGCTCAAAAGATATATCTTCATAACCACTCCCCGCGATAGGTTTCAAAGAGTTACTCAAAAATGTCGAACGTACCCACCCTATGATTTTGCCATCAGGTTTTCTGTATGCTACCTTTGTAAATGTCTCGGTACCGAACTTCGTTTCATCAAGCTTTTGCACGTAGGATGCATATTTCAGTGTGTCTAGGGCCTTCCCTCCCGGTGCGTCGAATATACTAACACCGAATGCACTGACAAAAAGATATTTGGAAGCATCTATCGAAGAACTTCCAAGACTGATGGAAGTTGAATTCTTAGCTAAGTCGTTATCTGATACATCTTTATCTTCTGCGGCTTGATTCGTTTGGTTTTGAGAATTAGAATCAATCGGTTTTACTGCCACGTCCTTTGAACTTGTTGAATTACTTGAATTTGTTGGGCTTGATAAATTTGTAGAGCCGTTTGAATTGTCAACTACATCGGTAGATATGACTATGATATCTTCAAAAGATGTCTGCAGGCCTTCTGTTGATGCAATGTCTACATTGAAATCATTAGAAGTAGCATTAGAAGTAATATTAGGAGTAGTATTAGAAGTAGCCGTAGAATCAGGTAAAGATTGTTCATCTCCATTTTTGCCATTCAGTGAATTAACGTCCAAATTAGCGACATCAGAAACGTTAGATTGATTTCCATCTTGAGCTATTGACAAGTTAGAAAATGTGGATGAGCCATCCTTATCTTCAGAAAAGATAACGGCAAAGAAAATACCTAACGAAACAACAAAGAGCAAAGTAGCTATCAATCCTACCTTTAGTTTCGTACGTTTCGCACGTTCTATAGCCTTCTTAAGCGGTTTACTTATTTTGACTCTATCGTCGTTTTTGTAATCGTTGTTACCAACCATATGAAACCTCCTAAAAACATCCCCTTAAGGTATTTAACAAAAACCTTCGTCTGACTAATAATTATACCATTTTATCCATTTTCTTGAAGAAGGCAATATATTTTAATATATTTTAATATATTTTCAAAATGTATTGACTTTTAAGAATACGAGGTGTATAATGAATCGACCGTTGAAATGGTGATCAACGGCGAGTAAATTAGATTTTAGGAGGCGTTGTTAACATGAAAGGAACAGTTAAGTGGTTTGATGCAAAGAAAGGCTACGGATTCATAACAAAGGAAGACGGAGAAGATATCTTCGTTCACTACAGTGCTATTCAGATTGATGGGTTCAAAACACTCAAAGAAGGCGACAAGGTCGAATTCGAAGTTCAGAATGGTACAAAAGGTCCTCAAGCAGCTAACGTTAAATTAGTTAAGTAAGCTTTCGAGGAGAATAATCCAGCCCCCTTTAAGGGGGCTTTATTATTTCACTTGTCTTACATATCTTACTTGCCAAGATTGTTTTCATAAAACCTCATCAAACATCATCATTCTCAGGTGAATCTAATACAACAAAGCCCCCATCGATTGGGGGCTTTGCATTTGTTGCCATATCAAACTATTTAGCGGCACTTTCAACTTTCTCACTACTCTTGGTTTCCGTCTTCGAGTTGTTTCTACTATCGGTGATGTAATATCCGCTTCCCTTAAAAACGATTCCGACCTTGCTTATACCCTTGAACATGTCTCCACCGCATTTACTGCACTTTATCGATGGTGTATCGTTGATTCCATGAAGGTGAAGCTCTTCATTTCCACACTTCGAGCACACATATCTGTACATTGGCATAATCTCACCTCCATCGCATTGATATTGCTATACTATATATAATTTATACCAAACCTGTGTAATTTTCAAGTATCAGAATAGTTAAGAATCAGAAAAATCATATGATAGTTGTTTGATTTTTACCATTTTTCTTAGACGTATACACTGCATCGTCAACCCTTTTTAGAAGCGATTCTATTGTATCATTTCCGTTTAGTTGAGTCACGCCAAGACTTATCGTCACATTAACTACATCACTGTGGAACTCCTCCTTAACTTTCCGCCGTATCCTTTCTGCAATTGCAAATGCCCCATCCAATTCAGTTTGTGATAATAGTATTAGTACTTCTTCCCCACCTATTCGAATGGGAAAGTCACTCATTCTCGTGTTTTTGAGTATAACACTTCCGACCCTTCTTAAGACATCATCGCCTTTCAAATGACCGTGAGTATCGTTGATCTTTTTAAAATCATCTATGTCGAGCATTATCACAGAAAGCGGCATCGAATCTGCCAAACTTGAAACATACAACCTTTCGATTTGTGAATTGAAGACAAATCTTGTCAAAAGTCCAGTCAATTGATCCTTTTCGAGTAACATTCTTACTTCTTCATTCAAGCGCCGTAAACTCGAATTTTTTGATTCCAGTTCCTTCAAGTAGACATTGATCTCTTCCCTCTGATTGAGATACACCTTAACTGTACGTGATAACTCGCCAATCTCATCTGGCCTTTGCGTATATTGTTCAATATTATCGACCGTCCCATTCTCGATCGAGTATACAATCTTGCTGAACGGATTTATAAGATTTGCGGAAAGATATGAAGCAACGTAGGTTATGAAAATCACAAAAACTGCACCGAACAAGATAACTGTAACGATTATATTCTCAATTAGATACTTGTAACTTGAGAAAGTTGCAGTGAAATTCAAATATCCTACCGTTACACCGCTACTATTCTTAAGAGTTTTTGCAAAATTCAACATTTTTGAATCTCTGTTTGGCAGAGTTTCTGAGAATTTTACATCTGAATTAGCCAGTTTGCGAAGCTCAAAAAAATCGGAAAGGTCGTAAGTATTGCCAACAACGAAAAATCCTACTGGGTTTTCTCTTCTCACATCACTGCTCTTGCATATACTATAAACGAAGTATTCTATGGGAAAATTGAAAGATTTTGGCAAATCATACTCATGAAATTCATTTTTTAAGTTCTTTACATCAAGTCCTTTTAGATATTTTAGTATTCTTTCATCGCTGCTGTCTGCATATACAAAATTGTCCAAGTTATATACAGCTACGAAATCTATACCATATTTCGTAAAGTAGTCTATATCGAGGTACTTCTGTTCAAATTCCTTGTTGGGATTTATCACATACGAATAGAACTCACTCCAAATGGAATAACTTTCAGCAACTGAATTCATCCTCTGAGAATACAGATTTGAGATTTGTTCAACCATTCTGCCATAGTTTTCTTGCTCAGCTTCAAAGTTCTTTTGCACATTTTCAATGACGAACATTGTCATACCAGTGGCTATGAAAAGCAGTACGATCAAAGATATTAAGAATACTCTTAAAATTCTCCTTTTAAGCATCCTCACACACCACCCAATGATTCAAATCTTTTTAAAATTTTAGATTTTCTCAGCTTACAGAAGTATCTTATCAAATATTTGTTTAGATACAATTATATTACTCAAATTGCGATTGACAAAATAAGTTATGAGTTGTAAAATTTACCATGACTTAGTTATTAGGAATTCATCGAGATAAGTTATTTGAAAAACGTCGTAAAATCGAGAATATTCAAAAATAGTTGAAAAAACTAAAGATTTGAGAGCATAATCAAAGAATTGAGTTGACAAAAATCAAAAATGTGGTATAATAGATCTTGATCAACAAAAGTTCCGGTGTAGCTCAATCGGTAGAGCGGGTGGCTGTTAACCACTAGGCTGGGGGTTCGAGTCCCTCCGCCGGAGCCAAGTTGTAAAAAAATGGGGCCTAACAGGCTCCATTTTTTTGTTGTGTACCAGTTCTAAAATTTCACCCAAGTTGACCCATTCTTTGCGCTTTCCACACACTTTTCAATGAATCTCATCCCTCTTAAGCCAGCGTTCACACTCTGAAAGTGTGCATTGTCGTTTGTGATTTGTTCTCCATTTCTCTTTGCAATTAAATCGCTAATGAAGACGGAATAGGTATTCTTAAAACCGACGTTTGTGCCGGGTGTTGCAACTTCTTTTTGCACTATCTCTTCTGTATAATCTTCGTACAAAATTCTCAACTTGTTTGGCTCAGTAAACGCCCACTTCAAAGTTGCAGTTGTGCCGTATATGGAAACGGTAAAATTGTTATTCTCGCCAACAGCAATCTGCGACATGAGGAGGAGACCTTTTGCACCATCTTTGAAATTGATCATCACCGTAGACGTATCTTCAAGTTGCCTTGATTTGCCAAATGTATCGAGCCTTGCACATAAAGTATCGATCTCCTTTTCAACGAGCACGGAAACCATATTCTCCACATGGCTTCCAATATCCGCTGTTGTGTTAGCAGGGCCGCTCTGGCTTGGATCAAGCCTCCATGCTGCTTGCTTGTTCTCCTTCTCTATATCTCTTGCAAGCCAACCTTGCACATATTGAACATTTACGAATCTGACCTCGCCTATCTTACCGCTCCTTACAATATCGCGAGCCCTTGAAATCACTGGGTAACCTGCATACGAATAAGTAACACATAGCAAAAGATTGTTCTTATCTGCTATCTCCTTCAGTTCTTCTGCCTCTCTCACCGTAGTTGTTAAAGGTTTATCGCACACCACATTTATTCCTCTTTCCAAAAAGGCCTTGGCAATCTCGTAATGTGACGAATTTGGTGTTGCAATCACGACAAAATCGATTTTGTCATATCTTCTACTCTCTTCCTCGGCCATCTCCAAGTAATCTTTGTACAATCTTCCCTCTTTTATACCCCACTTCTTGCCAGTCTTCAATGTCTTTTCCAAATCTCTCGAAAAACAACCACAGACCAGCTCCGCCCTTCCATCGAGCAAAATGGCATTCCTATGTGCCTCACCAATCATAGAATCAAGCGCACCGCCTACCATTCCATAATGCAATAATTTATCTGACATGCTATCACCTCCACAAGAACTTACAATTATTATAACACATTATAAATATGAAAAACTCCGATAATTCACATTTTCGGAGTTTTTACCGCTTAAAATAAAAAACAGCCAGCCCTTTTTCCGGTAAAGATGGCTGTCAAGTTTTACAAATAGACTTACAGACTTTTTTGTCTAAAAGTATTATCTGAATAAAAGCGAAAAATGAAATGTATACACAACTATCATTATTTTTGTTAGCATTGTATAATTCCTTCACAAACACAAAATTATCATGTTATATTTGAAGAAAATGTGCTATAATGGGAAAAATATGTAAAGAGGTGGTCAAGATGACCGTTAGCTATAAAAAGCTTTGGAAATTGTTGATAGACCGCGATATGAAGAAGAAAGATTTACAAGCTGCTGCGAGAATAAGTCCGTCGTCAATTTCAAAGCTTTCTAAAAACGAATATGTCAGCATGGACGTTCTTGTAAAGGTTTGTACGGCACTTAACGTTGATTTTAAAGATATCATGGAATTGGTGCCAAATACAGCTGAAGAAAGGAAGTAAGTTATGGAGAACAACAAAAAAGAACAGGAACGAGCAGAATTACACCGCACGATATGGAATATTGCAAATGATTTAAGAGGCAGCGTAGATGGATGGGACTTTAAGCAATATGTTCTTGGTATGCTGTTTTACCGCTACATATCTGAAAATATTACCGCTTACATTAATGCTGG
>DJGV01000012.1:822-18275 GCA_002432805.1 Fervidobacterium sp. UBA5837 | reverse complement strand
GGTAGTGCCCAGGCTTTGGTTAATCGACCCCCTTGAAGTAACAAGGGGGTCTTTTGTTATTCTCTATTCAACTATTTCTGCGTTCCTATGGTCTAAAAGTATAGTGACAATTCAAAAAGGGAGAGAGAGGGATATGAGGAAACACTTTTTAATTGGATCGATGCTCTTTGTTTTTGCTCTTCTTCTCTCTTGTACCACAGTTATAACGCCAACACTTCCAAAAACTTGGCAAGCTGAATTTGGTGAAGCTGGTGACGAGCAGGTTAGCTCAATACTTCAAATGGATGGTGGCGGATACATAGGTACAGGCTACACGACGTCTGGAACTAATGGTTTGGATGTGTACGTCTTCAAATTAGACGAAGATGGTCTTTTAGTTTCGGAGAATAACTATGGTGACACTGGTGACGATGAAGGGTTATGCATTCAAAAGGCCAGTGACGGTGGTTACATCATTGCAGGCTATACAACATCCTCAAACAACGGCGAAGATGTATATGTTGTAAAACTTGATCAAAATGGTGAGTTTGAGTGGGACGAAACTTATCCTAACCCGGGTGATGATAGAGCAAATTGCATACAAGAAACAGCTGATGGCAATTATGTTATAACCGGATTCACGACTGTCACTGTGACATCCAACTCGTTAAATTCAAGCAACACAGATGTGTTATTCCTCAAAATTGATAGAAATGGTCAGATTCTTTCACAAAACAGATTTGGCGGTACGGGTAAAGATGAAGGTAAATGGATCCAACAGACCAGAGACGGCGGATACATCATTGCAGGTTTTACAAATTCGTTCGGTGTTGGTCAGAATGATGTGTACATAATAAAAATGGATAGTAACGATTATTATCAATGGGACAAAACTTACGGTAGTACGGGAAATGATGAGGCAAATTGCATTGTCCAGACGGCTGATGGCAACTATGTCTTTGCTGGAAGTAGGGGCATCACTTCAGGAAAATCAAAATTGTACGTTGCCAAGATAAGCAGTACCGGTCAGCACGACATTTTGTGGAATAAAAGTTACGGTGAGAACTACTTGAACTCAGCATATTCCATTCAGAAAACAGATGGTGGTGATTACATCCTTGCGGGTGTGAAAAATTTCCGCGCAACAAATATCAAGCCAGCCACAGTAACCGGCGATGCGTATATTTTGAAATTAAATCCGATGGGCAATAAGATATGGGAAAGAACGTACGGTATGGGCGAACTGAGTGAAGCATTTTCCATTCACAAAACGAATGATGGCGGTTACATAGTTGGTGGCACGACGAAGGAATCCTGTGATGGCCCAGGTAATGCCTATGTACTTAAGTTGGATCAACTCGGGCGGATAAATCAATAATTCTGGTATTTTGCAGAAAGTAACGAAGAAGATTCACATACAAAGTGCTATTAGAAAAATGGGGATATCTACTCGATGATATCCCCATTTTTGTTTATACAAAGGACTCAACTTCTGTACATATTTGGAACGTTTCCACACGATGAAACTCCTATGGCCTATCGGTGAGGTAGAATATTACGCAAGGGGAGGTGGATAACATGAGGAAAAGGAAAGTGCTCATCGTTTTAGGGTTGTTACTGATCTCTATTTTCGCATTTTCTGCGGTGACGTACCAAGATGGTAAGGTACTTTTCACATTCAAAACGAACATTAAGGCAACTTCTGTATTCCTTGCAGGTAATTTCAACAATTGGAGTACCAGTGCCATGCCTATGCAGCTTGTCGATGGAGTATGGCAGATTGCAATTACACTTGAACCGGGGAGTTATCAGTACAAATTTGTGATAAACGGTACAACTTGGAAAGAAGACCCAGAGGCTCCATCGTACGTCGATGATGGCTTCGGTGGGAAAAATGGTGCGTTCGTTTTGACAAGTGATTACCAAGTCAATTCCGTTGGCGGTCCGAAGAAAACGGTGTCGAAGAATTACGAGATAAACCAAGACCGTGAGGATACGATATATGTTGATGAGGATGGCTACGTGATTATTCGATTCAAAGCAGATGCCAAAAGAGTGTTCATAGCAGGAGATTTCAACGGCTGGAGCGATAAGGATACGGAAGCATATTACGTTGAAGATAGCGTCTGGGAGGCCGTTTTGGAACTAACTCCAGGTGTGTATGAGTACAAGTTCATTGTTGATGGAAACTGGGTCGTTGATCCGAACGCATTCGCATTTGGTGATGATGGCTTCGGCGGAAAGAACGGTGCATTTGAAGTTGTAGAAGAAGATGGGCAACTCGCCGTAAGGGCACCGCAAGTGGGAGAAGCGAAATAAAAGAAGCTTGCGAGCTTGGCAAGTTTTGACCTTCATTAGGTGGGGTTAACTATCCTCACCTTTATGTTTCGAATATCTCACGTAAGGATATGAACAACAATTTTGAGGTTACTTTCATGAAAGAATATTCCTATATGAGCTTAGCAATCTTTTTCGTCTTTTCTTTTTTAGTTAGTTGCATACCAACATCTAGTCCCATTGAACCAAAAACTTGGCAAAAGACGTACAGTAGAACAGGTCTTGATAGTGCACAATGTATCAAGCAAACCAAGGATGGTGGATACATTGCCGTTGGTTGGACGTATTCTTACGAACAAGGCTTGGCAGATGTGTACGTTGTAAAGCTCGATGCAAATGGTGAACTGACTTGGGGAAAGACGTATGGTGGAGATGATTGAGGCAAGGCAAATTCGATCGAATGTACATCCGATGGCAGATATGTCTTCGCAGGAAGATCAGACTCATTTCGTACCGGTTGTGATGATGTGTACATACTGAAAATTAACGAAGATGAAAATGTAGTTTTGATGTGATAATCACATACAAGAGAAATAAGTGAAAGAATCACTATGGAGCAACACCAGAAGAAGACTGTGTTCACATTGAAAGATGAGCATTCGCAGTTTTGGCGTAATTTGGCGTAATGTTGTACCTCCAAAAAATGAACAGAGCTTTTAGCGAACCCGGTAACAAGCCCGATCGATGAAGCAGCAAACTCATGACTTTAGTACTTTAGCCATAAGTCGCAGGAGAACCGTTTCAAAGAAAAGTTGTAAAATCTAATTTCATTTTGAGTATGGAACATTTCCAATAGAATTGCAAATTGCGAAGATATTTATGGTAAAATGCTTTTTGGAAGGTAAGTGGATCGATAGTTCTCTACCATAGAACTTCACCATCTTAGAGGGAGGTTGAGGGTATGAAAAAGTATTTGTGGGTTATTCTATCTACGGTTATCGTTCTTGGGGTGTTGTTTTCGTGTGTACCAAAACCAACGGGAGATGAAACACTCACTGAAGGATACTATGTCGCATTCGATTTTCAATTCAAGGGTGAAGATGTTGAAAGTGCAACAACAACGATCTCTCCACTTTTGAAGATGGCATCAAATGGTGATAACAAATACAAACTCAGTATTAGAGCAGACAAGCTGAGGCAAATATTGGAAGATAATGACAAAGAAGGTGTTTACTGGTGGAATGTTGTCCGTGTAGTAGATCCAAACGATAGAAGTACTTGGACATTCTATGGTGGTACAGAAGAATTTGATCCATCGGTTCCGATACTTAAGGAGGACCTCGATGCTTTTAGTAACACATCAAACGTTGAATTCTATGCAGACATTCCTGAATCAACTAACACTATAGTAGGATTTGGAGATAATACTAAAATTGGTCGAGAGTTATATTTTGTTGGCTCCCCAACTGAATGGTTACATCAGAAGATGACAAATAATGACGATGGCACCTATGAACTGGAAGTTACGATAGCCACTCCAACGTCAAGTACAATTTCTTACAAGATATGGCCGGCCGATAATTGGGAGATCGCTGAACCAACAATAGCACTTGCATTCAATGGAAAGAATTATTACGCAACAGGTGATAATGATAATGGAACATATGCCTTTGATTCGGTTTATCCAACGAAAATAAAGGTAACGTTTGATGCACTTTATTCAACAGTAAAATTCGAGTTAAAAGAATCTGTAACACCACCAACGGCGCCAGTTGATGGCTACCTCTCAGATTGGGGCCCTGAACTTGTTGAAGATGCTGCAGGAGATTCTAAGTGGGGTAATAATAACGAACTTTTCAAAGCCGGCGTAAAGTATGACGATGAATATCTATACATCGCTGGAGTTTACAAGGTAAATGGCAATAATTTTATGTGCCTTGCTGATTTATCCAGTCTAAATGGTGCAACGGATACATCAAAGCATCCATGGAACAACAGGTCTTACACTTTTGGAACAGGCGATATAGACCTCGCATTTGAATCTTGGGGAGACGGTTTCAATGTATGGAAAGTAACATCTACCGATTTCACCGAAGTAAAAGACGTTTCTTTTGCAAGATTTTCAACAGATGATGGTAATACTGTTGTAGAAGCTGCAATACCACTTTCTGAACTTGGCATTACAGCAGAATCACTGACAGTAAAAGGAGCGTTTGCCATAACTGGTAATCTTGACAGCGGGACACAATGGATTGGAGATTTTTGCCCAGAACAGACTTGCGGAACTGGCGGTATAACTGCACCAGCAACGATAGATGCATTTATAGTCTATCCAGCAGAAGATTAAATCCTTTTCAATTATAGAATATTCCTAAAATCATACATCGTAGGGGGCTTTTGCCCCCTTTTTGAAAGCAAAGAATTCGTGGGCTCTTCTCGATTAAACTTTGCTAATTCTGATTTAATCATTTCCAAATTGTGCAATTCAATTCGTCCAATGAAGGGAGGTACTAGCTTTGATGAAACTCAAGAATAGATTTAGCGATAAATCATCAAAGTTTCTGATCATCTTTCTTTCCGTTCTCATCTTCCTTGCACTCACTGGTTGTATGAAGCTTCTCAATCTCCAAGTATCAGATGGCATATACGTCGTTGGTGACTGGAATGGATGGATGCCGACAGATAACGATAAGATGAATTACGATGATGAAATGGATGCATATACTCTCACACTTCCAGCTGCTTCCATAACATACGCCAAAACGAGTTCCGGGGATAATTTGTTTGTTGGAAGTTACAAAGTACTTTACAGACAATCCGGTGTTACAAAGGTTTCTTCAAATATATACGTGTGGAAAGATAATTTGGACACAAGCGAGAGCAGTCAAACGATAACGGTTTATGCAACGCCCACTATCATGGTGGATGGCAAAGCCAAAGGTATTGGGGATAGTGAGAAGGCAACAGGTGACTGGTACATAGGTGGTAGCTTCAACAACTGGGCGCCAGAAAAGATGACGTACGATGCACTGGAGAATATTTACTATCTTGAGAAATCCGCGACAGTGACAGACCTGAATGTACAGTACAAGATAGCTAGGAGTACGGACTGGAAACCGTATGAGTTACAATATGACGGTCAGACGTACAATGCTGGATACGGTGTACAGGCAACATTTGTCTCAACAGAGACAGGTGCGGTTACACTTGTGTTTCAGTATGATCCTAAATTTTCCATTTTGACTTGTAAACTCAAAGAGGAATGAAAAAATCGATACTTAGCGTAAGAAAACAGTCAGATGAACATTTTTCATCATTTTTGAGAGTGAGGTGGTAATGTGAAACAAATTGATAGAAACTTCATGAGATTTATCTTTTTGTCTGTTTTGATATTATCTGTGAATCTATTTTCTTTTTCAACCAATTATTCGGCAAAGTTCACATATTCAACTGACTTTTCCCAGCAGCAACCCAACACGAGCCTTTCAACGGAGTTCTATATCAATGGTTCTTCGTTTGGTTCAAACTATGACCTTTCATTCGCTTTAATGGGCACGTCTCTAAACTCTTCAAAACTCAGTTTCAAGTTCGACCCGTTTGCACTTGTGGTCTACAAGAATCAAATATATGGTACATCAGGGGACCAGATAATACTTTATCGGATAAGTGATGGGCAAAATGGTGTATCTATCCATTACGCTCCATTAAACGTATACTTGTTCAGTTCGCTTGATTTAATGTATGCACAGTATAACTTGAACAACGGTAACATACTGGTTGGCAAAAGAGGTTCAAACTTCGATGGTGCGATCGATCTTTCCAACACGTTTGGCAATTTTAGGTTCGTAACGGAATTTGTCTGGCAGAACGTGAATAAATTCGATTTCAGTGATACAGTTTATCTGGTCATATTTTCAGATGTCAATTCGAACTGGGGGATCAGATATGTTCTGGTACCATCCACAACGAAGTATTTAGCATTCAGTCCACAAGCGCTCGGGAACAACAATATAATAAATGCATGGTACAAGATACCTGGGAAGGTCAATTTAAATTCATATGTCAACACGAAATTCAATTTCGACAATGTAGAAGATAATCTGTACGACAATACGGAAGTTGGAGTCGATTTGAACTATTCGAATGTCTCTTTGAGTTTAAAAAAGGCAGGGCTTTCAGATGTTACCGGTGTTATGCCCGATGAATGGGGTAAGTTCTCCATAGGTACAAGCTATAGTTTTACGATTTTAGGCCTTAATGGAAAAATCGCATATTCTTTTGGAAAGCCCGCACACAACACGATAGCTACACTTGGTGAGGTTTTCTACGTTGAACTGGGGAAGTCATTTGGAAATACCTCAGTTTTTGGAAAGTATCAAAAGATCATCGGTTACTATGAAGAGAGGGATGCACTGTACGGTGAAATCAAACTCGCTGGTTTTAACAATGGACAGGTAACATTAAGCCTTGGAAATACAGACTTCTACAATTTCAACACGTTCAAACCAGTTCTCAACATTGAATTTAGCCTTTGGTGGTAAATAATGTTAGTCTTCTAGAATGTGATAGAAATGGAAATTGTGAAGATTTTTAGAAAGTGTAATGGGAGGTGTGAATAATGGGTAGGAGTAAGACTTTTATTGTTTTGTGTTTCTTGCTTATCTCGATCTTTGCTTTCTCAGCAGTTAGTTACAGGGAAGGAAAGGTAGTATTTACATTCAAGACTGATATCAAGGCAGATGCTGTATTTGTAGCCAGCAACTTCAACAATTGGAGTACAAGTGCAACGCCGATGCAATTTGTCGATGGAATATGGCAGATTGCAATTACACTGGAACCAGGAACTTATCAGTACAAATTTGTGATAAACGGTACAACTTGGAAGGAAGACACGGAAGCGCCTTCGTACGTAGACGATGGCTTTGGTGGAAGAAACGGTGCATTTGCTCTTACAAATGATGGAAGAATAGAACCAGTTGGTGGGCAGTTGCAGACCGCAAGTCAGGCGTTGAAAAATTACGAGCCTAATAATGTGCGTAAAGATACGATATATGTTGACCAAGATGGATATGTAGTTATACGATTGTACACGAATGCAAAAAGTGTTTTCATAACGGGAGATTTCAACAAATGGAACGAAAAAGATACGGAAGCATATTTTGTTGATGATGGTATCTGGGAGGCGGTCTTAGAGTTGACTCCCGGAATATACGAATACAAGTTCATAACAGATGGAAACTGGGTCGTTGATCCAAATGCATTTGCATATGTAGACGATGGCTTTGGTGGAAGAAACGGTGCATTCGAGGTATATGAGGAGAACGGTGGACTCAAGGTGCGAGCACCAATATCGAAAGGTGCCGATCAATTGCAACCAAAGGTTGTAGAAACGCAAAAAATAGAAACTGCAGCAGTTGAACCAAAGAAGGAATCAGCCGAAGTTGAAGGAACAAGAGCAGGTGTTTCAATTGTTGATGGAAAGGTTGTTTTTGCTGTTAAGAACGATAAGGCGCAGGAAGCTTACGTTGCCGGTACGTTCAATAGTTGGAATGCAACGGGATTAAAGATGCAACTTGTTGATGGCTACTGGACCGCGTCATTACAGCTCTCTCCCGGTACGTACGAGTACAAATATGTCTTTGTTATAGGTGGTAATCAAGTCTGGCAGGAAGATCCAAATGCACCCTCGTACAAACCGGATGGCTACGGTGGAAAGAATAGCGTATTCAAGATCGTTAGTAAGGATAATCAACTAAGTATAGAGGGAATACAAGAACAAGGTGGTGGGCTTGCAGCCAAAGGGACTTATAACTTTGAATACAAATTTAAGACACACCCAACAAAATATCTCGTGGGTAGCAGTGTTTCAAACAAGTTGACTTTGACATTTTCACCAGACGATGATATATCTCTAAAAATTGCATACGATGGTGCAGCCATTTCAGAAGCTCAAGCAAAATTTGTCTCAGATAATTTGGCAATTCTCATGCAGTACAAGCTTCCAATGCACTATACGTTGCCTTGGTTCTTGCCATTCGATGATCAAGAGACAAAACAGACTGGAATTACGTTAAATTATGAATTTGCAGGTGTTGATTTAATCGGCGGAATTGGATATGCTACTGATAAGTTCCCATGGATTGCCGGTGTGCAGTTACAATCGTTTGGAGTATACTTTGGTCAGAATTATTTTGCAAATGCGTATTCAGTTTTGGGTACTATTTCTTTGAATGCACCTTTCAATTTGTTCAGCATCGGTGCAACTGCACTGTACAATTTCAATAATACTTACATCGTTTCTGCCTTGTTAACAACAAAATTGTTTGAGATTTACCACAAATTCGATGGAAACATATTCTATGCTTATGCAAAGGCTTTCCTTGGTGACAATTTTATAATTTTAGATGGCAGTTACGACTTTGAATATGGTGATATTAACGTAGGCCTTACATACGATACAACAAAGGACTACGCCATTTCAGCAAGTGTCACTTCATCCAGCGACATTGGCTTCGGACTCAATTTCAAAAAGTATATTAAAGACGGATATTTGAAATTCTCGGTGGATTCAAACGATGTGACCGATATGATCAATAAGACGTACATATCAGTTTCTGGGGAGATCAATTTTTAAAGGAATCTTAGTATAATAAATGCATAAGACCTAGAAAATATCAAAGGTGGAGAAGTGAATAAGCCCTCCACCTTTTTCATTTCAAATTCACTCAAAAGTTATTGATTAGAAATATATATTATCATAGAATAGAGTTGCTTTTGTGTATTATGTTTTGTGGGGTGATTTTCATTTTGTTTACAAAGGGGGGGACTATATCACGAGAAAAATTCTTCTGCCTTTTGTTCTCTCAGTTTTGTTGTTTTTGATCATATCTTCATTCCTCAATTATTTGAGTAAACCACGCGGGACTGTAATTGCGACTTGGAACAGGACTCTCCCTTTCTATCAAAAGGTTGAAAAACCAAACAAAACATTCCTTCAAGCTTCATTCGAATTACCTGAATATCTGCTAAGTAGCACGGAAGAAATTGCCGTGGTTTTTCAAAAAGTTATTGGAAATCAGTTGAAGGTCTACCTAAATGGTGAGCTCATTCATGTAGTTGGTAGTGAGTCAGGTAACATATGGCCATCACCTATTATCGTGAGGTTACCCAAGAACGTCTTGTCAAACCAAAATTCGATAAGATTAGAACTCTTTGCTGTGATGAACTATGGTATTTCGTATTTACCGTACGTTACAACTCTGTCAGAAGCACAGAAAATATCTTGGTTGCAAGGTATGTTTCGTAGTGATTTGAACTTGTTTACAATGGGAATCGCAATGATAATTGCATACATAATGTTCTTTATCTTTGGTATTACGAATATTCCTCAAAGAAAAGAATATCTCTACCTTGGATTTTCATCGTTATTTACGATCATTGGCTCATTTCAATTTGTTTTCAGAGAAACGAGCGGAAGTGTATTCTTGTACATGCTATTTGAAAAAGTAAGCATTGCACTGCCTGCTTTAAGTGCAACTTTCATCTATTTATCGATAAATGAAAGATATGGTAAGAGAATCGGGAAGATCTTTTTGAACGTTTTGCTGTGTATCCCAATCATAATATTGTGGATTATTATCTTACCTTTTGAAAATAGAATCATTAATGTACTATCGGATGTCTCAAGTCTATACTCGTTATTCTTGGTGGGTCTCACGATGTGGCATGCTTTTAGGTACAAGGTCATTGAACTTGTTTTCCCAATATTCTTTCTTTTGATGACTGCGATACAATCTACTACAGTTCTTTTATCAAATCTTCCAGATGAATTATTGTTACCGTATGGAAGGATAATTTTTTTGGTATTTGTTAGCATGGAGGCAGTCAGACACTTCAAGAATTTGTCGAAGAGGAAGGATTATCTTGAAAAGGAGAATTACATTGACCAACTTACTGGAGCTTACAATAGGAAGATAATAGAGAAATTGGATAAAAATGATGGTATACTTGTGTTGCTTGATTTAGATGGATTCAAAAAGATGAACGATGTGTATGGTCACAGAAAAGGTGATGAGATATTGAAGAGGTTTTCTACGCTTGTAATGAATAATATCCGTTCGAATGATTACTTTATTAGATTGGGTGGAGATGAATTTTGTATAATTACAAAAAGTAGCGATATTAAGAATCAGATTTCCAGGCTTTACAATATAGCAAAGAATGAAATCAATTTAGGATTTTCATATGGCATAGTAGACCTTTCAGAATATAATGATTTCGATAAAGCATACATGAAAGCGGATGAAGAACTGTATAAACACAAATGGTCAAAAAAGGATCAACCATATTGACAGGAGGTGCAAGTATGTTAAGGAGAATCTATTTGGCTTTTCTAGTACTGGTAACATTTTGTATAGGATTTTCTGAACCTGTCGTACAACCAGCCAGTCAAAATGTCAGTGTTTTTGTTCATTCAGTGGATCAAAATTTTCCTGAATCTTTGTATAAGTCGATTGGTACAAAGACTTTTAACGTGCAATACATCAAGCTTTTCGCAGATACTGAAAAGAAGGGATACATAGTCAAAGCTTGGTACTTCCAGCCAGGAAATTCTACGTTGAATTATTGGATCAGAATTGTCGATGAGAAAGCAAAGAGAGAATTTTCATATAGTTTTTCTGGCATGAGAAATGCTACATACATCAGGTTAAATCCAGTACTTGTCATCTGTCCCGTAGATTTCAAGATATATGTAAATAATCAACCACTTCCAGATGGGGCAATACAGTCAAGAAATGAAAATGATGGTACTGGTTTGGTGGGTTTACCATCTGATGTTGGAGGTGCCATGTTGAGGATATTGGTAAGGTCAGATTCTGGGTACAGAGAAATCTCTGAAGGGATGACTGTTTCAAGGAATGATGAAATTTCTATTCAAATAATTGCAGGCACATTCCCAACGGGTGGATACCGAATAGAATTGGATGAACCAGATATAGTCTATCCATTAGTAGGAAAACGTGGTAAGATTACTATTGGTGGAACGTTCTACAAACCAGCTAAGGGTGATTATGTTACTCAAGCGTTTACAACACCTTCGAAAACGGTTCAGATTGGAAAGCTGCCAACAGGTGAGTATGATATAGTTGTAAATGTACAAGACCTTGGTGAGTTTATCAGAACGCTCACAGTAAAATGATTAATCGGTGCACAATCGATGTAGCCGATAAATCATAGAAAGAGGTGGATGAAATGGCAAATAGAGATATTGAGTTATCTAATGAAGTGAGGAGTGCACTTGAAGAGAGAAAACCGATAATAGCATTGGAAAGTACGGTTATAGCCCATGGTCTACCTTATCCTCACAATATCGAGACTGCAAAAATGATGGAAGATATAGCAAGGAGAAATGGTGTTGTTCCGGCAACAATAGGCGTTGTGAAGGGCAAGATTATAGTTGGGATGAGTGAAGCACAGATCAATGAGATGTTGGAAGACGAACCTTTGAAGATTGGTACAAGGGAAATACCGTATGCAGTAGCTCTGAAAAAGAGTGCTGCAACAACTGTCAGTGCAACGATGAGGATTGCAAAACTCGTTGGTATAGATGTCTTTGCAACTGGTGGTATCGGTGGTGTGCATATGGGAGATTGGGATGTCTCTCAAGATATCACAGAGATGGCAAAGAGCGATGTAATTGTTGTGAGTGCTGGTTGCAAATCGATATTAGACGTGAGGAAAACGATAGAATTTTTGGAAACGTTCCAAGTAACTGTCTTGGGATACAAGACGAATAGATTCCCGATATTCTACGAAGGGCTTTCCGATTATCAGATTGACCATGCAGTTGATTCACCAAAAGAAGTAGCTGACATATTCAAGGCAAAGAAGGCACTCAATATAGAAGGCGCCATATTGGTGGCAAACCCAATACAGCAAGAGCATGTAATCGCAGAATCGGAGGTCCAAGGTTACATTGATCAAGCATTGAATGAATGTTTTGAGAAAGGCATTTCAGGTAAGAATGTGACCCCCTATTTGTTGTCAAGAGTTGCACAACTCAGCAACGGTAAGACGTTGAAAGCGAATATCGAACTACTGAAAAATAACGCAGAATTAGCATGCCAGATAGCAAGAGAACTGATAAGATAAAACAATCTCTTGAGCAAAAGTTAATCCTTACAAGGAAAGAAAAATTCTATCTGCAGGTGCTTGAAGCACCTGCTTATTTGCTTAGAGAACGATACGCAGATGTTCGAGAGATAAACGACGAGATATATCCTAGTTCTGAAGACTTACATGCATCCCTTGAAAAGTTATTGCCATTTTTGTACTTGCCTGATGAGGATGAGAGAATAGTTGAGTACATAATTTACAACATCGATAGTAAGGGGAAGCTTAGAATATCTGAAGAAGAATTGTGTGATAAATTTGGGATTCCTTTCCATAAGGCTAACTTTCTTATAAGATTGATCTTTGAGGAATTTCACGACGAGATAGATCACTATTCAGCAAACGATGACGATAGCATATATATCTTTCCAGATGCTATGATCGATGTAGACCGCGTTGAAGTAAGAAGGATAGAGGTATCAGATCCGTTTGTTGCCAAGGCACTTCAGATGCGCGAAGAGACGCTTTATAAAATCTGCAACTTTGTAAGGGAGATAAATGAATATTTTCTGAGAGGCTACAGAAAATACCCACAAATAGTAACTATGACACATGTAGCTAATATTTTAGACCTAAACATAGCCACGATAAGCAGAGCTGTCAGAAATAAGTTTGTTAATACGCCTCGAGGTATTTTACCGTTGAGAATGTTCTTCGGTAAAGGACCAAATAAACTACTCATAATAAATGAGATTGGAGAACTGCTAAAAGTAGACGGTAGCCTTACGGATCATCAAATCATGCTCTTGTTAAAGTCTGTTGGTATCAACATATCTCGCAGGACGGTGAATAAATACAGAAACATGATCAATGAGGAGAATGAAGAATTATCGAAAGGGGATTTACAATGAGAATCCTTGTTATGAGTGACACGCATGGCTCTTTGAAAGCACTTCGAGATATTCTTGAACAATTTGATCTTGAGCAATTCAATGCAGTCTTTCATCTCGGAGATATTCTCTACCACGGCCCAAGAAATCCACTACCTGAAGGATACGATCCAAAAGGTGTTGTCGAAATACTCAGAAGTTACAAAGTTGGGTACATAAGGGGAAATTGTGACGCAGATGTCGATTTGAAAGTCTTGGGGCTTGCCGAGATGCCGAGAATTTCTATAGAATACTTCGGTGATTTCTCATTCTTACTCATTCATGGTGAACAATTTGAAGAGAACAGTTTGGAACAGTTTCTGAATGCAAAGGATGTACATTTCTTGCTCCACGGTCATACACATATTCCAAAGATAGAAGAGTTTGGTGGAAAAGTTGTTATCAATCCTGGGAGTGCATCACTTCCAAAGGATGGTGCACCAAGAAGTGTCCTGACATTTCAAATTGATGGCCATAACATTTCAGCAAGTTTTTACGATCTAACTCTTAGACAGATCTACATGGAGGCAAAATGGATATTGAAAGATACAAAACTATTGAGGGAACGATAGAAAATAAGATAAACATCGAAAGGTCCATATTCATAGCCACATTGAGAGGTGTTGAAGATGAATATGAGGCCAAAAATTTTATTTCTGAGATGAGCAAGAAATATGCAGATGCAACTCATAACTGTCCTGCTTATAGAGTAATCGGTAAGAGTGAGATTGTTGAGTTCTCTTCAGATGCCGGTGAACCTTCTGGGACTGCAGGTATACCTATGCTCAATGTACTTAAAAGGTCAGAACTATTGAATGTTGCAGTTGTTGTCACCAGATATTTTGGCGGTGTAAAACTCGGAATTAGAGGTTTAATAGATGCATACAGCACAAGTGCTGAAGAGGCAATTGAGAAAGCAAAATTATCAAAACGCATACTGACGAAAAGAAAAGCATACAAGCAGAAATTGAAGATTGATTTCGTTTCTTACGGTAAAAAAATGCAGCAGCTCAGCTACATGAACGTTACTATACTTGATATTTCGTATAGCGAAGAATATGCTTTTCTTGAGGTCATATATGATGAACCACTAGACCTTCCTGAAGTTGTTGAAAGTGAGATTGTCTATGTGAATGAAAGATAGATCAATACCATGGGAGGGAAGATGATGATTTCGAAAAGGGCGATGGAAACACCTGCAAGTCCAATTAGAAGATTGGTACCTTATTCAGATATGGCTGAAAAGAAGGGAATATATGTTTATCACTTGAATATTGGACAACCAGATATAAAGACTCCAAAAATCTGGTATGAATACATCGATAAATACAAGTCTGAGGTTGTTGCATATACTCATTCACAGGGAATTTATGAATTACGCGAGGCTTTTGCAAGCTACTATGCAAGACACAACATAAATGTTAGTGCCGATGAAATTACGATAACAAATGGCGGTAGTGAGGCAATAATGTTCGCACTTGGTGTTGTCTGTGACCCTGGTGATGAAGTTCTTACAATAGAACCGTTCTATGCAAATTACCTTGGCTTTGCAACGTATCTGAGTGTGAAGCTTGTACCAGTGACTGCTCATCCCGAAGATGGATACAGACTACCTTCCATGGAAGCATTCGAAAAGGCGTTGACACCAAGAACAAAGGCAATACTCTTCTCAAATCCATCTAACCCAACTGGAACTGTTTACACGTACGAAGAGGTAAAACAAATTGTCGAATTTGCGAAAAAGCACGATCTTGTCATCATCTCAGATGAAGTGTATAGGGAATTTACATTCGATGGGAGAAAGCACGTTTCCGCATGCTATTTCAATGGTATAGATGATAGATTGATAATGGTCGATAGTATCTCAAAGAGATACAGTGCATGCGGTGCAAGGATTGGGATGTTTGTTACGAAAAACAAAGAATTTTCCAAGGGTGTACTGAAATTTGCACAGGCACGTCTCTGCCCTGCAGAAACAACGCAATATGGTGCAATAGGGCTTTTGTCACTTGGCGATGAGTACACAAACAGTGTGCGTGATGAGTATCAGAAAAGAAGAGATGCAACGTACCAAGCAATGAAAGAAATTCCGGGTGTCGTTGTTCACAAACCTGAAGGGGCATTCTACTTGTCAGCAAAGTTACCAGTGGCAAATGCAGAAGATTTCATCATATGGATGCTTCAGGAGTTTAATATAAATGGCAAAACCACAATGGTCTCACCTCTGAGTGGATTCTACGCTACTCCGGGTGCCGGATTAAGTGAGATAAGAATTGCATACGTGCTAGAGTCAGAAAAACTGAGAGAGGCTGTTGAAATACTTGGAAAAGGAATAGAAAAATATAACGCATCTAAATAAGGAAGTATGGTAAAATAACTACTTGAAAAACGATTAATTTGATGATAGAATATATGTGCTTTTGGTTTTGTGCACATATACGCCGAGGTGGCGGAATTGGCAGACGCGGTTGACTCAAAATCAACAGGGGCTAGGCTCTGTGCGGGTTCAAGTCCCGCCCTCGGCACCAGAGTACCAAATATAATTAAGCGTGAACAAAAAAACGGTGGAGTAATCCACCGCTTTTACTTATTCTTAACAAACAAACTACTCAATAGAGATTTCAGCCAAGTAATCTTAACACACTCATACTATTGGTGTTAGACTGCGAGGCAACACCGGAAGTCGCTTGAGAAAGTAAAGTTGCCTTGATTGAATCCATCATGCTGCGTGCAGCATTTGTATCGTTTAATGAACTCACGGAGGAGGTGATGTTCATTGTAGTATTGCTAAGAATCCTTGCAGCATTACCCAACTGTTCTGAGATTGCGTTCACATAATTTTTAGTATTAGCAACATTCTGAATAGCATTATCAAGAGTTTTCAAAGCATTTTGAGCATTTTCCACACTGTTTAAATTAGCATTTTCGAGTCCCAAATTCTTAAGGCCCATGCCCGGGAGGGTGATACTCGTTTGCTCTTGATTAGTGCCTAACTGAACTTCCATATTTCTTATATCACCGCCAAGTACTCTCTTGCCATCGTAAGTTGTTTGTTCAACAACCTTGTTGATACCTTGTGACAATTGAGAAAATTGTTCTTGAAGCCTTGCCCTTTGATCGTCTGTCAAATTGTTACTCGTTGCCTGTGTTGCTAATTCCTTCATCTTTTGAACATTGTTACTGATACCTTGAATTCCACTTCCCGCAGTGTTCATAATACCAATTGCGTTGTACGTACTTGCCATTGCCTCACGGTAACTGTTAATTTGAGAACGCATTCCTTCTGTAACCGTACCTGTAGAAAAGTTCCGTGTAACTGACACATGAGCCTGAAAAGACTTTTGAACATCTGATGCCTGTTGATTTTGTAAACTTTGTAAATACCTCATTGACCATGTTCCAAGGTCGTTGTTTATTCTCACAAACTCGCCTCCCTAGGGCATGGACATGAAAAACTAAACTTTGAAAACACTAAATAAACAAAGGAGTTATGGCAAATCTACTTCATCATTTTCTCTGTTTTTCCCTGTTCAATGTATTAGACCTACCATATCTCAAAATCGTTCAATGCTTTTTCTAAATTTTCGCAAGAAATATATTGGACTAGTATAAAGTTTTCGATCTATATTCCGATAATAATGTTGTAGAAAAGGGCGCCCTTAAGAAAAGTTACTTAGAAACTCAGGAAAAAACACATGGAGGTGAAAAGGTATGAGGATTAACCATAACATCAGTGCATTGAACAGCTGGAGAAGTATCAACAACACAAACACGGATATGGGAAAGACACTTGAAAGACTCTCGTCAGGTTTAAGGATAAACAAAGCTGGAGACGATGCAGCAGGTTTGGCAATAAGTGAGAAGATGAGAGGTCAGGTTAGAGGTCTCGATATGGGTATAAAGAACTCAGAAGATGCCATATCGTTGATCCAGACAGCAGAAGGAGCATTGACAGAAGTCCACTCGATACTTGGGAGAATGAGAGAACTGGCAGTACAAGCATCATCAGATACAAACACAGATGTTGATAGAAACCAAGTACAGGCAGAATTGAACCAGTTGAGAGAAGAGGTTGACAGGATATCGAGGACAACAGAATTCAACACGAAGAAGTTGCTTGATGGAAAGATAGAAGGATTCAGAGGAGTAGCAGAC
>DJGV01000012.1:0-751 GCA_002432805.1 Fervidobacterium sp. UBA5837 | reverse complement strand
TGCAATCGACGTAAGAGTCGTTCACATTAATTCTAGTGGAGCTATTGTAAGTTCTGCAGTTACAGTTGTTGCCATTGGAGCTGGATCTGTAGCTCTTGATGGTGTAAAATTTACATGGGATAAGAACACCTTCAACATCAGTCAATTTGGTGGTTCATTACCAACGGAAGAGGTAGTAGATAGTGCAGTTGTAAGGACAGAAGCAATTTACACAGCAAATAAGCAGCTCATATTCCAGATAGGTGCAAACGAAGGTCACAACATGATTGCTGGGATAGATAACATGAGTGCAGGAGCACTTGGCCTGTCTACATCAACGCTAAAAGTGACCGATCAAAACAGTGCAGAAAGAACAATAATGGTAATAGATAGTGCGATACACAAGGTAAGTACAGCAAGAGCAGCTGTAGGAGCTATTCAAAATAGGTTGGAACACACGATATCGAACCTAGGTGTGGCATCGGAGAACTTGACGGCAGCAGAAAGCCGAATAAGAGATGCAGACATGGCGAAAGAAATGATGCAATACACGAAACAGCAGATACTGCTCCAGTCTAGTATGTCGATGTTGGCACAAGCAAATGCACAGCCACAAAACGTATTGCAACTGCTTAGATAATCGAATTTGATAGCTAAGGCAATCAAAATAGGGGTCGTATTGTTAAATATCTTAGGAAAAGAGCACATGGAGGTGAAAAGGTATGAGGATTAACCATAACATCAGTGCGTTGAACAGCTGGAGAAGTATCAA
>DJGV01000005.1:68699-68848 GCA_002432805.1 Fervidobacterium sp. UBA5837 | reverse complement strand
CTTTTTGTATGTTCAATTTTTGACGTTTGAGTATATTTTATCACATAAATATTTTTTTGTTATTTTTATTATTTGAACGGTTGGATATATTTTATCAAAAAAATATATCTTTTGTCAATAATACGCGTTAGACCATGTCAAGTGTTCAA
>DJGV01000005.1:0-68644 GCA_002432805.1 Fervidobacterium sp. UBA5837 | reverse complement strand
AGATGTTTATTAAGCTGACTTTCTTGACAAAATCTGCAAAAGGCATAATATCATATTAGGAGACAATACATAATATGCACATGTTTTGAGGTGAGCGATTTGCAGATATAATGAACGATTTTTGCAATAGGACTCCTGTAATGAACAACGATAAATGTTTGATAATTGATAGTTGGTCAATAAGAATACATATTACGTTAGAAGCCCCACCAAAGGGGCCTGAGTTTCTTCATGTTTAATTCATGGCTAATTTGTTAATTCAAAAAAGCCCCCGAAATGGGGGCTTTCTTTGATGAGACGAGTTTCCGTTCTCTAAATAATCATTCGATACTTCCAAATATCGTCCACCATATATAGTTTGTATCATCAGAAATAAATGCCGCTTGATTGCCTGCTGACATTATACCACTAATTGGGATTTCGTAACCATTTAGTGTTACTGTACCCTCAATTGTCGTATCGGTCGCTGCAGGCTCTTTTAGCCGAACGGAGAGTTCGAATAATCCAGAATTTCTCGACAAGTCCAATTCATTTGTTGTATAAACGCAGGTTGCTGGGTCAGAAGCTAGAAAAGGAGTAAGCTCTATCTCTGCTTCATTTTGCAACTCTGTGTCAAATTTAACTTTGAACTCGGAACTGAACGCATAGGTCTTTGTTGCGTCAGTTGTAAGGTTAACTGTTTCCGTGATTTGTCTTTCTTCTTCCATCCTATAGTTGATAGCAAATCCACCAGGATAACTGCCATAACCAAAATTGGCAAGTACCCTATCATAACTATCCGGTCCACCGATGATGAGCTCGTACTCTCCAGCATCGATGTTGGAGAAGTGTGCAATGCCCCAGTCGTCCGTCTTTGCATAGTAGCTTGTACCCGCGTCATCAACACGTTTCATCGTCACAAAGACTGTTGGTACCGCCCAAGAGCCATATGCATCTGTCACTTCGATATTGTACGTGAGCCCACCTGTTGTAGGCAATGGTTCGTCGAATGCATTTTCTAAGTTTATAAGACCGTAACCAGAATTGTGGTCCCATCCATCATCATCGATATCAACCGCCGTTTGCTGGAGCAATCTTCTAATCTGCCATGGTTTTGCATCAGGGTATTTCTGCAATAGCAATGCTACAGAACCAGTGACGTGTGGGCATGCCATCGATGTACCATCGTAGTAATCGTATGTTCCACTATTTTGCTCCGAAACGACACTGTACCCCTCAGCTCCTTTAGAACTGTCCGATGGCACTGTTGAAAGAATTTTAAC
Organism: Fervidobacterium sp. UBA5837; assembly: GCA_002432805.1. Lineage (GTDB taxonomy): Bacteria > Thermotogota > Thermotogae > Thermotogales > Fervidobacteriaceae > Fervidobacterium. The sequence goes on along the minus strand of DJGV01000005.1, from coordinate 67,382 downwards.
GCCAGGTGCTCCAACTGCAATACCATCACTACGACTTGAAAATAGTGTTGTTTTGTAATCTCCGCCATTGAACTCTACCGCTGCAACTTCTATTATTCCAGGATAGCCTGCAGGATACTGTAGATGTTGATTTGTGTGGTCATTACCTGCAGACACAACCACAACGACATTATTGTCCAATGCATAATCAAATGCGGCCTTTAATGTATGGCTATATCCCCAACCGCCCCAAGAGTTGTTCATCACATCTGCACCATTCTCTACAGCCCAAATTATACCTGCTGCTGCATAGTCATCACCAACGAAGACTCCTTCTGTATCAAATATAACAACTGGCATTATCTTTGCATTAGGTGCAATGCCAACAATGCCTTTCCCATCAGCCTTTGCAGCAATTGTTCCAGCAACGTGCGTACCATGTGCTCCACCGTAAGATGAATCAGTGCCTTCTGGAAGTAGTTCACCAGTCAATGGTCTATATCCTATCCCAACTTGTCCTTCAAGGTCTGGGTGCGTTCCATCAACTCCGGTATCGACAACTGCCACAACAACATCTGTTCCGCTTGCTTCTGACCAAACTTCAGCAGCACCAATTGCTTCAATTCCCCAGAGGGACTTACTGAATTCTTCAGAACCTCTCAATGAACCGTCAGAAAACGTCTTTACGCCATTCTTGGAAGACTGAATAGTTGAGTTATCAACAGGCATTGGTTCTATGAGTTCTCTTTTGTAACTTGGTTCAACATACCTCAAACCTTTGATATCTGCCTCTTTGATTATTCCATATGCCTGTTCAACCGTTCCATCGAAACTAATAGAAATCATGCTTATCTCTGGAAGATCAACAACAATACTACCATTCAGAAGTTCTGCAACTTTGAGTGCAGATGCCCTGTCGGTATATCCAACGATAACCTTTCCTTCGGTGTATCCGCCTGGCATCAGGTTGCCAAAGACCATTCCTTCGGTGTATTCGCCTGGCTTCAGCTCACCAAAGACTATCGAATTATTGCTATTTGTTAAAGGTTTTACTGTCTGCGTGCAGGATACAAATACAAAAAGGGAAACTAATATCGCTAAGAAGATAAAAGTAAGTCTCTTCATCATGTATCACCCCTTCCTCAATTACTACCCGTGGTGAATGTGTTGTATACCTCTGGATCTAAAGCATATGATGCCAGATTTGGTACTAGATCCGTGTGCACCGAGTAGGCAATTGATCTGAATTTCTTTGATGAATCTTCTTGAGAAAGTCCATTGTATTCAAGCTGAGCAGCGAGTAGCTCATTGCCCCAGCTATATGTCTTATTTTTCTGTAATCTATCGTACGCATAAGGTGACCCGATTCCAAAATCAACCCAGTAATATCCATAATCTTCAATAGAGTTCTCCCAATAAAAGTCACTGAATTTCAGCTCTACAGAAGTGGCAGGTGTCAGGAAACTGTAATAATATGCATCTCCTCCCGCTACGAAGCCTAAACTGTAGTATCCCCCGTCATTTACTGTTTCGTCGTACAGCCATATGTCCCATCTATATTTCAGTGTCGTATAGCTGTCAGATGGTTGATAGGCTTCTAGCCCTTTGTATTCCCAGCCGAACGTTGGATCTGTTGAAACATTTGTCGCACCATTTAATGGACCAGTGTATTCAATCTGAACCATAGGAAGTGGTGTGACAGAACCAATGACTGTTTTTGTAGCTTCATATCCATCATATACCGCAGAGACAGCATACCAAGTCTCTTTTCCAACTTCTAAGAGTGGTGATGAATCTCTGTAAGGCATCGACGAAGTAGTAACAATCAAATCGTAGTTGGTACCGTCAAATGATCTATACAGATTATAAGACTTCGGAGCAGTTGTGATGCCGCTCTGAGCAGCACTAGCCCAAGTTAACCACCGTATCTCGACCCAAAGGTTTGTGTCAGCTGGAGCACCGTTTACTTCGTCAATTGGATTGGCTGCCTTCACATGCTTTTCAACAGGTGGTTTGCTGTAAAATTCCACTGCACTGCGGCGAGTGTATGCAAGCAAATCGTAGTTGGTTGTATATCTTGATGTGTACTTCTTAACTTGATATCCGACAACACCTTCAGCAGGAGTTCTTACAATATTGAGCCATAGTAACTTCTCAACTTTGTTGTCGTTATGGTCGTATACGTCAGTTACAAGGGGTATTATGCCGCTGAACTCCTTGACTGAAACTAAACCCTCAACATGAGAAACGCCTGAACCATACAATCTCTGACCAGCAAAAAAGCTTGTGCCAGGGATACCGTTTGCCTTTGAATAGATTACGTTGATTCCTTCGGTGAACTCGGTTGGTGTGGCTGTTACAACAACGTATATACTATCAGATGTCACATTGTTCAGGTCGACTGGAGTTGCCTTTGTGCTATCTGTGTAGATATTTACGTCTACATCGATTGGTACGTCCGTCGTCGTTTTTCCAACCATAGCTTTTCTGAGTGTTGTTGTTAGTTGGTACGTCTGGTCTTTAACAAGTCTAACGCCAAATATCACATCTTTTGCGTAACCTGGCTTGCTAATAAACGCATTTAGCTCTTCAACCTCACTCTCTACCCATGCAATGACAGTTGCTTTACCTTTTGAATCTGTTGTAGCACTTCCTCGCACTGTACCTTCAGCATCTTTCACAACGACAGTTGCGCCTTCAACAACGGGACCGGAATTGAATTCGGATGTATCCAGCACAAATGTTGCTGAAGGATTTACAATGACGTTAAACGATTTTTCGGCCTTTGCACCAGCGTTGTCTTCTGCAACTGCTGTTATCGTGTAAGTACCTTCCGCAGTTGGTGTCCACGTGTAAACGCCGTTAGAAATACTGCCGCTACCGGATTTTAGTGTGATCGACTTCAGTGCATTCTCTGGATCGCTAACGTAACTTTTGAGATCGAGAGTGACCGTTGCACCTTTTCCAATCGTCTGATCAGGAATATCACTCCAGACAGGTGGTTTGTTGAAAAGATTCACACAACCCGTGAATACGAAAAACGAGAGCAAAACGAGTGTTAATACTGCAAGTGTACTCTTCCTACCAGTTGAAGATTTCACTGAAATCCCCCCTTTTGAGTGGTGACATTATGGTACGATATATGGTACGATATTTCGAAAGAAGAATAATGAAGAATAATTTGGTATTGTGGTATGGTACAAGGGTGGCTTGAAAACAAGAAGCATGCACAACAATATTGCTTTTCCCCCCATGAAAGATATAATCAGTACGATAAAGTTTTCTTATTATACTACTTTTCGTTTATTAAAGTCAAGATGACGTGTTAGACCATGTCAAGTGTTCAATTTACCGCCCATATCTGTAAATTCATCAGATGTTTATTAAGCTGACTTTCTTGACAAAATCTGCAAAAGGCATAATATCATATTAGGAGACAATATATAATATGCACATTCTTTGAGGTGAGCGATTTGCAGATATATGAATATGACAAGAATATTCCTTTCAATTTGAATAAGGAACGATTTGATGACCATGTGCTTTTTTCGTTTGATGCTGTGTATGAACCGGATGTACCGGAAGCCAAGAGAGTGCTTGTACATTATTACGAGGCTAAAAATCCTTGGATGAACCTCATATTCCTCCATGGAATAGGTAATGGACATGTACGTTATTTGATGTGGTTTGGACAGTATTTTGCAAAGCAAGGCATAAATGTTTATTTCTTAATTCACCCATACCACTTGGAAAGAGGAAAGCCGGACTGGGAGGGTGGAGAACCTTTCTTCCATCAGTCTCCAGCACATTGTATTGTGAGATTTCATCAAGCAATAAAGGATGTACGGCGGACGATGGATTTGATAGAATCATCGCCAGAATCTGCAAAATTGCCAACTTCGTTGATGGGCTTCAGTTTTGGTGGGATGATTGCAACGATGGTACTTGCACTTGATAAACGCTTGAATGCCGGCGTACTTGCGTTTACTGGCGGGGACTGGAGATGGATCAATTGGTATTCACCTTACCTCGGCCCTGTGAGAGATGGATATGAAAAGTACAGTAATGAGTGGGGGTGCAAAGATGAAGAGCTATGCGTTAAGCTCAGATGCAAGAGCAGAGCGCAGATTGCACAGCTCAAAGATATTGATGACATATTCGCGCTTACTCCTTCTTGTTTCCATTATGACCCACTGTCGTATGCAAAGTTCATCAATCAACCTGTGCTTATGTTCCAAGGCATTTTTGATAAGGTCATTCCAGCTCAATCATATGCCGGTGTGTATGAGCTGCTGCCAAATGGAAAGAAGATCATTATACCCTCAGGTCACAAGAGTTCGTATGTGTTTAGAAGAATTATCGGATACAGTTGTGTAAGGTTTTTTCAAGAAAATATCAATATGAAGACGTTTGAGGTTACCGATAAGGCTGATGAGTTTGATGGGGCATGAACAAACTGAGGAACTAGAGTAAGATAAACGAGATGAAAAGGTAAAAAGGGGTGTTGGAGATGTTTGATGCGTTGATTATCGGTGGAGGACCTGGTGGGTATGTCTGTGCGATAAAGCTTGCTCAGTACGGCAAGAGTGTGGCACTTGTGGAAAAGGAAAATCTTGGTGGAACTTGCACGAATTGGGGGTGCATTCCTACAAAGGCGCTGCTCACGGCTACGCATTTACTCGATGAGGCAAGGGAAAAGTCAGACAAGCTCGGTATAAAGCTGAGTGTAGAAGGATTCGAACTCTCCAAGGTGATGTCACATGCACAAAAGAATATTGTTATGGGCAGAAAGGGCATAGAGTTTTTGATGAAGAAAAACAATGTAACAGTCTACAAAGGTACGGCTGAAGTTGTGACGAAGAATAGAGTCAGAGTAAAGGAAACCGGCGAGGAGATAGAATGTGCAAATCTTGTACTTGCCCACGGTTCTGTTCCTGTGGTGTTCCCACCTTTCGATAGTGTTGAGGGTATATGGACAAGCAACGATGTCTTTGTCATGAAGGAACTTCCAAAGAGTATACTCATCGTTGGTGGCGGCGTGATCGGTGTCGAATTTGCAACGTTTTTCAGCTCTTTGAATGTAAAAGTCACCGTTGTAGAACTTGCAGACCACATCCTTCCAAACGAAGACAGTGATGTGGCAGAGGAATTGAAGAAGGCATTTGCTAGAAAAGGTGTTGAAATCCTCGAAAAGAGCAAAGTTGCAGGTGTTGAGAAGATAGATGGTGGGTACAAAGCGATCGTAATTAGTAACGATGGAAATGAAAAGGTTTACAACGTTGAAAGGGTCTTAGTTGCAGTTGGGAGAAGACCAAACATACCTGAAGATGTACGAAACCTCGGTGTGGAGATCAACAGGGGCGTTAAGACTGATGAACGTATGCGCACTAACATCGAGGGTGTGTATGCGATAGGAGATATCCGTGGTCAAATTATGCTTGCACACGTTGCATCGCATGAAGGCATCGTGGCAGCAAATAACATAGCAGGAGTGGATTCACATGCAGATTACTCGGCAGTACCCTCTATCATATTCACAAACCCGGAAATCGCATCGACAGGATTGCGTGAACGCGATGTAGATGGGGGAAATCATGAAGTCAAGGTATCAAAATTCCCGCTCTCCGCAAACGGACGGGCAAGGACGATGCTCGAAAACATAGGGTTTGCAAAGGTCATTACCGATGCAAAGACGGGTGTAGTACTGGGTATGAGTATTGTCTCAGCATCTGCAACGGAACTCATCATGGAGGGTGTGATTGCCGTGAGGAACAGACTTACCGCACAGCAGTTGGAAGAATCCATCCATCCACACCCAACATTAAGTGAGACACTACTCGGTGCATTTGAAGGCGCGATCGGAAAGCCTATACATTTATGATTATTCAATCAAGCAGTTATATGAGAATAGAGTGGTATAAAATCACAGCAGCCCTTTGATGGGCTGCTGTTTTTAATAAACGATGAATTTGAACGGCTCAATGGTTTAGAATCTCATTTCCATTCCCAAGCTTAAAATTGGCAGGATATTAAATGTACCATAATAGGTTATCTTTCCTTCGAGCTGAGCAAATATTCCAAAGCCGCCTGGGTAATATATCGAGTTGTCCGTGTAACTTGAGATTCTGATGCCTGGTGAGAGGAATGCGTTTACCGTTTCGAAATTGTCGTTGGATAGTATGCCTAAATCGAAGTATATCTCCATTTGCTTTGAAAGTACAAAGAACGATGATTCTGCGAAGAATTGATTTGTCGGAGCTGCAGCAGATAAGTTTGCGATGGAATAGCCAATGGAGAACGATTGTTTGTGGTTATTGTAGACATCACTGTTAACGTACCCAAGAATAAAGTTTAATCCTTCGTTCGATACTGAGAAGTTGAACCTTCCACCGATGAAATTTGGTTGTCTTTTTGTTTCAATTGCATATGAATTTTCTTTTATCTGCTCGCCGGGTATGATGTAGAAAATGCTTCCTTCGGATGTATCAGCTGCTACTTTATCGATTCTGAGATATCCCATCGTGAATCCATCGTATATATCTTGAAATACATACCCATTTTTCATACCGATATTCTCGCCGGATAACAGAGAGACTTTGTTACCCTGTACTTTTGATACGACACTACTCAATGGGAAGATCACTTGCAAAAACTCATACACACCACTTGAGATGCTGTTCATCATTGATAAATCAGCTTCCGTTTCCGAGTTAACTTGTTCTGTACCGAACCTGTCAACGATCTCTTTCTTCGGGATTTTACACATGTATTCAAACATCTTTGAACCTATTATCTCACCAGTTTCTGTATCGTAGATGTTGCAGAGTAGAGATGTGTACTTTTCCATATCAGTTTCTTCAAAGAGTATGTAATCGTAAAATGTACTTTCCGATACGTAGCCTTCTTTTTCCCAGCCATTTCCCGGGTATCTGACGTAGCGACCATCTTTCATGTTTAAAACGTAGGTCTTCTTATCTGAGTCGTACGAGTAATATTTGCCAACTTCGATCCGTACTGGTACATATTCCCCGGTCACAAGGGATTTCTTGATGTATGTACCGTTCAAGGCATTTTCGAAGAAGAGGTATTTCGTAGACTGAGTTATCTCACTCGCACTTACTGGATTGTCGAAGGCGATTATGTAAGCTGGAGGTGTAAATTTCAGATTTACCTCTTTGCCAAAGAGGTCTTTGAATTTTATCGTCTTGAATACTTCATCCAAATACAATCGATCGTAGATGTTGTACCTTGTATCCTCTTGAAGCTTCGATACGATCGACATTCTCATGTTTTTATCGATCGATGGGTTGAATACAATGGCTATGTCAATCTTGTACGGTGATTTTCTATTTACTATCTCGTAGTGTTGCTGCATTGCTTTTTTTATCAGTCCTCTCACACTGTCATCTGAAACGTTAACTGGTATAACTGATTTAACGAATAGATTTTCTATATCTATATCGGTTATGTAAAGGCTCATGTAGTACGTGATACCGTTCTCTATCTTTTCGTACCTCTTGTACAAATTACTTGCTACGTACTTTTCTTCATCACTCCTGGCCCAAGAGAATTCAGGTACGTAGATGTAAGAGCCGCTCGCATTTAGCACATATTTACCATTCTTTGAATCGTACGAATATCTTGCCCTCTTCGATGTGTAATAATAAGTACCGTTGTAGTAGACGTACGTGCCTTCCTTATCGCGTACGAATTCGTTGACTTTTCTTGAATATGCCTCTTTTTTCAAATCGATTATATGAACAACCCTTAGTATGTTGTCTGGTATATCTGTCGAGAATGAGTCCATCAACTCAGCACTGAGCGCTATTTTCTCGTACACCATGGGGATTTTCGAATCGATTATGACTTGTACCTTGCCCGCACCGATGGCAAATGTGCTTAAAAGTACCAAAAGAGCGATGAAATATATCCTGCCAGTTTGCATTGTTCTCTTTACCATAGCAGACCACCACCAAAGAGGAACTTGTCGAATGAGAGTGTTGTAAATGCTTCGATGTTGAGTATCCCAAATTTCAGGCCTAAACCTACGTATGCAGTGTCTTCGAGTTTTACCATCCCTAATCCATAAATGGAAATGCCATTGCCAAATAGTCTAAACCCGCCTGACACTTCAAATGTTGGTTGCAAACTATTGCTTCCAGAGCTATTTGTAAGGTCTTTTGCCAAGAATGTTGCACCAAAATTGAGATATGACGTTACATCTCTGTGGATATCTATTTTTTTCAGTCCAATCATCAGTGAGACTTCAGAAGTGTCGAAGTTGAATGTGTTGCCCATCCTATAGGAAATGCTAAGCGATAGAGGAAATATAAAGGTAGCATTTGATTCGACAGCAACATCGCCAGGTTTTACACTGTACCCCTTTTTCACGTACGTTATCTCGCACTCGCTGTAATCGCCACCTGTCCTAATTACCTTTAGTTCCGATAGTTCTGTTTTTTGATCCGGAGCAAGTATCTTGAACGTGCCATCTACTTTAACGCCATCTTTATCTCCAACATCCAAAATCGTCCTTGGAAATCTAACACTTTTAACGTAACCAGTAATTTTGTATGTGGCCATCAGTTCGTCTCGTAACTTTTTAGCAAGTGCTGTGGAGAAGTAACCGAACACCTCGTTCTTGCTCTTTTGGACACTTAGCATTCTATTGTTGTATGGATCGTAGATGTAGTCTCTTGCAGCTACCTGCGTGAATACATCGAATGAATCAGTCTTTTTTAAATCTTTCGCACTGAGTGAATAGTCTACTCGCGCCTTGAGTACGTAATAGACCTTGTTGTGTGGCACAAATGAGTAGAATGTGTATGCACTGTAGTACTTTCCATCGTATCCTCTCACATATGTTCCGTCACTATCTTGTATGTATCTTGACGTCGATGAATCATAGCTGTATCGCTCACCAGCATGTATCTTCACGTACCCGTTTGCAGTCAGTATGTACTCTCCAGTGACGGGATTTTCGATGTATTCATTCAATGTCTGAGTAGTGTAGAAATCAAAGTTGCTGACAACCACTTTAAGTTGTCCATCCACGGCCTGCGCATCTGAAAGTACGATGTTCTGATTTGAAAATAGGTCTTGCAGCACAAGTTCCTTGGAAAGCTCGCTAAGGGCATCTTGAAGCAGTACCTTAAATTTTCTACTTTCGTACACCTCATCGAAGACAACGCTCTCAGCGATTTTCTTGAAAGATTGCTCGTCGAATTCCACGTCAACGGAAATGACAGGTTTCTGACCAAACGAGAATACAGTTAGAAAAAACAACAATACAAAAGAAATCACTTTCAATTTCCCAACCGATACATGCCCCATACCATTCCCCCAATTCCCTCTGATACCATCATCGAACGCATTTCAGACAGGATGCAACTCAACAATCAAGTACTCTGTGATTGCTGTTTGAGTTTGAAGAGTTCATCTCTAATCTTCGCAGCATCTTCGTATCTGAGTTCCGATGCTGCCTTGTACATTTCTTCTTCGAGCAGTGCAGTGTATTCTTCTGTGCTAAGCGACTCTTTGAGCGTGTAGACACTGTCTTCGTATATTTTGTAAAGTTCTTCCTCTTTATCTTTATCCTTGAATGGTTCAAAAATATCTCCCATCAGTGGTTTCACAATTGTCTGCGGCTTTATATTGTTTGCTTTGTTGTATTCAATCTGTACATTTCTTCTTCTATTGGTCTCATCAATTGCCTTTTGCATTGCAGGCGTGATTCTATCTGCGTACATGATTACCTTTCCATTTTCGTTCCTCGCCGTTCTGCCTATGATTTGTATGAGCGTTGTCTCGCTTCTCAAAAATCCCTCGCTGTCAGCATCCAAGATTGCAACGAGCGATACTTCGGGTAAATCCAGTCCCTCTCTGAGCAAGTTTATACCTACGACGACATCTATCTCGCCAGCTCTTAACTTTTTCAGCACTTCCACACGTTTTATTGAATCTAATTCTGAGTGTAGATACAATGCCCTTATGTTCAGTTCCACTAAATATTCTGCAAGCATCTCTGCAGTTTTCTTCGTCAGTACTGTCACGAGTGCCTTTTCACCACGTTTCTTGACTTCTGTTATCTCTTTCACTAAATCATCAACTTGGTATCTCGTTGGTCGTACTTCTACTTGTGGGTCTATCAAACCGGTCGGCCTGATGATTTGCTCAACTATCTCTTCAGATACTTCAAATTCAAATGGTCCAGGTGTTGCAGAAACGAATATTGTTTGATTTACTTTTTTCAAGAATTCTTCGAATTTCAGTGGCCTGTTGTCGTATGCACACGGTAATCTGAAACCATATTCTATGAGACTCTTCTTTCTCGACATCTCTCCATGGTACATTGCCCTCAGTTGTGGGATTGTGATGTGCGATTCATCTATGAAAACTATGAAATCATCATCGTAATAGTCTAACAGAGAATACGGTGCATCCCCAGGGCGTCTGCCATCGAAATGCCTTGAATAGTTCTCGATGCCTGAGCAGTAACCAAGTGTTGATAGAAGCTCGATATCTCCCATCGTTCTTTGGTAAAGCCTTTGAGCCTCCAACTCCCTACCTTGCCTCTTCAGCTCTTCAATTCTTTGATCTAGTTCTTCTCTGATCGTTTTCACAGCTTTTTCAACTTTTTCTTCCGTTGTGACGTATTCTTTCGTTGGGTATATTGTTATCTTGTCCAATTTTTCTAAGGTATTCCTATTCATCCTATCGAATGTGTATATTCGATCCACTTCATCACCGAATAGCTCGATTCTTATTCCTTCGTCCTGATACGTTGGGAAGATTTCCAGCGTGTCTCCTCTAAGTCTGAAACTGCCAGTCATGCCGACGTCTTCCTTATGTTCGTACCCAATTTTGACAAGTCTTTTGAGTATTTCGTTGAGTCGTATTCTCTGTCTAATTTCTAATTTTATGTTCAGCTCATCGAAGTCACGTGGATCACCGCACGCATAAATAGCGGAGACACTTGCAACGACAATAGTATCTCTGCGCGTCATGATCGACTGTATCGCTTTCATCCTCATCCTTGCGATTACTTCGTTTATATCCGCTGTCTTTTCTATGTACAAATCTTTCGTTGGCACGTACGCTTCAGGTTGGTAGTAATCGTAATAGCTTATGAAAAATTCCACTCTGTTGTTCGGAAAGAACGTCTTGAATTCAGAGTAAAGCTGGGCTGCGAGTGTCTTGTTAGGCGAGATTACAAGTACGGGCCTGTCTATTTCTTTTATCACGTTTGCCATTGTGAATGTTTTTCCACTTCCTGTGACACCTAAAAGCGTTTGGAACTTGTATCCTTTTTTCAGTCCATCTACGAGTTGTTCAATCGCCTGTGGTTGATCGCCCATCGGTTGGTACTCGTTGAATATTTCATACGGCATATATCACATTACCTCCATTTGGCAGCGCAATAAGTTTGATTCACTCGGCTGAGTGCTCTATTGGATCAGCAAAGATCGTCTTGAAATTGGAATAGAGCACAAGTCCCGGTTTGAATCCCTTCGGCTTTTTCACGTACTTTATCTGCGTATAATCGACTGGTACGTTCGATGAGTATTTTCCTTTACTGTATGTAGCAGCAAGTGATGCAGCGTATCTCAACGTATCTTCGTCAACGTACTTACCAGCGGTCTTTATCAATACGTGTGCACCAGGCATACCTTGCACGTGAAACCACAAGTCACTGTCACTTGCTTTTTTCACGAGTTCATCGTTCTGTCTATTGTTTTTTCCTACATATATCGTAAAACCATTGTATACGTGCTTCCTTGGTTGAGAGACGAACTCTCTGCTCGTTTGTAATTTGCCTCTGCTCTTTCTGACTTTTATCAACTCATTTTCTACCATCTCTTCTTCTATCTCTTTCAAGTCTTCCAGGTCTTCCGCATTTTCTATCGTCATGAGCAATTGTTGAAGATAATCTAGCTCTCTGCTAACAATTTCTATTCTCTCCTTCAAACCAGATGCCTTCCTTTTCAATTTCGAGTACATATTGAAGTATCGCACACTGTTTTCTATCGCGCTCAAGTTTTTCTCAAGTGGTACTTTTACCACTTCGTTTGTCTCCCAATCGAACAACGCTGCTTTCTCATTGCCAGATTGAATTTGATATGCGTATGCCTTTATGAGTTCACCGTATTTCCTGTATCTGTCCAATTCTTTGCATTCATCAAATTCTTCGTTCAGTTTCTTCAACAGTGTTTCATACATGTCTATCTTGGCCTTTACAACGCTTGATAACTGATTCTTTTTCTGCAGGCGTTTTTCTTTCTTTTCTACGAATGTGAAATACTCATTTACGCAGGCCAAAACATTGTCACATCTCTTTTCGTCTGAATATGCATGGAGCCTGATTGCAGAGATATCCGCAGGCTCATTATCTTCGTAGTATATGAACGAATAACTAGATGCTAATTCCAATTTTATCGTGTCTAATGCGTTCCAAAGTGAGGTAATCATAGACTGGTCAATTTCTGACACTGTTGAATCTTCCAAATCCACTCTGAAGAGAACCTCTTCAGCTGTAATTTTCGAGAACCCTTGAATTGAAGAGTAGAGAAATTCTGAAATCTTCGGCTTCTTGTCACCACTCTGCTCAAGAAATGCTCTTAACATCCCCTCGAGACACTCCTTTGAATCTACGTCCTCGATACGCACTTTCTTGCTCGGAAAAACCGCAAAGTTCTTACCTGGATTGATATTTCTGAATCTTGTTTCAACTCTTCTGAATGCATCCAATATGATACCATCTTCTACGAAGATCGCATTCGAGTGTTTCCCCATGATATCTATGTAAATCTCGTAGTTATGTTTAGTACCCGTTTCATCCATCTTCTTGAGTCTCAATATCGCAGTTCGTTCGTAATCTATGTTTACGAACTCGCTCACCTTTGCACCCCTTATCCTACTTCTAAGCAAATCGACAAATGCGTTTTTCTCAGGATCACTTACCAGATGGTTTACAAGAGAGATGTGTGCAAACATTGGGTTGAGTGATATCTTCAAATCTCCATCGTCGAAAGAAAAGTAGAGTACGTTTTTCGACAGGTATATATTTCTGATATTGAAATCTTTAATCTCTTGCGAAATCTTTTCTACAGTGCGTTTCATCAAGAAACCATCAAATGGCATGTTTAATCTCCTCTCAAGTTCAATACTCGTTTTCCAAGTCAACGACTGTTTTTGGCCTGCCAGTGACGAGTGCGTGGCGTATGTTTTCTATTGTTTCATCTATCCTTCCGACCAATCCTTCAACGGTGAACCCACCGACGTGTGGTGATATGACAACGTTTGGGAATGTGTGAATTGGATACTTAGAAGGTAGTTGAACCTCGGTACTCCTTGGATAGAGATACCAAGTATCTATTCCTGCGCCAGCTAGTATATGGTCCTTCAAACCGTGATAAAGTGCCTCTTCATCTATCAACGCACCACGTCCTATGTTTATCAGAAATTTTCCACTCATCGCTTCTATTCGCTTTTTATTTATAATTCCCTTAGTCTCTTTCGTCAACGGTAATGTTACGAATATGACCTTTCCAAATGCTATTGCCTCGTCTATGTTATTCGTGATGTACCGTATTCCATCCACTTGCTCGATATTTCTCTTGTAGCCCATGATCTCGCAATCGAAAGCAGAAAGCAGATGAGCTATGTGTCTACCAATCGTACCAAGTCCCAAGATACTAACTTTCTTACCTTGAAGTGAGTACCACAGATCCTCACCCTTTGAGCCAACTTCGAAACCATGCCAGATACCTTTCGATAGGTCACTGTGATATTCTACGATTCTCCCCATGACTGAAAGTGCAAGCGCAACGGCCCTTTCAGCCACAATCTTACCATTTCCATGGTTGTTTGAAACGATGACCCCTCTCTTTCTAATTGTTTCAAAAGGTAACTCATTTACACCTGCCCATGGTACTATGATGCACCTTAATCTTTCTCCTCTTTCTATCTGTTCTGCTGTGAGTGAACCAGAGACAATGATTTCTGCAACTTTCAGAAACTTCTCACCTTCTGCTTCATTTTGTGGTATCACGAATCTATCGTCTGGAAACTCCTTGATCAAATCGTCGACTCGAGACTTGAAATAATCGGTTAATTTAGTTAGAAAGAGCACAGTCACGATGTACACCTCCATAATCCAAAGGGTATTATACAAGTACAAGAATATTATAGCACACATATGTGTATACCACTTATCATCTTACCATCAGTTTGTGCAGGCAAAAAAAGCCTCGAAAACTTCCGAGGCAAGATTTTATGATTTTGTTTGTTATGAATTTTACACAGTTCCAACTGAAATTGCCAATATCCTTGCAATAATCAGAAGAATGTCGTCAATGCCAAATATGAAACTGCACTAACGCCCATTGAGAATGGAAGCGTGATGAGCCAAGAAATGGCAATGTCTTTCAAAACAACGGTATTTACAACTTCAATTCCCCTTGCAAGACCAACACCTGTAACTGCTCCAACGACCGTATGCGTTGTGCTAATTGGAAAGCCGAATATCGATGAGAGAAGTACAGTCGTAGCAGTGCCAAAATCTATAGAAAATCCCCTTGTGTTATTTATCTCCGTTATGTTATGCCCCAGTGTTTGCATCACTTTGTATCCATACACCAAGATTCCGAGAGCAATCCCAAGTCCTCCTACAAAGAGTATGTATCGTGGAACCTCAACTATTCCGGTAGCAGAAGTACCTGTACGTTCTATGGTGAGTATCAATGCTATGGGACCAATGGCATTCGCTACATCATTGGCACCGTGAGAAAAACAGACATAGGATGAAGTCAAAACCTGTATCCTTTTGAATATACCTTCGACAGCTTTATATTCATCGCTGTTTTTGCTTGCGTACTTCACAATCAACGCCCATGAAATCAAAGCGGATATTGTAAAGAAAACAGCGCCGTACATAATCGATTTACCATAAGATACCTTGAGAGTTGTCAGCGAAAAGAGGAAGGAAACGAGGAAAAAGGTGGTGCCTATCAGCAGCGGAGCAACTTTCTTTGCAGCCTTCAGTGGGTTTGGACGGTGAAGTATTGTAACTGTTATCAATTTGAACATAAGGAATGCCACGAACCCACCAGCTAAAGGTGACACAACCCAAGAGAGTACTATACTGAGGAGTTTGGACCAATAAACGACCTTCACGCCACCACTCACCAATCCAAAACCTATCATTCCACCGATTATAGAGTGTGTAGTTGAAACAGGCATACCAAAGTAAGTCGCCACCATGACCCATACACCTGCTGCCAAGAGTGCTGAAAGTGCGCCGTAAATGATGTAGTTTGGGTTTTGAATGTGACTTGTTGAAATGATGCCACTTGCAATTGTCTTTGTCACAGTGGCACCGAACATCGCCGCACCTGAAAATTCAAGCACTGAGGCAAGAAGAGCTGCTTGCTTTGGTGTAATGGCCTTTGCGCCTACGGCTGTAGCCATACCATTTGCTACATCGTTAGCACCGATTGCGAACGCCACAAAAAAACCTACTAAAAAAGTTAATACCATTAGTACCATCACGTGCTCCTCCTTATGGTAGGTTTCTGGTAATTTTAGCCCATTTACACTATTTCACGCATGAATTATCAATCTCACCTTTTCGACAACGTTCTTTGCCTTATCCTCAACACGCATCAGTAATATCACAACGTTATTTAAGAAAGTTATGTCAACAGCATTCATTTCATGTTTTTTGTTGAACAGTTTTTTGCCTATTTGAATGCCAATTGTATCGCTGGAAGTCTCTTCTCGCTCAACTACATGAACCCTGTCATCCTCATTTCTCACTTCTTTCGGTGCAAAAGCCGATTCTGCAATTAGTTCCAGTTTTTCTACGCTTTCGTACATGTGTTGTACGCTTTCAGCAACCAGAACTGCAAGTTCTCTTATGTCAGTCTTAATATCTTGCGTTAAGTCTTCCACAACATTCATTGTGAGCATCTTCAAAACATCGTCTATAGAATCTATTATTGAATCCATATTGTGAAGCAACTCAAAGAAATCCACACGGCTAAAATAGGTCCACTTCAATTTGGTGGACATTTCTCTAATCTGCAACTTTATCTGATCTGCATCATGTTCGAGGCCATCTATCACTGCAGATTTGTCATCTACTGTAGTTCCATCTAAGTATTCAGAAACAGATTTTTCCATTATTTGTGCTGCTTCGGTACACAAACTGGCATGCTTCAAGAGTAATTCGAGTGGTGACTGGTAGGGAATAAGCCTTTGAAATATATTCGCCATAGGTGCATTCCTCCTCAAGGTTCTTTCAGAAGTATTGTAACATATAACCTTTTATCGATAGTTAAAAGATAATTACTTATCTCCTTCTAGTTGTGTTAAAAAATCCAGTATGTGCAATACTATAATGCTCTGTTGCTCCTCTCTTGTTATCTTTGCGACGGTGTCTCCACTTTGTAAACCGTAGTAACCAAACTGAGAGTGATTCCCTCCTTCTATTAATACATATTCGGTATTTTTGGGCATCAAAACTTTCTTTTCATCAATTGTTTTTGGTTCCATAACACCATCTTGCGATCCGTACAATTCAAGAACGTGTGTGTTGATCCGTGATATGTCTTTGGCTGGATATGAAGCAAGCAGTATCAAACCAAATACTTTGCTCGAATTACTGTACAGATACTCGCTTGCCGCTACCCCACCAAGAGAGTGTCCTGCCACAACCCACTTTACATTAGGATACTTCTCCAAAACATCTTGAGCACCACTTATCCTAAAAAACGCAAGATTGAACGGTACTTTCAAGATAACCCCGTAGTAGCCATTTTCTGCAAGCTTGAATAGCAATGGTGCGTAGGATTTATAGTTTACCCTTCCACCGGGATAGAAAATTATGCCCGTATTTTTCTCAGAACTTTTCGGTACAAAATATATATCACCTTTTGCATTATCGAATTCAACAGAAACATCTATTGAAGAAGACAAGTACTGATTTACCTCAGGCATTAATTCAGGTGGCGTGTATGCCCAAATGGTGAAACCTATACCGATTGCTACAAACACTATCAGAAGTATCAAGAAAAGTCTTACAAACTTTTTGCCTTTGTTATTCTTGCTTTTTGCCATGACCATACCTCCACAAACTTGGAAATTTTGTATAATGCATTATAAACTCTGAGATACATGAATTCTACCACGGTTGGATAGAATTTTGAATATCTATTGTGAAACAAACAAATCCCCTTTTTAAGGGGATTTGTTTTGCTCCGGGGGCGGAGGAAGGGGTACTGGGAATCATCGAGACAGTTGCTTATTTATTTTTCTATTTTCTCTGCTCTTCCAAAATACTCTTCATCTTCATGTATTCTTCTTCGGTTATCTCACCTTTTGCAAACCTTTCTTGCAGAATTTCTAAGGCCTTAGGCTGCTTTTTAAAGACTGTTCTATCTTTGAAAAACAATCTATATACTATGTAAACTGCTAAAATGAACAGTGCAAAATATAGTATCGGCCTAAGCCATAAAAACGTTGCCATAACACCTGAACCTATAGGATTACCATACGCATACCAATGACCAAGTCCTCTCATCATCAAAATCACCTCCTACGTCTAACGGCCTCTTATCGGCCTTACCGTTTCTTTGCTTTGTCTCTCTTTTCATCTTCATGGTTATGATACACCCCGTTGCTTAAAAAATACTTAGAAAAAATAACCATTTTTGTTTTTTTGTATAATTACCCAATTCAATTCAAAGACCATTGAAATTCATTCCATTTCAATAACTTTCTTGAGTTTTCTATAGTAGGAGTAGCTAAGCAAAATTGAGACTACTATAGAACCTATCATAACAAGCCAGCATGTCAACACTTGCCATTCTTTCAAGTTTTGCGTTTCAAAGAGCATCGTAATCGGGAAGAGTATTGCAAAGGCAAGCCCAATTGTGATTCCTTCTATGATGAATGTAGCAATATTTGAAAATGGTTGCCTCTTTGCCTTCCCCGGCTTTGCGATGCTGTAGTACGCACCTATGAACGCACTCAACGCAAAGAGTAGTATCGATATGGGAATGAATATGAGCGCTACCTTGTCGAATTTATTCATTATCAGTGCTACGATATCCACCAAAAGGAAGAGTGCTATGTTTATTAGCACGGGGACAGTTACCTTTGGCAATATCATCGTGCTCTTTGTCACTGGAAGCGTTAGAAATAATTCTTTCGATTGCATCTCACTTGAAGTTAGCATACCAGCCTCCATCGCACAATAGAAGACCGCTATAACGATGAACGGCATTATGGAACTCAGCGATGATGGCGATACAAACATCATGAATATACCAAAGATGAATGGATAGAGGAGCAAGAATATGAACTGCTCATTCCTTACAAGCAATTTGAGGTCTTTCCAAAGAAATCCACCTAAAAACGATGCGTAAGATTGTTTCTTAATAACCTCTGAATTCTGCTTCTTATATTTTCTTTGAGTATTCTCAAATGCCACTTTACCTGACATGTACCAGAACAAAACGGTAGCTAAAATGGATAGAACGACAGCCAAAACAACAAATAACACATCATCTGAATAGGCCCAAGAAAGCAGGTTATACTTGGAATTTGTAAATGATAACCACCTTGCAATATTTGCATTATTACCGAGTTCCTCAACGTTGATGCCTTGGACATACGTAAAACCAAAGTAAACGAAAACCAAAGCAAGTGTCATGAAGACGTTTAGTTTTCTGACCACACTCTTAGAACTCAATCCACCACCGAGAACGGAAAACAGTGCCGAAAGCGATGTTATGAAGTACAACTGAAGCAGAGTCCTCAGTATGAACGGAAGTGCTGGTACATGCACACCAAACATGTAACCAAGCGCGGAACCAACGAAAAATGACAACGTGAAAAGTTGACTGCTCAGAGATATTAAAAGACTATATATCGTCAACGTCGATGTCTTAATCGGTAGCGTGAGTAACAATTCTATCTCATCTGTTCTTGAGAACGAGTACATACCCGTACCCACGAATCCAACTATGTAAAATAATGAAAACATGCTAATCGTTGTATTGAAAAATATGCCTGCTACCTGAGGAAATCTTGCAAGTGTAACATACACCCTGTAGTTTGAATAGAACACGAAGATAGCCATAGGTAGACTACTGAGAAGCAGTATAGTTATGTACTGCATGGCTCTATTCCTTGTACCTTTTTTTTCACTATCTCGTCGTCTAAATCTTCTCGAGGATGTTTGAGTTGTTTGATTAGTTTCCTGAAAGATCGAAAATCCTAAATATCTCAATAATATAGAGAGTTCTCTCATACATTAACACCACGCTCTCACAAACTGTCGACTATATCTTTTATATCGTTCGTTGCAGTGAGCGCTAAGAATATATCTTCCAAAGATGCTTGATACTTTTGTTTCAAATCACTCACGGATGCCTCTGCTATAATCTGCCCCCTGTTTATAATCGCAACCCTGTCACACATCTTCTCTGCAATCTCCAAAATATGCGTAGTCATGAAGACCGTTGTACCTTCCCTTGCATATTTTATGAGTAGTTCTTTGAGTATCTTTGCACTCTTTGCATCCAGTCCAACCGTAGGCTCATCTAAAAAGAGCACTTCCGGTTTTCTCATGAGCACAGATATGAGCATCAGCTTCTGCCTCATACCGTGCGACATCTCACCAGCAAGTTTGTCCAGATAATCTATCTCGAAAGCATCGCAGAGTTCTTCTATCTTGACCTTCGTTTCTGCTTTATCGAGTTTGTATATCGACATGATGAATTCCAAAAACTCGTATCCTTTCAGATGTTCGTATATCTTAGGTTCGTCAGGTGCAACACCCATTCTTCTCTTTATCTCTATTGCGCGGTTCTTCATATCCATTCCCAATATTTCAATGCTTCCTGATGTTGGTCTCAATGTGCCTGTGAGCATCTTTATCGTCGTCGTCTTGCCAGCACCGTTTGGACCGAGAAAGCCAAAGACCTCACCTTGATTTACGTTCAGATTGATATTATCTACGGCAATGAAATCACCGAACTTCTTCGTAAGTCCAACTGACCTTATCATCCGGATTCCCCCTATAGTCTTATTGAAATCTCACAGAACTTAAAAAACTATTCAACGGTTACTTCGAGAACTTTCTCTGAATTGAAAATCTTCGCAGTTAAGTACACAAACAGCACAACCAACGCACCATTAACAATCAGCATAGTTGAGAAATTTGCGACGGAAAATGTTCCAATGAATATATCCTTCATAGTGAAAATTACGTTTATGAATGGAATTGCATAGTAGTAAAACGCCTTGCTGCCTTCCGACTGCATCGTTGAGATGCCAAAGAGAAGTACAATCATGTATATAGGAGTGATATACCCACTTGCCTCTTTCACACTCCTTGCAAGAATTCCGACGAAGATTATGATACCTGATGAGATCAATGCGAGCAATATGACGGTTATGAACAATAGGAGATAACCAATTGCGTCAAGCTCTACAGAAAACGGCATGTTTCCCTCACCTAAGAATGACATTTGGAGATACAGCCCGATGATAAGTCCGACCAAGTTCAAGACAGATGTAAGTATCGACATGAGCATGAGATATAGTATTTTCCCAAGTGCAATAGATGTTCTTGAAACTTGATTGACAAGCAATATGGACAAACTTCCACGTTCCTTCTCACCAGCAGTTGTGTCAATTCCCAGTCCCATCGAACCTGCAAAGATGTAGAGAAGCAAGAAATATGGTACAAGCATTGCAAGCATCTGTGTGAATTGCCCTTTTGCCTTTGCTTCTTCCACATTACCATTCTCTGCTGATACGCCAACAACCGTATCATTTATCTGCACAAAGTTCAACTCTTCTGGATTTATACCTCTTGATACAAGTTCTGCTGAAACGAGTTTACCATTCAAATTCATCAATGCTTCCCGAATCTTTTGTGCTGCGTACGTGCTCTTTTCTTTCATCGAGTTGTACACCACTGTGGCAATGAAAACATCACCATTCTTTCCTACCTTCAAACCGACAGTGGTAGAACCGGATTCTATAACCTCTTCATCGATTTTCCCGTTTATGATCTCAAAATTACCAACTCCATGGATTTCATCTATAACCTTTGTCAGCTCGTCAGGCTTCGACAAAGTGCTTTCGATATACACCGTATATTCGGCCTTTGCTTTTGCCTCTTCATTTGCCTTTGTTATGAGCCCAATTATGCCAAACATGACAGGAAACAACACAAGTGGAAGTACAATCGTGGCAAATATCGTGCGTTTATCTCTAAATATGTTTTTCAATTCTTTTGTCATTATTATCAATGCATCTTTAAGCACTTTGGATCACTCCCATCGAATTTGCATAGGCAAAAAAGACATCTTCTATCTCTGCAGCTTCGTGTTTCTTCAAAATATTCTCTATCGTATCGTTTTCTACCAGTTGGCCATTGAATATCAAGCCTAGTTGGTCACAGAGTTTTTCAGCAACGGACATTATATGTGTGGAAATGATAATCGTCTTCTGTTGCCTTTTCATCTCTTTCAGAAAATCTGTCACAACCTTCGATGCAAATATATCCAGTCCGTTCGTAGGTTCATCAAATATTATAACTTGTGGGTCATGGATGAGACTTATCGCAATCGATAATTTTTGCTTCATACCACTTGAAAGCTTGTTAGGAGATCTATCTATGAAGTCCGCCATTTCGAGCATCTCCACAAGCATCTTCGTACGCTCTTCTATCTTCTCGTCTGGCAAATGGTTCAACTGACCAAAAAACTTCAAAAATTCCCTGCCAGTGAGATTTCCGGATACCTTCATATCACTTGTGAGAAAGCCTATCATTGCCCTCACCTTGTCTGGCTCTTTTTGATTATCCAAACCGTTTACCATCACAGATCCGCTATCAGGTTTAAGAAGAGTTGCTATAACCCTCAACGTCGTCGTCTTCCCAGCACCATTTGGACCGAGCAAACCATATATCTCGCCCGAACGACATTCAAAAGAGACATTCTTAACCGCCTCGATCCTTTTCTTCTTTCTGTTGACAAATGACTTTGAGATATTATTCACTTGTACCAAGGCAATCACCCCTCAATATGTGATGAATCGAATAAATGTCTAATCAAACACAGTGTTTTACATAATCACATTGAATTATATCAGAATATACTGTTACAAAAGTGAATTGTAAGAAAAGAAAAAATTAAGAAGGGATACCTAGTGCGATTTTTGAAAAGGTAGATTTGAAAAGGCAGAGATGGGTAGAGGCAGTTATTATAAACAAAACCGAGGACTTTAAGCCCTCGGTTTTGTAACTTCTGCAACTAGACTATCCATATTGCGAATCGTCGGTACTCAATATTGATAATTATTGATAATTTATCAATCCAAGTGTGAATAGAAAATTGTCCACTCACTCCCAAGCTTGAGCGAATTCATTTCGTCTATCGTGTTCGGTGATAGACATATATCAACGCCCCATATCACGTAATCGGCAGTAGGTTTGTATTCATCCACCCAACTTGCTAATGTTATATCTGGAAACATGTAAACACTGCTGGCCGCTGCTAAATATCCCGGCGTCACCGTTATTATATGGGTTGGGCTCAGGTTTGTATAATCTCCAATCGTAACTTTCTTAGAGATATCAAAAGTGTAGTATCTTGTGCTATAGTCGGATATTGTGCTTACATACGGTTCAAATGTTACCTTTGGCAGATCATTATCTACATCCGTAGCGCTAATTGTACTGGTCGCTGGTTCCAAGTTCGTTACACCCGCTTTAATAGTAACAGGCACATCCCTTGTAACTTTCCACCAGCTAATATAGATGTCTTCTTTCCCACTGAAATGTTCTGCCAGGTACTTGTCTGTACTGATCATCATATCTTCCGGAATTTTCATATCCCAGCTCAGATGTGCCGGAACCAGAGTCTTGTCTTGCACCCAAGAATAATAAATGTGATTATCCTCATCTGTACCTATAAGCTCTCCCGGATCTATCAAACCACTTGAAGGTATGTTCAAAGAGCCGCTAGCTTGGAAATTAAAATCTCTCTTTATGTAGACTTTTAATGGCGACCAAGAAACTGGGTCAGATATAACAGCCACAAGCGTGCTCTTCCCTTTTGGCATTTGTAAAGATACTGAGGCGCTATCCAGCTGGCGATTGGGAGCGTGGTGTTCCAGAAAGAAGACACTGATGTTTGACGTAGCATATGGTGTTGGAACGTTTACCGTCAGAGTTGCAAAATCTGAGTCAGCGGTCCAAAGTTCAAGGTTAATCGTCCTTGCCTCTGCCAACGTACTGTGGAAAAGTTGTATTTGTGGTTCATAATCAGGATTAGGGTCATCAACCGCAGCTACCGAGTACACACCATTTGGGTCACTCACTGTAAATTTGTAAGTGCCTCCAGTTCCTGTGAGCTCTTTCCACTCGCCATTAAATCCATCTTGTGCCAAAATGAGTGTCGCATTTCTGTTAACTCCTAGTCTGTCAACAACAATGGTCACTTCTTTGCTGTTTATCGTCGGAGGGAGGCAAGAGTATAAAAGAAAGACCGCAAAAAACGTTGTCAAAATAACGTACATCCACCTTCGCTTCATTTCGTTCACCTCTTTAAGTTTTTTTTGTAACATGTCACCACGTTCTGCAACTTTCCACCAACTTATGGACAGATCACCGCATTGTGTATATTCAACCATGTGCCCGTTGATATTTCTTGTTTTTTCTGGGGTTTTCATGGTTGAACTCAAAATTCTCGGAACCAATATCTTGCTTAAGACTCAGTAATACGTACTTTCACTATCCCCGCAGATTTGGTACTCTGAAAATCAAAAAGTTCCACTTGGTACATACTTTCAATAGCAACAAGTTATTTAGACCATGCATGACAACAATACGTTCACTCTTATTTTTAAGAGTTCTGCGCTTATCATACCATTTTGTAAGAAATTGCATCAAGCTTCGCAAAATCTATCAATTTGTCTCAGGCAGCCAGTAAGGTAAGCATTATTTGGGAGAGTCTTGCATTTTCATTAAGATGAACATGAATGGTGCACCTATGAAAGAAGTGATTATACCGACGGGGATCTCGATGGGATTGAGGAGTGTTCTTGCAAGTGTGTCACATACAGATAGGAGTATACCACCTATGAGTAGTGTTGCTGCGATGTTGTTTCTGTGCTTTGGTCCTGCGAGCATTCTCGCCATGTGTGGAACAACCAATCCGACAAAGCCTATGATTCCGGTTTTCGATACAAATGCTGCAGTGGTGAATGCGCCAAGAAGGTAAAAGAACCACTTTAGGCCTTCTACATTTACTCCCAAACTCTTTGCTTCCTTCTCGCCCAACGTCATTACGTCCAATTTGGAACTGAATAGAAATGCAGAGATTACGAGTATGATTAGTGAGATGGCAGGAAGTGGGATGTCTTTCAACGTTATGCCTGAGAATGTTCCAAATAACCATACGTTCCCATTGACGAGTGTTCTATTTGCAAGGTTCAAAAGTAACATGCTCGCTGAGGAAAATAGCGTATTCACCAGCACACCACTGAGTACCAAATGTACGACTGGAATGATACCATTTCTTCTTGCAAGTATTACAGTAAGTAATGATGCGATGATTGCAAATGTGAAGCTTAGAACCGGCACACTGACAAATGTGATTGAATTGACCAAGAAGTATATTCCGAGCAGCGCACCGAAACTCGCACCAGCAGATGTGCCAATAAGATAAGGGTCTACGAGCGGATTTTTCATGATCGCTTGAAATATGTTCCCAACTAATCCCAATGCCATTCCCGTGAGGGTTGACATCAGTACACGCGGAAACCTCAAATTCCAAATCATGAACTTTTCAGTTGAATCTTGAAACAAGAGTTCAAACATTTTCCACGGACTTACGTTTACAATACCTATCGAAAGATTTATGAAAAAAACTACAACGAAAACAACAGGGAGAGATATTCTCCCTGTTGTGATTAGGAGACTAAAGAACTTCTTCAACTATTTTCCTCCGTAGAAAAAGTTGTAGAATATGTCAAGATACTTGAATGTCTGTGGTGCAACCTGGCTTATCTCATCACCGTCCACTACGAATATTTTGTTATTCTTAACAGCCCTCAAATTCTTCATGATAGCGTGGTCACGTACTGCCTGCAAAGTAGCTTTTTCGTCACCGTACGAACCTACAATGATTATGTCAGGGTCTTGTTGGACAAGCCATTCCCAGTTTACAGGTAACCACCCATTGTTACCTGTGTATTGTCCGGCGATGTTCCTTCCGCCTGCTATTGCAATTAAATCATTCAAATATGAGCCTGCACCAGCGGTCCACAACTCTTTTGCACTTGCATCCGGCACTGTAGCTGTGTAGAATACCTTTGGCCTCTTATCCAGAGCAATCTTCGAAGTCTTTATACCCGTATCGGTCATTTGCTTTGTAAGGTCTTTTACCAACGTATCTGATTTTGTCTTTACGTTGAAAATGGCTCCGAGCTGCCCAACTGCTTTTATAATATCGTTCAGCGTAGTTGGATTTAGTACGTAACTGTTGAGATTTGCCTTCTCGAGTTTCTCAACTTCTGGTAGTTGGAATCCACCAAATACTATCACCAAATCTGGTTTGAGTGAGTATATCTTCTCAACGTTAAGAGGTACTAAGTTGCCGATATTCTCTGCTTTCTTGTAGTTGTCCCACTCCGTTACACCAATGATTCTGTTCTCCAATCCAAGTGCTTGAAGATATCTTGTAGCAGTTGGTGCAGCACTGACTACCCTTCTTGGTGCTACGGAGATATTTACAATTCGCCCTGCATCGTCTACCACCGTTATACCAAAAGATAAAACCGTGAGAACAATCAAAAAGAGTAACGTTAACTTACGAATCCTGCCGCTTTTTTCAAACTTTACCATACAAAATCCCCTCCTCTATACAAAAATTTACGGCCATCCCCAGGATCGTGGTGGATGGCAACCTTCCCATTGCATGATAGGTCTCCCGACTTTCGGATCATCCTACTCCTCACACCTTCCCAGCTATTAGCCAGTGGCATATTGTGAGTTTCGTTCCCGATTACGGTGGCGGCCCCGTGCCGGATTCTCACCGGTCTTCCCTGCATCATGTAAGGGGAGGTATTATTTTTCTCTTTTCAGATTTATTATACTATGCTCAAGTCGATTTGGCAACAAGACTCGTATCGTCCATTCGTCATTCAATGTCTTTCTTTTCAGGCCTTATCGCATTTTTTCTCAGTCGATATATATTGTATGAACTGTATACCCCCAAAAGCATCAGTAATATATCTGAAATCTTCAAATCCATTATCTCCTCACCTATTATCAAATTAACGAGTGAGAAGAGGAATGATGCAAGGATATAACCAGAAGTTATGGCTATGAGTATGCTGCCAACGTATATGTGCGCTATTCTGTATGAATAAGATGGCTTTCCAAATTCTCTGAAACCGAGTAAGAACACCATTGAAAAGACGAGTATTATGATACCGAAGATCAAATCACCTTGAAATATGTAACAAGTACCCACTAGTAACGAAGCAATTAACATTATCCATAGTTGTATAGCTGCAGATTTCATACAATCACCCTTCCAATGATCGATACTAAGAATGCAAGGATATACGATATTGACAAGCTGTAGACAACCGAGATTATTGGATATTTCAAACTGTTGGTCTCACTCTTAATTGCGGCAAGCGTTGCAAAACAGGGGATGTAACCGAGTATGAATACCATCAATGCACTAGCTGTGACTGGATCAAGAACGATATTGCCAACTCCACCATAGAACTGTGCAAACGAAGAAACGATGATTTCCTTAGCCACACTACCAAATATTAATGCTGATACTGTTTGCCATTGAAATCCAAGTGGTGCGAAAATGAATTGTAATCCTTTACCGATCATGGCAGCAAAACTGTTTTCAATGTTCGTTGGATCAGGAAAATAGATCAGCACCCAAACGATGACGCTAGCTACAAGAATTATCGTACCTGCCTTTTGCAGGAAATGCTTTCCTCTGTTCCACATGTATGTCGCTACATTACTTAAACTTGGAAATCTGTACCTTGGAAGTTCCATCACAAGTGGAATCGATTCGCCCTTCATGACAATCTTGTTTATGATTCTCGCCGATAGTGCAGTCAAAGCAATGCTCAAAAGGTACATGACAAAGAATGCCTCTGCCCTGTGATTTGGGAATGCGATTCCTATGATCATGAGATAGACAGGTATCCTAGCACTACAACTCACGAACGGAGATACTAGTATCGTTGTTACCCTTTCACGTTCGTCGGTTAATCCACGTGCAGCCATCACACTGCTAACGTTACAACCAAATCCAAGTAATAGTGTCATGAAAGAACGACCGGTGAGTTTCAGACTGTACATTGCCCTGTCCATCAAGAATGCAATGCGCGGGAGATATCCACTTTCTTCCATGATGCCAAGTGCAAAAAAGAGTGCAAATATGCTTGGGATAAAAGAAATGACACTGCCAACACCGTTTATGATTCCTTGAGAAATGAGTGAGGTAAATATACTGTTACTCCCGATCAAATCCGTCAGCTTTTGAAATCCTACCTCTATTAGTCCTACAAGTGGTTCTGATGCCTTGAATGTGAAATTGAACGCAAGATACATGAGTGCAAAGAATATGGGAATGCCTATGTACTTGTGAGTAAAGACGTGGTCTATCGCTTCCATCGAAGTTATTGCGCTCTCACTCTTGCTCATCGCCCTATTTAGTACGTTCATGACGTACTCGTATCGTCGTTTCGCAATTTTGATGGCCAAATCCGACATGTTACTTGGAAGTACCGATGTAGGTTCCACATCTTTCTTAAGAAGTTCCATGGCAAATTTGTCGCCCTCTACGAGCTTGAGTGATAGAAATCTCTTGTTGTATTTATCTTCGAAATACTGTTCGAATTCTGCCACTTTGCTTTCTATTTCTGGACCATAGTCGAGGAGTTTCGGCCTGTTTGGTTTTCTAAACGTTGCCAAGATCGTCTCCATCAACTCCGTTATGCCTTCTCCAGTATGAGCCGATGTAAGTACGATAGGTACACGAAGATATGACTCCAGAGAACTCTTGTCAAATTTTATGCTATTCTTCTTAGCTTCATCAATTGCATTGAAAACCGCTATGACATTCAAATTCAATTCCAACGTTTCCAACAATAGATACATACCTTGCTCTGGACTCATACTATCGATTACTACGATGGTTACGTTTGGTGGGGAATAGAGCAGAAAATCTCGAGTTACTTTCTCATCTAACGAAGTGGCAGATAGGGTATATAATCCGGGTAGATCTATGAAATGCAACGTCTGCTCTTTATAACTTGTTGCTCCCTCGACCCTTGTTACAGTGACACCTGGCCAATTTGCTACATACTGCCTTGCACCTACCAATTTGTTGAAAAGACTTGTCTTGCCAACATTCGGATTTCCAATGAGTCCAACTGTGATGACCAATCTATTCACCTACCAATTCAGCTTTTTGTAAGGTCACTATCGCCGACTTATCCAATCCAGGAATCATCAAGCATTCTTAATTTCATGATTACACTCTTGCTTGCATGGTATCACGTAGATTTTTCTCAACTTGCCAAATCCCACATCGTAAACACCATTTGCAGTTTTCACTCTTCTATCGTCGAGAAGTTGTACAATTGCTCCTTCAATTATTCCGAGTCTAGAAAGATTCATCCACGCAATTCTTCCACATTCAATGTGTTCGACTCTATACTTTCCAGGACTAACGAAAGTCAGTGGGAGAGGAGAGTCTTCTGAGGTTTGAACTTCTATAAGCTCTGCTTCAGAACTTCGAAGCGAGATCACTTTATTGAAAACTCGATACATCCTCGGATCGCCCATAGGTGCACTTTTCAAGACTTCTATCTTGATACCAGGCAACACGCCGATGCCTCTCAACCGTGGAGTTATATCTGACTCTTCAATATGTAAGACTTCAACTTGTGCTCCAATAGGTGCTTCAGATAATTTCAAGTGCCATCATCTCCCAAAAAATATTCTCGACTTCTTTGCTATTGAGACTCAATCGCAATTACACAACAATTATACTTCAGATGTGCAAAAAGTCAACGATACTTGTGAAATTATTAGCAACTTAGAGTAGTTGAACATTTCTGATTTTTACTTGACAAGTGCGAATTCTGGTAATAAAGTATTGATATATTGAAAAATTGCTCTATTTAATGTGTTTACTCACGAAATTGTAGATATGCTGACTTTTCATAAGGGGGGGAGTGCATATGGATAAGGAGCAGCTTTTTACTTTTTTAAAGGACAACAAGGTCAAATTCATAAGGCTCCAATTTACTGACATTAACGGAACGATGAAGAACATCGAAATACCAGCCGATGAGGCGGATAATCTTTTGGAAAATGGCGTGATGTTCGATGGCTCTTCTGTGGAAGGTTTTGCGAGGCAACATGAATCTGATATGTACTTGAAGCCGGATCTACGTACCTTGGCAATGCTTCCGTGGACTTTCGAAGGTTATAGAAGTGCAAGGATTATCTGCGATGTGTACGAAGATTACAATA
This sequence comes from Fervidobacterium sp. UBA5837, assembly GCA_002432805.1. GTDB lineage: Bacteria > Thermotogota > Thermotogae > Thermotogales > Fervidobacteriaceae > Fervidobacterium. The sequence continues at coordinate 37,798 of DJGV01000005.1, read as the reverse complement.
CACCATTTGCAGGAGATCCAAGGTTTGTTATAAAGTCGGTTCAAGATAAGGCAAGGACTTTAGGGTTTATACCGTATGCAGGCCCAGAAGTCGAGTTCTTCATATTGCCAAAAAAAGATGGAAGACCTATCTTTGAGTTTTTGGATAATGGTAGTTATTTTGATTTGTTGCCTGTTGATATTGCAGAGCACATGAGGACGGAAGTTTCAGTACACCTTGAAGAAATGGGTATAGATGTAGAGACTACTCACCATGAAGTTGCACCATCTCAACACGAGGTAGATTTTCGATACGCAGAACCAGTTACATCTGCGGATAATGTGCAGACTGTAAAGCTGGTTATAAAGACGTTGGCTATCAGGAATAACCTCTATGCTACGTTCATGCCAAAACCATTTTTTGGTATCAATGGGAGTGGTATGCATGTGCACATGAGTCTTTTCACGTTCGATGGTAGAAATGCGTTCTATGATCCAGACGCACCAGACGGCATATCTCAGGTTATGAAGTGGTTTATCGGTGGTCTGATTACTCATGCAAGAGAGCTCACAGCAATAACAAATCCAACAGTAAATAGTTACAAGAGGCTTGTGCCAGGTTACGAAGCACCTGTGAATATCGCTTGGAGCAAGGGAAATAGAACAGCACTCATCAGAGTACCAAAGGCGAGGGCAAATTCAACAAGGTTAGAGTACAGAGCACCTGATCCGTCTTGTAACCCTTATCTTGCATTTGCCGTTATGATTGCAGCGGGACTCGATGGAATAGAGAAAAAGATAGATCCACCAACTCCTGTTGGTGAGAATATATACCGCATGAGTGAGAGCGAAAAGCAACAAAGGGGCATCAAAAAATTGCCTGCCAATTTGAAAGAGGCACTCGTAGAAGCTGAGAAAAGTGAACTTGTGAGAAGTGTATTAGGAGAGCAAATAATGGAAAAGTTCATGATGCTTAAGGAACGTGAATGGTGGGAATATGTAACCAACGTTACAGAATGGGAGAGAAGAAAGTACGAAAACATATGAAAATTACCAGAATTTGCACTTTTTACCGACAACTTTTGATGAGTTGAAAGGCGCAAATATCAAGCAGCTAGATATAATATTCGTGACAGGTGATGCGTACGTGGATCACCCATCTTTTGGTGTTGCGTTGCTTGGGAGATTGCTCGAGTCTAAAGGTTACAAAGTAGGTATCATCGCTCAGCCTATGAACATTGAAGATATCAGAAGGCTCGGAAGACCAAGGTTGTTTTTCGGAGTTGCGTCGGGTAACGTCGATTCCATGGTGGCAAATTACACAGCATCAAGAAAGAAGCGAAGATCAGATGATTATACACCTGGTGGCATCAACAATAGAAGACCTGATAGAGCGGTTATTCAATATGTGAACTTGATTAGGCAGGCTTTCAAGGATGCTGTTGTGGTTATAGGCGGGATAGAAGCAAGTTTGAGAAGGTTTGCACACTACGATTGGTGGAATGACAAAGTACGCAAGTCCATATTACTCGATTCAAAGGCAGATATACTTGTCTACGGTATGGGCGAGACGGCAACTGTGGAGATTGCCAAGCGTTTGGAAAGTGGCCAATCCATCGATGGTATAAGGGGAACAGTTGTTTGGAAGAACAGTTTGAATGGGCTCGAGAATGACTCAAATAAGTCTTTGCACATTCCATCTTACGAAGAGGTGTGTACAGACACGGATGCATATGGTCTGATGTACAAAGATGTTTCCCTCATGACTGATCCGTTTAAGGATATTGTTATCATTCAAAAGCAAGACAATAGGTATGTTGTTCAATATCCACCAGCATTTCCATTGAATCAAAATGAGCTTGATGAATTGTATTTGCTGCCATACACAAGGAGAGTACATCCATTTTATGAAGCACAAGGCAGTGTTAAGGCTATTGAAACGGTCAGATTCTCGATAACAGCAGTGCGAGGATGTTTTGGTAACTGTGCGTTCTGTGCACTTTCCAATCATCAAACTACGCACATCGTTTCGAGGAGTGAAGAGTCGATCTTGGAAGAAGTGCGGAGATTGACCAAGATGTCGGAATTTCGAGGAACGATTGCAGATGTTGGTGGCCCAACGGCAAACATGTATGGATCTGAATGTGATGTAAGGCAAAGTGTAGGGCAATGTGCAAAATATTGTCTCTTCCCAAAAGTGTGCAATAATTTAAAAAGGCAGGACCATTCAGCGAATTTCATAGAGCTGTTGAAAAGGATTAGAGAGGTGCCTAAAGTAAAACACGTATTCGTGGAATCCGGAATCAGGCACGATCTGATTTTGTCTTCAAGCAATCAAGACTATATAATAAGTGAGATTGTCGACTTTACATCCGGTCAACTGAAACTTGCACCAGAACATGCGCATCCAGATGTTTTAAGACTCATGAGAAAGCCATCTGCAGAATTATTCGTAGAATTCAAAAGAAGGTTTGAAGAAGCTGCAAGGCAAAAGGGTGAGAAGAAATACGTAATCGGATATTTCATCGTAGGTCATCCCGGTGAGGGCGAGATGGAGAATGCCTACCTGAAAGATTTTGTAGCGAAGCACTTAGGCTATATTCCCCAACAAGTACAGATATTTACACCTACGCCAAGTACACTCAGTACAACGATGTATCATACAGGTAAAGACCCCTTCACGGGAGAAGAGGTCTTCGTGGAAAGGCATGAAAAGATGAGAAACATTTTCAAAGATAACATAATTGTTCAAAGGCCATTGAAAAGGTATTGACGATTACTCACATATTATCCATTATTATCAATTATTATCCATTAACTATGACTTTCTCAACGTGTGGACTTGTGAACGCGCGGAGTGCACAGCCATAGTTCATTCTGAATTTTACTACATCACCAACTCTGAATGTCTTCTCGCTGTTTGTGGTATCGATTATCAAATGGTCACTCGATGCATGAAGTATTTCAAGTCCTTTTTCTATCGGTTTTAAACCATCTGGTTTTACATCTTGCTCACCTATCGCCAATATTATTCTCTTTCGCATCCCTTTGTTTTCGAAATGGGGTGTTCTTCCAAAAGCATCTTTACCTATATTCCCAACGGGAACTGAAGGCTTCTGATCTACTTCAATGACCTCTGCTTCCAATATCACCGTATCTTGACTCAGGTATGGTATATCTCGATCACCTGTTGCATCCGTACCAAGAAATATGCCTTCACCTATTCTAAATTGTGTAACACCTTTTGGAAGTTTTCCCTCTTCAAGCATCTTCAACGTAACTGTGCTTCCTCCACTTACTGCCAATTCATATCCAAGAAGTCTTTCCAGTTCTTTCTTTATGCTTAACAGTGTATCTACATTCTCTTTTGTTGGAAGCACGCCACCGTAACAACCTACGTTTGTACCGATACCTTTCAAATTGATAAAAGTCAGATTCTTGTACACTTCGTATATCTCTTCAACAGCACGCTCAAACCATACTCCCTCTCTCAAGTCACCGACATCTACCATGTATATAACTTCAACGTTCCTTTGAACTTCCCTTGCGATCGTGTCGATTTCATAGACTACCTGTGGCATGGAAACGAGAAATTCATCGACATATTTGATTGCCATTGGCAATTCCGACAACATGGGTATTCTCACGAGTTGATAAGGACCAGCTATCCCTTCTTGACTAAATTTGACTATATTTTTTAGTCTGGAATCACCAAGCTTATCTGCACCATTTTGCCTTATTACTCTAGCAATTTGTGAGTTCCCAACGCTCAACTTTGTAACCCCTACTAATTCAATTCCATTTTCATGGCACAGACGTGATATTTTTTGAACGTTGTAAGCCAGCAAATCAATGTCTATGGTCATTCTTGGAAAAGTAGAAGAACTCATGTATCCACCTCCATATCATAGCTTTACTAAACCACTTTTAGAAAGCAGATAAAAAAGTACCATAAACGAAGTTTTTCGTGGTATAATCATAAGGATCAGTACAATAATTTACACTCCATTGTAGCACGATACACATCATGATTGAATTGTAAATCAAACAAGCCAAATTGTAAATGATCTAGTTGGGAGGGATACAAGTGGATAGCAAAGTAAAAGAGGCCTATGAATATATAAGTGACCATACTTCTAAAAGGCCGAAGATTGCGCTTATTCTTGGTTCTGGTCTTGGATTTCTTGCAGATAACGTAGAAGGTGGAGAAAGTATATCTTACAGAGATATTCCAAACTTTCCATATTCCACTGCACCGGGCCATGAAGGAAAATTCGTTTTTGGAAAATTGTTTGGTAGAGAAGTTGTCGTTTTGAATGGCAGATTCCACATTTATGAAGGATGGGATCCTACTGACATAAAGATGGTATTTCACGCGCTGAAGTTGTTTGGAATAGAGAAAATGCTTATCACAAACGCATCTGGTGCGGTCAACACATCGTACGTACCTGGTGATATAGTGATGGTAAAGGATATAATAAATCTGATGTTCAGAAACCCGTTGAGAGGTCCCAACGACGAAGATATGGGGCCAAGATTTCCAGATATGCTTGGCGCATTCGATAGAGAATGGATGGAAAGAGTTAAAAACGTATTCCCAGAGATGAAAGAAGGAGTATACATCGGTTTGACTGGTCCGAGTTACGAAACACCTGCTGAGATCAGAGCGGTAAGAAAGATGGGAGCAGATTTAGTTGGTATGTCTACCGTTCCAGAACTCATAATCTGTGCTCATGTTGGTATCAAAGCAATAGTTTTCTCATGTGCAACGAATATGGCAGCAGGTATCTTGGAAAAACCACTTTCACATAAAGAGGTACTCGAAGTGGCCGATTTGGTAAAGGAAAAGTTTACGAAAATTGTTGAAAAGGCATTGGAGGTAGTATGGTGAACAGAGAATTCTTATCGATTGTTGCAAAATTGAGTGAATCAAGCAGCATCTTGGTCGTCGGTCACATAATGCCAGATGGTGACGATATAAGTTCCGTCTTAAGTGCTAAAATAGGATTGGAGAGGCTTGGTAAGAATGTACTCGCTGGAATAGATTGGAGAATACCTTGGTATTTTTACGAATTCGAAGAAGTTAATCAGATATTGACATACGAACAGGTGAGAGAACGTGGTTTCAGGCCTGAAGTAGTATTGATAGTCGATGCTTCAAGCCCAGATAGAGTAGGTCAATTTCAAGAGTTTTTTGATTCAACAACCGTATTACTCATGGACCACCATGCTACCAACACGCTTTTTGGTGACCATAATTGGGTCGATACGAAATTTGGATCAACTGCACAGATGGTCGTAAGAGTGAACAATGAGCTTGGCGTGCCTTACGATGAAAAACTGGCAACATTGAATCTCATGGGAATTGCCACAGACACGGGTTTCTTTAGATACTCAAATGCTGACGAAACAGTCTTTTCGGATGCAACTAAACTCGTTTCTTTAGGTGGTAAAGTACATTTAATATCAAGAATATTCGAAAACAAAAGGATAGAACAATTCAAGCTGCTTTCTACGATGGTGAATCACCTCAGGTTAGAACTAGATGATAAGATTGTGTATTCATATCTATCAAAAGAAGATTATGAAAGCAACAATTGTAACGAAGATGACAGCGGAGGCTTCGTCGGTGAATTGAGATCGTTAAGAGGGGTCGAACTGGCGATTTTCCTTTCAGAATATGATAGTGGGGAAGTACACATTAGCTTTAGATCTAAAGATTGGTTCGATTGTAGCAAATTGGCTACGATGCTCGGTGGTGGGGGTCACCCACGAGCGGCAGGATGTACGATCAAAGGAGATTTATACGTGATAGTAGAAGAAGTAATTAGAGAAGCAAAGAACCTTTTTTTGGCGTCTCTCAACTCTTTAACTGACTCTGTGAGTAAGTAGTTACTTCAATATCACAATTGTCATAAAGTTGTGGATTCATAAGACTAAAACTTGTGATGGGGGATAGAAATATCTTGAATGAAGAATATCCAGTGAGAACTACTTATATCGGTGAAGAGTACATTCAAGAAATGCAATACGGTGAATATTTAGTAAGATCCTTACCATCTAGTGCAATCGATGATTTCAACAGATACGTAGTAAGGATAAGTTCTTATTCGGCATTTGATCACTGTAAATCACCAAATTTCGTGGAACAAAACGATGGGTATGTATACGTAAAATTCATGCATCTGCACGAAAAACCAGTACTTGATGTTACAACTAAATCTCTGCTAAACTCAATCGATGCTGAGAACGTCATTAAACGAATAATTGATTTTGCTAAATGCATAGAGTTGAAAATGTGCCCACCATTCCCAACTTATTCAGTGGAAGACATATATACATACGCGGGCGAGTTTTTTTTCTTGCCTCCACTGTTGTTTGATCGCAATCTTGCTCAAAGAGTAGTAGACTCTAAATACGTATTTGCTGCACCAGAATTCTTGGAAACTGGAACTTATGATACTCGCTCAACTATGTACGTTCTCGGAAGGCTTATTGAGTTTTTTGATAGAGATGGGAAATATGCTGGGTTAACAAACAAAATGACACAGTCGATACCAGAATTGCGCTATTTTCTTTTTGGCAGTGAAAATGATGAAAAGAACATAGTAGTTATAGAGAACATTGTGAACAGAATTGAATCATTTCTTGATGATACATCGGATAAGTTCAATATAATACAACTCAAGACAAATCGCTATGACCATTACAGGTCCTTTCTTATAGAAATAATGTCGGAAATATCAAGAAAGTCTAATATAATTCTTGCTGGTTCTATGTTTATGAATGTGATTTGTGAGATCCTGTACAGATATGGCAACCAGATGGATAGATCATCGTACTATGAATTATCTACATGTTTGTACAGTGTTTGCAGGTTCGACAACATAATACCTCATGTTATGCAGGTATTGGAGAAACTTGAATCTGTAACAATAGCAATCGATGATCTGGAAAACTGTGATGCCTTTACAAGAAAGTTCTTGAGTTATATTCGCGGAGATGAGTTTAAATCAAGGATAACTGTTATTACAAATAACAGTTCGCATTCAAATTTGACGATAGATATAGAGAAAGAATTCTTCTCAAGCGAAGAAAATTGGACAGGTGTTGAAAAATCAGTAGATGCAAAGGTTCTTGAAGACAGAAAGCTTCAACTTCTTTCGATATTAGGTCAAGACTTTTCCATAGTTGAAGTAGAGCACTTAGAGAAGATAATTGGCGAAGATTTTGAAGAAACATTGGGAAAAGCTACCAAATTGAATATAATTTCAAAAAGGCATTCACTGTACTATTTTAATGCAGAGATATGGAAGTTGTTGTACGAAAGGCTTCCAGAAGATTATCGGACTAATCTACACTTTGAATTAGCTAAACTTATGGAACATGTGAGATCTTCGTACATATTTTCCTTTTTGAGAAGTGCTAGACAATATGAATACGCGGGCAAGAAACTAACCGCAGTTGTGCTCTATATGAAATCGATCAAATGGAATTTAGAACATTACGTACTCTCTCCAACGCGTATTGTAGACATGTTCAAGGAAATTTACGAACTACTCAAATCTGAAAACAGGTTAGATTCCTATTCATTCAATATGCTGAGACTTAAGTTCCATTATCAAACCGGACAAGAGGCTTTGCCATCGATCCCGATTCTTGATAGCAAAGTGACGAGTCTTATGAGTGTATTCAAACCATTCATTGAACAAAAATATGAAGAGTGCATCGAAAAAGCCAACGAGGCTAAACCAAAGACTGAATTTGAAAAGTACGAAATAGAATTCTTGAAGAATTATGCTTATTACTCGCTCAATGATAGGGTCTTAGATAGGGAATTACTCGAAGGTATTGTTAAGAAGCTTGGCGAGATCAATATCGTGTCAGCTCAACTAAAGTCAGAGATATTTTGGTTGATTGGAAATTCTATAATCTATTCTGATCCAAAAAGGTCCGACATCTTTCTCGAAAAGGCAGATGAGTTGGCTAGAAGGTTCAACATCATGTATCTTTTGATAAAAATCAACAACGCGTACGGTATTATTTACGATGGTCAGTCCATATCGATATCCTATTTTAGAAAAGCATTGCAAATAGCTGTTGAGATAGGGTACAATAGGCGCACGGTATCTTCTCGATATAACTTTCTCAGGAGTCTTTTGTACTTTGGTAGGCTGCCACAGCTGCGAGAAGAACTGAACAAGGTGCAGAAGACTGTATCGGTAAGTGATGAAAGTGGCAATGCCGATAAGGCATTGTTGCTCAATATACTGGGATTTTATTATACTTACGAACAAAAATACGACAAAGGGTTTTCATGTTTAACAGAGGCATATAATATAGAGAAGGAAATGGGTTTGCAGCATTCTTCGTTGAGAACTCTCGTACTTCTCGAACTGCTCTGTGGACATTTCGAAAACGCAAAGAGATTAATTTTAGAAAATCAAGATGACGTTGCAATTGATATACGCGGTTTTGATTATTTACAAAAACTAATCCTCGCCGAGACGGACGATGAATTTGTAAATGCATGGAAAGGCTACAGAGATTCGAAGATCAATTTATTAAGGGAAGAAATGCTGTATATTTTTGCCGAAAGGCTCGCAAAGTTAGATCCAGAAGGCTTTTTGAGAGAAGTGCACAGATGGGAGAATATTTATACGGTTGAACAGGCAAGGCTCTCACTCTTTTATGTATTGCTCGCGAAATACAGATACTATGATTTCATAGGTAACGACCTGCGCAAGAACTTAACAGATTGGGAACTATGTCGTCTTGGCAGAGTTATGGATATAGACCATCCGTTTTTGCGTGACAAGGGCTGTAAACAATTTAAAAACAACATATTGGTAAGTTTTCTAGAAGTATTCAAATTCATCGACCCTAAAATAAGTGTCGACGATTTCGTGAGACTTTTTGCAAGTTTGCTATTTGATGCGTTTTCTGTAGACGAGGTGTACGTCAACGTAAAGGATGAGAAATTGGGTATCGATTATACGTTTTCAACTGCAAAGTCACTTCCTGACGGTACCTTTTTCAACCTGTCGCCTTTGAAAATCAAACTTACCGACAAGATAGATGAAGATTGCGAATCTACTATATACATGACATCGCATACGTTTTTTTCAGAAAATGAGAACGAGACAGAACAGATAATAAACATCATTGAAGAGACGTTCATTGGTCAGATCAAAGCGATCATATCCCGTGAGGTAGCAAATAGAGACTCGCTGACTGGCCTTTACAGCAGATGGTACATTGACAGATTGATTGACGAACTACTTAAAGAATTCTCAGTTGCGGGTACAACTTTTTCTGTCTTCATGACTGACATAGACGATTTCAAAAAAGTAAATGATACTTATGGTCACCTGAAAGGTGATGAGGTGCTCAAAGAGATTGCCCGTATCATCAAAAAATTTGTTGGTGAGAAAGGTACAGTGGGCAGATATGGTGGGGAAGAGTTCATAGGCATAGTTATGTTAGATAAGGGTCAAACCTACAATTTGTGCGAGCAAATGAGGACAACATTGGAATTGGAAATGGAGAAGAAGTTCGGCTTCAGGGTAACTTTGAGTATCGGAATAGCTTCGACACCTGAAAAATTAACAGAAACGGAGCTCATAGGACTTTCAGACCAAAGATTGTACAGAGCAAAAGAATTAGGGAAGAATAGAACGATAAGTGATTGATTCCGTGGCTAAAGTCGTAGGTGATATGCTGTGGAGATAGTAAGGTTCATAGGGGAGACGTACTGGAGTAAGGATTATGTGGTTGAAATAGATGGCAATACCAAGGTTGCTAAGTTTATTTATGATGGCCTTGTACGTTCGCCAGCTGATGTGGCTCTCAAGTCTGAGTCTGCAAGAAATATTCATGGTTTACTTGTTCCCGAAAAGTTCTTATTTGAGAATGGCGCAATACTGATATATGATATAGAGAAATATAAATCTCTCGATAGTCAAGATTCCAAGGAAAGGGAATTTGCTGCGCAGGTTGTCTTGAATGTGGTAAAAAATGTTCTACACATTCCAAAATTGTTTATCCCATTCATTGGATTTGACGATATCGTGATAATTAACGGAGATATAAGAGTGTTTCTGCCATTTGTTCAAGATAATGACTATATACTTAAAAAAGGCCAAGAAAACAATAAGACACCTTTATACATTGCACCAGAAGTGTACAGTGGACTAGTATCAGACAAATCCACACTCTATGCATTTGGTAAACTCATGTATGATTTGACCAAGAACGATACGATGAAGCAAATCGCATTGCAAATGAGTGATGAGAATCCAGCAAAAAGAACGTTTAGCGAGGAAGTGCCATACTATAGAGTCTCTGATAGAAAAAAGGCATTGAAAGTAAAGAGAGTTTCGAGAATTGAGGAAGAAGAAATAAAGAAACTCATCTATTCGCCAAATGTAGGGCAAGATTTCATAGGAGTAATTGGCCCACAACGTGTTGGCAAGACTACGATTGTAGAGAATTTGGAAAGTTATTTACGTGAGAGTGGTATACCATTCATACACGCTATAACAGGTTCAGATGTTATAAGCCAGACGTTGCAACTTGTATCTGACAAGATTTCTAAAGACCTTCTTGACGAACTCATGTACTGTATAGAGCATGTTTGTAAGATAGACACGGTATCCATTTCAATTGTAGAGGCGTTATCTAGTATTGAACGCATAGTCATATTTGTTGATGACTATCAAGAAGTACCTGAAGGTTTAAGGGTGCTTCTCAAAAGAATTTCCGAATTGGATAAGTCGGGAAAGGTAATCGTTCTATGTTTTTCCATAGAGGAATTTGAAGAGTTTAGTCGAAAAATCTACATAGAACCTTTTACAATAGACCTGACAAAGGAAATTGTACTGAATTCGATAGGCGAGGTGGAGAACCTCGATACGTTAGCAAATTGGTTGACGTTGGTATCGAGCGGATTGCCTGGTCTTGTTGTTGAGTACCTAAAGTATTTATACGAAAATGATATCTTGGTATATCGGGATGGAAAGTACTATTTTGACCTAGACACGATTCAAGATGTGGAAATATCAGATGTCATATTTAAAAATGTGCAAGGCTATTTGAATGGAAAAGAGAGATATATATCCATATTGGGTCAGAAATTTTCTGAAAGTGAATTGAAAACTTTGGAGTCTTTGTGGAACACCAATCTTGACATTTCAAAGGCTATTTCAGAAGGGATCATATACAGAGAATACGGTAAATTTAGATTTGCATTGAGACAATATTGGGAAGTTCTATACAATTCTATCTCTAACGAAGAAAGAGTTAGGTTGCACAAAGAACTTGCAACTATCATAGACAACCCCGAGAAGAAAGCTTGGCATCTTGAAACGATAGGTCAGAAGATGAGTGCTGCACGTGTGTACTTAAGAGAGATATATGAAAGGATGCAGTATTATTCTTCTCCATCTCTTATCCGAAGTCTGATAAGCCATGTGAAAAGCATGATAGGTGATAGAGTATCATACTCGATTACAAAATTTGAAGTGGAATTAGCAGAGAGAAGTGAAGAAATAAATGAGATAAGAGACTTAGAAATTCCAAATACAAAAATGTTTAGCTATTATAGAGCACTGAAATATTATCTGTTATTTGACGATGATAATTGTATAGCTACGTTGGAAAAATACCCAGTTGGATACGGCGATTTAGGTACACTGAAAAGGAAGTTGTTGTATTTGAGGTCAAAATTCGAAAAAGGGCAGCGAAGAGATAAGTTCTATTCAGAAACGATTGAAGTTGTTTCAAAATTGGATGAAAACAACTACTTTCATGTAAGAGTGTTAGTTGAAGCGTATATATTTATTTCAAATTTGATGACAACTAACCCTCAAGAGAGTATGAAGCATCTCAAAATGGCTGAAAAGTTGGCACTGGATTATAATATAGCACATAGACTACCAGTGATCTACAATAATATGTCCAACAACGCCTCTTCGTCTGTTATTTCTATGCAATATTTAAAAAAGTCTGTAGAGACTGCTGAGAGAATAGGATTACCTGCAAGGGGATTCTTTGCAAGGTTGAATATGTTATATCACGCTCTCTATTCAGGAAAGATCAAAGATTTCGTTGATGGAATCATGGATGTGCGTCCAAAGCTCAAAATATTGGGCTTGAGGAATGAGATCATCTATGCAAATATATTGGAAGCCTATTATCATGCATATAATTTTGAAGTGAACGAAGCTCTTGAGCATGTAAACGAATGTATCAATGTCTATGGAGATAATGGTTCAAAAGTTGAACGGATATTTGTGAATTTCATTAGCCACAATATTGATGAAGTGAAAAGATTGTTGGAAGAGGGAGATTTTGAGACAAATGATGAACGCATTAAAGACATTATTGATATGCTAAGGTCAATTGATGCGGATGATTTACCAACCAAGTGGGAGAAGTATATTAATTCGCAAAGTAAACTATTTAGAGAAGAGATATTGGCAGTTGTAGGTGAAAAACTTGCAAAGTCCTCACCAAACCTTGTGAAAAGGGAACTTGAGAATCTGGAAATCAAGTTCATATTGGACGGTACTCTCCTATCTTTGGCACTGCTGTACGAAGGATATGGACATTATTATAAGACAATAGGAAACGAATACAAAGCGCGTGTATACTATGCAAAATCCGCCACGATATATAGAGATATAGGTTTGACAAATGCGTTTAAGAAGATATCTGAAAAATATGATATAAGCAGCGAAAAATTCAAATCAAGTGTACAAGCCATAGAAGAATATGGTTACAATGAATTACCATTTGAAATCCTTTCAAGTCTGAGGATAATTGACACAGAAATGCAACCCGAAACGCTATTGAATTACTTCATTTCCAAAATCATATCTTTGCTTCCGGTGAATAATGCTTATCTGAAGATTGAGGATGATTTTCTTGACAAAACACTTGAAGCGGGTATTGGTGAATTTAAGTCGTTCCCGGAAGAATTTGCGCATTTGTCACCATTCGAGGTATATTTGAGGGATAATATCGATGAACATTCGAGGTACGAAATGTACGTCTCTAATCCGAATTTGATGTTAGAAGATAAATTCTACGAAGACATCATCCCCACTGTACAAGTATTGGAATATGGTATAATCTCAGTTTTGAAAGGGCTTCTTACAAGGCTCAGAAGTTTTGTGGATCCACTAACGAAGTTGTATACTAAATATTATTTTTCAAAACTTCTTAGCATACAGTTTGAGAATTCAATTAATTTTAAGGCACCACTAAGCGTTACTATGTGCGACATCGATGATTTCAAAAAGATAAACGATACATATGGCCACTTGATAGGTGATGAGGTTCTTAAGAAGATTGCAAAGATTTTTAGAGAAAATGTACGTACTACGGATGTGCTTGGAAGATTTGGCGGAGAAGAGTTCATAATGCTCTTCCCGGGTTCCGATATCGATGAGACTGTGTCTATATTGGAAAGACTTCGGAGGCTTATTAGAGATATCGAGGATTTTCCGTTTAAGATTACGCTGAGTTATGGCGTTTCAAATTACCCGATATCAGAGGTAACATCTCATGAACAACTCATACAAGATGCCGATATAGCACTTTATCATGCTAAGCGTACGGGGAAGGATAGAATAGTCTTATTTACGGAGGGAATGACAGGTGGATTACACGCATAACACGCACAACAGTGTACCATATGACTACGAAGATATCGATAGAAGTCTTATGGAAGCTTTATGGGATGAGGGATGTGACCTTTTTATCAATGAACCACTTTCGGTGCATGTGAATTTTAGGTTGGGGGGAAGAGTAAAACTTTTTGTTATTCCAAACTCCTTAGATGGCTTTTTGAATACCTTAAGGTTGCTCAGAGAGAGAAATATAGAATATCGTATAATCGGTAGAGGGACAAACATCTTACCATCAGATGACCACAAAAGCTATACTGTTGTCTCTACTGAAAGAATAGACAAAGTTGAATATTCCAATGGTTATGTTTATTCAACTGCCGGTGTGCCATTTAAAAAATTCTGTCTAATTGCTATGGAAAATGGCCTTTCTGGCATGGAAAGGGCTTACGGTTTGCCGGGTAGCGTTGGCGGTGCCATATATATGAACGCTGGTTGCTACGGCTGGGAAACGAGTGAGAATATCATCGAAATAGATGTATTCGACGGTAGAAAAGTTTTCACTATCTCAAATTTTGAGGCGCAGTTTGCATACAGAACGAGTCTATTCAAGAAAGAAAGAAATCTCACGATAGTTGGTGCAAGATTTAGGCTCTTTCAAGGAGATAAAGAGCAAATCAGAACTTTGATGCTAGATACAATGAAAAAGAGATATGAAAAGCAACCACTCGAATATCCAAGTGCTGGAAGTGTTTTCAAACGACCGAGACCTGATTTCTACGTTGGAACTGCAATAGAGTCTTTGGGGTTGAAGGGATATTCCATAGGTGGTGCGCAAGTTTCAGAAAGGCATGCTGGGTTTATAATAAACAAAGGAAATGCTAAAGCAAGTGACGTTTTCGAGTTGATAGATTTGATAAAATCAAAGGTGAGGCAGACCTATCAAGTCGATTTAGAAACTGAGATAGAGATTTGGAAATAAAGAAGTTTTTAATTCTTGGAAGGTATAGATTGTGTTCAGAAACTTATCGAAAAGGGAGGATGTAAAGATGGGACTTAAAGGACACTTGGTTTGGGACAAGAGAAAAAGGGAAGAGATTGAGGAGTTTTCCAATGAGTACAAGAAATTCATCGAATTTGCAAAGATCGAAAGATTGGCAATTTCTTATTTTGAAGAGTTGCTCAGAAAATCAGGATTCATAAGAGTTGATGAAGTTACGGATGTAGAAGATCAGGTATACTTAGTCAACAGGAACAAATCACTTGTCGCAATAAAGGGGAACATCGAAAATGGTGTCAATTTTGTTGCTGCACACGTTGACTCTCCCCGCCTAGATTTGAGGACTTATCCACTCTACGAAGAGGCTGATATAGCGTTGGCGAAGACGCATTATTATGGTGGCGTGAAGAAGTACCAATGGTTTAGCCTACCACTTGCTTTAGTTGGCGTTGTTGTCAAAGAAGACGGGCAGAAGATAGATGTATGCATTGGTTGCGATGGAAAAGATCCTGTTTTCGTGCTTCCGGATCTCTTACCACATCTTGACAAGGAAGATAATAAAGTCAGCGAGCATTTCAAAGCAGAAAAAATGAATATAATTCTTGGCTCAATACCGCTGCAAGGTGAAGAAAATGAGCCAGTTAAGAAAAATGTGCTAAAATTACTGAAAGATAAGTACAATATAGACGAAGAAGATTTTGTCAGTGCAGATTTGGAACTTGTACCTGCATTAAAACCACGTGATGTTGGTATCGACAGCAGTTTCATAGGTGCTTATGGGCACGATGATAAGATTTGTGCATATGAAGGTGTTATGGCGTTGTTGAATGCCCAAATATCTGAAGGTCAAAAGGCCGCAGGTGTGATACTGTTTGACAAGGAAGAAATCGGTAGCGAGGGAGACTCAGGTGCTCAGGCGAGATTCTACAGGGCATTTTTGAGAAAATTGTTGAAAATGAGAGGCATCTCCGATGCTGAAAGTGCATTAGATGATATAATCGCAAAATCTACAGTATTATCTGCTGATGTAACAACACTCCAAGATCCTTCTTATCTTGAAGTTCACGATAAACTCAATGCTGCAAAGGCTGGTTATGGTGTTGGACTGGTCAAATATACAGGCCGCGGTGGAAAAGGTGGAGCAAGTGAGGCACACGCAGAACTGGTAGCTCGTGTTAGAGGTATACTCAATAAGAACGGTATTTCTTGGCAGCCAAGTCTGCTTGGAAAAGTCGATGTTGGTGGTGGAGGTACAGTTGCGAAATTCCTTGCACAAGAAGGATTCGATACAATAGACATGGGACCAGGTCTCTTGGGCATGCATTCACCATTTGAATTGGTTTCAAAAGCGGACCTGTACGAGACGTACTTGGCATTTAAAGTATTACTTGAACAACTATAATGACAATAGTGACAATGGTGGATAGATTATACAGTTCATGCCACGACCATGCGTTACTGTGTGGCATTTTACCCAACGAGGTGAAAATGTGTGAAAAAGAACGGTGATGAAATTTACGCTCACGTTGAAGAACTGCTGAGAATGATATGCTTTAAAATAAGGATACAAGGCCGAATAGCATTAAAAGACTATTCAATTACACCGGCCCAGTTTGACCTCATGCAGAGAACCTATTTCGATGGACCACAGACCATGACAAAACTTAGTCAAATGCTCGGTATCGCTAAAAGTACAACCACCGGATTGGTTATGAGACTTGAAAGGGATGGTTTCTTAAGAAGAAGGCAAGGCGATGAAGACAAGAGAGTAGCCATGGTTGAAATAACAGAACTTGGTAGTGAGGTCATAAAATTTGTCATAAAACGGAGAGTGGATTACATAAAGGAGATAATGGATAAGTTTCCACTCGATACGTCTGATAAAATATATCATTCTTTGATAGAGCTGTCGAGCGTTATTGAAGAGAAATAGGAATCACAAATGGAATAAGGGAAAAGAGATGAATAATAGAAACTGGGAGTGTCGAAATGTGAAAAATAGAAATTTCTATTTTAATTTTTGTTATGGAGTTGTGCTTTTCGTCCTTCTTTTCATCTTAGCAAATCCCGGCTATGCTCTCACCATTATCGGTGATGATGGTGCCATCGTGTATTACAACGGTCAACTGGTTGGAACTATAAAGGGTCACCAACTATCTTTCGATGCACAAATTCCAGGTGCACTGAAATTGATTAAGCCGGGATATATACCATTTGAAAAGATGGTGACCCAAGATGGAACAATAGTTGCTAATCTTGTATTGCCAGCTTATTTGAACATTGTTGTATTACCAACAGATTCAACAATATACATAGATGGCGAAATGATTGCAAATGGGAGTACAAAGGTATCACTAAAACCAGGTGAACACGTAATAAAAGTTTCGGCTCCCGGTTTTGCGGAGAAAGATGTGAAAGTATATCTAAATCCATATGAGGAAAAGAGAATAGATATAACATTAAAAAACACTGTCACGTTAACGTTAGATACTTCAAAAAGGATAGAAAATGCGTTTCTTAATTTTGATAAGATTGTGCTTCCAACTACTCTTGAAGTTCAGCCTGGTAGATATCGCTTGATATTACCTACAGATTTCGTTAACTACATTCAAGAAATAGAAGTTCCACCTGTTGACAACTATAAGCTTTCCGTTGATTCTAGGCAATACAAGTTACTTACGATATTGGGCAAACCTGAAAATGCACTCGTAAAAGTGGGGAGCGATTTTTACAATGTTCCTGGAGAAATACGGCTTGTAAATGGTAAGTATGATATCCAAGTTAGTTCACCAGGGTATAAGAACTTCAATACTACCATTTTACTTGAAAACGATCAGGTCCTCTATTACACATTGGAGCCGATAGAACAGATAGACGTACTACTCGATGGTACCAATATTACCGTGGAATTTGATGGGTTCAGTCAGAAATTGTTGGTAAAACGCCTAATGTTTACGACGATAAAGCAGATGACAAAAGACTCTGAAGCTTCTGAAGAAAATGTTGTATGGTTTGGTTTTAGCGATGGTACCTTGAAAGATATACCAAAATCGATACCAGTTGCACTTAGTCAAGGTGTTCAAGTAGTGGTTGACAGCGTAATATACAGTGGACCAGGCATAATTCAAGTATTCTCGGGGCAAGCAATAAATGTGCTCAGAGGTCCAAATTTAGAGGAAATTGTTGTAGAAACCCCGCTTGTTTTGGACAGTGTTGAATCATGTTTAGTCAACATATTTTCAAGAAGTGTTTTGGATGTCTTTGTAAACGGAACATACATTGGAAAAACCCCGATATACCTTGCAAGCCTACCAGAAGGAACGTACACGTTTGTTTTTAAGAAAGGTGAAAATGAATTGTACAAAGAAGATGTGTACATAGAAAATGGAAAGATCAACGAGGTTAGAGTAGACAAATAATCAAAGTATATGAATGGTCAAAGTAATCAAGAGAAATCTGGCCAAAAATCGAGGTGAGATAATGTCTACCAGAAAACTTTTGAGACTGTCTTGGCTTGCCAGTGCGTTGCTATTTTTGATTTTTGGAACATGTGCGATTGGAGCAACTATCAACGATCTATCTTCTGCTTCTGCGCAGTATAAGGCTGTGAACTTTCTGGTCGATAGAAAGATCATGGAGGTTGACCAGAACAACAACTTTAAGCCTTCACTACTTGTATCGAAGTTAGACTTAGCCAAGTACCTTTACAATCTGATAACTTATTACAAGCTGGAAGGTTTAAACAGTACAGTGAGTTCAGAAGAAATCAGTAAAATTCAATCACGCGTTTCTTCGTTGGAAAAGCAAGTTCAATCAAATGCTTCGACTCAATCAAGTATTCAAAGCGACTTAAGTGATCTTAAGAAGAGAATCACAGCACTTGAGAGCAAAGTTACGTCTATTACTACCAGTAGTCAAGCTTCTCAAATAACTCCAACGGATTTTTCAAAGGATATAGATTCACTATCGAAAAGAGTCGCGACACTTGAAAAAGGGTCATCAGATTTGTCGAAAATTGTGGACCAATTATCGAAGAAGATTACAACACTGGAGCAAAAAGATGCATCTTCTCAGGTATCAAGTATTTCGAAAGATTTGGATTCATTATCAAAAAGGGTAACTGCTACCGAACAGTCTGTTGTACAAGTCAACAACAAAATCACGGTAGTTAACGACGATATAAGCAAAATTAATGCTAATATCAACGATATTAACAGTAATCTAAATGCGCTTAAGACCGAAGTGACAAACAACATACAACGAATAGACTCAAAGATATCAGCATTGGAAAGTAGTCTGAAGTCTAGTCAACAAGATATAGGAAAAATTGTAACAGTAAGCACTCAAGTTTCAAAACTCGACGGACGAATTTCAGCTCTTGAACAGTCTAGTCAGCAATCAATCGAAAGATTGTCAGCCCTTGAAAACTCAGTTTCGCAGAATTCAACGGATATAGAGAATCTAAAACCACTTAATAGTTTGTATGCGTCTACTAGTAAGGAAGTTAGTACATTGTCACAGAGGATTTCCAAGATCGAGGAGATAATCAATAAGGGAGACGATTTCATAAAGAGACTTGATGCGATCGATGCATTAACAATTGTCGACACAATTGGAAATTTCCAAGTGTTGTCAAATCGTTTTGACCAGTTGGTAGCAAAATACACGAAAATTGAAGACCAGATGCGTGCACTTTCTATTGAACAGCAGTACATCTTGAATGAAATTTCCAACGTTAAGGATACTGCGGTTAAGACTAGTGAGCTATCAAATGATATCTCAACGCTAATGCTTAATCAAGATAAGGCCAAGACTGACTTGGAATCACTCAATGAAGAAGTAAATAACTTGCGTTCGGAATTAGAGTTGACTAGATGGATAGCTATCGCGGGTACTGTAACGTCTGTGGTATTGGGGATAGTTTTCATAGTAACTGCGCAATGATCATAATGAACTACGCAATTAAACAACATAGTTAGGAGTGAAGTAGGATTGGTTGGTCTAGCACTGGAAGCAGGTGGAGTCAAGGGTTTTACGCATGTAGCTACTTTGAAACTCTTGGATATGTACGATGTAAGGTTAAGTATGATAGCTGGGTCTTCAGCAGGTGCCATAGTAGGTGCCCTTTATGCGATGTACGGTGATGCAGATAAGGTTTACGAAGAATTCTCAACAAATGTCGTTTCTTTCATGAAAGACAAATCGTTGAAATCTTCCGTCTCGATGTTTGAGTTAGTAATAAAGAAGGCGCTAATAAGTTTAGACGATTATTACCAGTTTTTCAAGGTACTCTTTGGTAAGACTAAGTTTTCACAGCTTAAGACAAAATTGGTTGTCGTAGCATTCGATAGTGAAAATCATGAGTCCATGGTTATAGATGAAGGCTTCTTAGTTGATGCAGTTTTGGCAAGTTGTACGGTTCCTGGGATTTTTGAACCCACGTATCTTTGTGGTACAAAGGTTTTGGATGGTGGAGTGCTATCTCCGCTTCCAACAGAAGAACTTAAAAAACGTGGTATGGATAGGATCATTGCAAGTTTATTCAATGAAGAAATTCCTGATTACCAGACACAATTTAATTTGTTGTCGGCACTTGATTCCATTAAGAATCAAGAAATACTTAAGCAAGAGATGCAAATAGCAGATTTTGTTTTTGATTATACAGTACAGGCAGAATGGAGTGAATTTGAAAGACATGAATCGATTTATAATGAAGCTTTAAAGATTGCTATGGATAGGAGAGATGAATTTGAGAATTTCCTTAGGCGGTGATATAATTCAATATTTGGGTACAGTTGGATTATTGAAGGCATTGCAAGAGTTTGAAGGATCTGAGAGTAATGAGAGTAATAAGAATTTGTTCGAAATTCACTGTTGTGGCTTTTCTTGCATTCCTACCGTACTTTGGCAGTATGATGCAAATACGGCCTATGTGAGAATATCGAAAATGTGGCAAGAAGCTTTTAAAATCTTCAAATCTGTTTCGAATCCATCCTTGTCAAGTATTGGGAGTAGTATAACGCTCCTGTATAATGTTCAAAAGAAGATTAAAAACCAAGAAGAAGATACAAAGGGGAATGCTAAACTTAGGGAATTTGTCCAGAAATGGGTCCCAGAATTCGAGATTACTGATAACTTCAGAGTAAAGGTGCACGCATTCAACATGGCTCAAAAGAAAGAAGAGATATTGACTGGTAACTCTATAGATGTGATATCAAGAGCGTTGACGTATCCAATAGACTTTTCACCGATAGATGATTATCTTTCTCTTGCTTGGGTGTTTGGAATTCCGGAAGGAGATGGTATAATATACATAGATTGGCTCAATTCTTTTATTCCCCAAAGGGCTACTGATTATCTCCTGCTATCAACTTTCTCAAGGACAGCCAAATTTGTTAAAGACCGTTCAAACAAGGCAAAATTCTCTACTTCAATACAGGCCGTTGATTCAAAGAATTTCAGTATGATAAGTAATCGTTTTTACCTTGCTGGTAAGAAAATGGTTGAAAGTCTTACCGCTTAAGAGTTATAGGAGGTATGGGTATGAAGAGTAGAAGGATTCTTGGCATCACAATTTTGATGATACTACTTTCCGTAGTTATTATTTTTGCACAAACATCGACAACCACGACAACAACAAGTACAAAGAAGTCGAAAACTGTTAGAGTCTCTGCTGACTATGTTGAACCAAAAAGTGATGTTATATATTACAAAGGTAGAGTATTCGTCAATATAGACGAAGATAAAGTAAGCGTAAAAACTACTGAGATGTATGTTAGAAAAGTTGGCGACAAATGGAGAAATGTAGATATTCCAGTAAAGTCTGAATTCAGTTTCGACGGCGGTAGTGCAACCGCAGATAAGATGACGTATGATCTTGATAATAGAACGGGAGTTCTTACAAACGCAGTAGTTACGATAGTCGATACGAAGAGTAATGAAAAGATAACAATAATAGCTGATAGTGTGAATTATGACTTGGATAATGACAAATACAGTGGTACGAAAAAGGGTGGCGTCAATATTACAAAAGGTGATGTCACGACTGTTAGTGATAGATTTGATTATGATAAGAAAAAGGGAGAGCTCACATTAGTTGGAGCTGTTGTAATAAACGATGCTAAAAAAGGTATAAAGATGACAGCCTCTGATGCAATTATAAATACTGAAAATAACGATATGAAGGCAAATAGCGTTAACATAGAACTGAAAGTTGAATAATAGAAAGGAGTTTTTTGATGCACAGATTTGTAATCTCCGGTCCGACTGGTTCAGGCAAGACCGAGCTGGCTGTGGCTATAGCACAGCAGCTGCCCATAGAAATCATATCGATGGATTCTAGACAAGTATACAAATACATGGATATAGGTACAGCCAAGCCTGACCCTTACCAACTTGTTTCTGTTAAACATCATATGATAGATATAGTGGAACCTTCCGAGTATTTTAATGCTTTTCTATATCAAAAAATGGCAAAGGAAATAGAAAAGGATGTAGTTCAAAGAGGGAAGATACCTATATACGTTGGTGGAACCGGGCTTTACATCGATGCACTGGTAAAAGGTTTTTTTGAAGGTGTGCCGAGGGATGAAAACATACGAAAAGAACTCAACCAGTTGAACGAACAAGAACCAGGAATTCTGAGAAAGATGCTTGAAGAATTCGATCCACAGGCTGCCTCCAGGATACATTTCCAAGATACAAAGCGGACAGTACGAGCATTGGAAGTTTATCTCAAAACCGGCAAACGGATTTCCGAACTTCAAAGTGAGCAGTCAAGAGAGTCAAACGAGGATTTTACATTGATAGTTATAAACCGTGAGAGAGAAGAACTCTACAAAAGAATAAATAGCAGAGTTGACAAGATGATAGAATATGGCTTGATAGACGAAGTGAAAGAACTGATCTCAAAATACGGTAAGAGTCCAGAAGCATTCAAGACCATAGGGTATCAGGAGATTATCGATTATCTGGATGACGTATACTCCATTGAAACGGCCATACACCTTATAAAACGCAATACCCGTCATTATGCGCGTAGGCAAATTATCTACCTGAGAAGGTTTAAGAATGCAATATGGATAGATGCGGTGGAAGATGAAGCCAAAGAAAAAATAATGAAATTGATAGAAGAAAGATATCTAATTGAGCAAAACACCTGAGGTTAATCCATCAATCCAAATATACAAGCAGATTCTGAGGTGAAAAATCACATGGAAGCACTATATAGAAAATACCGTCCTGTTCAATTCTCACAAATCGTTGGCCAAGAACACATAATGAGGTTACTAAGAAATGCACTTGAGAAAAGAATGATATCACATGCTTACATCTTTGCAGGTCCGCGTGGTACGGGAAAAACGACCACTGCAAGATTGCTTGCAAAGTCGCTAAATTGTGAGAAGAATCAATTTTCTGAACCTTGCAACGAATGTGCTTCATGCAAAGCCATAGACAATGGTTCACATCTCGATGTAATAGAACTAGACGCGGCGTCAAATCGAGGCATAGACGAAATAAGAAGGATAAGAGATGGTGTCAATTTCAGTCCAGCAATGGGTAAGTACAAAGTGTACATAATAGATGAAGTGCACATGTTGACACGCGAGGCCTTCAACGCGTTACTCAAGACTTTAGAAGAGCCACCGTCGCATGTTGTATTTATACTTGCCACAACTAATCCTGAGAAGATTCCGCCAACTATTACATCCCGTTGCCAAGTTTTGGAATTTAAGAACATTTCAAGTGAGGAAATAGTAAATAGGCTCAAAAAAATCTCTGCGATAGAAGGATTCGACATAAGCGATGATGCTTTGTTAAAAATTGCAAAAAGAGCATCTGGTGGCCTTCGCGATGCGTTATCAATTCTTGAACAGGTCATTAGATACACAGGCGGAGAAGTAACAGCACAGGCTGTTGATGAGGCATTGGGATTAGTTAGCGAGGAAATTGTAAGTAGATTTGTAGATGCCATATTGGAAGGAGAGTTACATACCGTTCTTGACATAACTGAGAAAGTCTATATCGAAAGGGGAGACTACGATACATTTCTAAATCAGCTCATCGAATACTCACTCGAAAAAAAGACTAATTTAATGACGAATTTATCGATGGAGTTCTTTGGAATAATGAAAGAATTAAAATATGGTGAAGAGAAGCTTTTGATTGCAAAACTTCTATTCGCAAATCTTGTGGAAAAACTTCAATCAGCTGTTCAACCAAAATCAGGAAATGGTATAAATATTTCAGATATTTCAAACATTTCAAACATTTCAAAACAATTTACAGAGAGAGAAACGAAGAATATCGTCAAAAGCGCTGAATCAAGTGATGGTAAAAATCGAATTACTGAAGTCAACACCGTTTCAAATATGAAGCCAAATTCAGAAGATAGCTCTAAAGATGTTCTTGATAAAACGGTAGATAAAACAACAAGATTTACTGATCACAATTCAATTAGCAGCCTTAGTGAGCAAAAAGGGGAACAGTTTGTAGAGGGGCTCTCACAGTCACAAGAAAATAGCCAAAATGCACAGAACGAGAAAGATAGTGAAAATAAGCAATTTGGAGTCGCAACTAAAGCAGTGTTGGAAGATTTAAAATTAAACGGAGATTTGTCAATATTCGTAGGTCTCTCTTTAGCGACCGTGTACGAAAATGAAGATTCCATTAGGATTGTCTTTGATGAATCCAAACAGTTCAGCTATGAAATCATAAGGGAGAAGAAGGACGAAATAGCGATTCTTTACAAAAACAAGACCGGACTAAACAGGCAAGTCATAGTTGAAATATCAAGTGAGATGCAAGACCCAGTTGTTGAAAAGCTGAAAATGCTATTTGGTCCACTTGAATGATTTTTTAGTTAGTAGACTACTTTATCGAATGAGGTGATTGCATGTTTGATATTTACGATATAATACTAAAGGCTAAATCAGCCAGAGCCACAGATATACACCTGTCCGTAAACAATCTACCAATAATCAGGGTAGACGGATATTTAGTAAGGATGCAAGGCTACCCAGCGCTTACAGGTAATGATTTAACTGGTATCATAGAACACCTGCTCGGAGATAGTGACATAGAGGGCAGAAATAAGGAGACTGATTTTTCTTTTGGATTTGAAGATGTTAGGATAAGGGCAAATCTGTACTATGAAAGAGGTAACCCGGCGCTTGCATTGAGGATCATTACGAAGAAGATTAGGACTTTTGAAGAGCTTGGCATTCCAACTGTTCTGAGGGATTTTTGTGATAAAGATTCTGGACTGGTCATAGTGACAGGACCAACAGGTAGTGGTAAATCTACAACGTTAGCTGCGATGATCGATTATATCAATTCAAAGTACGCATACCACATAATAACGATAGAGGATCCTATAGAATACGTCTTTGAGAACAAGAATTCACTGATACATCAGAGAGAATTAGGGAGGGACACTCAAAGTTTTAGCGACGGTCTTAAATATGCACTCAGGCAGGACCCGGACATCATACTTGTTGGAGAAATGAGGGACTTGGAAACGATAGCACTTGCACTCACCGCTGCAGAAACTGGTCACTTGGTACTTGCCACACTCCACACAAACTCTGCGGCAACGGCACCTGAGAGAATCGTTGATGTCTTTCCAGCCCACCAACAAAAACAAATCTCCCTTCAATTAGCAAATACGTTGATCGGTGTCGTATTTCAAAGACTAGTTCCAAAAAAGGGTACAGGACTAGTTCCAGTAGTTGAGGTGCTTGTAGCAAATATGGCAGTCAAAAACCTGATAAGAGAAGGGAAGATACACCAAATAGAAAGTATCATGCAGACTGCCCAAAAGCAAGGAAATGTATTGTTCGATGACGCGCTCTTGAAAGCGTATTTTTCCAACATAATTTCAAAAGAGACGGTTGTTGACTTTGCTAGGGAACCTGAGGAGGTGGCAAAGAAGATAGGATGGACAGGAATTTGATGGAAAGTATTAAAGAGTGGACAAAAAGTAGTATAGAAGAATTAGAAAAGAGATTGATGGAAAATCTCGAATTGAAGGATATGATAAAAGTTTCATCCGATTTTACCAAATTCAAAGAAATTGACTCACTGATAAATGAATACTTTGAACTTCTTGACGAAAAAGAATTATGGAAAGAAGAACCTGGAAGTGAAGGAGAGATACAAAAGATAGATGAAAAAGCGGAATCGCTGGCTAATGAAATATTGACATTACTTTTACCAGAGGATGAGTTCAAAGGCAGAAATGTATTCCTTGAAATCCGTGCTGGAACAGGTGGAGATGAGGCCGCACTTTTCGCAGGAGATCTTCTTAGAGTGTATCTAAGATATGCTGAAATTAAGAACTGGTCGTATGAAATCTTGGATGAGAGTAAATCAGACCTTGGTGGATACAAAGAGGTTGTTGTTAGGATAAAAGGGAAAAATAGTGGCACCTATATGAAATACGAACGTGGCGTACATAGAGTGCAGAGAATTCCCGTTACAGAATCTGGTGGAAGAATACACACATCAACTGCAACGGTGGCAGTACTCCCAGAAATTAGAGATGTTGACGTTTTCATAGACCCGAAAGATTTGCGAATAGATACGTACAGAGCATCCGGCGCTGGTGGGCAATACGTGAACAAAACAGAGTCAGCTATAAGAATTACGCACATCCCAACCGGGATAGTGGTAACTTGTCAATCTGAAAGATCGCAGCACCAAAACAAGGACAAGGCGATGATGGTCCTACGTGCGAAGTTGTACGAATTGGCAAGAAGAGAACAAGACGAAAAAGTTTCCTCACAAAGAAAGAATCAAATAGGCAGTGGTGAGAGAAGTGAGAAGATAAGAACGTACAACTTTCCACAAAACAGAGTGACTGATCACAGAGTAAATCTTACGATATACAATCTTCAAGCTGTAATGGATGGAAACTTGGATTTAATCATACCCAAGCTTATCCAGTACGATATAGAGCAACAGCTTAAAGAACTTGGCATAATTCAAAACGTGGAGGGATAATATATGTTGTACGTTGTTGACCATCCGTTGATAAAGCACAAGTTGACAATCATGAGAAAAATTGACACTGGCCCGAAAGAATTCAGAGAATTACTCAGAGAAATCACGTTACTCATATCCTACGAAGCAACGAGACATATTGAGTTGTACGAAATAGAAGTGGAGACACCACTTGAAAAGGCAAAGGGCTACTGTATAAACGATAAAGACATAGTGATAGTACCGATACTCAGAGCAGGTTTAGGTATGGTCGATGGTATATTGGAACTTTTGCCGAACGCATCTGTAGGCCATATTGGTATATATCGTGACCCAGAGACGCTTAAGGCAGTAGACTATTATTTTAAACTACCAAAGATAACTAACAATAGTGAAGTATTCGTACTTGACCCAATGCTTGCTACAGGTGTTTCTGCAGTTGATGCAATTTCGAAGATCAAACGAGTCGGCGCTAAAAGAATTACTTTTATCTCTTTGATATCCTCACCTGAAGGGGTAAAAGCACTTGAAGATACTCATCCTGATGTAGATATCTACACTGCCTCACTTGACAGACAATTGAATAACCACGGTTACATCCTACCAGGACTTGGTGATGCAGGTGATAGATTGTTCAGAACTAAATGATACAGCCTTTGATTATCTGATCAAACGATTTGAAAACTCTGTCGAAATGACGTGGAGGTGTTTTATACTTGAGTGAAGGAATAAACATGAAACAACTCGAAGAAATGACGATGAAAGAACTCTATGAACTTGCAAGAAAGTATGATATTGCCAGATACACTGCTATGAGAAAGCAAGATCTCATATTTGAGATACTCGAAGCAAAGGCAAAATCGGAAGGATATTTTTTTGGCGAAGGCGTGCTTGAAATTGCGCCCGATGGGTATGGCTTTCTCAGAAGTCTGGAGACGATGCTTTCTGGTCCGAAGGATATCTATTTGTCACAGTCACAGATCAGAAAATTTAATCTGAACACTGGCGATATCATCTCAGGGGTGATACGTCCTCCAAAAGAAGGAGAGCGTTTCAATGCAATGATAAAGATCGAAGCAATAAATTACAAATCCCCAGAGCTTGCCGATGAACGCGTCAATTTTGAAAATCTCACACCGGATTACCCAAAGGAAAGGTACATACTCGAAACAGAGAAAGAAACATATTCAACCAGACTCATAGACCTTTTTGCACCGATTGGGAAAGGTCAACGCGGCATGATCGTCGCTCCACCGAAAACTGGAAAGA
Organism: Fervidobacterium sp. UBA5837; assembly: GCA_002432805.1. GTDB lineage: Bacteria > Thermotogota > Thermotogae > Thermotogales > Fervidobacteriaceae > Fervidobacterium. The sequence goes on along the minus strand of DJGV01000005.1, from coordinate 9,938 downwards.
CTACCATTCTCAAGGAAATGGCAAATGGTATAGCTCAGAATCATCCAGAGACCATAAGGATAGTGTTACTAATCGATGAAAGGCCAGAAGAAGTTACAGATATAAAGGAATCGGTCAATGCAAAGGTTATTGCTGCACCGTTTGATATGCCATCGGATAAGCAAATAAAAATAGCAGAATTAACACTTGATATGTGTAAAAGACTCGTTGAATATGGTAACCATGTTGTCGTATTACTAGATAGCTTGACACGTTTGGGACGTGTTTACAACATAACGGTACCACCAAGTGGAAAGTTGCTTACAGGTGGTGTAGACCCAGCTGCACTCTACAAACCGAAACACTTTTTTGGAGCGGCAAGAAATACCAGAGAAGGCGGCAGTTTGACGATCATCGCAACGGCACTCATAGAGACTGGTTCAAAAATGGACGAGGTAATATTTGAAGAATTTAAGGGAACAGGCAACATGGAACTTGTCCTCTCAAGACAACTTTCAAACAAGCGAATATTCCCTGCGATAAATCTATCACTTTCTGGTACGCGAAAGGATGAACTCCTTACAACTGCTGCTGATTTAAAGAAAATATGGATACTTAGAAGAATGCTCAGTTCTATGACAGAGGAAGAAGGACTCAAACTCATACTATCCAAATTGAAAGAAACTCGTACAAACACAGAATTTCTTGCACTCGTAGATGCTCAAAAAACTGTATAGTAATCTAATAATCTGGTAATCTTAGTACTCGCTTGAGACGATAAGAGACATAGAAAGCGAGGCGATGTAAAAAATGCCAAGGAAATATCTTGCCTTTTTTCTAATTTTGATAACTGTGATTGGATTTTCTACGGCACAAACCGGGATGGAGTATTATTCAGCAGCCGAATTATCATATAAATCAGGAGACTATAAGACCGCTCTGGGTAACTACGAAATGGCACTTGCAGCCGACAATACGCTTGAGGGATACGACCCACAGATAAAATTCAAGATGGGCATATCTGCTTATATGATTGGAAATTACGATAAAGCAAGAAATTATCTTGCAGGTTATGACAATGACTTTGTCAGGAATTTGCTCGAATCAATATCGTCTCGGCAAATTGAAGATGAGTGGAAAAGGTGGATAAAGCAGAATAATCCTACTACATCCGAAGTTGTCTCACAAGATGAAGTACCAACATCAACAGCAGTTACCGTTGCACAACCATCGAGCGGAAGTTCTAATGTCGCAATCATAATAGTCATATTTTCCACTATATTTGTCGTTTTGATGATTGCCGAATATAGGATTTATAGAGTAAAAAGAAAAGTTATCGAACTTCCTTTGGAACCATCTCAGAGGGCATCTGCACAAAGGGCCGAATCAGAAATTGCAAGTACCAATACACACACTACAGTTGAGGTATCCGGTGAAGCCGGTCAATCTTCTGACAAAGTCGAAAAGAGTTCGATTGACAAAACACCCTCAGAACTTGATTTGATACCAAATGGGGCAAAGGTCATTGATTTTGAAGAACTCATAAATAGTGAGATAGATGTATTTAAAGACATCTTCGAACAACTTGATAATATCGATAACAAAAATGAAGGAATGCCTGAAAAGAGTGTTGAAGCTGCGAGGAATACAGACAGCAGTGATGTATTAGAAAATATGGAATTCGATGCTGAGCCCCCTATCGGAGAGATTGATAGAGAAGTGCTAATCAATGAAGTTTTAGACGAGAGCAAGAATTTGATAGATGAGATAAAGAAGATTTCTAATGAATCTGACGAAACAGAACAGAGCGAGGTAACGTCTTTTAAATTAGAAAGTATCGAAGCAGAACTCATTGGAAGAGTTAAGAAGATAACAGATACAGTTTCTGAGAATAAAGACAAAGAAACAAAATCAGAGGAACAACCTGTAGAAGACTACGAAAAATTGCAGAAACCATTTGAAGAATTTGATGAGCTGGAAAAGATATCTGAAGAGGATGCAAGCATCCTTATGAAAAAACTACTTATTCTATCTCGAGGTGAAAGGGATTGACTATTTTCATTCTTTTTATTTACACGATAGCGTACGCATTTATCATATTCAAGCCCCACATATCTTCAGTCACAACACTCTTGTTTGGCATAGTTTCAATATTGCTTTTAGGAGAATTCAATTTTGAGAAACTACCAGCAATAGTCGATTTTAATACACTCCTCATCTTGCTTGGCATGATGCTGACGATATCGATTTTAAAAAAGCATGGCGTATTCAACGAAATATCTGAGAGGATCGTTAAATTCAGCAAGGGGAACATGATATTAGCGATATTGCTCATAGATGTTGCAGTATTCATACTGTCAAGTTTGCTCGACAATGTCACAACGATACTAATATTCATACCGATACTACTATACATAGCTGATATAACGGATATAGATTACAAGTTACTGACAATTAATGCAATATTCTTTTCAAACCTTGGCGGTATGACAACGGCAATTGGCGATCCTCCAAACATCGTTATATATGCAGTATCAAATCTCAACTTCATGTCATTTATATACAATCTTATGCCTATTGGCTTCGTGGTTCTCATAATACAAATTCTTGTACTAAATAGAAATTTCAAGAAGATCACTTACAAAGCGCAAATTACTGAGAGTAGTATGCAGAAAAACAATACCTGGATTTTGTACTTTATTAGTTTTATGTTCATAGTGTTGCTCATGGCTTTACACGAAGAAGTTGGTCTTGAACTTGGATTTATAACTCTCGTTGGAGCCTTAATCATGCTCTTTGTTGAAGGTACCGATTTTCAATCTGTCATTTCAGAAGTCGACTGGGACACTTTGTTTTTGATTGCTGGTCTATATATGTTGAATGGAGCATTAGAAAAGCTAGAGATCTTTGCACCACTTATTAACTTGTTCGAACCGATAAAGACATCTCTCTTACTTGTGATAATCATTCTATGGTCATCACTTTTGCTGACAGGATTTTTAAGTGCACTACCAGTTACGTTGCTTTATGTTACGATAATTAGGAAACTTGTTTCTTTAGGTGCCCCTATTGACCTTTATTGGGCACTTGCCCTTGGAGTAGGAATTGGTGGCAATTTGACACCAGTCGCGTCTATGTGCAACATCGTTGGCAGCAACGTGTTAAAAAACTATAAGAAGAGAACTTTAACCTTTTCTGAATTTTTATCTTCCATGTTGAAGCCGGTTATGCTTAGTGGTATAATCTCAACGGCATTTCTTGTTTTCAAGTATCTATTGTGAAACGTAGGCGGACACATACAATTAATGAAGAAAATCTAGGTTAAAAAGCATGGTGCACACTCTATCGAGGTGATGCTCACGAAATTTGTAGTCTTAGCTGTCTTTGCTATCGTTATGTATTTTGTTATTAGCGGGAAGATCAACAAAACTATCGTTGCTATGGCTGGTGGCCTCTTACTTTTGCTTATGAGGATCTTTCCTAATCCGTACGAAGGGCTTCAAGAAACTATAGACATAAATACATTGCTTTTCTTGGTTGGTATGATGATCTTCGTAAGGGTTATGGAAGAATCGGGCGTTTTTCAGTATCTCGCGATTAGAACCGTGAAAGTGGCCGGGACTAAGCCAGCAAACCTACTTTTTGCACTTACTTTTATAGTTGCTGTGGTTTCCTCGTTCATCGACAACGTGACAACTATTCTTATATTCATACCAGTGACTTTTGCAATTACCGATATACTACTTATCAACCCAACACCATTCGTAATGGCGGAAATACTTGCTTCGAACATAGGTGGTGCCATGACACCAATTGGTGACCCACCGAACATATTGATTACCTCTGCAGCGAAAATACCGTTTCTGGAATTTGCGTTGTACATGGTACCTGTGAACCTAATAATACTGTTATTGATAGATTTGGCATTTATCTTCATGTCAGGTAAAGATTTCAGGAAAGAAGTTCCGAGAGAGTTTATAGATAGTTTTGACGAGAGTAAAGCAATACAGAATAAGGGAAGGTTTTTAGCTTCTTCATTTTTTTTAGTGACGGTTATAGTCTTGTTTTTATTGCAAAAGCAATTGAATTTAGAAAGCTCGATAATCAGTTTAATGGCAGGATTCTTTAGCCTTCTGATTTTCGAAAGGAAAGAAATAGAGCCGTTCCTATCGAAAGTCGAGTGGGAAGTAATCTTCTTCTTCCTTGGACTATTTATCATTACAGGGGCTATGGAGAAAGTTGGTATCATGAGTGACATTGCGACGTTCTTGGTCAACATTTCGAAAGGTTCAAAAGTCATGCTTTCAAGTATGATTGTTTGGATTTCCGGTATCGTGTCTGGTTTCATAGATAACATACCATTTGCAGCTACAATGATACCTGTTATAAAGCAATTACCACAGATGAATCCAGATGCATTTTCGAACATTCAACCGCTTTGGTATGCACTTTCGTTAGGCGTTTGTCTGGGGGGAAACTTGACACCAGTTGGAGCATCTGCAAATGTTGTTGGATTGTCGTTACTGAAGAAACACAAGGGAATCGATGTATCTTTTAAGGATTTCATAAAATTTGGTTCCGTTGCCGTTGCAATCAGTTTGACCTTATCAAATGTGTACATGTTGTTGCTTCTTGAAATAATGAAATGATCAAATATTGGTGATGAATTAATAGCTATGTGTGATATCAATGAACTAGATTCGGAGTTTTTGTTCCCAAAAGATATACAAAGTGCCATTGAAATACAGAAGAATTTGTCAAAGAGCTTGAAAATAAAAGAACTTGAAACACAGAAGATACAGTACATCGGCGGATTGGATGTAAGTTATTCAGATAAGTATGCATTGGGTGTACTCGTAATCTTGGACAATGAGTTAAACATCGTGGATATAATAAGTCAAAAGGCCATGCTGGAATTTCCATACATCCCTGGCCTTTTAGCGTTTCGTGAGGCACCAGTTATTCTCGAATGCTTGAGGAAATCATCCATCAAACCGAATGTTTTGATATTTGACGGTCAAGGTATAGCTCATCCTCGAAGTTTTGGAATTGCAAGTCACATAGGCGTTTTGCTCGATATTCCGTCGATTGGAGTAGCAAAAAGTAGGTTATACGGCGTGTGTGATAAACCAACACGTGTTGGACAGGCAGAGCCTATCTTTGACGGAATCGGTAACCTAATTGGATACTGCTACCTTTCTAAGAAGAAGACAAATCCTATCTACATCTCTCCCGGACATTTATGCGATCCAGGCAGTGCGTTGTCATTTGTAAAATCACTTATTAGAGGTTACAAGCTACCTGAACCAACAAGATTGGCACACATCTATACGCAGAAGTTGAAATCTACTGAAGAGTAGTGAAATAGTGGGAGTTCTAAGGATTTTTTAAGGGACCAAGAATATATTACTAGTTGAATTACGACATACATCATTTATGGAGGTGGTTGTTATGAAGAAAACCTTCAGTGTTGTTTTGATGATGTTGTTAGTTGTCAGTGTATTTGCTGCCAAGACTACTACTCAGCCGATTCTTAGCTATATTTCTCCATTTGTGATTGAAAAAACAGAGTATGAAGCCACTGGAGTTATAGACCAAGTAGTGTTGGGTGTTTACGGAAGAGGTTATGCAATTGTATCATACGGTGATGGAGAAAAGGTAAAGGTTCCGTTCATTTGGAATCAGTACTCCGATGTGAAGATTGGGACAGAGGTGAGCTTTAAGGGAATTAAGGCAACCATCCTTGTACCAACATCGATGGAAGTTAACGGTTACAAGATTGCTCTCAGGCCCGTGAAAAACGCGGATAACGTAGAAATGCAGGTTTTAGAAGCAAAAGTAAAGAGTATTGAGGTTTCAAGAAATGTCATAACAGTTGTCCTTACAGATTCGCAAAACAAAGAATACAAAATTCCGGGATCACTAATGCCAATTTGGAAGACACTAAAAGTTGGTGACACTGTAAAACTCAACACGATAAAACGAGATATCAGCGCAGTCCAAAGTATCACGATCGATGGAAAAACGTACAACTTAAGCAGTGCTCTAAGACCCAGTATGAACGTTTATGGGAAGAGGAGATAGTTAAACTATATTGTAGAAACGTAAATTGAAAAAGTGCCGGAAAATCCGGCACTTTGTAGTTATATCTTTGTAGTTATATTATCCTGAATGTCAATCTGCTCCTCTGCTACCGAGTTCTTTATCGAGCATGTATATTGCAACTGGAGAATCACCCAGTCTTTTAAGATTTTTGACAATCAATTCAACTTGTAACTCTTCCTCAACTTGCTCTTTAACAAACCACTGCAAAAATTCATTGGTTGCGTAATCTTTTTCTTCTCTTGCAATATCAAGTATAGAATGGATACTCTTTGTGATGAACACTTCATGTTCGTATGCGTCTTCAAAAGCTCGCAGTGGAAATTCCCATTCACATTTTGGCTTTTCGATCGCAGGCAGCTCTACCCTTCCACCACGATCATATACAAATTCATAAATCTTCTTTGCATGACCGAGTTCTTCACTTGCTTGGACCTTCATCCATTTTGCAAAACCTGGTAAGTCTATTGAATCAAAATAACTTGCCATAGATAAATATAGGTAAGAAGAAAAAACCTCTTTCCCTATTTGCTCGTTCAACGCTTTAACAACTCTTTCTGATATCATACCATTCACCTCTACTTTTCTACTTTTCAATCAATGTTCAGAATATTCATAATACCTTTTGTACTTCTTCGTACGGTGGTTCATTCCCAGGGTTGTCAGTTACCCACGAATAGATAACTTTCATACTCTCAATTACAAATACTGCACGTTTTGCCACTGTATAGTTTGGAACACCCGCAAAATTCTCGTGTACTCCACCATATTGTTTTGATACAGCTCCGCCAAAATCGGAAAGTAATCTAAAACTTAATTTGTTCTTCTCAGCAAAAGCCTTATTTGAAAATGGTGTATCGACACTGATGCCAAGTACAGTTGCATTCACATTGTTGAACTTTGCAAGCATATCTCTGAAAGTGCAAAGCTCTTTCTCACATACACTCGTAAATGCACCTGGATAAAAAACTAAGACAACTTTCCCTTGGAGCTCAGATAAACGTACCATCTTTAAGTCATGATCATACAATTCAAAATCTACTGCATCCATACCATCTTTTAACATAAAATCACCTCCACTACTTCCAACTTTTGTGTAATTTCTTCAACTGTTTTCAATTAATTATATCATGTATAAATTTATATGTCAAATACTTTTGTATGTATTCTTTGCATTGTTGACTACCGTTTTCCATATGTGGTATAATATATTTACTTGAAATTGAAATTAAGCTTTCTATTTAATTAATACACATTAATAATGCATTTGTTGTTTTGTCAAGAAGAGTTTTGTGATTTTTTTGAACAATTTAAAATTTACAATTGAAACTTCTTAGAAATATGTGATATAATATTTGTGTATCTACAAAAGAGTTCCTTATTACATCCTGTGAAGGGGGGATTTACAGTGAAAAAGTTGCTAGTATTCTTAAGCATTTTTGTAACGGTTTTAGCTCTTGCGGCGTTTGATCCAACTACCTACGTTGAGGCAACGATAGGAGAGCCGGATACATTGGATCCACACCTTGCTTACGATACGGCAAGCGGCGAGGTACTCTACAACGTTTACGACAACCTCATTGCTTATAAGGGGAGCAGCGTCAGTGAGTTTGTACCACAACTCTCAACGCAAGTTCCAACTGTTCAGAACGGTCTTGTTAAAGATGGAGGAAAGACATATGTATTCCCCATCAGAAAAGGCGTTAAGTTCCATAACGGCAACCCATTGACACCAGAAGATGTAGAGTATTCATTTGAAAGAGGACTGCTCTATGATCCAGCTGGTGGACCAATGTGGATGATGCTTTACGCACTTTTCAACGTCCATTCTTTGGACGAACTAATTGAAGAGTACGTAAAAGCACCAGTTGATCAGATATTTGACAAGAATGGTGAACCAAAGGCAGAGTACAAGCAGAAGCTGATCGATTTCTATGTAAACGTTATTGATCCAGCTGTTGAAGTACAAGGCGACAACGTTGTAGTCAAACTTGTCAGGCCATACGGTCCATTCATGAACATCATTGCACGTAGTGGACACTGGGGAGCAGTACTTGACAAGGAAACGTCTGTAAAGCTTGGACTTTGGGATGGTAAGTCGGATACATGGTGGAAGTACAGAGATCTGCAGAAAGAAAAGTCACCATACTATGCATATGCTATGGGAAGTGGTCCATATAAATTCGTAGAATGGGACAGAAAACAACAGAAAGTAACACTTGAAGCAAACGAGGATTACTGGGCAGGCGAGCCAAAGATTAAGAAAGCGATTATTTGGGGTATCGACGAATGGTCAACAAGAAAGGCAATGCTCGAAAGAGGAGATGCGGACTCCATAGCAGTTGACCTCGAGTACTTAGACCAAATTAGAGGAAACAAAGATCTTACAATAGTTGAAAACATACCACAGCTTTCAACAACCGTATTAGCTTTTGGATGGACCATTGCTCCAACAAGCAAATACATCGGCAGTGGTAAGCTTGATGGAAATGGCATTCCACCTGATTTCTTCAGTGACGTTTATGCAAGAAAGGCAGTTGCAGCTGCAATTAACTATGATGCGTTGATAAGAGACGTGTTAAAGGGATTTGGTAAGAGAATACCAACAGCACTTCCAGAAGGTTTACTTGGATTTGATCCGACATTGCCACTTTACAAGTTCAATATCAAGACAGTACAAGATAATTTGAAGAAGGCATGGAATGGTCAAGCATGGGCAAAAGGATTCAAATTCAGTGTTGCATTCAACCAAGGTAACTTGGCAAGGCAGAGAGTTTCAGAAATGGTTAAGATGTATCTTGAAATGGCAGCACCTGGAAAAGCAAAGATAGACGTTCAGCCATTGCAATGGCCAACGTTCCTTGATGCAACAAACCGTGGCGAGTTACCAGTGTTCATACTTGGTTGGCTTGCTGACTTTCCAGACCCAGATAACTTCATATTCACATATTACCACAGCAAAGGTGACTACTCTTCAAGACAAGGCGAAAACTTCCGGAAATTTGTTAGCACACCGAGAAAAGAGCTTGGAAACAAGAGTTTAGACGATCTTATAGAACAGGCAGCATCGGAAACAGATCCAGCAGTTCGTGGCAAGCTGTATGTACAGATTCAGAAATTTGCAATCGACAACTGTATAAGCGTTCCAGTGTATCAACCAGTCGGAGTACGTGTACAGAGAGCGTGGGTCAAGGGTTGGTATCCAAATCCAATGAGACCTGGTATGGACTTCTACTCTGTTTACAAACAACAATAATTAGGAAACATCGCAATGTTAAACAAACCCGCTGGGGCATCCCAGCGGGTTTTATATTAGATACTATTTCATCAGCTGATATCAGTCGAAATTACTTGCACGCTTGCCTTGGTGTGTATCTTTTTCTGCCATACGCTTTTCTATTGCATTTATAATCTCTGTCTTCGTTTTGCCCCAATTCCCAAAGAGCGTCCCTTTCGATGGTGGATCAGCAACAAGTCTGTGAATTACGATACTTGGTGATAGATGTTCTAAGAAAGTTACAGCCCTTTCCACGTAATCTTTAAATGAACAGACGTTCAACTTCCCTTCTTTGTACATCTCACCAAAAACTGTCCCTTCAACAATGTACAATGAATGAATCTTTACCCCGTCTACTTCGAGAGCGGATAGAATCTTCGCACTTTCAATCACATCAAGCGTATTATCACCGGGAAGGTTCAGTATGACATGTGAGACAACTTCAAAATCAAAGTTCTTTGTCAAGTTCACTGCGTAAATGTATTCGGCAAGTGTGTGTCCTCTATTCACCTTTACAAGTGTATGGTAATTCGCCGTCTGAAGACCTATGTCAAGAGATATCGTTATGTTGTATTCCTCT
>DJGV01000001.1 GCA_002432805.1 Fervidobacterium sp. UBA5837 | reverse complement strand
ACTAGCATTGAACCGGTATATTCAATTCTCTCTCCAGCTTTTGCATGACTGAACTGTTTCCTTAACTCTTCTTGCATTATTCAATCACCACCCTTGATGTCCTCGATAGGTAGCAATCTACGGAAATAGCGAGCGGTAACGTTGCAATGTGAGTTGGATAACTTAGTACGCTCGTCCTTTGTACGGTGGGCCCAATACCGAGTCCTTGAACTCCGATTTTCAAATTCGAGAAAGCTTCTTGCAATTCATCCGCCATTTGAGTATATTTGCCTATCTTTTCGTCATATCTATGGAGGGATTCAGTTGCAGAAGGATCGAATAGAGCGAGTTTCGAAAGTAAAATTGCCTTGTCCGATGTGCCACCTATTCCGATCCCTACTATGATTGGTGGACAAGCATTAGCCGCATTCTTTTCGATATGCTCAACAATGCATTTGAGTACGTTCTCGTAACTTTCAGAAGGCTGGAGCATGAAGAGTGTGGATAGGTTCTCGCTGCCACCACCTTTTGCAATCATCCATATGTCGATAGTCGATTCATCTATTTCAAGGATATGTACTATGGCGGGTGTGTTGTCCAACGTGTTCTTGCGCTCAAAAAGTGGGTCTGATACAATCCCTTTTCTGAATCCATTATCTGTGTATGTGTCTCTCACTGCTTGCTCTAAAGTGTTTTTCAATGGTGATGTTAATTGTATGTCGTATCCTTTCCATATGAAGAATTCCACTACGCCGGTATCTTGACAAAGCGGCATTTTTGATGTGCGTGCAATTCTCATGTTTTCCTTAAGCTCTCTTGCAAAAGGCCCATCGTAACTATCAAGTAGTCTTTCAACTTTTGGATTTATACTCGTGTTGATATCCAGAAGTGCTTTACATATATGTTCATAGACTGTTTTGCTTTCGATCGTTTTCATACTATCACCTGCCATTTTCTGCGCTCTTAAGTCAGCCAACAAGGCGAAAATCAAACTATATTTGAACCTCGTGTTCGGCTGATTCCAGGATCGCTTCTTCGGTAGAAATAGTAACGTTCTTCATCCATTTCTTTGATCTAATCCTAAAGTACACGATTATTGCCTTTGCTACTTCGTCTGAAAGTGTCAGTGCATACACTACCGGTAAACTCTGTTTCCAAACCATGGCACCGATAAATGCAAGCGGTACACCAAGTCCCCACAGCGTGGAAGTTTCGAGGAGGAACGCATATTTTGAATCTCCGCCTGCACGCAGAATACCAACTATGGCAACGTTGTTCAATGCTTTAATTGGAGAACCTACAAGCATAATCCACATACTTAATGTCAGCATGTATTTCGACGAACTTGACAAATCGAATGTTGGAAGGAGTATATAGTACGCTGCAATGGTTATAAAAGCAGTACCAAGCGCAACTAGCGAGTTTACCAACATTATTTTCTTTGAAAAGTTTACGGCTTTTTCATAGCTTTCTTTTCCGACAAGTTTTCCAACGATGACAGAAGATGCTGTAGTGATACCAAGTGCAAGCGTCCAGATGTAGTTTTCAAAAGAAGATAACACGTTTCTTGCAGCATATGATTCTGTACCCATCCAGCCAAATACGATACCGTACATCGTCATACCCAAAGACCACGCAATTTCGTTTAGTGCCGCAGGTGTGGCAAATTTTACAAATCTTTTAAACAGGTCTCTTGAGATCCCTCTTAAGCTAAATGTGTATGGTAAGTTCAAGTAGTATGCACGCACTATCTGGTAAAATGGTATCACATATCTTGAAATCGTTATCGCTATTGCAACACCGGTGATTCCGAGTTTAGGAAGTCCAAGTCTACCATTCAAAAACCCATAGGCAAGTAAAAGTTGAGCGGCAGTTCCAACCACGTATGACTCCATTGGAATATTTGCCTTCTCTATACCTCTTAAAAATGTGCGAAATGCAACTTCCAGCGCAATGCCAAAGTAGGAAAATGAGATGATCTGGAGATAAAGAATACTATCGTTGAACAGCGATGAATCCTTTGAAAATATATGTACGAACGTTCCTGGGAAAAAGAAGGTAAACGCAAAGAATGCACCAGCTATGATCATAGATGAGGTAAGCATCAGACCAAATACTCTTTTGATATTTTCCTCATCCTTTTTTCCCCAATATTGGGATACAAATATCGCACCACCAGTATTTATGCCAAACAAGAATAGATTTACAAGGAACGATGCTTGGTTTGATATGGCGTTTATTGCGATTTCTCTCTCACCTACCAGTGAGAGTAATATCGTGAGTATGAATATACCGGTATTTGCGAGGATGTTCTCTATTGACACAGGTATTGCAATTTTCAGAATGTCTTTTACCAAATTGTTACCTCCCGATTGATTGTCTAAATCAACATTAATATGGATATTTAATTCTATCATAGTCGGTGTATAATTCAATTAGTGAATTTGTGGAGGTGTAACTTATGGACAATAATCTTAAAAGCTATAAATGGGCGATGATAACTGGAGCTTCGTCTGGCATTGGCAGACAATTCGCAATACAACTGGCAAAGAAGGGATTGAATATAGTTTTGGTAGCAAGGAATACCGAAGCATTAACTGAAGTGGCAAATACAATTCACAAGATTTCTAATTCGAGTGTCGTTATACTCAGTGCCGATTTGACAAGTGGTATCGATGTTGTTATCGATAATACAAGCAGATTTGACATCGACTTACTTGTAAACAATGCCGGTGTAGGTCTGTATGGTGATTTCGTAGACCAAGACTACGAAGAATATGAAAACATGATGAAACTGAACATCAATGCACTTACAAGATTATCACATCATTATGCAAGATTGATGACCACAAAAGGAAATGGTGGGATTATAAACATCGCTTCTGTAGCCGGATTCATCCCAATGCCACATTTTTCAGTCTACAGTGCAACTAAAGCGTACGTTTACAATTTTTCAATGGGTCTCTGGGCCGAATTGAGGCCACACGGTGTTCATGTACTCTGTGTGGCACCAGGCAGCACTCAGACAGAGTTTTTTGAGAGGGCAAATATGTCCACAGGCCAACATCTCATGAAGCCTGAAAAGGTAGTCGATGGCGCTCTAAAGGCATTTGAGAAGGAAAAACCATTGTACATTCCAGGATTTGGTAATAAGCTTGTCTATCAATTTGTGAGAAGGTTTTTCAGCGATAAGTTCGTGGCAAACGTGTTGGAACGATATTTCTAAACGATACTTCTAAACGCTATTTCTAAGACTTTTCGTGGTTGAAAACGTGAGAGTGAGGATGCACATGACAATATCAAATAGAGATATAAAGACGATTTATTTCTGTCAACGAAAAGGTAAATTGGATATATGTTCTTCTGAGAAGACGAATTCAACAGTGTTATTCTCCACAGATGTGTTCGGTTGTGAGCTTGTAGTTGAACCTGACGAGATTTTATCGACCTCTCCAGTCGTCGTAAAGATGAAAAAGTCGGGGAAGAAACTTAACAGTTATCACTTGATTGAAGGTGCATTCATAGGGTATGTTATAGAAAGCGCTGGATACAGCGTCGGTGACATAATATTTGAAAGTTCTTATTATAGTACATCTATGAATTGGAAGATTTATGTGACGAAGATGTTATCGTTCTTGTCGTCATTCTGCGAACATTGTGAAAACGATGAGTTTGGCATCGTGAAAAATCAACTCTGCAGAACTTGTAAGTACTCATCTGATTGCTTTAGACAGACTCTGCAAACAGATAGCACTGCATTTATCCGTGGCTTCAAGGGAGGCACATCGGAGAAACTGCGAGAACTTGGTATAGAGTCACTAAATGATATTGTATCTATGAAAGAAGTTTTGGAAAGAGAATTGGGAAGGGAAAAGGCGGATAGAATCTTCTATCAGGCACAGAGTATATTAGGAAATAGGTGCATCCCATTTAAACCACTGCCAAAACTGACCAATGGGATGTATTTAGATATAGAGAGCTACACACCGATCGATTTTGATTATCTATTCGGTATCCTCGATGATAATACTTACGTACCATTTCTTGCGCGAGATCCATTGGAAGAAAAAGAGACATTTGAATCCACTATTGCATATTTGATGAGCGACGATAGACCTATATATCACTACCATTCTTATGAATTGGTGCGTTTCAGAAAGCTGGCAAAAAAATATAAAATAGACCTTCCGAATCACTTATTCGGAAGGTTTATAGATGTATACAAAACATACAGTGAGTGTATCGCATTACCCTTACCTTCATATTCTCTTAAAACAATAGCCAGATATTTTGGCTTCAACTGGAGAACGGATTTGAACGGATTTGCTGTAATAGATTCTTACAGAGATTACATTGAGGCAAACGATGAAAACATCTTATCGGAGATACTGAGATACAACGAAGATGATGTCCGTGCGACTGCATTCTTAGTTGAAAAGGTAAATCAAATGAGAGAAATGATGAGTATCAAGGACTCTTACATATCAAACACACCAGGGTAAACCAATGATCGTCACAATAACTATCTTAAGTACCTACTTAAGTACCTATCTATTTCTCTTCTTCAAGTAATTTGATGACATCATCAGGAGATTCAATAATCGAACTGTGCCCAATGTCTTTTAGCAAGATGAACCTACTATTTGGGAAACTTTCGGTAGTTCTTTTCATTTCCTCTGAAGTTATGAGAGCATCCTTGTCACCATATACAACATAGACAGGGATGTTCAGGTTCTTTGCTTGCTCTCTGTAATCATAATTCGATAATGCAACGGAATTCCCTACAAACGCTTTCGGAGCCATCCTGAGTGCATCAGCAGCCATCCTATCAAAGAATTGCTCATCTGGGTACATAGGTGCATTAAACATTAACGAAGATTTTATCATTTGCGGGTTATATCTATACATGTTCAACACAGTGTATGATTCAGTTGAAATGTTCATACTATTAATGGGTGCACTATCGATGAGTATAAGCTTTTTGATCTTCGATTGATTCTTTAGTGCATATGAGATCACAACGCCACCACCCAGGGAATGACCAATGAGTATGAAATTATTTAGTTCCAGCGCATCTACGAATGCCTCGACAGCTTTGGCATAGCTATCTAACGTTACGTCGCCCGGTAGCTCGTCGGAAAAACCGAAATTTGGCAAGTCTGGACAGTATGCTGTATATTTATCCGGTAGCCTTTTCAAAAAAGGTTCAAAGAATCTTGCAGAGGCGAAATTTCCATGTATAAGCACGATCGGTATCTTTCCATTTCCATGCTTTATATAATGTATCTTTCCTATGCCTGTATCGATGAATTGTCCATAAGGCCTTCTGCTCTTTTTAAAAAATGAAACGATCCGATTTAGATACTTTATCCTAAACAAGTAAAAATAGTAGCTGATCCCAAGTGGCATGAACATAACTACGAAAATCAAAATGATACCAAAAACGATGGACATAGAGATGTGCGTTCTGCTGAAGAGAAATGGCATTGCAACGTATATCAATGAACCATACAACGGACCGTCTACAGATGCCATACCACCGATAACGGAGATTGCTAACAAATCGAGCGATTTTGATAGTCCAAAATCGCTTGGTGCGATGTAACCTATAACGTGTGCATACAAAGCACCGGCGATACCTGCCATCATCGAACCAATAGCAAATGCAAGAATTTTGTACTTTGCTGTGTTTATACCTACAACAGAAGCAGCTATTTCATTCTCCCTGATAGCCATCCATGCCCGTCCGGTCTTTGCGTGCATCATTCTATTCATAAAGACGTAGCAGATAAATGTAAATGCAAGAACAAGGAGGTATTTTTCAACATCTGAATTCCACATATGTTCAAATGGTATGCTTCTGATACCAGCATGACCACCTGTCACGCTTTCCAATGAGCCCATCAATTGCTCTATTGCCACAACAAACCCCATCGTTGCAATGGCAAGATAGAATCCTGAAAGTCGTAATGCAGGGAAACCTATCACCAAACCAAATAAGAATGCAACCACTCCACCAGCCAAGATGCCAAAAATAACCGGGACGTTGTAGTGCATAACAAGAAGTGTTGAAGCGTACGCACCTATACTCATAAATGCTGCGTGACCAATCGAAATCTGTCCTGAATAACCCATTATTATGTTTAACCCCATGGAAGCGATTGTGTAAACACCAACGAGTGATAGAATCGTTATAATGAAAGCATTTTCCATCAATAGGAATGGAATTATTGCAAGAATTACCCAGATCATTACACACGCCCCCTTACATTCCTACCAAACAAGCCCTTTGGGAAGAAGATCAACACGATAATTATTATGACTAGTGAGATCGTTGCTTTGAATCCTTCAGATATGTAATTGCCGACCAGTTTTTCTATTACGCCTAATATGAGTCCACCGAAGACAGCGCCTGTAAATGTTTCAAATCCGCCTAGTACAGCAGCAGTGAATCCCTGAATCTGATAGTATGTCAACATGGTAGGTGAGACAAATACCTTTGGTGCAGCCACGATGCCAACAACTGCAGCCATCGATGCACCAAATCCCCAAGAGAATGCAAGCACTGAACCAACGTTTATGCCCATGTACCCTGCAATATCTTCTTTCTCAGAGACAGCCCTTACAGCTATACCAAACTTTGTATATCTTGTGAAAATCAAGAGTGCAATGGATACAGCTATTAGAATGGAAAAAATTAATATGTCTTGACGCCTCAAAACGAAGATGCCAAAATCTCCTCTAAATACGTATGGAACACCAGTTACCAGTTCTGGGAAAGCTTTATAATCTGTCCCCCAAATTTGCATGGCTAAACCTTCCAAAATCATCAAAATACCGAACGTTACAATCAGCATCGATGCATGGGAAAGATGCCTGATTGGCCTTAGTCCATAACGTTCAACGACTACTCCCATAGCTGCAGCAAATGCAATACCTATTGCTATGCTAACGTACAGATTTATGCCCGCACCTGTTGCTAACCACCATATGAGGTACGTTACAAACATGCCCATGTTTGCATAAGCAAAGTTCATGACTCCGCTGACTTTGTACATCATAACTAACCCAATTGCAACTAAAGAATATGTTGCACCCGTTGAAAGTCCCAATATGATTTGATTCATCACTTTGCAACACCTCCGAGGTACTTTTCTCGGATTACATCACTCTTCAATAAATCTGAAGGTACACCATGCAATGCGATTTTGCCATTTTCAAGGACGTAGGCATAATTCGCAATGCTCAAGGCAAGAGATGTATTTTGCTCTACCAAGACAACCGTTATTCCAGAACTATTTATCCTCTTTATCACTTCAGCTATTTTCTGTATAATAACAGGTGCCAATCCTAACGAAGGTTCATCAAGTAATAGATAAGATGGATTACTCATTAAGGCCCTTGCAATAGCTAACATCTGCTGCTCACCACCTGAGAGGGTTCCTGCAATTTGGTTTATCCTGTCTTTCAACACAGGGAAGATATCAAGAACTGATGAATAATCTACTTTCTTGTTTCTATACGCTCCTGCCAAGAGGTTTTCCTTAACAGTCATCGAATAAAATATTCCCCTACCTTCTGGACATAGGACGATCCCATTTTGAACCCTCTTGTGAACTGGCAGTGCATCAATGATCTCATCACCAACGGAAATACTACCGGTGTACTTAACTCCACCTGCAAGAGCCTTGAGCGTGGTAGATTTTCCAGCACCATTTGCACCTAATACAGCTGTAATACTACCAGCCTTGATGGACAAATCGATACCTTTAACTGCATGGACCGGGCCGTACCAAACTTGCAGATTTTTTACTTCTATGTTCTTACTATTATTAGCCATTTTCTCTCACCTCTTCTAGGCCCGTTCCAAGATATGCGCTTATCACTTCTGGATCATTAACAACAGTTTCTGGTGTACCCTCTGTAATCTTTTTACCAAAGTTCAGTACAGTGATTCTATCGGAAATATCCATAACCATTCTCATATCGTGTTCTATCAAAAATACTGTAATCGAGTTTTCCTTTATTTTTCTAATTCTTTCTTTTAACATATCTGATTCCTTCTCCGTCAAGCCAGCAGCAGGCTCGTCGAGAAGAAGTATTTTTGGCTCGCTCATTAATGCTCTGGCAACATCTATAAGTTTCTGATAACCGTAAGGAAGTCCACCAGCTGGTACTGCCAATAAATTCTTGATGCCAATAATATCTGCAACTTCTACAGCACGCATCTTTGCAAGCCTTTCGAATTTATCGTATTTGTCAGTTTGAACCAGTTCATCACAGATATTGTACCCCAGGTTATGATGATAGCCCAGCATGAGGTTTTGAAGAACCGTTAAATACTTGAATATGATGACGTTCTGAAAGCTCCTACCCAATCCGTAATTTACCCTTTTGTGTGCGGGTACCTTAGTGATATCTGTACCATCTATGTAAACCTTTCCGGAATGTTTTACCAATCCAGATATTACATTGAAGACTGTCGTTTTTCCAGCACCATTTGGACCTATCAGTGAGTGTATAGAGTCATTCTGTACTTCCATCGTAAGATTATCAACTGCAACGAGCCCGGAAAACCTCACGGTAACATTTTCAATCTTTAGCACTTTTCAACCACTCCTTGAGAAATGATGTTTTCATTAAGTTGTCTGTAGAAATGTGGAAATATGGTATGAAAATAAGGGATGAGGGAAACTAAGCTTCAAATGCAGGTCTCAGGAAATAAACAATTACCCGAGGCCCGCTAAAGTGTTTATGCTTATTGATACTGTATCAAATCTGTGAGTGGGACAAATTGATTACCCTTTACTGCCAAGAAGTAAAGCGATGATTTACCGCGTCTTAGATTTGGTCCCCAAGTTATATCCTTCGAAAGAATACCATCCCAGTGTTTAAAACTTTCAAGCGCCTTAACTAAGCCATCTCTTGTCAAATTCTTTCCTGCTCTGATGAGACCTTCTGTGAAGACTTCTGCAGCTATAAAACCTGCAACTGCGTACGATGATGGCAATTCTTTTGCATAAGTTTCTTGATGTATGGAAACTGCGCGCTGATAATCTCTGACGAATGCTGGCCTATCTGGTGTTGGAAGAGGTACCCAACCTGTGAATATAACACCTTCTGCATATTTGCCTGCTAATGTCAAGAATGATGGATCAGCATTCGCATATGTTGTGATAACTTTACTATTTAGACCA
Source organism: Fervidobacterium sp. UBA5837 (assembly GCA_002432805.1). GTDB lineage: Bacteria > Thermotogota > Thermotogae > Thermotogales > Fervidobacteriaceae > Fervidobacterium. Next base: position 166,288 of record DJGV01000001.1, on the reverse strand, counting down.
TAATCTCTTATCGTCTTAACCCATCTTACTGTATCTGTCAGTAAACCGTAGACCACTACTACATCAGGATTTTTATCCACGAGTTTAATAACCAAGCCACTGTAATCTGTATCTGCTGGATTGTAAGAAATCTCAACAGATGGCGTCATCTTGTACTTTGCAAGTTCTCCTTTGAATGCTGCATATCCTTCGAGTCCAACATCGTTGTTCATATATACAATTGCAGGGTTTTTGAACTTTGCAATTTCCGCAACGTATTTTGCTATCAGTGCGCCTTCAAGTGTGTAGTCTGGCTGGACTGCGAATATATATTTTTTCGGAGGTAGTATGAGCTGGGAAGCACCAGAACCTTGATAGACGAACGGAATTTTGTTCTGTTCTACATAGTCCATAACTGCCAAACAGCCATATGTGCCAAGTCCACCGACAAGTGCAAATATTTTATCTTGTTCAACCAATCTCTTTACTTCAACAACTGTCTTCGCCGGATTCAGTTGATCATCAGCAACTATGAGTTCTATCTTTCTTCCATAAACACCGCCGCGCTTGTTGATCCAGTTGAAATATGCTTTCATTCCTTTTGTCATTTCCTGACCTATAACTGCATACGGGCCAGATAGCGCTTGGAACGATCCAACAACTACTTTGTCTTGATAAACCCCTACTTCTGCGAAAATACTAATAGATAATACTAAAATAACGAGAATACCCACTAACCTTTTCATCTTGTTTCACCTCCTCGCATTTGTGGAAAAACCAAAAACTTGAACTATCACCTACCGAGCAGTTGAATGTCTTTCTTTGCTCTTAAAGCCATTGCATGTGTAAATATAGACTTCTTTCAGAAAATCCTCGAGTTCCTCAACTTGATTTCCGATACGTCCTGACAAGATATACCGTTCGCCTGTGTAATGGCCATAGCTCATCATCATTAGAGCAATGTATGAAAGGTTGAAGTCCTTAATCTCTCCTTTTTCTAGCGTCTTTTCAAGTGCTACAACATACGAATCGTAGAGTGAACGGTAATATTCTTTCGCAATCGCATGGTCTATAGATTGACTTTCTCTCACTATTTTGTACATATTCGGATGGATTCTGAAAAATTGTACAAAAGCATACAAACCAGCTATTTCTTCAACAAGCCTGTGCTGCTTTCCAAGTTTCTCCAGAGATAATTTAACGTTGTGCCTTAATCCCTTGCTGGTAATCCTCACGAGTTCGTGTAGAATCTCTTTCTTATTCTCAAAATACAGATAGACCGTGCCGATTGCAATTCCCGTAGCTCTTGCTATATCGTATACTTGTGTTTTGTTAAATCCATACGTACCAAAAAGGCTTTCTGCATTCGATAGTATTTGCTCTCTTCTCTCATCGTTTGTTAGCCTACGTTTCTCTGGAACAAAGGAAAATACATCCGCAGGTAACTCATCGGGACAGTCTTTACCGATACCTTCGAGAATAATCTCAAATAGCTCATCGTAGTTTATCTTTATTTCTAACAAATCGCCAAAAAACACGCAGAACCTTAGTGGTGCCCAAAAATAGAAGTGTTCTACATAAGACAAACCAAATTTCTTCGATAATTTTAAAAGATGGGCATCGAATTCATTCCTTATCCATTCAAAAGAATACTCGTTGAGGTACAATACCTTTGTCATCGCTGAATTCTTCGCACAATAGTTGGCAAAACTAATCGTCACTTCCCTAAGATTGTTTCCATTGACATCTTTATCAAAATTCCTGAAAAAGTCGTCTATGATCTCTCGAAATATCTCGTCTTTGTTCACATAGTATTGGTAAAATGCACCTGTACTCAATTTTGACAATCGGGTAATTTGGGATATTGAAACATCCGCAAAACTGTTCTCACTGAACAACTTCAGTGCTGCCTTTTTTAACTTATTCTTTGAAACTATGCCATCCGTTCTCTGAGGCTTTCTTTTTTTCGATGCTGCTGTGCCCAAAATACAACACCTCACGATTGTGCCCAAAATCCAAATTTCTGAATCTACAATGGTTCAGCCAAAGTTACAGTGTTGACATCATAACTTGGCCGAAACCAATTGTTTTAGAAATCAACAAGAGTTACAAGTTACACAAACCAACATCAAGCCTTAAACGCTACTGCCACTTGCTGGAAACCAACGCCAGACGTAAGGAACAGAATGTACTTTCCGGATACATTCTCCAACTTTCCTTCATCATAGGCATCATCATAGGCCATGTACACACAGGCAGAACCGGTATAGCCGAATTTATCCATAACAATTTGAGTCTTCTCTACTGGTAATCCTATGGTATCCATCACTTTAAGAATAGTTTTCTTCCTTACTTGTGTAAAGAACACCATAGCAATTTCATCTTTAGGAATGTTGTATTTTTCTATCAACTTATTCAGCAGATTTGGCCAACCTTCATCATTTACAGATGCCGGATAAGCCCCACGTAAATCTAATTTGTGGAGTCCTCTTTCGATGCCTTGCAAATTCATCGTACCAGCACCCATGTAGATTCCCCAATTCTGCCACCAACTCCCATCAGCTCTTGAAACAGACCCTATGTATCCTGGTTCGTCTGATGCAGATAAGATGAGTGCAGCTGCACCGTCACTGAACAATGCTTCCCAAGCGTATTTCCAGTTCAAAAACTTTGTCATTGCGTAAGTACCGATGACCAGCACATTCTTGCAATCGCCCATTGCAATGTATTTGGCAGCGATATCGAGTAATAGTGCACCATTTGCACACGATGCATTAACGTTGAATGCCATAGTCTCAGCTTTGTGTGCACCAATTAAATACTGAACTCGTGGTGCATCTGGTGGTGAAACTGCCTCAGGTGTGTCCGTACCAACTATGATTAAACCAATCTCTTCTGGCTGCATGCCAATTCTTTGGAGTGCCTTCTTAGCAGCTTCCGCAGCCATGTACGTTGGCGTTTCCCAATCTTCAGAGATGTGACGATGATTGATGCCAATCACATCTGAATAATATGGATCGATCGTCAACATAGTCAACTTCTCAAACTCGGCATTTGTCATGACCTTTTGCGGGATGTACATACCCGATGAAACTATCTTTGCATGCTTCATGTTTTTCTCCTCCCTTGCATCTTTTTTGCTAAACACACAAGTTTAGTGCAGTTATGAATATGTGTGAATCACCTTTCATGTTAGGTATGAATCACCTCTCAGATTATAACACAGAGCAATGCAAATTCAGTCACTTAATTATGCGAGTTTATCTCGTAAAAAGCAATCAATAATTGTGGTTATGTGGATTATTCTTCATTTTACTAAGTGTATCTATTACTATTTGTCTAAGTCAATTGTCTTTCATGTATTATCCGATGCTGCATCGAAAAAATGGAAGCAAAAAATAAAAGCGCACTCCTTTTGGAGTGCGTTGGTTTATGATAATTGATCCGTGTCATTCTGATTTATGATTGCCTCAAATACCCAAGTACTTTTTGATGTTACTCTCAGGATCTACAGAAGGTATGATTTTATCGTTGTAACTCGTCATGATGACAACAATTCCAGGACCATGACCAGTTTTGAAGCAATCTGAATGTACAACGACGCCGATGGAAATGGAACCGGACTTGTAACCACCTGCACCGTACCCGTTGTAATGATCCGAGATTGCAACTAAATCTCCAATTCTGACTTTATCAAGGCCGTGTTTTCTAATCTCTTCCTCATCTAGTGTGTTCATATCGTAGTCTGTCCCAACGGGATTGGATGAACCGATTCCAGAACCTGTTAGATGTGCCGGCACTATAGCGGTGACCGGGACATGTAGTCTAGCGTTTTCTTCTTCTATTGGTATTTTCTCAAATAGTTCCGGATCTACATTGAAGACTCTTACATCGGGATGGTCATATAGTTCCAAGCCTTGTCCCCACGATTTGATTTGAATCTTGTCACCTAATACAAGTTTCTCTTTGTCTGGCATCCACACAAGTACATGGTCTATGCCACCGTGCTTTCCTATGACGTATCCATTCATTCCTTTGCCATCACCTGATACTACAGTAGCTTCGTTACCAATACAAGCCAAAGACATGCATGTTTGATTGAGATCTCTGTCTGGATTTTTTGTGCTGAGGTCTGGCTCTATGTGATCACCGTGCATGGAGAATGCGTTGTCACCTAAGCCAAAGTTGTACGTTATTCCACCGACACCAGGGAAATAGTATGCGTTGCCTACACCATCCATTACAGGCATACGTACAACTGGGTGCGAGATTTCTACAAGTATCGAAAGTTTTACTACTTTTTCCTTGTTCGTTCTTAGAGTGTTCTTGAATTCATTCATCCCTCTTATCCCCTCTCTTTCTTGGATTTGTAGATTCTATAATCTTTACTTACCAGTAATCGTAGTGTATTTTCTTCTTGTTAACCTCATTGAGTGTGTGTGGAGCATTCTCTTCATTAGCATATCCCAAGCCTATTATCGAAAGAACACGGAAATTTTTTGGAATGGAGAGAATTCTTTTGATTTCTTCTTCAACGGATTTATCGTTGAAATACCTGCCATGAACTTGTCCCCAGCAACTTCCAAGACCATAGTTGACTGCAAGTAATTGGATGTAACTAGCAACTATCGACGCATCTGCACACCAAGTGCTACTTTCTTCATCAGCGGTAACGACGATGCACACAGGTGCTGTTTTCAAAAATCCAAAGTTGTTTGTTCTTGCATTCATTACTTTGGTGATCGTTTCTTTGTCCTTTAGAACAATGAGGTCAACTGGCTTTGCATTTCTTCCGCTTGGTGCCAAGAGTGCATAGTTTAATATCTTTTCCAAAATTTCATTGGGAATTGGAATGTCTTTGAAATCTCTTATACTTCTGCGCTTTTCGATTATATTCGTGATTTCCATATTCTACCATCATCCTTTCTCAAATGTTTTTGTGATATGATTGTATAAGAGGATGAAAGTTCTATTCTTATTTTATCACATATACCATCGAATAGTTTAGTCAACTGATGCTAATAATGTTGGGAAAATGTGAAAGACACTTGAAAATCTCAAAAATTTCGGAGGTGTGTTGTGCAGTTCTCAAGCAATTCTATTAATAACGTGAGGAATACTTTAAGATACCCAACACCATTTTGGGTGTATGAAAGTGTTGTTTACGAGATCTTCCCCGATAGATTCTCTATCGGTAAGGGAAAGAGTGTTCAAGACAAAGCTGGTTTGTACACAGATCGAGGCGGTACAATCAAAGATTGGAATGAAAAGCCAGTTGCAACGGGAGATTGGCGGTCAAGTCTGTCTTTCTACGGAGGAGATTTGTGGGGAATAGGTGAGAAACTCGATTATTTGAAGGACCTTGGTGTAAATTGTCTATACTTGACACCGATCTTCTTATCTCCATCAAACCACAAGTATGATGGTGTAGATTATTTGAATGTAGATTCACAATTTGGTGGAAATCGCGCACTGGCTTTTTTGGTAAGTAAACTAAAGAAAGAGCATATGCGGCTCGTTTTGGACGGTGTCTTCAATCATGTGAGTTCGCAACATAAGTGGTTTGTTAAAGCCAAGAATGGAAACAGAGATGCCATGAGTAAATTTACGATGTATGAGAGTGGTCATAGGGGATGGTGGGGTGCACAATCTTTGCCGGAACTGAATTTGGAGGAATTGGAAGTACGCAATTACATAACACAAGTGATCGATAAGTATCTCAAAATGGGAATAGATGGCTGGAGATTGGATTGTGGGCAAGATTTGGGACCAGTTAATAATGCATTCATAGCCTCAAAAGTTAAGAGTGTTTCAACAGAGAAGTATGTCGTAAGTGAGTTGTGGACTTATCCCGAAGGTTGGAATATGGTCGATGGTATTATGAATTACCATCTGCGTGAACTCATTTTGAGCTATCTAAATGGCGAACTCAAAGAGATTGGTAGTGCGTTGACTTCTGTTTTCAACGATACGCCGAATATTTACGGTTGTTGGAATATGCTCGATAGCCATGATAGTGAGAGAATTGCGAATATGCTTCCAGATAAATCACTGAGAAAACTAGCAGTAGTTCTCCAATTTACCTATCCAGGTGTTCCCGTTGTTTACTATGGCAGTGAGGTTGGTTTGGAAGGTGGAAGGGATCCGGAATGCCGAGATACAATGAAGTGGAATGAAGAAACTTGGGACACAGAATTAAGAGAATTTTATAAAAGAATCATAGAATTGAGAAAGACTGAGACTGCGCTGAAGATCGGGTCTTTTGAAGTGCTAAACCCAGACCCACTGGTCTTTTTGAGAAAGGCACCTTACATGCTTGATGATATTGTTGTCGCCATAAATAGGTCGAATGCAAGAAGAGTTGCTGCTCAGATCAAAGATGGTAGATTGCTCGATAGGACACGATTTGTGGACCTTCTTACGGGTGAGAAATTTGGCCTAAGCGCTGGACTTTTGAAGTTCGATATACCGGAAAGGGGCTTTAGACTTTTGAAACCCTTGAACGATACGGTGAGGGGGTACGATCAGTACAAGCGAATTTTCTAGATAGTTATATTTTCTAGATAGTTATATTGAGACTAAAATAAGAACAAACCTGCTCATGACTTATAATTTGTTGAATTGTTGAGCAGGTTTGTTTTTAGTTATGTAATCTGCACAGTATATAACACTCACAAATTGAAAATAGACAAAAAATCATAGATTACTCGAATATACTCTGCTGTACTTTTTTGTTACGTAATCTATGAAGTACTTCGAGTCGAAATCACTGTTCGTTACTTTCTTGATTAATTCTTTAGGTTCATACATTCTGCCTTTAGAGTAAATCTTTTCGGTAAGCCAACCTCTCACCTTGTCAAATTCGCCATTTACAACTAGCGTATCAAAATCAATTTCCTTTTTCATTGCGTCGTAAATTTGTGCAGCGTAGAGGTTTCCAAGTAGATAGGTTGGGAAATACCCAAACGAGCCACCGTACCAATGGGGATCCTGTAAGCAACCAAGTGATATATCATCTATCTTCAGTCCAAAGTATTTTGAAAACAATTCGTTCCAAGCTGCGGGTATATCTTTGACAGACAGTTCATCGTTTATCAATGCATGTTCCAATTCATATCTCAAAATTATGTGAAGCGTGTAAGTAACCTCATCTGCTTCCGTCCTTATGTAAGAACGTCTTACTATATTTACACCTCGCCAAATGTCTTCTACAGAATAACTCGCCATCTCTGGGAATACTTCAATAAATTTCTCATATATCCCAGTCCAAAAAGGAAGACTTCTCCCCAAGATATTCTCCCAGAATCTCGATTGGCTTTCGTCAAATCCATACGATGTACTACTACCTATTGGTAGACCGTAAAATTCGTCTGGGATAGACAAGGCGTATTGTGCATGTCCAAATTCATGTATTGTAGAGAATATGGAATTTTTCGGATCATTTGGCACGTACCTTGTAGTTATCCTTACATCATTCATACCAATTGGGTTTGTAAATGGGTGAGCAGATACATCTAATCTGCATTTTGTACTGTCGTATTTGAGATGTGTGAGGAGCCATCTGTTGAATTTCTCTTGCCTCTCAGGATCAATTTCTCGTTCAAATGGGTCACCCACTTTTCCTACTTTTTCTATTCCTTTCAATACCTTGACTGTGAATTCTTTAAGTGGTGTAAATATACGATTTAATTCTTCTGCCGTCATACCAGGTTCAAAACGATCCAGTAGCGCATCGTATGGATCATTATCGTACCCAAGGTACTTTGTCATTTCTTTGCTCAATTCTACGACCTTTTCAAGATAAGGCTCTACAATCTCAAAATTCCGTTCCTTTTTTGCTTTTTGCCACAATTGTTCACATATAGTGGAAACTCTCAGCATTTCTTCAAAGACTTCGGCAGGTATCTTCTTGTACTTTTCGTATTCTTTCAAACCAACACGCACGGTAGCTTCATCTATTTCCGAGCTTGGTGTTGCACTTTTGAGAAGATTGCCAAGTTCATCTGAAACGGACATTATAAATGCATAACTACCAATTTCAGAGAGAACTTCTGCACGATATTCACTAGCTGCAGATGGCATATAAGTTTGCATATCCCAATAGAGTAATGCCGATGCACTTGAATACTTCGCAATCTTTTGATAGTACTCCTTCAACTTGTCCATTTTCATCCCCCTGTTCTATTTCTGTGCTTTATCACGGTTATTCTAAGATGCATGAAAATCACAGTGCAAAGTCGCTATCGGAATTATTCAACCTGTACTGTAATGCCTCACTGATGCATTTCACATCTACCGTATTTGATTCGTTCAAATCAGCAATTGTTTGCGCCATTTTCAAGACCTTATCGATAGCTCTTCCAGATAATTTGTATTTCTTTACATACAGCTTTAATATCTCTTCAGCATCACTCGACAGAGTTATGTACTTTTCTATCATTTTGTGACTTAATTTACTGTTGACCTTTATTACTTCTTTTGCATATCTTTTCCTTTGAATATCGCGGGCCTTTATCACTCTCTCCCTTATCTGTGCACTCGTCTCACCATATGTCTTGCTACGCATTTCTTCAAATTCTACTCTGGGTACTTGAATTTGAATATCGATTCTATCCAAGATAGGTCCTGAGATGTTTTTCCAATATCGCTTTATCTCATACGAAGAGCATTTGCATGCTATCTCCTTGTCACCAAAATAACCACATGGACAAGGATTCATAGCTGCTATAAGCTGGAAGTTGGCTGGAAATACGTGTGTTGCCTTTGCCCTTGAGACGGTTACAACAGAATCTTCGAGTGGTTCTCTCAGTGCTTCAAGGACATCTCGCCTAAATTCAGGTAGTTCATCCAAAAATAGTACACCATTGTGTGCAAGCGTTACCTCACCAGGTTTTACGTTGCTGCCACCCCCTATTATGGCAACAGCACTCGATGTATGATGTGGACTTCTGAACGGTCTTTGTTTTATCAAAGAGGAGTCTAGCAATCCAACTGCACTGTATATCTTCGAGGTCTCTATGACTTCCTTTTCATCCATCTCTGGCAATATTGTCGGGAATCTTCTAGCAAACATCGTTTTTCCTGTACCTGGGGGTCCAACCATAAGAATGTTGTGAACACCGGCTGCTGCAATTTCAAAAGCTCTCTTTGGCAAAGTGTGGCCTTTTATATCTGAAAAGTCTTCTTCGTATTTCTGCACGTTCTCAACGTTTGAGGAAAACTCATCTATTTTGAGTGAATATTCACCAGTCTTAAGTGATAATACAGCTTGAGAAAGTGAGGAGAAGGCCTTGAACTTGGATTTTGAAGCGAGAGCTTCTGTGGTGTTGTCTTGCGGTATGATGAAGTCAAAACCCTTGTCAGAGTATTCGAGCAATATAGGAAGTACGCCTTTTACTTTTCGGATATTTCCATCTAATCCTAACTCGCCTAAAACAACACTTTCAAATTGTGGAATGTGCTTTGTTGCACCCAAGATCGCAAGTGCAATTGCAAGGTCTAAATATGTGCCTTCCTTTTTTACATCACTCGGTGCAAGATTCACCGTTACAAGTCCATCAGGAAGTGCAATACCAGAGTTTTTGAATGCACTGATGATTCTCTGTTTGCTTTCCTTTACTGCAGTGTCAGGAAGCCCAACTATGTTCATGTCTCTCTTTACGCTACGAGAGTTTATGTCTACTTCAACTGAGACAAGAAGTGGCGTTATACCCACTATGACAGCAGAATAAATCTTAAAAAACATCCCCGTTCCCCCCATATTTTCCCATGTTTCTCATTCTATACGTTAAACCATTCAACCTTTTCTCAGAATTTGAGCGGCCCTCCGAGCAATTCTTGCAGTTATACCCCAGATAATGTAACTGTCCCATTTGTAGAATATGACTTCATACTTACCAGTTTTCCACGGATAATCTCTTTTAAATGGAATAAGCTCATATGGAAAATCGTCTGGAGGTTCAAGTTTCACATCTACATTTGCTATTTTGTAAGGGATTTCGAAGAATTCTACAGGTGCAAGAAAGACTTCTGAAACTTCGGATTTGCTGATGACCATATTCTTTATATCAACTTCGACAATGAACGGAAATATGACCGTGTTAAAAGGAGTAACAACAGGCTCTACATCACAAATTTTCGATACTATGCTAAGCCCAGTTTCTTCTCTCAATTCTCTTAGAGCAGCTTCAAAAGGAGTTTCATCATCTTCGATTTTCCCACCAGGGAATGCAACTTCAAGTGGTTGAGAGACGTACTCTGATCTGACTTCAAATAAGAATCGACCCATAAAAACAGGTACACAAACGGCATAATAAGAAAAATCACCCAATAGTCTTGTCAATGTATTACCTCTCTTGAAATAATGCGTGTTTTATTACTCTTTACTATTCATTATTTTATTGCCGAATTCCAGTTCAATGAATTTCCATACAAGCTATTCCACAGCCCGGATGGCGTATCACCAACGTAGTAACACCTGGCCTCATTGCCAAATACGAATAAATAGCCGTTGCTTAAAGAAACATATCGACCGTTTTGAACTGTGTCAGTAAATAATGTTTTCTTCGATTCTTTATCTATAACGTAGAATTTACCGGAGTCTGTTAGGATGTACATGTTCTTCTTGCCTATAACTGCATCATTAACTTGACCACTTATCGTTAAAAATGCGCTTTTCCCTCTCAATATCTGTGTTTCTTTCTGCATAGGTACGAACTCATACGATAACCCCGTTTCATCTACCAGTGTAAAACCGAGTTGCTGACTTACGTAAGGATTTTCTGATACTAATGGTAGATTCTTTATCTTCCCTACAAACGTAGTCGATTCCTTTTCACGCCACAGATTTCCCACACCATCTACAACATATATCTTTCCAGAGAGTGAGACAGACGGTGGTATTACAGGATACGATGCAGTCCTGTAAGAAGATGTCATGCTTCCACTCTTTCCAAGGTCTTTTATAGTATACATCGTACCATTGTCGGTCACAACATAGAGATAATAACCGTCCCATGCGGGCCCTTGAGAGATATCTCCGTCGAGTTTTAATTTCCAACTCAGTTGTCCCTTTTCATTTACAGCGTAAACGGTATCGTCCCAAGATACTATGTATACATTGTTACCAACTGTCACATGTGCAACTATTACAAAGCTTGTCTTAAAAGTCCACTGAATTTTCCCATCGGATATGGCAAAAACACTACCTTTGAGTGTAGGAACATACGCAGTTGTCTCTTTTACCGCTGGCTTTCCAAATATTTCATCGTTTATAACTACTTTCCAAATCAGTTCGTACAACTTAGGTTCTTTCGTTGTTGGCGCCTTTTCAGACGGTTTGACAACGGATATCTCCGGCTGAGTGGTACTTTGAACACTCGTATCGGGCTGATTACTTTGGTTGGAAACTGTTGGTTGTGTTTCTTCAATCTTGTCGGGAACTTCAGCAACAGTTGAGGTATCTTCTTCGTTTGTGATAACGGGTACAAGAGATTTGGCAGTGAATTTTTGATCCTTTTGGATCAAATCACTTGTTATTACAATATTTCCTGAATAAAGATTATTTCCATCAGTGAGTAGTTGGCCTTTGTATGGAAACGTCGAACTAAGTCTTGCATTTCCCTTGTACAAGTATATCTTTGTTCCATCGCTAAATGCATGATAACCTGAAAAGAATGCATAGTCTTTGTACGAAGGGTAGGTGCGTTCAAGTTTGACGTATTTCGGATTAGATACATTGAAGAGCTGTGATTGCGTTCCAAAAGCGACCAAGTAGTCACCACTCAATTTCAACGTCTTTGCCGAAACGACCATTGACCAGACGATTGTACCTTCATCGTAGCAGACAACTTGACTTCCATCTATACCCATTATGTAATCATCTTTTACTACTATACTCTGGAGTGTGCTTGGAACTGTTCCGATGGTGGCAGCCTTTCCGTTTGATATCTTGTATACTTTATTTGCTGAAGTAACATAATTCATGCCGACTCTTTGAGCGTTCCTTATGTCTATCTTCGTTTTTCCATCGAGCGTGTATATTCCATCACTGGCGATATAATAATATTGCATTCCATCGTATAGAACATCTGAAAAAGTACCAGACTTTATGACATTTCCAGCTTCATCCACAAGAGAATTGGAAGAGACTATAAGTGCACCTGAAAAAAGTAAGGAAGGTAAGAAAAGAATAGTATAAAGAAATAATTTAAGGAAACGTATGTGCTTTCTCCCCTGCATCTTTACATCCCTCGATCCATCTTTAATCTCCTAAATATCTTGAAGCGTATAAACATTTCCATCGTACAGAGTTCTCGAAACAATTATAACATTTTATGACGATATTGAAAACAGTTAGATACTACTTATATATGTTATCTGTAAAATCAAGAATTTCAAGTACATGCTTTCCAGTATACTGTAGACTTGTGGGTGATCTATCGACTGACCGCCTCTGTATAAGAGTCTCAAGATGACCTTTGCATCAATACCTGCTTCCACCAAAACGTTTTCGAACTCTGTTTGTGATACAACTTGAGTGCAAGAAGCAGTTGCAAGCAAGCCATTATTCTTGAGAATTTTCATGCTTCTGTAGTTTATTTCCTTATATCCTTTGAATGCTGCATCTCTATTTGCGGCACTCTTTGCAAATGATGGTGGATCAAGTACTATGAGGTCAAATAAGTTGGATTTTTCGTAGTTGGACTTTAGATAATCGAAAACATTTTCGACAACAAAGTCGCAGTTGTCAAATCCGTTAAGCCTTGCTATTTCTCTTGAAATTTCGATTGCTCTATCTGAATAATCGACAAATGTAACGTGTTTAGCACCACCTTTCAGTAAGTGCATACCAAAATTGCCTGTGTATGAAAAGCAATCTAAGCATACTCTATCTTTGGCAAATTCCATAAGTTTTCTTGCATTTTCTCTTTGATCTAAGAATGCACCTGTCTTTTGACCTTTTGTGTCGGCTAAGAATTTGATACCGTTGTTTTCAAACGGTATCAATTCAGGACCTTTTCCATATATCCACTCAGCGCGCTCTTCTAATCCCTCTTTTCTCACAGCACTCCCTTCAGTATGTTCAAAAATGGCAGCTGGATGGAAGATATCGATCAGCACATCAATTATCTGCTGCTTGAGCATGTACATCCCTAGTGTGTTGAATTGTACTGAGAGATACTTGTCGAACTTATCGACAACAAGACCTGGCAGCCCATCAGCCTCACCGAAGAGTACTCTGTACGCATTTTCATGGACGATGCTATAACGATTTCTTAATGCTTCGTCAAATCTCTTTCTTATGAATTCTTTGTTTATTTCAACCATTTTGCGAGTCAACAACCTTACAGTTATTCTTGATTCAGTGTTGATGTAACCACGTCCTAGAAATTGTCCTGCAGATGTGTAAACATCGACTATTGAACCATTTGTAAAATTGCCATCTATACGTTCTATCTCGTTATCATAAATCCATGGATGGCCAAGTAGTACACGCCTTTTGATGTCTTTCTTAAGTACAATTTTTGCCCCTTTTGACAACTTAGACACACAATCACCCTCTCAAGCAAAGTTCCAAATTCTGCTACTCACTTCCATACGTTAGATACACTTTAGATTATAACACAAACCAGAGATTGATTGAACTCCATAGCGATACATAAAATTATCTTCGCATAACAAACAAATTCCATATTTTGCTGAAATGGTATTCAGGTCATATAATTATATAAGTGTAGGAGCTTTCATTTAAGAAATTTCTTGAACTTTTTGATTTTTTAAATTCTTTGAGTTTACTGATTGGAGGGGAATACATGGGGAGGTTAGTTGAACATCCAATTTTGGATGTTAAGTCTTCTACTAGTAAGACGCATGTTGTTTTTTATTTTGAAGGCCAGCCTATTTGTGCACTTCCAAGTGATACGATAGCAAGCGCACTGATTGCAAATGGTATCGATATATTTGGATTTACCGAACACAACCATGCAAGGGGATTCTTCTGTGCAATTGGAAAATGTTCATCATGCCTTGTCGAAGTTGATGGCATTCCAAATGTAAGGTCTTGCATTACCCCCGTCCGCGATGGGATAAATGTCCGTAGACAAGAAGGAAGGGGGAAGCCAAAATGGTAGACAATCAAGCTGGTGGGAAAAGGCATGTTGATGCTATAGTAATTGGAGCAGGTCCTGCGGGTCTATGTGGTGCAATTGCAATTGCTGAAAGTATTGGTGACGGTACGAAAGTGTTAGTAGTGGATGAAGGTATAGAACCTGGTGGACAACTTCCGAAACAGACTCACAAATTCTTTGGTCATGAGGGATTTTATGCGTCTGTAAGAGGTTTTGAAATAGGAAAACGTCTTGTAGATAAAGCTAGAGAACTTGGTATAAATTTCTTGATGCAAACTACGCTCGCAGGTATTTATGAAGATTCAATCGTCGCTTACGATAGAAATTCAAACAGTGTGAGCGAGTATACTGCAGACTACATCTTGATTGCGACAGGTGCCTCGGAAAGATTCTTACTATTCAAGAATAATACATTACCGGGTGTGTATGGTGCCGGGGCTGTGCAGACCTTGATGAATCAATACAAAGTCATGCCTGGAAAATCATTCCTGATAATTGGTGCAGGAAACATAGGATTAATTGTCGCATATCAACTGCTCCAAGCAGGTGCAAAGGTCAAAGCAATCGTGGAAGCAACTTCGAAAATCGGTGGGTACATGGTCCATGCAAATAAGATCATGCGCCTCGGTATTCCAATATTACTTAATCACACAATTATAAGTGCACTCGGTGAGGATAGAGTTGAAGGTGCAATAATTGCTCAGGTAGATGGCAAGTTCAAACCGATTCCAGGTACGGAAAAAGAAATTGCCGTTGATACTATCTGTCTTGCAGTTGGACTGCAACCCAGTGTTGAACTCGTTGCTCAGACCGGAGCAGAGATTAAGTACATCTCTGAACTTGGTGGGTATGTACCAGTGAGAGATGAAAACATGAAAACGACGGTCAATAATGTCTACGTTGCAGGTGATCTTTCAGGTATCGAAGAGGCTTCTACCGCTATGATAGAAGGATACATTGCAGGGTACAACATAGCACAGAAGATTACAGGAAAAGACATGTCGGAAAAGATTACTAATATGAAAAATGAGCTCGTTGAGTTTAGAAAGGGTCCATTTGCAGCCAAAGTTAGAGAAGGTCTGAAGAAAATGGGTATATCATTCCCAGGCGGTGGATACAGAGAAGAAATACAGCAGATGCCATCGTCACTTTCAAGATTGAAGGCAGTTATTGAATGTCCACAAGCCATTCCATGTAATCCTTGCGAAACATCATGTCCAACTGGTGCAATAAACACTGGTGGAAATATAAATGGTGTACCACAAGTAGATTATGAGAAATGCACAGGGTGTGGCATATGCGTAACTAAATGTCCAGGACTTGCAATCTTCCTCGTACAGCAAAGAGAAGAACATTCTATAGTTGGAATTCCGTATGAATTCTTACCAGTTCCTGAAAAGGGGAGTTCTGTCAAGCTACTAGACAAGAATGGGAAATATGTTGCGGATGGTCAGATAGATAGGGTTATGATCAATAGAAAAGAGAAGACTCATATCGCATTTTTAAAGGTTCCAAAGGGTATGGAAGGTGTTGTAAGGCACTTTGAAATGTCCACTGTTTCGGAAGAGTCGCAGGCATACATATGCAGATGTGAGGAAGTTTCAAGAAATGATGTAGAGAAATTGATAGATTCTGGCATTACAGATTACGAAGAGATCAGAAGAGTATTACGTATTGGAATGGGCCCATGCGGTGGAAAGACTTGTAGAAGTGTTGTTTTACAAATAATATCCGAAAAAACTGGTGTTCCAATTTCGGAGAGCAGATTGGGTGCATTCAGACCACCTGTTATCCCTCTTCCGATCGATGCTATTGTGAGATATGCGAAAGGAGTGGGTACAGATGAGTGAGGTAAAAGGAGCATACAATGTTTGCATAATAGGTGGAGGAATAACTGGAACGGCGCTGGCATATTCACTTTGCAATTTGGGTGAAACTTCCGTGGCCGTTTTTGAAAAGTCGTACCTATCTTCTGGTTCTACAGGTCGTTGTGGCGGTGGAATTCGTCAACAATGGTCTACGAAAAATAACGTACGTCTTGCAATGAGAAGTGTAGAACTTTTTGAACATTTCAAAGAAGACGTTGGAACTGATATTGAATATTATCAAGGTGGATATCTCATGCTTTCTTACGATGAAGAAGAGGCAAAACAATTTGAGAAGAACGTTGAAATACAAAGAGAAGAGGGACTTGATGTTGAAATACTAACCCCAAAACAAGTTAGTGAGAGGTATCCCTATATCAACACAGAAGACCTCGTCCTAGCTACATTTTGTCAGAAAGACGGACATGCCAATCCACACAAGGCGGTTATTGGCTACGCGCAAGCGGCAAGAAGAATGGGAGCAAGGATATACACACATACAGAGGTCTTGGGAATTGACGTGCAAAATGGTAAGGTTGTTGGAGTTGATACCAATCAAGGATATTTCAAATGCGACGCTGTCGTAAATGCATCGGGGCCATGGTCAAAACAAGTATCTCAACTCGTCGGCGTTGATTTGCCAACTGAGAGTTATAGGCATCAAATCTTCGTGACAGAACCGCTTGAAAATTTCTTCCCAATGATGGCAATAAGTTTTGCGGGGAACTTCTACATGAGACAAGCACAACATGGACAATTCATAATGGGCCAAGGCGATAAAGATGAAAAGCCTGGCATAAATTACAACGTAACTTTCAAATTTGAGAAAGAACTCACGGTCAAAATGGTTAAACTATTCCCGTTTTTGAGAAATCTTAGAATAATGAGGCATTGGAGTGGAATGTACAACATGTCACCTGATGCTCAACCTATAATAGGTCAGAGTAATATTGTCAACAATTACTTCTATGCAGTGGGATATTCCGGTCATGGATTCATGGTTGCACCAGCTGTGACAGAAGCGTTGGCTGAGCTTATCGTGCTTGGAAAGACCACTCATACCGACATATCTTACCTAAATGTCGATAGATTTGCAAATGCAGAGGTAGAAAAAGAGAAAAATGTAGTATAATTTAATGTACATGGATAGCGATTTTTACAAGAAGGGGATAGGCGTTGAACAAGGCCTTATTGGTTGATGATAGCAGGTTTTGGCGAACAGTTCTTGAAGATTTGTTGAAGAAGAATGGATACGAAGTACTCGTTGCGGAAGATGCCTTTCAAGGAATTGAAGTTGCCTTGAAGGAGTATCCTGATATAATAATAACCGATTACAATATGCCAGGCATATCTGGATTACAGATGTGCCTCTATTTGAGATCAGTGTCTGCATTTAAAGATACCGGAATTGCTATTCTCACCGGTTCGGATGACATCATAAATGAATTTTGGGCATTTCATAGTGGCGCGAACAAATTCATTTCAAAGATGCTGCCTAAAGAACAGCTTGAGTATGAATTGTCGAGATTCATTCAGGGAAATTATAAAACGGACTCGTCGTTGATGCATTATGCAAGTAGTATATACGATGTCTTAGAACAGAAGATGAGAACAGAGATACTCAATAGAGAAGTACTGTCGCTCATCCAATTTGCAAGGGACGAATTTTACGTCGTGAGCAATTTGAAGAAATTTCTTGAGAATTTTTCAAATTTCGGTGCTTTGTCATTCATGCTGTTATCACCTGTAGAAGGTAGAATATACAATTTTGGATTCCACGTTCAAAAAGAAAGCCTAAAAAACAGGATAATCTCTGTTATGGAGAGGCCTGTAGAACCTTCAACGTGGTCATTTTTCGGTGAATATGGTGATGACTCAGCATTAGATGAATTCATCTTCTTCGTTGTAAAATACGATTCCTCAGAAATTTGCGTGATTGCATTTTCTCATGCATCTGATCCGAGGGGAGTGTACAATGTGCTTATTGAAGCAGAAGAAAGCCTTGGACTGCTTTTTAACACTTTAAATCTATTTAGAGAATTAAAGGTAGCTTCCTCTATTGATAATCTCACAGGTTTATTCAACAAGAAGGAGATCTTGAAGTTCCTTGATGAAACACATAACTCTCTATCTGAAGCAGTATCTGAACCAATAGACGATGATGAAGTATATTACGTCGCGATGCTTGATATAGATGATTTCAAGAGAGTTAATGATACATATGGTCACTTAGTAGGAGATGAAGTACTGAGAGAGATAGGCAAGATATTGAGAAAGAGTATTGGTGAGAATACAATGGTGGGTCGCTACGGTGGAGAGGAATTCACCATTGTATTCACCAATACCGATGAAAAGGAAGTAATCAGTGCTATCGACAACATACTTGATCAAGTTAGAAAGACACAATTCCCAAGTGGAAAGTGTACAATATCTTGTGGAGTAGCAAGTTCGAAAAACTACCATTCTCCTACGGAGACACTGAAGTCAGCAGATAAGTTACTTTACTTAGCTAAAAAATCAGGTAAAGATAAAGCTGTATACGAGTTTCTGCAAAGTGATGAACTCTTATCAGACGAAAGCGCATCTTGAATGTAGTTATTTATAATTACTTATTCATAAAATATCGTAGTTATTAAAATTACCCGAGGATAACATCAAGTATCGACATTATGAGAAAACCAAATACAAGGAAATAAGTTGCAAGCCTTTCATTGCCTTTTAAGTGGGTTTCTGGTATCACTTCATCACTTACTACGAACACCATAGCACCTGCTGCGAACGCTAACATGTATGGCAACAGTTTTTGACTAACGAGTATTAGACTAGCGCCAAATAGTCCACCAAGCACCTCAACCAAACCAGTTAAGAGTGTAACAAGCGATGCGGTTTTTACAGAATATCCTGCGTTCAGAAGCGCAACAAAAGTAGCAGAACCTTCGGGTATATTCTGAGTACCTATTGCAATGGCAACACTCAGTGCTTGTGGTGTAAAACCACTGATTCCAACGGCCATACCTTCTGGAAAGTTGTGAATAGTTATGGCTATGACAAATAACCATATTTTGCTAACTCTTTTGAGGTCTGGACCCTCGTGACCCTTTAAAAAGTGCTCGTGCGGTGAAAATTTATCCAAGAGGTCTACCATGACCGCACCTAATAAGAAACCTATTGAAAAACGTAACGGACCACCTGCTTCTAGTGATGGTCCAACCAAACTAAATGCACTTGCAGCTAGCATGATCCCGGCGGCCATTCCCAATAGAGAGTCTATTACTTTCTCACCAAGATGTTTATGAAACAAGAGTAACGGTAAAACACCTAACATCGTAGAAAGTCCAGCTATAGTGCTAAAAGTTACGCCCTTAAGAAATGCGCTGATATATACCACCTCCTCTTAATACTCGCAATATTTTGTAACACAATAAGTATTGCAAATTTGTGTAGATTTGTATAGAGAGGTGAAAACATGGTTTACACGGAAATCATTTTCGCACTACTCATACTCATGTTACTAATTGTGATGATTTGTGGTACAATACCGCTCCAGAATGAAACCTTAAACGAAGCTATAAGACAAGAAAAAGCACAAATAATAGCAGAAAATATGTTTTGGGAAACTGTTGATGCGACTTACCTTCAAAACAGTCCCGATAATTTCAACGTTGATTTTCAAGTTGAAGTCGATGGTCATAAATATTTGGTAACAATAAATGCCTTAAAATACGAAAGGCCTGAAAAATAGAAAGTTAATCACTATGGATACCCTTTCAACCTGATAGCAAGTAAAAACCACAATTTTGAGAGTATAATTGCAGTAAAAATCATGATAAGTAGTACAGCAATAAGTACGCTTCCATGTTTCATTGAGTATTTATTCCCCTTCCCCCCATTTTTGCTCATCTCAACTCTTATTATAGCACATAGCTAAAGAATGAAAAAGAGTGCAGGTTCTCACCTGCACAATGTTTTAACTATCCACACTTTTGGAGTGTTCTGCATGCTCTATCTGTCACTTAAGGGAGGATTAGGATTGTATGCTTCATCTGGTGCTAAAATTACAAAAAACAGTGACACGATAAGTCCCAAGAGATTTATGGAAAAGAAAAACCAAAATGGATTCAATCTGTCAATTAGATAACCATACAAAGCAGAAGAAATGGGCGTAATTCCCATGGCCATCACGGAAAGTACAGAAAAGACCCTCGATCTCAATTCTGAAGGTACAAGTATCTGGAGATTTGCATTCAATGGTGTGTTGACGAGTACGTTAAACAAGCTTATGAGAAATGAACTAGTCGAGAAAATTATGAAGAGCATAGACTTGGAGAATCCAAATACAGGCATAATCATTATAGAAAAAGCAACACCTATAAGTTCTTGAACAATCAACCCACCAATCATCAGAATTTTTGAGCTTACCTTGTGTAATACTAAGAGTATCAAGAAGTTTCCAAGCAGAGCACCAATTGTGAAGAATGTTTGTAATAAACCATATTGAGTTGAACTGAATTGTAAAACTGTGCGGACGATGTACGGAAAGACAACACCAAATAGTGGAGATGTAATGAAGTTTATCGCAATCGCAAATGTGAATAGAAATTTCAATCCTCTGTTTGCAACTACGAATTTTATTCCCTCACCAAGTTCTTTGAATACATGAACTTCTCCTTCTTTTGGCGTGAATTTGTATATGATAAACATCTCGCTGATACCCGATAGGAAGTACAATATCGAGGTCATCAATACGACATTTTGAAAACCGTAAAAGCCATACAACATACCACCGAGGATAGGCCCAATGATAGTGGCACCACTATTTGCCATCGCATTGAATGAAGTCGCTCGCTTCATATGTTCTTTTCTAACAACATCACCAAACATAGCACCGGTTGGACCGTCGAAAATACCATCCAAGAGTGACAAAACCGCTGTGAAGATTAGCAGCAAAGGTATGTCGATCTTTCCAAAAACGCCTATCAACCACAAAAAAAACAAAATCATCCCCCTAAGTTCATCTACTAAAACCATGATGTGCTTTCTGTTCATTCTATCCCCGAGCACACCACCGAATGGGGTAGACAAGATCCTTGGGAGGATCTGAAGAACACTGAAGAGTCCCATGATAGTACCAGAGCCTGTTCTGTCCAGCACAAAAAGTGGCATTGCAATCATTAAAGCAGAAGCTCCTACAAGAGATTCAAATCTTCCAGTGATTACGAACGCTAGATTTCTCTTTTCATGTTGATAAATTTTGCTATTATCTACCACAGTATCACCCCCAGATTTTGTTTTGGACAAAAATATTATATCTGTATACAAAAAACTTGTCAATATATAAAAAATATTTGTGTGATGATAAATTAGTATAACGAATCAAATTCATGGTAGAATATCTCATATATGATATCGGGGAGGTGACAGTTATGAGAATAGAGAAAGTAGAATATGAATTTGTCAAAGTTGATGAATTGGTGGAACTCTGTAGTGTTTCCGGAGTGTCGGGAAGAGAGGAATTGGTCAGGGAGAAAATATCTTCCACGATTCCTATGGTATGCAAGGTTGACAAGGTTGGGAATTTGGTGTACGAAAAAAATGGAAAAGGCAGTATAGGTGGTGATAAGGGTGATAATTCAGTTCTACTTATGGCACACATGGATGAAATAGGATTCTACGTAACTGATATTAGAGAAGACGGGAAATTAACGATTAGAAACGTTGGTGGAATAATAGAAGAAACGCTTCCTGGTACTTTTGTTGAAGTCATATCGCAAAATGGAATCATAAATGGTGTCATCGGTGCTGTACCGCCACATTTGAAGAGCGATGGAGAGGTTTTCGATAAGTGTGTCGACATTGGTGCTAAATCAAGAATCGAAGTTTACGATATGGGGATAAGGGAGTTGGATTACGTAGTATTTAAGAAAAATAGCGCGATTCTTAATGTTGATAATCTTGCCATGAGAAGTCTGGATGATCGGTTCGGATGCTATACGTTATCTCAAGTAGCCAATCATGTAGAGAATAGGTCGGATTGCATCTTTGCTTGGACTGTTCAAGAAGAAGTTGGATTGAGAGGTGCAAAGGCTTTGACGAAATCTTATTGGCCGCGTCTAGCCATAGCTGTAGATTCATTTGCATGCTGCAGTAAACAGAATAAGCATGTAGAACTTGGGAAGGGCCCTGTGATTAGGGCATTCGACAATTCTTCGATTTCTGATATGTCAGTTGTGCGTCAGATAGTTCATGTAGCCCAGCAGAGAAATATCCCAGTTCAAATTGGTGCAACGGGTGGGGGTAACGATGCAAGTGTATTTTTGGAATTGGGTGTTCCTATGGTTGCACTGAGTGTCCCAGTGAGATACTTACATTCTCAAGTAGAGATGATAAGTCTTTCAGATTTGGATAATTTAATAAAGTTGCTTAACGCATTTCTTGAGGTGTTTTGAGATGACTATCGGTAATTTTATGCTTTATTTACTGCTGTTTTTTGGGGGATTAGCCTCAGGAATAGTAAATGTTCTTGCGGGTGGCGGTTCGTTCCTTACATTGCCGTTACTCAGTTTGTTTGGGCTCTCTCCAAGTGTCGCAAATGGTACGAACCGTATTTCAATATTGATGCAGAACATTTCGGCAACTGCAAGTTTCTCAAGAAAGAAAGTATTGAACACTAAGAAGGCTCTGTACCTTTCTATACCAACTATTCTTGGATCACTGGCTGGTGCGAATATTGCGGTAGAGATTCCTGATAGGATTTTAAAAACACTGCTTGGTGTAATATTCCTTTTCATGGCGTTCTTCAACTTACTTTCAAAAGATGAAGAAAGTGCGTTACATTTAAAACCTTCGAATAGACTTTTGGAGTTTATTATCTTCTTTCTCATCGGTATCTACGGTGGATTCATTCAAGCAGGAGTTGGTTTCTTTCTCATTGCGGCTCTTAGAAAATTTGAAGGTGAGGGTATCAAGAGTGCAAATGTACTTAAAATCTTCCTAACACTGACTTTTACGATATTTTCGATAATCGTGTTCTCATTTAATAGTAAGGTAGAATTGATACCGGGCTTGGTACTTGGTGCAGGTTCTTTTTTTGGTGGAAACATTGGCGCACATCTGAATTTACGTCTCGACAAAAAGGTTTTAAAGTACATTTTGTTTGCTATGATAATTTTATCGGCTATACTTTACCTGGTATAGTTATAGTTCTTATGACTTGGATAATGCGCAGTGGTGTGCAGAAAGGTGCTATTTTATTTGAGGGTATGTGAGCAATTGAAATTTTGCATTTGATAATAATTTGAAAAAGGAGACTTCATTATTGCTGCGGAGTCTCCTTTAATGTTTTCATCAATTCATCTATTTTTCGCTTTAGTTTGCTAGCTTTTCTGTAATCTTCATATTTTAACGCATTTCTCAATTTGTATTTCAAAAAAGTGAGCTTTCTTTTCTGTATATCCATAAGCGTCTTTTTGTAGGTGTATCTATCATTTGCAAAAAGTGTAAGCTGGACTACACTTGGTTGTTCAGAATATATGTTTTCGATGGAGTTATGAAATCTATTATCTTTCATCGTTGATTCCTCTATCAACTCCATATGTGAGGTTAACGTGTAGACTCCTGCACGCGCATATTTCATGCTTTCGTACTTCAACATCTCACGAAAGCAATTCTTACAATAGCATACTTCCTTTATCGCACCATCAAAGTAGACTTTTCTTACAATTTCAGCAGATTTCCCACAACGAATACACTTCAATTATGTCACCTTTTTCCATTGAGATTTTGGAATTTCAAAATTTTCTGAAAATACCTTGCTTCACTTGCTTCGATTGTTTTCGCTATCTTCGTCAACTTTGAAAGAATTGTATCTATTCATCGCTTTGTCCAACCCGTAAATTGTTATGTATTCTAAGGCTTCTTTTGCTGCTTCTAATACCTTATCCAATATTGCAAATTCTTCTTTAGAGAAGTTTGAAAGCACATAATCTGCTGCATCCATACCTTGTGGTTTAGGACCGATGCCTATTCTTATTCTTGGAAATGCTTGACCAATGTACGAGATTATAGATTTTACACCGTTGTGCCCACCAGCGCTTCCATCATTCCTTATCCTCAGCCTTCCAATTGGCAGGTCCAAATCATCGTACACTACTATTATATCATCGTGTTGAATATATTTGAATACCTCACCACTAAGATTCATGTAGGTCATAGGTTTTATAAGCTTTGTCTTCTCACCGTTTATGTTTACATCGCTGTAAAGATAATTGGGACCCTTCTTCCACGAATGACTTATTCTATCAAGCAACATGAATCCAACGTTATGGCGCGTGTTTGAATAGTTCTCTCCTGGATTACCTAATCCTATTACGATCATTGATATCCAACTCCTTATACACATTCCAGAGTAATTATACATTTGAAAAGTCCCCCGTAAAGGGGGACTTGCAAATAGGTTCAATTTTGACTGCTACATTTTATATTATTTCTCTTCTGTCTCTTCTTTCTTTCCCTTCTTGACTACCTCAGGTTCAGTTTCTCCCTCTGCAGCTGGAGCTGTTATTTCTTCTTCAATGCTTCTTGGGGTAATAACTGTCACAAGAGTTTCTTCAGGATCAAGGTCTATCTTTACATCTTGTGGCATTTGAATATCCTTAACTCTTATTACATCACCTAAGCCGAGATTTGTAACGTCAATTTCGATTACCTCAGGTACTAGTTCCGGTATTGCTTCAACAACTACCTCATGGTGTATAATTTCCATAATTCCACCCTTTTCAACACCAACTGGTTTGCCGTTGAATTTAACTGGAACGTTAATCGTCATCTTATGGTGAGCTTCAGGAATGTAAAAATCGATATGCTTGATCTCATCTGTCACTTTGTCATATTGGACCATCTTTATAAATGCCATGTGTTTGAAAGTCTCTTTACCACTTTCGTCTGAAATAACCAAAGAAAGTGGTGTGGATTCTGTAATGTGCTTGAACAGTTTAAGGAAGTCTATGCTGTTTAGCACCAAACTCAACGGTTTTTCGATACCTGGTCCGTAGGCAACGGCTGGTATAACTCCTTGGGTTCTAAGTCTCCTTACTGCGCGCTTGTTACCAATGATAGACCTAATCTGCGCGTTAACTATGTACTCCATGTCACGTACCTCCTCTTCTTCTATTTTAAAGGTTTTCTATTTTCATCTACTGTATAAACTGGTTACTATAGAATCACTTAAATAATATACTTACAGATAGGTTCTTCCTAACTCTTATTATAGCCTCACCAAGCAAAGAGGCCACTGAAACGATGTGAAATTTCTCGGGTAGGCTCTGATGATATATTGTATCACCAATATAAATCTTTTCAATAGTGGATTGTTCTATCCTTTCAATTGCACCAGCTGAAAGAACTGGGTGAGTTATACATGCGACTACTCTGCTTGCACCGGCTTTCTTAATTGCACTAGCACCTTCCACAAGCGATCTTGCTGTATCGACTATATCATCAACTATTATTGCAGTCTTATCTTTTACATCACCAATGATGTTTAGTATTTCAGCCACATTGTCCTTTGGCCTTCTCTTATCGAGTATAGCCAAAGGTAGTCCGACTTTTTCGGCAATTTGCCTTGCTCTTTTCACACCACCGACATCTGGTGAGACAATAACAGTGTCTTCACTTATCAATCCATCTTTTTTCAATGTTTCCAAGAATACTGGAAAACTCCACAAATTATCCACTGGAATATCAAAAAAACCCTGAACTTGTTCCGCATGTAGATCTACGGTCATAATACGTGTTGCACCAGCAATTGTAAGTAGATTGGCAACCAACTTCGCGGTGATGGGATCCCTACCTTTGGCCTTTCTATCCTGTCTTGCATAACCATAGTATGGCATTACTACAGCTATGTTATTCGCGGAAGCACGCTTAAATGCATCTATCATTATCAACAGTTCCATTAAATTCTCGTCTACTGGTGGACATGTCGGTTGGATAACGAAGACATCGTGGCCACGCACTGTTTCCTCTATTCTAACGTTTATCTCACCATCGGCAAATCTTCCAACAGTGATATCACCTAGCCGCATTCCAATGTAATTGGCTACCTTCTCTGCGAGGACTTTGTTTGCATTTCCGGCAAATATTTTCATCTCATTTTTTGCTGTTTGCATTATCCATAGCCTCCCTTTTGATCTTCGCCCAACCTTCTTTGTTAACTTGCATAGCTCTTCCGAGTGCCAAACTATCTTCTGGCACATCTTTAGTGATAACAGAACCCGCTCCAACTATTGTGCCTTTTCCTATTTTTACAGGTGCAACGAGTGATGAATTACTACCTATGAAAGCATTGTCATCAATAGAAGTTGGATACTTATTGCGTCCATCGTAATTGCAAGTTATTGTACCAGCACCGATGTTTACGTCATTTCCAACTGTTGCATCTCCAAGATATGTTAAATGTTGAGCCTTTGACCTATTGCCAATGACTGATTTTTTCGTCTCAACGAAATTACCAATCTTTACATGTTCTTTCAATACTGTACCTTCACGCAATCGCGAATACGGACCGACTGACACGTTGTCTTCTATGGTTGTCATTTCCACTTCTGACCTAACGACTTTCGCATTGTTACCGATTTTGGACTCAACAATGTGACTATATGGACCTATATCACAGTCCTGTCCAATTATAGTCCTGCCTTCTATGATTGTAAACGGATGAATTATCGTGTCCATCCCAATTTCAACATCTGGTCCGATGAACGTGGATTCCGGATCTACTATTGTCACACCTGATAGCATCAAGTTTTCGAGTATCCTTTGTCTCGCAATGGATTCGAGCTGAGCCAGTTGAATTCTATCGTTTACGCCAGATACCTCAATTGGATCTTCAAGCAGTACGGTCCCCGCATGCTGAGAGAAAGCAACTACGTCAGTTAAATAATATTCTTTTTGTGCATTGTTGTTTCTTATCTTTTCAATGTTTTCGAGCAAGAATTTACCAGAGAAAATGTATATACCACTGTTAACTTCTCTTATCTTCTTTTGCTCTTCGTTGGTGTCTTTGTCTTCGATGATTTTTATCTTTGCGTCATGTTTTACTATCCTACCGTAACCAGAGGGATTTTCAGGTACGAATGTCAGTACGGTAACATCGTACTCGCTTTCTTCATGTACTCTTGCAAGTCTTTCAATTGTCTCCTTTTTCAATAAAGGAACATCGCCGTATAGGATGAGTAGGTCTTGATCAGGGCATATGAAATCTTTTGCGCACATAACCGCGTGACCAGTTCCAAGTTGTGGCTCTTGAATATACACTGACACATCGTCTGGGAGATAATGTTTCACAATTTCAGCTTTGTGACCTACAACAACTCCAACCTCTCCAAAATCCTTACCTAAGTCTACAACCCAATTTATCATCGGTTTACCAAGTATTTTGTGAACAACTTTTGGATATTTCGATTTCATCCTTTTACCTAATCCTGCTGCCAATATCAATACTTTCATTTCTCCTCGCCCCCAGGATTGTTGTTGTCTTCCTGCGCTTGTCGACTCTCGAATTCTCTCTTCTTTTCAAGAGAGTACTCTCTAAGGAAAACAGGGATAAGAATAAGCCCAAAGAGCTTTCCGATATTTCCGTATTTTATAGAACCTATCAAACTTATTCCTATTCCCGTTAGAAAAAACATGGGAATTGAAGCATACCATTTCTTGAATAAATCATAGATAACGGATACGAAAGTACCATATACAACAAAATTTAAACCATCGATACTTGTCGGCCTTATCTTACCAAGTAACCCAATTGCTGAAATTAAGACGAAATTTAGCAATACTATCCCCTCAACTCTAGACTGCTTTCGTAAAGAGTAGTATATTCCAATAGCAATTAGTGTAAAGTACCAATAACTTCCTGTAAGGAAAAACGCAAGAATTGAAGATATTATGCTCATAATTGCAATTACCATTATAATACACCTCGCAGTGTTAAATAGTACTCTTAAGTAGTCTTAGTTTTGTTACTACTTGTCTAAAACTGCTAATAAGAGAAATAAGGGGCGCTAAAGCGCCCCCAAGGTATTAAATTATTAGCTCCTGTACTTGATACTTGCCTGTGCAGCTGCTAATCTTGCGACAGGAATTCTATATGGTGATGCACTTACATAGTCAAGTTTAGTCGTTGCAAAGAACATTATTGATTCGGGGTCTCCGCCATGTTCACCACAAACTCCGCATTTTAGATCAGCTTTGACCGCCTTACCTTTGTCACTTGCCATCTTGACAAGTTGACCAACACCTTCCGTATCAACATGTTTGAATGGGTCATCCTCTAAAATACCTTTTGCAAAGTACTCTGGTAAGAACTTGCCAACATCATCGCGGCTGAATCCAAATGTCATTTGTGTGAGGTCGTTCGTACCAAAGCTAAAGAAATCGGCTTCTTGAGCAATTTGATCTGCTGTAACTGCTGCTCTTGGAACTTCGATCATCGTACCAACGTAGTACTTTACATCCACACCGTATTCCTTCATGAGTGCATCAGCTGTTTCCATGACAAGTTTCTTTACATATTTCAATTCATTTACATGTCCAACAAGCGGTATCATTATTTCTGGCATCACATTGATCCCTTCAGATTTGAGTTCTATAGCCGCCAGTATTATTGCTTTGGTCTGCATAACTGCAATTTCAGGATACGTAACAACAAGTCTGACACCCCTGTGGCCGAGCATTGGGTTGAGTTCATGCAGTTGAGCTACAACGTTCTTAAGTTCTTCTATCGTTGCGCCTGTTTGTTTAGTTACTTCTGTCATCTGTTCTTCATCGTTTGGCAGGAATTCATGAAGTGGTGGGTCTATGAGTCTTATTGTAACAGGATAACCCTTCATTTCTCTGAATAGACCCTTGAAATCTTCTTTCTGTAGCGGGAGAAGTTCTTCGAGTGCAGCTTCTCTTTCCTCCTTATTCCTTGCTACAATCATTCTTCTCACTTTTGGAATCCTATCTGCTTCAAAGAACATGTGTTCCGTTCTGCAAAGTCCTATACCTTCTGCCCCAAATTCTCTTGCTACCTTTGCATCTCTTGGAACATCCGCATTTGCTCTAACGCCAAGTTTCCTAAATTCATCTGCCCATTTGAGAAGTTCTGCGACAGGCCCTTCGAGACCCGTTGGCTTTACTGCCGTGATCTTTCCAAGGAATACTTCACCAGTTGTACCATCTATCGACAGCCATTCACCTTCTCTTACTACAACATCTCCTGCCTTTAAATATCCTTCTTCCTCACTGACAAATATACCTTCTGCTCCGACTACTGCAGGTTTTCCAAGTCCTCTTGCAACAACTGCTGCGTGCGATGTCATACCACCCCGTGCGGTAAGTATACCTTCTGCAGCATTCATACCACCAACGTCTTCAGGACTTGTTTCAGGTCTAACGAGCAGAACTTTTTCTCCTGCTTCAACCATTTTTTCTGCTTTGTGAGCCTCAAAATATACCTTGCCAGTTGCTGCACCAGGTGCTGCAGGTAAACCCTTTGCTATGACTTTTGCATTCTTTCTTTCTTTATCGTCGAATTTCGGATGTAGGACTCTTTCGATATCCGATGGTTGTACCCTAAGAACTGCTGTTTTCTTGTCTATTAAGCCTTCAGCTACCATATCAACTGCTATTCTTATCGCTGCTTGGCTTGTTCTCTTTGCATTTCTTGTCTGGAGAATGTAGAGAGTACCTCTTTCAACAGTAAATTCTATATCTTGCATATCTTTGAAGTATGCTTCAAGCCTATCCATTATATTGATGAGTTCATCGTATGCACTGGGTAACATGTCTTTCATCTTTTCAAGAGGGTACGGAGTTCTTATACCAGCAACAACATCCTCACCTTGCGCGTTTGGTAGAAATTCACCGTAATGTACCTTCTCACCAGTGTTTGGATCTCTTGTGAAACAAACTCCCGTGCCGCTGTCGTCTCCCATGTTACCGAAAACCATTGTAACTACGCTAACTGCAGTACCAAGAAGTTGGCCTTCTTTGATACCATTGATTTCTCTATACTTTATAGCTCTCTCACTCATCCAAGACCAAATAACTGCTTCTATTGCACCCCAAAGTTGTTTGTAAACATCTTGCGGAAATTCTTTTCCATACTTCTCGTAGATCCCTTTGTAAATGTCGACGAGTTTTTTCAGATCATCCGCGTCCAATTCTGTATCAAGTTTTACGCCCTTTTTCGCCTTCATTTCGGAGAGTGCGTTTTCAAAATCGCTATGTGGGATACCAAGTGCCGTATCTCCAAACATCTGTAAGAACCTTCTGTAAGCATCGTAAGCAAATCTTTCGTTATTTGTAAGTTTAACTAGTCCTTTGACGGTTTCATCATTTAGGCCAAGGTTGAGAATTGTATCCATCATACCAGGCATGGAAATTGCTGCTCCTGACCTAACTGAAACAAGCAATGGATTTTTGGGATCCCCGAAGCCTTTACCAGTTACCTTTTCCAATTCCTTGATCAATGACTCAACTTGTTCTTTAAGATCAGCAGGATATGACCTGTTGTTATCGTAATAATACTTACATACCTCAGTTGAAATAGTAAAACCAGGCGGAACTGGAACTCCTATGTTTGTCATCTCGGCAAGGTTTGCACCCTTACCACCGAGAAGATCTTTCATCTGGGCTGTTCCTTCTGCTTTACCGTTGGCAAAGAAATAAACCCACTTTCTACTCATTTTCACACCTCCATGATAGAAATTTTTGGGAAATTAGTCTTATTTACCTTATAATTTTACCATACCTTTCTATGCTCTCGTATACATGATGTGATAAATTGTTTTTTTCTTTTTTGTTAATTTACTGTACAATGATGGCCAGGTTTTGATTGAGTACTTTGAGTAGATCAAGTACAAAGGAATGAAAAATTGCGGTAATAATCACCGCAATCAGGAATATATCTTGTATTCTATAGAATTATTGAAAAGATATCATACATTTACCAGCTTAGTACAACGAGCCACAAATAATTAATTAAACGCCTAATCCGCCATCTATTATGATAACTTGACCAGTTATGTAGGTACCATCTACGACGAGATATTTGACGAGTTTGGCAACTTCTTCAGGTTTTCCGAATCTACGTAATGCAATTCTTTCAATCGTTGCTTTCTTCATTTCTTCTGACAATTTTTCTGTCATTGGAGTTTCTATGAATCCTGGAGCTATCGCGTTAACTCTAACGTTCTTTCTACCGAACTCTTTTGCCAACGATTTCGTTAATCCAACTAATCCCGCTTTGGAAGCAGAGTAATTTGCTTGGCCCATGTTTCCCTCAAGTCCAACGATGGAAGACAAATTGATTATGACACCTTCAGCTTTTGCAATTTCTCGAATACATGCTTTCACCATATTAAATGCACCTGTCAAATTCGTTGCAATAACACTATCCCAATCTTCATAACTCATTCTGTACACTAAATTATCTTTTGTAATTCCCGCATTGTTTATAAGTATGTCTATCCTTCCAAATCTATCAAGAACTTCTTTTACACTCCTTTGCACTTGTTCCCTATTTGTTATATCCACAATATACTCAGTGTATCCAGTGAGTTCGATGTCTTGCACGTAATTGAAACCAACAACTGTACATCTCTCGTTTAAGAGCTCCTTTACAATGCATTTTCCTATGCCACCAGAAGCACCCGTAACAATCGCAACTTTTCCATTCAATTTTCCTTCCATATTAGGCTTCCTCCCAGCGATCCAACAATTTATACATCTTCTTGTATGCATAGATCGCAACAAATAATTTTCCAACATCAAATGCTATAAATGGTAGAACACCTACGACAAAGGCCTTTTGAAAAGTGTGAATACTTATTCCCAAGATAAGCCAACCAAGCAAATAGACAATTGAAAGACCTGTTAGGCCAACAACAAAGAGATTTCTCTTTTTCAGAGCTGATATTATATACGCAGCCAACGGAAATGCCCATAGATAACCTGAAGTTGGACCCACGAGATGCGTAAATCCCGCAGAGAAATTTGCAAATACAGGAATACCTATTGCACCAAGTACCAAGTACAAAAACATCGATATAAAAGCATCAAGGGGTTTTAGCATGTAACCTGCCAAGAATACAAAGAACATTTGTAGAGTTACTGGAACCGTTCCAAACGGAATTGAAAGTTGTGAACCAACGGCAGTTAACGCCGCAAAAAGCGGTATCATCACAACACTTAAGGCCTTATCTCCGTTTTTCTTTGGTTCATGTTCTTTCATCCAAAACCCCTTTCGATACAACCGTACTAAAGTGTTTTGCATCCAATTTTGCCTTTTTCAAGAGAGAGGTTTGTACATTCTTCGGACCAGCTTCTATAAACTCCGTAACGCCTAAAAGAATCATTCTCTCGATAGATTGCTTCCAGTAAACAGGACCAGAAGTTTGCTCAAGTAAATAATGCTTTATCTGTTCCGGATCAGTAATCTCTCTTCCGATACTGTTCATAACTATAGGCATTCTTGGTGAACTGAAGTTTATATGTTCCAGCTCATTTGCCATTTTTTCTCTCGCACTATCAAGCAAAGGCGTATGGAATGGGCCTGAGACTTTGAGCTCCATTATCCTGTATCCTTTTTCTTTCCCATCGGCAATGAATGCCTTGATACTCTCAGTTCTACCACTTACTACCAATTGTTCAGCAGAGTTGTAATTTGCAACGTAAAGGTCTTTATAGTTTTTTACAAGTTCCTCTACTATTTCCGTAGGCAATCCGATTACAGCTGCCATGCTGCCCATACCTGGTTCAATAGCTTGGGATATGTATTCCCCACGTTTTCTAACAAGGTAAACACCTGTCTCAAAGTCGTATACTCCTGCTGCTGCAAGTGCAACATATTCTCCCAAACTGTGCCCCGCAACATAATCCGGTTCTATACCATTAGCCAATAATTCTGCAAATGCAACGTAACTTGCCAAATATATTGCAGGTTGTGCATTTTCAGTAAGTGTCAATATTTCTTCATTTCCCTCCATTATCTCAACTATATCAAACCCCAATGTCTCATTTGCAAGTTTAGCATAATACTCCCAAGATGCATAGTTTGAAAATTCACTTGCCATACCGCTGTATTGTGATCCTTGACCAGGAAATACTACTGCTCTCATATCTTCACCTCCAGACATTCTAATTGATCGTATTGATCATATTGATCATAGTTTGTTAGCTTCTTGAATGACGTTTGCAACTGCACTGTGAAATTCATTGATTATGTCCTTAATAACGTCCTCGACCGATTTTATTTCATCGATTAGTCCCACACACTGACCAGCCATGAAGGAGCCTTCTTCAATATTACCATCGACTACTGCTTTCCTTAAGCTACCAACGAGTATTTCTTCCGCTTCTTGAAGACTTTTCACTTCAAGTTCTTTAACTTTCTTTGCAAATCTGGTTTCTATAACCCTTGCAGGATGACCAAGGGTCGCACCAGTCACAACCGTGTCCCTTATGTTTGACTTTACTATTAAATTCTTAAAATTTTGGTGTGTGTCTGCTTCTTTAGTCGCGATGAAGCGTGTCCCCATCTGTATTCCCTCTGCACCGAGTGCAAACATAGCGGCCATTGCCTTTCCATCAGCAATGCCACCTGCAGCTACAACTGGAATGCTGACTGCTCTGCATACTGCGTTCACAAGTACCAGTGTCGTTACCTCGCCTATGTGTCCACCTGATTCCATACCTTCGGCGATTACTGCATCTGCACCTATTCTTTCCATCATCCTTGCCATGTTGTCTGACGCAACAACTGGAATCACCTTTATGTCCGCTTCTTTTAATCTTTCGATGTATTTGGATGGGTTACCAGCACCAAAAGTAACAACAGGAACATGCTCTTGTATAACTAAGTCTACTAACTCATCTGCGCTAGGTGATACGAGTATTACATTCACCCCGAAAGGTTTATCGGTAAGCGCTCGTATCTGGTCTATTGCGGCCTTTAAGTGCTCTGCTCTCATAGCTCCAGCACCTATGATACCTAACCCACCTGCATTTGATACGGCTGCTGCAAGTTTTGGTGTGCCTGCCCAAGACATACCACCCATCAAAATGGGATACTGAATATTAAGTAAGTCACAAATTCTGTTCTTCGATGAATTCCTCATTTTATCACCTCTCCAAGAATTCCAATTACCTTTTGATCACTCATTTTGTGACTTGGTGCCGAGCATTAACTTTGCCTTCGCCACAATCTGTCCGTTAACCTTTGCCTTACCTTCAACGATTACTATACCTGCTCTTTGTTCCAAAACTTTAACTTCATAGAAGAGGTCGCACTCAGGCTTAACTTCTTTCTTGAATCTTGCTTCATCTATACCAAGAAATAACGGAATAGACTTATCACCTAAATTCCCAAGTAACAATACCCCTGCACTTTGAGCCAATCCTTCCAATATATACACACCAGGATAGATCGGATATCCCGGAAAATGCCCCTTCAAAACAGGTTCTTCGAGTGAGACATGTTTTTTGGCAACTATGTAGTTCTCACCTTTTTCAATTACCTCATCAACTAACAGGATCGGTTCACGATGTGGGAGAATTTTCTTGATCTCTTCCTTATCCATCATATCGCCCCACAACTATCGAAGCGTTGTGCCCTCCAAAACCAAATGAATTCTTTATAAAGTTTCTAATATTTGCACTTACCGTCTCTCTTGGTATATTGAAATACTCAGGCCCATCTAGCTCTTCCAAATTCGGCATTCCATGAATAAACCCCGAGTTCATTTGTATTATTGCACCTATCGTCTCCATAACCCCTGCAGCACCAAGTAAATGTCCCGTCAACGCTTTCGTGGAATTGACGTATAAATCGCTTACTCTATCGCCAAAGACGTTTTCTATCGCCTTCAGTTCAACTTCATCGCCTGCGGGCGTGCTAGTTGCATGACAGCTTACAAAATCTATTTGATCAGCTGAGATATTTGCATCTTCTAATGCCATTTTCATTGCAGCAGTTGAACCTTTTGCTTCTGGATTAGGTGCACTGAAGTGGTATGCATCATCGTTCATTGCAAACCCTTTGATTTCAGCGATGATTCTTGCACCCCTTGTCTTTGCAACTTCCTCAGCCTCAAGTATCAATGCACCAGCACCTTCTCCCATGACAAAACCATCTCTTGACTTATCAAATGGTCTGGATGCACGGCTTGGATCCTCATTCCTTGTCGAAAGTGCTCTCATGGAGGCAAAGCCTGCGATGGGAAGGGGGGCTATAGTTGCCTCAGAACCTCCTGCAATCACAACATCTGCATAACCATGCCTAATAAGCATAGCACCTAGGGCAATGGAGTGTACGGAAGTTGCACAAGCACTAACTGGTGCAAAATTCGGCCCTTTTAAACCCATCTCGATCGCGATAACACCACTTGCCATGTTTATCAATATCATAGGAATGAGAAATGGGCTTACCCTTTCTGGTCCTCTTTCCCTAAGTACATCATTTTGCTCAGCTAATGTTATGAATCCACCCATTCCTGAGGACATGAGTACACCAGTTCGTTCAGAGTACTTCTCTAAATCGATACCACTCATTTCCGCTGCTTGCTTTGCTGCAGCCAAGGCAAACTGCGAGTACTTATCAAGCCTTTTTGCCAATTTTCTATCCATATAATCCTCAGGTTTGAAATCTCTCACTTCTGCTGCTATTCTTACAGGTAAATCCGAAGCATCGAAACTTGTAATTGCATCGATTCCAATCTTCATTTCCTTCAAGTTTGTTTCAAATTCTTCCAGATTCTTTGCTATAGGATTAATCGTGCCCATTCCAGTTATAACAACTCGTCTCAAAGTTACCCACTCCTTTTCCCTATGCTTCGAAATTTATACTCTTCCCGACAACAATACCAAAAGCTTCCGGCCCAACGTGAACTGCAATTGCTGAACCAATAGTCGCGGCTCCTAAGAACCTGTTCTTGAAATTGCCATCCAAAATCTTTTCAAGCTTCTCTCTCATCTTTTGAGTTGTAAATACGCCAATAACGCTATAGTTCTCCTCAAATCCTATCTTTTCCAAGAATTTTTTTGCTGCTTCTTTTATATGGTTGATACCGCTTTCTATCGTTCTAACAGTTGCCAAAGAGTTTACTTCGCCTTCTTTATCAATAGTTAAAATGGGCTTTATGTTCAGCATCTTACCAAACAAAGCCTGAGCCTTTCCTATTCTTCCGCCCTTGTAAAGATATTCGAGTGTTGGAACCAAGAAAATCAACGTACTCTCATTGCTGAATTTGTTTACATCTTCTTGGGTTAATGTACCAGTCTTCATAACCTTCTCCATTGCTCTCAGTATTACATAGCCTTGTTTGACACAAACAGATCTCGTATCAAGTACAGTTACATTCTTTACTTTCATATTCTCCACAACGTTTTTGACAACATCGTACGTATTGCTTAGTTTAGCAGATATCAGAAGAACATAGACATGGTCACTTTTCTCTGACGCTTCTAATATTGTCCTTTCAACAAAATCTGGCTTTGGTAACGATGTTGTGGGCAATTGTCCAGATAGTTGGTATTGATATACTTGATCGGCTTGTATGTTTATCTTGTCCTCGAACTCTTTATCGCCTGCAAAAACTCGCAATGGTAAAACTTTTAGTTCATAAGGTAAAACCATTTCTGGTAAATCGTATCCTGAATCTGTGATAAACGTGTACACAATCGTCACCTCCATACGCAAAATTATATCATCATCAACATAATTAGTCAATATAAAGTTTTATATATATAGACAAACATATATAAATATACAATAACTTACTTATTGACAACAAACAAATATTATGGTATATTAACTTTCGATTGAATTAGGTGGGTTTATTATATCCCAATGCGGAAGAAAATATATTAGAAGAGAAAGGGGTAAGAAGTATGGAAGAAAAAGTGTTTCAAATCATAGCAGAG
Organism: Fervidobacterium sp. UBA5837; assembly: GCA_002432805.1. Taxonomy (GTDB): domain Bacteria; phylum Thermotogota; class Thermotogae; order Thermotogales; family Fervidobacteriaceae; genus Fervidobacterium. The sequence continues at coordinate 129,351 of DJGV01000001.1, read as the reverse complement.
CAACTTGGAATTGATGTTGGTGAGGTATCGTTAGAAAAGAACTTGATGGATGACCTTGGAGCAGATTCATTAGATATGGTTGATCTTGTCATGGCATTCGAAGATCAGTTTGGTGTCAAAATCAGTGATCAGGATTTATCAAAGATCAAGACGGTTAAAGATGTTGTAGAGGCTATAAAGCAGAGATCATGAGGCATAGTGTGTTTAATTGAATCAAAAGGAGATCAAACCGAATATAGTTGTAGAAAAGTTGGAGTGATAGATTTACTCCAACTTTTGTTTTTCTTGATTTTCTGATATAATTGTTAGTACGGGAAAATATGGTTCATACTCAAACTTAGACGATGGTAAGAGGATTAGGAGGAAAGGTATGATAATACTTGGTCATAGAGGAATTCCAGTTTTGTGCCCTGAAAATACGTTGCGGTCATTTTTAGAAGCATTCGAGCATGGAGCCGATGGGATTGAGACAGATGTAAGATTGACGAAAGATGGTGTACCTGTCCTTATTCACGATGATAATCTAGAAAGGCTTCTTGGAGTAGATGCTAAGATAGGAGACCTTACCTTCCCAGAGTTAAGAGGTTATCGAATAGGTGAGGAAACGATTCCAACTTTATCAGAATTACTTCATCAGATTCCAGGAGGAAAATGTTTGAATTTGGAGATCAAGGAGGCAGGAGCCGGTGAAATTTCAGTAGAAATGTCGCAAAAAATGTATGAAGGTGAGATCATCTATAGTTCGTTCAACCATGAGATGATAAATGAACTCAAGCATAAATATCCCAACTTGAAGTTTGGTTATCTTTTTGATGAAACTGCACTCAAGATGACTATAGACGAATTCTTTTCCCTTTTCAAAGAAAACACGTTCAGCGCGCACGTTCCAATAAAGTTAAGAAGATACGATGAGAAGTTGTTCCAAATGATGTTGAATGAATTGCACAAAATGGGAATTAAAATAGCATTGTGGACTGTTGATTCCAAAAGCGATGTAGAAGATGTCAAAGAATTTGTGGATTATGTTATAACAAATGATGTTAGACTTTTTGTGGAATAAGTAATTGCAGCAATTATTTTCAGCCATTTGAGGTGATGCCTGTGCAACGTTTGCTTTTAGTTATTGCGTTACTCTTCACAGTGGGTATAGTTTGGTATATGTACAGTTCAGAATATGTCGGATATATGTACAATCTGAATACTGCATCATATGAATATCTTTCATCGTCAAAGAAGCATCTAACTTTTGTATCTGTAAGTGTGGATGAAGACATGAAAAAGTCTTTCGGAAAATTTGCACATAGAGGAGTAAAGGTAATAGTTGGTCCACCACTATCGTCTGATGGCGAGAAGATAATTCCCTATCTCAAAAAGTACAAGATGATATCTCTTTCAGCGACTATATCTTCTGATGATTTACTGAATTCTGGATACATATATTCTTTGAGTCCATCGAATAGTATTTACATAAGCAGTTTAATGGAAGTTCTGAAAAATGTTGGCTCGAGGAATATTCTACTAGTTTTAGATCCTACAAATGTTAAATACAGTGATGAATTCAAGACTATACTGAACAACTACACTGGTCAAAGTGTCTATTACTATAATCAAGAATCTCTAAGTGGGTTTGATTTGGGTAGTTATGATACTGCATTACTTACGGTTTCGTTTAAGTATGCCATTGACATAATTAATCAATTAAGGAAGGCAAACCCAGAAATGAGGATAATCGGTACTGATTCATTGTTGAATTCTGATTTAATAACGTTCGGTGGTAAGAATTCTGAAGGTATGTTAATCTTGTACCCACTTGAATACACTGAATATCCGGAAGTGTTTCTAATTGATGAGTGTGTCGAGATATTGGAAAACCACAGATTCATCTCATCTGAACAATTTAGAAGGTTTCTCGATAATTCGGTCGTAGAGTTAAGCAAGGAGAAGGTTTTCTTTAACAGCGGTAGTGTTAAACGAAATGTTTATTTATACCAGGTTTCAGATGGTCAATTCAAGATGATTGCAAAGTGGTGATAAACTGTTGAAAGAGGAGATGGATTAGTGAGGCACGAGAGATTTTATCTTATTTTGATAACCGTATTTGCATTTCTTTTCTTAATTACCTACATGTACAACGTAAAATTAACAACTGACGTGGAGAATCTTAGAAAGCTTACAAAGGCATATGAACTTTACGTTTCGGGTAGTGATGATTTTTCTAAATATGTGAAAGACAATAATCTGAAGGAATTGGATTGGTTGATATCGAAAAAACTATTATCTGACGTAAGATCGAAACTTGATAGTGCAAAAGACGCATATAGAAGAGGGAATTATGCCGATGCTTCTGTGTTGTTACGCGAGATAAAGGATGTTGACAATCCTTGGATGGATGAAATATACTTCTACCTTGGAATGTCTCTGTACAAGATAGGTGAGGTTGAGAGTTCTAAGCTTTTCCTGTCTGCTTTCATCCAGAGTTTCCAATATTCGATATATCGCAAAGAAGCACTATTATTACTGAAAGATTTATCAACGGGTGACGTGAAAAAGCAAGTCGAAAGTATATTATCACAAATGGAAGTCTGAGTAGAATACCGAATAACGGTTATCAATGCGGAGGTACGTATGTTGAAAGATGTTCAAAGTCAGTATGACCATAGGAATATATATTTGCATCGCGTTGGTGTAAAAGGAGTAAAATATCCAATAGTTGTTTTAGATAAGCGAAAAGGAACACAATCGACAATATCTTCCGTCAATATGTATGTTGATTTACCAAGAAATTATCGCGGTACTCATATGAGTAGGTTTATAGAAGTATTAAACGAATATCATCTAGAAATCAATCCAAGAAGGATAAAGGAAATACTGGAAAGATTAAGGGATAGTCTCAACGCAACTAGGGCAGTCATAGAGATAGAGTTTCCATATTTCATATCTAAAAAAGCTCCGGTTACAGGAATCGAAAGTTATCTCGAATATCATTGTGCCTTTAATGCAGAGATGTACGAAGATGATTTTGACTTTCAAGTTGTTGTAACAGCACCAATTCATACTTTGTGTCCATGTTCAAAGGAAATTAGTGATAGAGGTGCTCATAATCAAAGAGCGTTTTGTACTGTTACTTTTCAGAGCAAAGAGATGATATGGATCGAAGATATTATAGATATTATCGAGAGTAGTGCGAGTGCTCCGATATACACGTTGCTAAAAAGGCCAGATGAAAAGTTCGTAACTGAGTTAGCATATGATAATCCTAAATTTGTCGAAGATGTTGCACGAGATGTAGCACTAAAACTTAGTAATTATGGTAAAATTGAGTGGTACAAGGTAGAAGTAGAAAGTGATGAATCCATTCATTTGCACAACGCATATGCATGCGTATTGAGCAAAGAAATGTCAGATAAGATAGAATCGATATAATAGCTGTAATAGTACAGAAAGTTGTATTACATGAGGTGAAAAGATGTCTGAAAAAAGTGAAAGAGTGCAAAGCAATGAAAAGATATTGACTTACTTAGGCTTTGCAGCAAGATCCAAAAGCTTTGTCATGGGAAAAGACATGCTTAGAGAATACATTACTAACCCAAAAATAAAGAGTAAAGTAATCATTGTTGCAAAAGATGCTGGTGATAGAGTGAAGAGAGATTTGAAAATAAGATGTGAGATGAATAATGTAACGTGTATAGAAAGTTTTAACAAATCTGAATTGTCTAAAGCAATAGGAAGAGAAAGGGTGTCTGCCATAGGCATCTTAGATGAAAATTTAGTTGCCGGCATACTCAAAGCATTGTCAGAATAATATTCATAAATCTATTCTCTTTTAGGAGGAATCGATATGAGTGATGAAAAGATAGTAGTCCTATCTGAATACTCACTGATAGATTTCGTCGAATTGGTGAATAAAATCTTCTCTGACTACGTTGTTCCAATAGATTGGAGTGTATTAACATTCAAAATGGATGCACGCGAGAATTCTGTATCTCTGAATGACTCATTTGTTTTCTTAAATAACGGTGAGCCCCGTGGTTTTATTCTAAATGCACTAAGGAGAAACAGGGCCAGAATAGATGCGATGGGAGTTGTGGAAAGTGAGAGGGGTAAGGGACTTGCAGAACGTATTTTGAAACATTCTCATTACCATCTAAAGATGAAAAACATAGAGGAAATCTTATTGGAAGTTGCATCTATAGATGAAAGAGCCGTGAGGTTTTATGATAAAAACGGATACAGAATCGTCAGAAATCTCCATACAATGATACTGGACAATCCGGAGAGGATAGTCACTAATGGGGGAAATTATTCTTACATCGTTAGCGATTCTAAGGTTGTTTATCCAATGGCTCTCAATTTCGAAATTCAACAACAAAGGCATCCAAATTGGCAAAGAGAACCTATCAGCCTCCTTTTGGCAAATGGAAGATACAACTATGTACGTGTTAATATAAATAGCGAGGAAGGATACTTTGTTTGGGGAAAGAGTGGTAAAGAATCAGCTTTCATAGTTGATCTTGGTATAATGTCCGGTGCATTGGAAAATTTGGAAAATGTTGTTAAAGCTGCAGTTGAATATATAGTGGCACAGACCGGTGCTAAATTGATAAGTATCGTTGCTGCACCTGAGAACGATGCAATGTACGAAGTACTTCGCAATGTAGGATTCAGGACGGTACTATCACAATACGAAATGTGCAGAAAATTGTAAGTTCATTAAGAATTTAAAAAAATCAACCCCCCACAAGTTCTTTCGCGTGAGGGGTTTTTGTATGTACAATATTCTAAGATTCTTGAAATTCTTAAGAATGTTCTTCAAAGTATGCTCAAAACTGAAAAGTAATGAAACACGCTCCCAGCCAAGACAAAAAGATGCCACACCATGTGATGATATTTCACCTTTCTCCAGACATAAAAAATCGCACCAAATGTGTAGAAGAGTCCACCAATAACTAGGAAAATAATCGTTTGCTTGGATGTTGCAGCAATTAGCGATTTTAGTGCAAAAACAACCATCCATCCCATTAGTATGTACATCAGTGTGGAAAGGAACATGAATTTCTTGACAAAAAAGATCTTGAAGACGATACCTAAAACAGCACATCCCCAAACTATACCAAAGATAGTCCAACCAAGTACGCCTTTTAGAGACACCAGACAAAATGGTGTATAAGTTCCAGCAATTAACAGGTAAATTGCCGAATGGTCCATGATTTCGAAAATAAATTTTGTCTTTTTATGTTGGATTGCATGATAAAGTGTTGAAATAAGATAAAGCAAGAATAAAGAGGCACCGTAAATTGTAAAAGATGTTATCGTCAAGCTATTTGCAGTGAAAGCGGAAAATACAATCAGTAGAACTAACCCTGCAATGCTCAACAATGCTCCAACACCATGCGTAACAGAATTTGCTATCTCCTCACCCATCGTATATCTTTCTATGTTTTCTTTGTCAACCATACAATGTACCAATCCTTTCAATAAACTAAAACAATTATAGCACGAATTTCGAATGAACAATAGTGATGAGGATTAGTATAAGTATCTATGGCCTTCAACACCTTTGGATTGTTAATCAATTGCTAATTACTATCATTCACTGTATGATCAAATGCAGTATTAACAAAGCGATCAATATGAACGCTAACGTTCTATGATAACGTACCCATGCATTTCCAAGCCTCTTTCGGAACAAATAAAGTATGAAAGCCACAACAATACCTGACCACAATATCCAACCAGTGCCAATCCTCATCCAGTTAAGTTCCAGTATACCATGTGTCAAGGCAACTATAACAAGCGCTATGCCAGTATAAATGTGTAATGGCTTCAAAAATTTAACGAACTTTACGAGTCCTTGTGACTTGTTTTTGGAACGTATCAATATCCTTCTGAAAACAAATAACGCAAATTGCAGTACAAGCAAAAACGCTGAAAGTTCTCCCAATAAGTTGCGTAGACCTTCTGACTCCATAACAATGCCTCCTTTTTTGTGTTATTGACATGTGTGTTATTGGAATGATAGACCGTAATTCTTTAAATTGTATCATAATTTCAAGGAAAAATCAATTGAAATGACCATAAAATCATGCATTGTAACTAGTAAGAATTGATGTTTTCAAGAATGCTCTTTTGTATATGTAAAGAGGCAGTGGCTCTTTTCATTATTCTTTTATCTACTCTTTTATCAAATTCATCAAATTGGAAAAATGTGTGAAGTTGCATTTTCTAGCTAGAGTTATGGTATAATCTTGAATTGGGACTGTTGTTGTACAATGTGCAGCATCCTCATCGGAAAATGATGACCATACCAAATCACGAGCGTAAGAATACGAACGTCAGAAAGGGGGAGAGTTTGTGAGTGATGGAAAGCTACGTATTTCTTTTCAGAAACAGCCGATGATGAGAAGGGTGATATTCGCATTAATTCCGATCTACATATTCTCCATCTTTGCATACGGACTAAACGTACTGCTACTCAGTCTTTTCATTTTTGCTGTGGGCATCTTCATGGAGTGGCTCTTTGAATCTAGGAAGAGGAAACCAGTAAGTGAGGCAGTACTTGTCACTTGCATGCTATTGACACTCTCAATGCCTCCAGACGTCCCAATTTGGATAGCAGTTGTTGCAACGGTCTTTGCAGTAGCACTTGGAAAAGAAGCATATGGTGGATTTGGTAGAAATGTGTTTAACCCAGCGATAACTGGCAGGCTTTTTGTTTACATTACATTCCCCCTTTTCATGACAAAGGGATGGTTATCACCGTCTCTTTTTGGAACGGATGTTGTTTCAAGTGCTACACCTTTAGAATTGCTTAGACAGAACAGTCAGATCAGTCTTTCAAATCTGTTTTTCGGATGGAGAAGCGGATCAATTGGAGAAGGACCGATATTCTTAATAATACTTGCAGCAATTTATTTGATTGCTACTAAGACCGCAAGTTGGCGAATCATCTTATCAACACTATCTTCAGCAACTATAATGACATTTCTTTTCGACATTTTCAATGTGTCAAAGGCACTTCCCACACTGCCAGCGATACTCTCTGGAAGCTTGTTCTTTATTTCTGTTTTCATGGCAACTGATCCAATATCTGCACCAAAGAAGATGGCATCCCAGTGGTACTACGGTATGATAATAGGTGTTTCTGGGGTTGTTATAAGGACTTTTTCTTTGTTTTCAGAGGGCTGGAGCTTTGCAATATTGCTTGGAAATATCTTCGCACCTTTGCTAGATGAATTCATAAAGGATAAAAAATCGAAAAAGCTGGAGAATGCCCAAGCAAAGAAGGTGGGAGTATGAAGATCGACAGAGAAAATAGGTTTTATACAATTGTATTCACCTTCATCATCACATTTGCGTTTGTTATAGTACTCTCACTGATAAACAATGCGACGGAGCCAACCGTGAAAAAGAATCAGGAACTCTTTAAGGTTAAGGCTATTTTGAATGCTATGGATATATCATATTTGTCGGATGATGAAGCCTTGGATAAATTTCGTAACGATGTACAGAAGGTTGAAAATGATAAGTACGAGATATACAAAACAAATTCTGATGGAGAAGAAATTTACGCGTTGATCTTTTCTGGTAGTGGCCTTTGGGGTACTATAACTGGCGTATTAGCTGTTGATTCAAGTCTTGGTACGATAAAAGGTATCGATTTCATTTCGCAGAGTGAGACGCCAGGACTTGGCGGTAGAATAGAAGAGAATTGGTTCAAGGATCAGTTTAGAGATGAAAAAGTATCAGATGGTATGGTGAGTGTCTCTGTCACGAAGACAGATGGAAGTAAGGAAGATGGAATAGTAGATGCAGTCACTGGTGCAACGTTGACTTCAAAGTCTGTTGAAAAGATAGTCAATGATTCACTTGTGAGATTACGTGAAGTGCTGGGGGTGAAGTGATCATGAACGAATACAAGAAAGTACTTATAAAGAATCTTTGGACTGAAAACCAAGTTATAGTCCAAATTCTGGGTATCTGTTCAACCCTGGCAGTCACAAATAGGCTATCAAACACGTTGATAATGACGTTGGGTGTTTCTCTTGTGACTGCTTTCTCAAATCTGACTTTGTCTGCTATGAGGAATATCATCCCAAGAAAAGTTAGGATGATCACACAGGTACTTGTTATATCTTTTTATGTTATCATCGTTGATATGGTTTTAAGGGCATACGTACCTGACGTCAGCAAAGCACTTGGCCCATATGTGGGATTGATCATTACAAATTGTATACTCATGGGTAGAGCCGAAGCATTTGCCCAGGCTAATCCACCACTAATCTCTTTTTGGGATGGTTTGACTGCTGGACTTGGTTACATGTGGGTTTTGGTTGTTGTTTCATTGTTCAGAGAATTGCTTGGTTTTGGGACTATACTCGGTTTTCGGGTGATGTCAGAGAATTTTGTCAATTGGACGATCATGGTCATGCCTCCAAGTGCCTTTTTCGTTTTAGCGATTCTCATTTGGGTAATCAGAGGAGCACAGTTAAGAATCAGTGCTAAAAATGTACAGAACGTTCAGACGGGAGGTGCCAACAAATGAGTGCACCGGCAATCAATCCACTTGTATTGCTTTTTGCTTCGATCTTCACGAGTAACATATTGCTGACAAATTTTTTAGGTACTTGTTCTTTCATATCCATATCGAAGGACTTGAAATCTTCAAATGGCCTGGGGATGGCAGTCACATTGGTCATAACGATAACGACAGCCATAAATTGGATGTTGGAGAAATACCTCATACAGCCACTCAATTTAGGATACTTGAGATACATACTGTACATCATAGTCATTGCAGCAGTCGTTCAGATGCTCGAAATGATAATAGACAGAGTCTCTCCAAATCTCTACATCGTACTCGGTATATTCTTACCGCTCATTACTGTGAATTGTGCGATATTTGGCGTTGCACTTTTTATGCAGCTTCGTAACTATACGTTTCTCCAATCCGTATTTTTTGGTCTTGGAAGCGGATTGGGATGGTGGCTTGCTATAGTTCTGCTTGCAGGAATAAGGAAGAAGACTGATAATGCACCTGTACCCGCACCTCTCAAGGGAATCGGTATAACATTGATAACGATCGGAATAATGGCTATGGCTTTCGTTGGTTTCGCTGGAATGATAAACGTCCAGTGAGGGAGAGGTGATGGTGATGATAAGAGTTTTGATGGATCCACTTGTGATAGCAGCAATAAGTACCGCGTTTGCAATCATCATAACGATAGTGGATAGCATGGTGAATAACTATGGGGATGTAGAAATAGATATAAACAATGGGAAAAAGGTATTGAAGGTTAAAGGTGGCTCTCCTCTTTTGCAAACTCTTGCATCGCAAGGTATATTCGTCGCTTCTGCTTGTGGTGGAAGAGGTACATGTGGTGCTTGCAAGGTGAAAGTATTATCGGACGTTGGTCCATATCTTCCCACCGAGATGCCACATATGTCCAGTGAGGATATTTCAAAGAACGTTAGGCTTGCTTGTCAAGTTAAGGTCAAAAGTGGTATCAAAATAGAATTACCAGAGGAATTGTTCAACATAAGGAAGTATAAAGGAGTCGTAGAAAGTTTGAAAAATGTCACGTACGATATAAAGGAATTGCGTATCAAACTCATCGAACCAAACGAAATTTCATTCAAAGCTGGTCAATACGTTCAGATAGTCATTCCACCATATGGCGATATCAAGGAACACATGCAAAGAGCTTATTCGATATCCTCCGTACCGAGTGACAAAAATCACGTGGAGTTGCTCATAAGATTGGTACCAAACGGTATAGTCACAACCTACGTGCATAATTATATGAAAGAAGGAGATGCAGCTGAACTCGTGGGTCCATTTGGTGAATTTTATATGAGAGACACCAATGCCGACATGGTCATGGTCGCAGGCGGAAGTGGTATGGCACCTATCAAATCGATAATCTTTGATATGTATGAAAGAGATATTACAAACAGGCGAGTTTGGTTCTTCTTCGGGGCAAGATCTGCAAGAGACCTTTATTATGTTGAGCTTTTTAGAGATCTAGAAAGAAAATGGCCCAATTTTCATTTCGTTCCTGCACTCTCTGACCCGAAACCAGAAGATAACTGGAGTGGTGAGGTTGGATTGATAACAAACGTACTAGAAAAATACTTGGACAGTATGATACCAAAAGATAACGTAAAAGAAGGATACCTGTGTGGGAGTCCTGGCATGATAAGTGGGTGTATACAAGTTTTCAACAAATATAATATAAAAGACGTATATTTTGATAAGTTCTAGTCTGTTGGCAGTAATCTGAAGTATTCAATAACGTTATGAGAATTGAGAGAGCACTTTTTAGAAAAGAGGTGAATGTGCATGAAATTAACTCCTGAATATGCAAGTGCCCAAGAAAGCATGAAACCCGGGAAAATAACTGCTGAAGGATTTCTCGGAGACGATGATAGAAATATCGTAGATATAGTTACAGCGGATGAGGAAGAGTTTGCGCATCTAAATCTTGATTTCTCCGAAGTTGCAAAGCAGTTGAGGCAGCTTTTAAGAGAAGGAGCAAAAGGGTTAGGGAATATCGTTGCTTTTGAGAAATGGGAGATCACAGTTGATGAAGCTAGAGGTAATATTCCTTGCCCCTTCAAAGATGGAATGTTCAGTAAGCGAGTTGCTACAATAAAGAATTTGAATAATTCAAAGCAAATCATGATCAGTGATCTTTCCGTACACTTGCTCGAAAAACATCATTTTCTCCAAGGGAAAGGTTCAATATTCCGTTTGGAACCTTCGGTTATTAAAGCAGTACTGTACGAATGACAACGCATAACTGTTGTGTTATCTCAAGATTTATCTTATCTACACTTTGAAATTTGCAGATTCACAAAAAATGAGGAGGGATTTTCAATGCGAGTAAGGTTTTTGGGTCACGCTGTCGTTTTACTCGAAGACATAGAAGATGGATACAATGTAATAATAGATCCGTTCATTACAGGAAACCCAAAGTATCCAAATGATTTTAAATTACCGCGAATTGATTATATACTCGTCACACATGGTCACAATGATCACTTAGGTGATACTGTAGAACTCAGCAAAAAGTACAACTCTGTTGTGATTTCAAATGCGGAAATATGTAGTTACTTACAGTTAAAAGGTTGTAGAGTGCATCCCATGCATATAGGAGGTACCTATTACTTTGAATTCGGGAAGGTAAAGTTAACACCTGCTCTACATGGTTCGGGGATAAACGATGGTGAGAACATGATTTACGGTGGTGATCCGTGTGGCTTTCTTATCAACGCAGATGGAAAGACGGTATACCACGCAGGCGATACAGGACTAACAAAAGAGATGGAATTACTCAAAAATGTTGACTTAGCTTTCCTACCAATAGGGGGAAACTATGTAATGGATGTGGATGATGCTGTAGTGGCAGTGGAAATGTTCAAACCCAAAATCGTTGTTCCTATCCACTACAACACTTGGGATATAATAAGGGCTGATGCTGATGAATTCAAGGCTGAAATCGAGAAATTTGGTGTCGAATGTAGAATATTGAAATCTGGCGAATACATCGAATTTTAAACATCGAAGATGAAGATTAAAAAAGCTTGCCAACTGGCAAGCTTTTTTAACTAATGTCTAACAGTCATTTCATCAATAATGCAGAGACTCATTTTTATACAGTCTATTCTACGCATTTGTTTTTTGGCTTTTCTCAGTTTTCTTTTCTCTTGCACGTTCTACTAATGGTTTACCTTTTCTTCCTCTTCTATCCCTTGGATTAAGTATTTTGAGTATTATCTGTGCATCAAATTCGTTTACATCGATGAAAGAGAAATTCTCATAGACTCTCACGTTTTGGATGTTCCTAGACTCTATTCCAGTCTTTTCCGAGATATACTCTATCAACTTTTTCTTATCGATACCCTTTGCAGTACCCATACCTACAAATAATCTTATAGTATCACTCTTACTATTCGATGAGCTACCCCTTGAAAAATCTCTTTGAATTAAATCACCGTATCTATTTACGTCTATTCTCTCTTTCAGCAAAGCATGTATGAGCAATTCAACTGCACCAGTTGGTCCCATCTTTTCTATAAGTTCCTTTGCAACATCTCTGTACAACTCATTCGAAATACGCGGCATATTTGTTATGTCATTTATCACGTTTTGAAGTTGTCGTTGCATTATGTCTTCTACTTGAGGTATCTTTTCTTTTGATATCCTAGCTTTAGCAAATTTCTTTACTCTTGCAAAATGGAAATAATCGTCTCTTGTTACAAATGTTATCGCAAATCCTTTCTTCCCTGCTCTTCCCGTTCTTCCAACTCTATGTACGTAGTACTCTGGATCTCTTGGTACAGAATAGTTTATGACATGTGTTAAACCATCAATGTCTATACCACGCGCTGCAACGTCGGTTGTGACAAGAATCCTTAAATTCTTTTTCTTGAATTTATCCAGTACTCTCTCTCTCTGGTATTGAGAATAATCTCCGTGAAATCCATCTGCACTATAACCAAGATCCGATAATCTCTTTGAGACTTCATCCACTTCCAACTTTGTTTGGCAGAAAACTAAGCCGTAAAAATCTGGGGCCATATCTATTATCCTGCACAGTAATGGTAATTTGTCCTGCTCTTCGACCTCAAAGTATAGCTGTTCTGCATTTTCCGTTGTTAAGTCATACGTAACCGTAGATATATGTTCATATTCTTTCATGAACTTTTCAGCAATATTGACTATTTCCTTTGGCATAGTAGCTGAAAATAGGAATGTGCGTCTTTCTTTTGGAAGTTTGCTGATTATTTCCATAATATCGTCGATGAATCCCATGTCTAACATTCGATCAGCTTCATCTAGCACAAGGTATTCAATACTCGATAGGTCTAAACTCTCACGGCCCAAGTGGTCAAGTAGCCTTCCGGGAGTTCCAACAACTATATCAATTCCTTTTTCCATGTCTTTTAACTGATCAGTCATCGAATGTCCACCGTAAACAGTTGAAATTCTAATTCTTCTACTACCCTTTAAACTCTTGAGCTCATCGGAAATCTGCAGAGCAAGTTCTCTTGTTGGCGTAATTATCAGTACCTTTGGAGCCTTACTCTTTCGAAATTCTACCTTTTGCAATATAGGAATTCCGAAAGCTGCGGTCTTTCCTGTTCCTGTTTTTGCTTGAGCGATTATATCTTTGTCAGTCGAAAGTGCAATGGGTATAACTAAACTCTGAATTTCTGTTGGAGTTGTGTATCCCTTCTTTTCGACCGCCAACAACAAATCTTCGCTTAAACCGAAATCTTTAAAGCTTTCATACGTCTTACTCTTATCTTCCATTCTTAAGTTCCTCCTCTTTCTTCTCGCCACTTGGTGGATTTATCCCTTTCCTTGCTTAACTCTTTTTTCTTACCTTCAAAAGGGATAGAATCCATTTAGAGTAGCAAGATGAAAGGGATCTAAGTCTTTCTCAACGATGATTAGTTTAACACATCTTTTGACTCGTTCAGTTAAATTTACATTAATATACCAAAACATATCGAACAAGTTTTGCATAGTTTCCCGTCAGCATGCGTAAACTTGCGTATCGCTCTTGATTTTCAGATAACATTCGCTAATAATACTTCTTTCATCTCTTTCAAAGCAAATTCATGCATGGATTTATCGAAACTATCAACACATTCTGAGTGGACATATGCCTTTATACCTCTGTTTCGTAGTTCCTCAACGGTAAAAAGTACGCAGATGTGTGTTACAAGTCCTCCAACATGCACTTCATCTACATCCATACTTGCCAGAATATCTTCAAGATTGGTTTGGTAAAATGCGGAATATCTGCTCTTCTTAATTTCGTAGACGTTGTCATAATCTTTCAAAGACATGCTAAGCTCACTTACTATCTCGCTACCTTCTGAATTATGGAGACAGTGAGTACCCCATACGGTAAATTCGTAATCGTTATCTTCATGCCAATCTCGTGTATAAATTATCGGCAGACCGTTGGATTTGAATCTCTCCACAAGTTCAACTATCGGGGGTATCACATTCTCAGCGCCTGGGAAATACAATGCGCCACCGGGTTTTGCAAAGTCGTTTTGTAAATCTACGATAAGTAATGCTCTCACGTTTTTTCACCTCATTTCAACATTTTAATATGTTATTAGCGTTTATCTCCTAAGTCTGTACTTCTCGATCACATTGAGTATTCTGTCCATTGTTGTTTCGTCTGGTGCTTCTATCGTATGGAGGTGTATGCCATTTGAAATCTCCAAAAGAGGTTTAGTGTTAGAGGATATAAGTAGAGAAACAAACTTCTCTACGTCGTCTAACGTTGATACATCTAGGCGACCTATTAACTCACCATAAACAGGATGTTCAACGATGACATCTATAACTTTTCCACCCGCTTCAACAATTGTTCGAAGCTCCTCATAAATCTCCTCTGAAGAATGTTGAAAGGCTATGGTTCTCCTCACTCTACCGCCAGTATCCAAGATGTACCCATCCCTGGTTGAAACGATCTTGTTCCCTTCTTCTCTGAGTTGAGCTATATCTGATACTATCATCTGCCTACTCACTCCAAAACGTTCTGCCAATTCTTTTCCCTTCACTGGAGCCTTTGTTCGTTTGAGTAAATCTGAGATCTCTGCCTTTCTATTCACTTTTTCACCCCCCAAAGAAATAGACTGTGTTACACTTACAGACAAGAAAAGTACATGCACATATATCTTATTATACACTAAGTGTCAATTACTGACAACATACATTGCCAACACAGCATCCAATGAAAAAATATTAGGGGCGGAAAACCGCCCCTAATATTTTTAAAGACTGATTACTATGCTATTTCTCTATTTTCTTTCAACTCTTGGCTTGTCATCATAATTGGTTACGTTTCCACCGAGCACTTTCTGTATGTATTCTGTCAGAACATCGGCCATGACGTAGAACGTGTTGTAACCTGGTTGGCCCTTCAACACTGTGTATCCATCTCCGCCGCTGGCCATATAATCATTCGTAACAACTTTGTATATCTTTTCTGGGTCTATTGGCTTTCCACCGACAAGTACCTCTGTGAGCTTCCCACCTTCAGCTTTCCAAGTTGCGTCTCCAACTTGGAGAAATGCGCCTTGTCCATTAGGAACTGTTGCAGCATATTCAAAGGCCTTTTGAAGATCTGAACCCTTCAATTCAATAACATAAAGCGTGTTTCCGAATGGTAAAACCGTCAAAACATCTCTTATAGTTATATTACCTGGTTTTATCGATGCTCTAATACCGCCACCATTTGTCAAAGCGACATCGGCACCTGTTTTCCAAATCATAGAGTCAGCAATTAAGTTTGCAAGATTAGTTGTCTTTGCTCGTACATCTGCTCTCTCGCCATTGAGCAGAATTTGCGTTGTTCCAATAACTGTATCCAACTTTGAACCACCCAATTGTTTAAAATAACTAAGCACCGATTTTACCGCCAAGTTCTCTTTTGCAACTGTCTGATAAACGTTGTTTCCTGCTTCGTCTTTGCCAACTAACTTAGATTGCACTACAGGAATTGCTTGCCAATCAATCTTAACAACTTTGCCATTTTCAACTTCTATGTCTGCTCTACCAAGTACTTTTCCCCATTCAAACGCTTGAACAATCGGTACGCCATTCACAACCATTGGACTTGTCATATTTGTGTGGCTGTGGCCATCGATTATTAGATCTATGCCTTCAACGTTTTGTGCAAGTTGATCCGCTGTTGTGTAAAGATCAGAATATCCTTGACCAACGCCAAGATGTGTCAACGCAATGACAACATCTGCTTGCTTTCTGATTTCTGGAATTATCTGTCTTGCAACTTCAACAACATTTTTGAATTCCAAGTCTTCACTGTAGACATTTTCTAATATCTTTGTATGTTCCGTAGTGAACCCAACTATTGCGACTTTGACTCCATCCACTTCTTTTATGATGTATGGTGTAAAGAATGGTTCACCGTCTTTGTAAATATTTGCACTAATAAAGTCAAACTTTGCCCATGATATCTGCTTTTTGAGAACATCTCTTGATTTATCGAATTCGTGGTTACCTACAGCTGCCGCATCGAGTTTCATCCTGTTGAGCGACAGAATATCAGCCGCTGCATCAACCAAGTCTGATTCTGGAACACCGGTATTTATATCGCCTGCATGAAGGAATAAGACGTTCGGATTCACCTTTCTTTCTGCATCGATCATCGTTGCTATTGTTGAAAATCCACCGATCATGTTGCCGGTTGAATCTGCAAATGGCCAAGCATGTGCATGAGTATCGTTGATGTGAAAAACAGTGATGTTAACTGCGAACGCAAATAAAGACATAACCAAGAAAGTAAATACTGCTAACTTCTTCATACTAATCCCTCCTCTTGTAAAGTGTGATTATCTAATAATTATTATACTACTTTTCGTGTAAATGAGTGTTAAGAAGTTTCAAGGGAAAAACCTTTCGAAAAGGCTCATCAGTATTTCTACAACGAAGAGCAATATTACCATCCATTCTAAGAAATTTGCTTTACTCTCGCTGTGAAGTTCTATCAGCACAGTTGTCACACCAAACGCATGGTCCAGTTTTGTTGTAACATTCTTATACCTTCTGGAAATTTCGTAGTATCTTGTCAATTTCTGATAAACCTCGTTATACATTTCATTTTCCCAAGCCATCTCAGGCTTATCCAATATCATAACGTCAGAAAGTATTTCATGCCTTGTTTTCAGTATCTTCATCGCAAGGTCAAGGGCTTTCTTCCCTCTTGCTCTTTTACGACGTGCAGACAAAAATTTTTCGATTTCATCTATCAAAAACTCAGTTTTTTGCTCTATTCTATGTAGTGAGATACTTTGAGCTAAAACAAACGCGATTGTCGAAAGTGCACCGTCATCCACCCTTGGTAAATAAACGGTATTTTGTGATACTTCTATCTCTCTGTCTTTGCCTTGCGTGACTTCTAAATTATCTGGAGCACTATGCTTTACTGAGCCTATAACGTAGTCATCAAATTCAGAAATAAGAGAACTAAATTGCTTAGCTGACACATTCTGCCCCACCACGGCACCAAAGGAATAGACAAAAATCATACCCTCACCATACTTAAATTTGAAGGGCTCTTCCCATCTTACGTATTCAACGTACGACAACTTCTCAGACATCAATTTCTTGATATCTATATCGTCGCCGATATCTACAGCTATGAATTTATATGGCACACAATCACCTCTGATTCTATAAAATGGTACTACTCAACTGCGCAATAACGAATAAATTATTCGATACAAAAACTACTTTACAACCAAAAATTGTGAATGGTTTACCAACCCTCAGATAGTAATATTTAAACAAGCTAACTTCAAAAGGAATTGAAACTGTTATCTTGTTGCTAGCTAGAAACATATACGGCTTTTTGATCAAGAATTCATGGGTGATTTTTGACTTTCTGATGAAAAATAATTGCGCAAGAATGGATAACATACGTGAATTGAGATAGAAAATTCTGTATACTAACTTTTTAGACAGTTTACAAGAAAATGAGCGATCCTATTACTGACACACCAGATGTGCCACATCGAATGTCACATCTAGCATATTTTCTATTAGCATTTAAATCCATTTGAAAACTTCCCTCGGTTACGTATGCGTAAGTTTCTTCAACAACAAAGCACACTCTCACAATGTTATCAACTAAATCAAAATTTACGAAACTACGTCTACTATCTCCACATCAAAGATCAAATCTTTACCAGCAAGCGGATGATTTGCATCGAGTACGGCGGACACATCACTGAGCTCATCTACTTTGACGACAAAAACATTACCATCTGGTTGATGTGCTTCTAACATATCCCCAACTTGAACATCTTCCGGCAACATGGAACGCTGTACCGAGAACTTCAAATCATCGCGAATCACGCCATATGCTTTCTCAGCAGCTATTCTAAACGACTTCTTTTCGCCAATTTCCATGTCGATTATAGCTTCCTCAAAACCTGGTATAACCTGACCTGCCCCGACAACAAATTCTAGTGGATCTCTATCAATGGATGAATCAAACATCTGCCCATCTTCAAATGAACCTGTGTAATGAACTTTTACCTTATCTCCGACCTTAATTCCCATAAAATCACACCCTTCAATTAGAATCTATTAACATTATAACATGCAAAGTTCAATTTCATCAATTTGCATCATCTGTGCTTTCTAAAATTGTTTCTAGTGTATTTCATGTTAGACATCATAAAATACAATTTAACTCACATAATCTGCGTATTGAAATATTAAGCTAATTCGTCATGGATTTGGTCCTGTATTTCCATTTTCATCCGTTCTTATCATGTAAACATCTCCAAGATGTGTTGAATCAAAAGATTGTGTATATCCACAAATAATGTATCCACCATCACCTGTTTGTTGACCAAAATAGCCTACATCATCGTACATTCCACCTGCAAGCAATCTGGTTGTATTCACCACCATAATTCTTCTCCCACACTTTATTACCTCCAGTTTTCTTAAGCAATTCAGATACCAGCACATCGCTGGTTAAACGCTGCAAGAACACAGAAGAATAAGGCCCAAGCGTACATGATATTATATCACTACAAATCAAAAGTAAAGCCATGATGGGTGCAAGATAGTGATAGACACCAAATGAGAAACGAAAAAATCGGGTCAGAACAAGTATATTACACTAGTGTAACTTTTAACATGTGCATTAAGTTAACACACATCATATGTGAAACATAGTATTCACACATATTTTTCTCAATCGTTTCAAGGGTCGTTGTGATTTAATTGATTTTTCGGCTCAATATAGTAAGATATAACAAGTGTGAATCAAACAGCGAGGTGATTCGATGTTCGAAGGGCTTCGAGATAAGTTGTCAGGTGCGTTTAAAATACTTTCTGGAAAAGGAAAAATCTCAGAACGAAATGTAGAAGAAGCTATACAGGTAGTTAAGAACTCTCTTTTAGCAGCAGATGTCAACTATAAAGTTGTGAAAGAATTCGTTGAAAATGTAAAAAAGCGAGCATTAGGCGAGGAGGTACTGAAATCACTCACACCTGATCAGATGTTCATCAAGATCATTAGGGATGAACTGATAGCGCTTCTAGGTGAGAAAGAATCTTTCAAGCTTATACACAGGCCTTCATATGTCATGATGGTTGGATTGCAAGGTACTGGTAAAACAACAAGCGCTGCAAAGATTGCAAATTATTTAAAGAGACAAGGTAAACACCCTATATTGGTAGCCGCGGATACGTATAGACCCGCTGCAATTGATCAACTTGAAACCTTGGGAAAGAAAATAGGTGTACCTGTTGTAGCAGGGGATCGAAAAAATGCCATAAAGATAGTTGAAGAAGCTATGAAGACTGTAAGAGATAGTGGTTATGATGTTGTCATACTCGATACGGCAGGACGTTTGCACATAGACGATGAAATGATGAAAGAACTAGACGATATCAAAGCACTCGTCAACCCAGACGAGATATTATTGACAGTTGATGCTATGGCCGGTCAAGATGCAGTCAACTCAGGTAAGGTATTCAACGATAGACTTGGCGTAACAGGTTTTGTTGTTACAAAACTCGATGGAGACTCACGCGGTGGTGTCATTCTCACAATAAGACACATAACTGGTAAACCTATTAAATTTGTTGGAGTTGGCGAGAAGATAGATGATTTCGATGAATTTTATCCAGATAGGATGGCAAGCAGGATACTTGGACTTGGTGATGTGCTCTCTTTGATAGATAGAGTTGAGAAAGAGCTCGATCAAGAAAAGATGGAAAAGATGGGCGAGAAGTTCATAAGAGCAGAATTTACACTCGAAGATTTCAAAGAACAGATAAAAGAGATCAAGAAGCTTGGTATGGACAAGATTTTAGAAGCACTTCCAGGGGCACCACAAATCGATATAAATACGAGTGAGAAGGAACTAAAAAGGGTTGAGGCGATAATAAATTCAATGACGCCACAAGAGAGAAACAATCCGGATATAATAAATGCAAGCAGGAAGAAAAGAATAGCATTTGGAAGTGGAACGACGGTCCAAGATATAAATAAGCTGCTCAAGTCATATGAAGAAATGAAAAAGCTCATGAAGATGTTCAAAAAAGGGAAAGTACCTTTTGCTCTGAGAGGGTTGAAATTTTAGTTCAAAATCGGTTAGATGATCAAAAAACTAGGAGGTGTTTTTAGTGGTTAGGATTAGACTTACACGCATGGGAAAGAAGAAACAACCTTTTTACAGAATCGTTGTAGTGGACCAAAGGAAAAAGAGAGACGGCGCCTACATCGAGAGTTTGGGTTATTACAACCCGTTAAGGCAACCATACGAAGTCAAAGTCGATGTAGACAAGGCGGCAGAATGGATATTGAAGGGTGCACAACCAAGCGAGACAGTTTTAAGATTACTTGAAAAATCTGGCTTGAGCGAAAAGATCGAGGCACTAAAGGGTAAGAAGGAGGCATAAACGTGAAAGAGTTCCTTGAGTACGTCCTCAAGTCTATAGCAAAACATCCCGATGACGTTGTAGTCGTTGAATATGAAGAGGGCGGAAAGAAGGTTTTTGACATATCTGTCCATCCAGAAGATGTAGGTCAGATTATCGGTAAAGATGGAAGAACGATAAAATCGATAAAAATTCTTCTATCAAGCATTTCTAATGATTCCGATTTCATCCTGAAGGTGATAAGATGATGAAAAATCTTGAGGATTTACTTCAGGACAGAGTACCGGTTGGAATCTTGAGTAACACACATGGATTAAGTGGTGATTTGAAACTCTATCCTTTTTCAAATTCATCCGATTTTCTAAGCACTTTGACTGAAGCAGTAGCTTACAACGAAGAACAGAAGAAATTCATCACTGTAAAATTCGAGAGGATTAGAAAGGCCAGAGACCATTTCATAATCCACATAGTTGGGATAAACACTATATCGGAAGCTGAAAAGCTGAAGGGCTTTGTCGTATACGTTGCTAAAGACGTGTTTCCAAAGTCCAAAGACGGTGAGTATTATTTCTTTGAAATCATAGATTCAGATGTATTTGATGAATCTGATAATTTTCTTGGCACTGTAAGAGATATCATAGAAACCGGAAATAACGATGTGATTGTTGTGAAGAATGAAAAATCAGAGATGCTTATTCCAATTATCGAAAGGTATGTGTTAAATATTGAGAAGGGAAAGAAAAGAATTACTGTAAGGGTCCCGGAGTGGTTGGAGTGACGCTTTAGTGAATGTAGGTATATTAACGATATTCCCAGATTTCGTAAGAGTTATCAAAGAATACGGTATCATATCTAAGGCGATAGAGAATGGATTACTGGATATAGAAATATTCAATCTCCGCGATTTTACAAAGGAAAAACACAGAGTGGTTGACGACTACCCGTTTGGTGGTGGACCCGGGATGGTTATGAAACCGGACCCGTTTTTCGATTTCTTCAAATTCTATACTGAGAAATACGGCAAGCCATATGTCCTTTTAACTTCTCCGCAAGGTGACGTGTTAAACAACGAAATTGCAAAAGAACTTGCACTTAAAGAAAGAATGGTCATCATCTGTGGAAGATATGAGGGCATAGATGAGAGAGTTATGAGCTTAGTTGATATGGAAATTTCGATAGGTGATTATGTGTTGACGGGTGGGGAACTGCCTGCGATGGTAATAACCGATGTTGTATCTCGATTCATCCCCGGCGTTGTGGAAGATGAATCTGTGAAAAATGATTCATTCTACAACGATTTACTCGATTATCCACACTACACAAGGCCACGTACAATAGATAACATGCCTGTACCAGATGCCTTGGTTAGCGGGAATCACGAAGAAGTAGACTTGTGGCGTCGAAAGGAATCCATCAGGAAGACTATGATGAAAAGGCCGGATCTGTTCATGAAACACCAAATTGATGAAATTGACAAGAAGGCCATTCTGATGCTCTTCAAGGAGTTGATGAAGCATGCTCAATAAAATATACACAGCACTTATTCACTACCCAGTTCTTGGCCGAGACGGAAGAATTATTACAACAGCTGTGACAAACCTTGATATACATGATATAGCTCGAAGTTCAAGGACATACAACATCAAAAAATACTATGTTGTGACACACTTACCAGCTCAACAAGACATAGTAAGAAGAGTACTTGGGTATTGGACAGAAGGGTTTGGGAAGACGTACAATCCAAGCAGATCCGATGCACTTTCAATAGTTGAACTCATGCCTTATATCGAAGATGTCTTAGAAGAAATAGAAAGAACAGAGGGCCAAAAACCACTCATAATGTTTACATCGGCAAAACGCAGGCCCAATACGGTGACTTTTCAACAAGGCAGAGAAATCATACTCACAACGCAAAAACCTGTCTTATTACTATTTGGAACGGGATGGGGCATGCCTAAAGAACTTGAAAACATGTGTGACTATTCACTCGAACCGATACGTGCTCAAAGTGAGTTCAACCATCTGTCTGTTAGAGCAGCAGTTGCAATTGTGCTGGACAGATTAATAGGCGAATCAGTTTGATACATTCTAACTTTGATACACTTTAACATCATAAACACATAAAACTTTGAAATATGTCAAAACAATGAAAGGGAGGTATACATATGAGTATGGACAACATTGTCAGAATTGTGGAAAAAACGCAAATCAAAGAAGTACCAGATTTCAGACCCGGTGACACCGTCAGAGTTCACGTTAAGGTTAAAGAAGGAGACAAAGAGAGAATACAAGTCTACGAAGGTATTGTTATTTCCATCAGAGGATCTGGTGTTGGTAAAACATTTACAGTAAGAAGAGTTGCATCGGGAGGAATAGGTGTAGAAAGGATATTCCCACTTTATGTGCCAACGATAGATAAGATAGAGGTCGTAAAACGTGGAAGAGTGAGAAGGGCAAAACTCTACTATCTAAGAGACGTAAAGGGTAAGGTAAAGATCAAGGAGAGAAATAATGGCTTCCAAAAACCAGCCAAACAAGCAGCTTCAAAGCAACAAAAAGCAAAGTAACGTTCAAAAATCGACAAAGGCAACAAAAACAAGCAAAGGGAAGAGCTTGCTAAGGGAAACGATAATAACTCTTATCTATGCGTTTGTTGCCGCAACGATTATAAGACTATTTGTTTTTGAAACGATGCTCGTTCCCACACCGTCTATGGTCCCCACGATCAACGTAGGGGATCGTCTCTTTGTCGAAAAAATCACCTATTCTGCTCGTGAACCTCAGATAGGTGAGATCGTCGTCTTTTACACACCTTTTCCAGATGAGAGGGCACAACAGATGCTGAGAGCATTTGACAAATTCATGGATATGTTCACACCGAGTCAATTCAAAGGTTCAGTGAAGTACGTCAAAAGATTGGTCGGTAAGGAAGGCGATGTACTAACTTTAAAACAGGTTGATAGCAACTACAAGCTTTTTGTAAATGGTGTCATCCCTGAGCACTTGGCATCCATAAATTACGAATTTGGTGGAATATTCAAATATCCAAAACTCTGGGAATATCTAATCGAAGCATCTACTTTGAAAAACGATAAAGAGAAATATCGTGCTTACCTCTTTACGTTGGCTCAGACAGAAGGAAATGAACTTGCAAATACGGTATTCAGTATACTTGGCGGACTAGATCCAGTCCCTTATGGTATCGACTATTCAGTTGTTGTAGAGAAATACCTCAAACCGCAAAATATAAACATTTCTGATTACGTCTGGACTGAAAATGGCCAAGTATACATAAAAATCCCAAAAGGATTTTGTTTTTTCATGGGAGACAATTCCGTGGAAAGTCTGGATAGCAGGTACTTTGGATTCGTACCGAAGAGTGGAATCATAGGCAGACCAATATTGAGAATATGGCCATTTGCAGATTTTGGACCAATTCAGCCACTGCTTAAATCCGTCACAGTGCAGTGAGTGCAAGCGAATTTGTGGTGAATAATGTAATTGAAATAGTGCCATTCAACTAGTAATTATATACCCAGACATAAACTCAAAAGGCGTGCTTAGCACGCCTTTTAGTTTGTCAATCTGAAATATCAGAAAGAGACCGACCCATTCTTAATTCTCACACATTCTCTATTTCTTTGCTTCCTCTATGACTCCATTCAATGCTTTGAAGAAATCAACACCGTTTTGACCAAGTTCGTCTATCTGCTTTGCTATCTGTTCATTACTCTTGACAGCCTCGATGGCACCTACAGGGTCAAATATGAGTAACACGTTCGTATACACAAGGTTTCCCACATATTCTTCCCATATGGCATATATGTAGGTACCTGATACTTCTGTACTTGAAAACATTTCAGTTACCGATTCATATGCCTGCATGGCTGTGCTTTTCAAACTCTCCGCGCTTGCCTTTCCAGAACTAGCGATTGATTGTATTTGACCATCAACCAATTGAGAAAAGGTAGAGATCCTCGCATTGAAATATTCGGACAATTCCTTGTACGCATTTGTCTTTGCTTTACCCCTTGCTTTGACTGTATCTATACCTCCACCGATACTTTCTCCCCTGAATGCAAGTAGTGTCCCACTTTGGTATAACTCACGAACACGCTTTTCCATTGTATTGTTGACATAAACAATCCTGGCATCCTTTGAGATGCTTTGAATCTTGATACCATCTGCCATGATCCACTGAACATCTTCTCTTGGAAGCGCGAAAAAGAATATTCCAACGCCAACGGCTATTATTACTACACTTACAAGTAATATTGTGGTTGTATCCAAGAGACCACCTCCCAATTCTCATTGTTTAGATTGTTTAGATTGTTTAGGATGTATACGATTTCTTAGAAGTAGATGCCAAGTTGTACGCTGAGTCCGGATAATCCATCGTCGCTTAAGTACATCGAATAACCTGCAGATCCGTAGATCCCCAACGATGGGTTGAACTCGTAAGTCAGCATGCCGCCTGCAAATGCACCATACAACATACCAATGACATCAGATGTGTCTAAGTCAAAGAGTCCTATTATGCTTATCCCACCATTGACTAGTACTCCAATTCTTCCCATCTCTAATAATTTGAATCCAGCTCCCAGCTCTACATACGCTGGAGTGTAACTCAATATCGATCCAAGAAATGTCCCAACGCCGACGTAAATTGGAAGGGGTATTGTACTATCACTACCATCAGTCCATGCGCTTACTCCCAATCCAAACATACCTGAGAATGTTGAAATGCCTAGACCAGCATGTATTCCAGGAGTTGGATATTCCGTTGCGATGTCATACTGCATAGGTTTCTCGCCGTACATGAATTTAGTCACAACCGTGCCATCTGCCTTGTTGTATCCTGTGACCTTTACGTATCCGATACCGCCGCTCGATGTCTCAATCTCAAATATGAACCCTCTTTGTGCGAGTTTTGGATCTATTCCAGCAAGGACAACATTATTACCACTAACTGACTTTACGTATGCTTCCAACTTGAATATTTCTCTTAATTCAAGCCATATAGACGACACAGTAGACTTCAGTGCATCTGTGATTGCTTTTTGACCTGTATCTTTTGACCTGCCACTCGATTCCATTGCCTTGGAAGCCAGCAGTTCACCGTTTTCGATATTGTAAAGTTTGATCGTGTATCTCGATGTTGCTTCATACGATTTCGATTTATCGCTCCATGCGGAGGAAAGTTCAGTCAAAGTAAGTAATAATGCGTACTTAGAACCACCAAGCTTTCCTATTTCAATCGCATCCGAAACCCCAAATTCTGACATGTTCCGCTCTTTCATGATCTGCTGAAGGTCAGCACGTGGAAACAATTGAAACCTTCCAAGTTCTAAAGCTTGTTCTTCCATAATAGAGAGCAGATAATCTACCTCATCCATGTTCCATCCATTGCCGATTTTTGCAGGGAGAATCACCAAGCTGATTTTATCAGTCACGGCTATCCCACCTGCCGCAAAAATGGAACACGTTATTATAAAAAGTAACGCTACAACTGTTGCCTTTGAATACCTCATGAAATCACCTCTTCCAATCCAAACAATTATGTTATCATTTCTATGTTATCACTTCGTCACTTGATAATTGTAATCAGATATCTTCTTTATCTTGAGTGCATCTATCGTCTTGAAGAACGCTTCAAGTGTGTTCATATCCACGCTAGCCTCTATAACGAGTTTTGTATCTGCCTTTTCTATAACTTTAATCCCCTCATACTTTGCATTCAAATAATCCATTAGCATCGAACCATACACTGCTCTTTCGAGCACAAAAGTATATCTAAAGACCTTCTTCGTTTGCACATTTTCAAAGTTCAGCGAGTTTATGACCTGCTGGACGTAGTTCTTGAAATTCTGCCCATTGACAATCTTTGAGACTGCTGCTTGTGCGGTAGCACCCGTGTTAACTTCTTCAAATTGCGGTGCAGTTAATATGTTACCCGTTATGGAATCGATTATCTGTGTACTAACCGCCATCCTGACTGAGTAGACACTGTAGTCAGAGACGTACGTTGAAGTTGAAGTTACCTTTGTATACAGCAAATATCTTGCACTGGATAGAGCGGCAAGTTTTCCCAATGTTGTCAAATTGTAACCCAATCTCTGTTGTTCTTCGAGTATTTTCTTGGAAAAATCTTTTGAAACAAGCTTTATCCCTGCATCAACCATACTCGAAATCATAGTGGGTTCAATGTAACCTGAACTATCGCCATCAACTATCAGCATCGCAAATCCACTTGGTGCACTTTTGAGTGCATCTCGTATATCGTTTTGGAATCTTTCTTTCATAACTGTTGCACTGACGACCGCAAAGTATATACCTTGATATTCCCCAGTCGCAGTAATTTCATAATCGATACCTGCGCTGACTTTGTTCACTATGTATTCGTCTATTGGAACGTCAAGCAAATCCTTGTCTTGTCCCAATAAAACTTCTGCAGCAGATTTTCTGACGATTTTTGTCAAAGCATCTTTGATTGCATTGTCTCTTGTAACTTTCGTATCTAAACCAGGTTTTGCACTTCCACCTGCGAGTATTCTCAGCTTATCACCATCTCTTGAAATCACTCTCACAACATCTGGATTAACGAGTACTTTTCCCGGTGCCCAAACTGTATTGACTAATCCACCTATCGAAACGGTAATCTTTGAATCGATTGCCTTTACAACGCCTGAAAAGACAGCTTTTCCATCTTTCAAAGTAACAATATTTGGACCATCGATGTTGTCGTTTATAATCCTCACGGATGTTATAGCATTTGCACTGGACCTTATTTCGACAGAAACCTGCTCACCAATGAGTACTTCTGTTGGTCCAGAAAGCTCAATTTTCACATCCTTCAAATACGGTCTAAGCCTTTCTCTATCGACTAAACCATCTGGAACATCCAAAGCAGCAGCATCCAACGCATTGAGTAATTCTACGATTTGAACTACATCGTTGAAATCTTTGATCTCTTTAGCTTTAACATTCTTCACCATTCCATCGATCTCTGCATACTTACTCCTTATCTTTCCGACAATCAATGCAATTTCCTGTGATATATTTGGTGGAAACTTGTATTTTGAAAAGAGCGATTCATACTTATCTAAAAGACCCTTGGCTGTGAATACCATGCCAGAATCTAAAAGTGTACCTGCCAATTTCAAAGATATGTATGTTTCAAAAGTTTTCTTCGTATTCTCTTCTTCTACCAAGGCTTCTACCTTTGCATAATACTTACCGCTTGAATCCTTCTTCTTATCAACAACATTGTATCTAACATCGATAAACTCAAATTGAGATTTTGTTTCTATCGTCTTTTGATACTCTCTGTTGAGAGTTTCTCTCACAGTGTTATTTGAAATTGTCTGGAGAAGTTGTTCGTTCAACTTTGAAGTTGTTTGCACATCAATGTAAAGCTGTTCTGAAAGATTTGTGAGAGCATTTTTCTTTGCAATTTCCTCTGCCTCAAGTTCAGTACTACCATATGCCTCTCCAATACCTTTCATGTAACTAACGTTCGAAGGTAACGAAGGAGTTGGTTGGATTGGCTGGGTAGGTTGAGTAGGTTGAGTAGGTTGAACTGGTTGCTGCGGCGTTTGAACCGCAGGTGCTAACGAAGTTCCCAACATCGCTTGATCTATGACACCGTTGAGTGAGGTAAAGAAATCGACACCAAGGTTCCCAAGTTGATTAACGGCTTGCTGGATATCTGGCTGCATCTCAATGAATTTCTTCACATCCTCTGGATCGTAAACCAACAAAACGTACGTGTGCACCAAATTGCCTTCCTTTGCCTGCCACGTAGCATACACATAAGCACCTGAAATTCTGCCTGCTGCAAAAAGTTCTGTGACACGTTTGTAAGCATTTGTCGAAGCACTGACAATATCACTCTTGTTTCCTGAAACTTGGACATTTTGTAACTGCCCTTCTACTAATTGAGCAAACGTGCTGACATTTGCGTTCAAAAGCTCTGCTATCTGTGAATAGGCCCTTAGTTTTGCTACTTCTTGATCTTGAATTGTTCCTATTCCCTGTGCCTCTCCTACAAAAGCAATTAACTTATTAGACTGTGCAAGGTTCTTGACAGCTCCAGCTTTTGCAGTGTTGACTTCCACAATCTCTGCATCCGATGGAATCTTCCAAACCTTCACACCATCTGCCTCTATCCACTTATCCTGTGGTTGCATTAAAAAAAACGCACCCAAGCCTATCGCTGCAACTAACAAAACACCTATCAAAAGCCAGGTTACATTATCCACACTTAGTCGCCTCCAACTAAAAGAAAATATCCCCCTGCATTTGCAGGAGGATGCAAAGAGAAATAACTATTTCTGCTCCATTGGTGTGCCTTTTGTTGCTTCTTGCATGACGGCGTTTAGATTCTCGAAGAAATTGACACCCTGTTTTCCAAGTTCATCTACTGCCTGTTGTACTTGCGCGTCGAGTTCGATTATCTTCACAATTAATCCAGGATCATATACAAGCAGAGAATAGGTGCTTGTAATATTTCCACCCTTTACTCTCCAAACTGCAAAGACATATGCGCCGGAGACTCTGCCTTGTGCAAAAAGTTCAGTCACTCTCTTGTACGCATTTACAGATGCACTGACAATATCGTTCTTGTTTCCGGAAACTTCAACGTTCTGAAGCTGTCCTTCAACCAATTGTGCAAAAGTACTAACCTGGGCATTCAAAAATTCTGCAATCTGCGAATATGCTCTCATCTTTGCGACTTCCTGGTCCTGAGCACTTCCAGTTCCTTGCGCCTCACCTACAAATGCAATAAGTTGGTTCTTCTGCTTCAATGTCTTCACCGACTGTGCCTGAGCTTGGTTAATGAACGTTACTTCTGCATCTTTTGGTATCTGCCAAATCTTTACACCATCAACTTCGATATATCTGTCTTTCGGGGTTAATAAGAAAATACCACCTACAACCAATCCAACAGCAAGTATACCGATGAGAACCCAAGTCATCATGTTATCCACAAATACCCCTCCTTATAATAGAGTAGTTGCCACACTCAAGAGTTTCCGTGACTAGTGATTAGACTATATTAATAGCAAAACAGTTCACAATTCTTGGAATGCGTGTTCAGTAAGATTTCAAAATATCCATGAATATTCATAAGTAATGTATATAACAAAGTGTGCACGCCAATAGCGTGCACACCAAATATAAGAAAGCTTGCTCGATTTCCACCTATCCCCAGTGCCCCCGTTTCACGATATAGTATATCATTTTTTCATCTTGCATGTCAATTTTTCGACTAAGAATATTGTGATAATTTATAAAACCGCATGAATACATTACTGCGACAACATTAGAAGTTCTATCACACATTCAGACTCTTGACTTTACTCACTTTTATTGATAGAATTTCTTCGAAATACTGGAGGTGTGTTGATGGTTAATTTGGTCCTGAGAGACCGAAACCCGCGGGAAAAAGTTTGCGATCTTCTTGCTGAAGAGCATCTGAAAAATTTGAATAATTTTAAATTCAATGTTCTTAACTACTTTGGCTTTTTGAATATCTTGTTAAGTACTTGGACTCTTTTTTCGATGATCACATTTTTTGTTATTCGAGAGCAAATATTGACGAGGGCTTGTTGTTTAAGCCCTCGTTTTTATTTTTGCTGAAGCTGAAGAGGTGATTGATGTGCGATTCTACAACCCGATTTCTAATAGGTGGTATGAAGGTATTGAGGAGCAATTGAATCTCAACCTACCGGAAAAAGTATCGATGGGCAATCAATTCATTATAACATATCCTTTTGTGGACTTGCATACCCATGTAAGGTTAAATGGCGGTGAGGATTATAAATCACTTAGCAAAGCTGCAACTGTAGGTGGTTTTGGAGTACTGAATATTCAGCCGAATACGAATCCATCGCTTGGCGAGTGGGACGTTCTAAGTAACCATGCATCTTTGTCCAAAGATGAACTTGTCAAGTATCTGTACACAGTGAGTTTTTTTGGAGGGATTACCGATATTTCGTCTGGACCTTCGACCATTCAAATGACAGGATTTTCAACCGATGGAATTAGATACAATTCTCAAGAGATTGTTGAATCATTCCGCAGTAAGAAATCGGCATTGCTTTTTGATCATAGTCAAGTGCATGAAGTGGCAGGTGATTTCTACATTGGGACAAGTCTACCAAATGCGACAAGACCATATTCTAATGAGGCAGTTGCGATAAACAGAACTGTACTATTGGGACTAGAATTTGGATTTAGCAGATTTCATATACAGCATGTCTCAACGGGTAAGAGTTTAGACGAGATAGAGCATTTAAGAAAGCTTGCACGTGTTACCTGTGAGGTGACCCCACATCATGCTTTTTTCATTCCAGAGATGATAGACAATGTGAATCAAAAGATCAATCCACCAATCTCAAAAGATAGGGATTTGCTTATCAATGCTGTGAGGAAAGGCTTCATCGATACGTTCTCAACGGATCATGCACCACATCTAGAAAAGCCTAACGATTTTGAAAGAGCACCGTATGGTAGTTCGCACATCGAAGTTGCATTTTCAGTTTATCACACGGTATTCGATGATCCACAACTTGTAATTAGAAAGCTGACAGTTGATCCTTTGAAAGTTCTTGGTTGGCGTTATGAAGATTTGGGCATGAAATTTCCTGATGATTTGATAATTCTGAACATAGAAGATGAACATGTTGTTGACAGCAGTAGGTTTTACAGTATGGGTAAGAACTGTGCATTCAACGGATACAAATTGAAAGGAAGAATATTTGGAGCCAGAATAAATGGAAAGTGGGTGTATTGGGATGGAATATTCCTTGATAACTGAGACAATTAAGAAACACTTACTCACAAAGAAAGAATGTGTTGATATCACTGAAGATACCTTTCTAGTTACCTTCAATGAGAGCATTGATTTTCTAACTGGTCAGTTTGTGATGGTAAGTGTTGGCTCTCACGGATTAACGCGGAAACCATTCACAATAGGGAAGTTTGGCGACAATTTGGCCATTTCTGTAAAAATCATTGGCGACGGGTCGAGATATATAGTTGAAACAGATACGCCCTTAGAAGTACTTGGACCACTGGGAAATCCGTTTATCCCGTCATCATCAAACGGAGTTGGAATTGTTGCACCTTCTTGTATCGCTGAAGGCATTCATCTAACGGAACACTTTGGTATTCCACTCCATGTATGTTCAAAAACCCCATTGAAGAGAGGTTTTGCAGATGCAGTGAGCAACGATAAAATCGAACTGCATATCGGTGATGATGCCTATGTGCAACTACTGGCCAAATTGAAATACGAAAAGCACGATTGGGTCTTCATAACAGGTTCGAAGATGATGGAAAAGATAGGTATAAAGGCTTTTGCAGATGTGCCAGGAAAAGTTGCTTACGTATCGTATAACGAGTACATGGGATGCGGAATAGGTGCTTGTAAGTCCTGTGCAGTGATAACGAAAGATGGCATAAAGCATGTGTGCAGCGATGGTCCCATATTCAGAGGTGATGAAATATGTTTTCAAGATTAGAATTGAAAGTTCCATTGATAATAGCTTCAGGCCCTGGTGGATTTGGTGAGTATGCAAAGCTCGATGATTTTCCTTGGGAATATGTGGGTGCTTACACATTGAAGACCGTAACTTACAACCAGAAATGTGGAAATTTACCCCCGCGCATGTACGCAAGGGATGGCTACATGATAAATAGGATCGGCCTTGAGAATCCAGGCATTGAGGAATTCTTAAGTACACTGAAAAATGGCGAATATGACCACCTCTTTGAGAAGACAAAACTGATTCTTAGCCTTGGTGGAGACGATTATCAAGAATACATCGAAGTTACAAAGAAAGCAAAGCCGTATTTAGGTAGATTCGCAGCAGTTGAATACAATTTCTCTTGCCCAAATGTCAGTAAAGGTGGACTTTCAATCGTTACTGACATGATTGAATGGCAGAGTCTGCTTTTGGAAATAAGAAAGGAGCTACCTGATACATTTCTGATAGCCAAGCTTGGCATCGAGGGAGGATTTATCGAAAATTTTGCAGAGAAGGTAGCACAAGCTGGATGGGATGGTGTCACTGTTATAAACACAATACGGGGGCTCATGTTCAACGATGACCGTGAGATGTTGCTTGGCGGGTTATCTGGGCCAAACCTACTTCCAATAACTGCTAGAGCTGTGTACGAAGTACGAAAGAAACTACCCGATATTTACATCGTGGCTTCCGGTGGGGTTTACAGAGAAGAAGATGCAGAACAGTTGTTGAAGGTTGGTGCGGATGCTGTAAGTATTGGAAGTGCCATATTTCAAGATGAACAAGTGATTTTTCGTATAGGTAAGCATGT
The DNA here is from genome assembly GCA_002432805.1 of Fervidobacterium sp. UBA5837. Taxonomy (GTDB): domain Bacteria; phylum Thermotogota; class Thermotogae; order Thermotogales; family Fervidobacteriaceae; genus Fervidobacterium. The sequence goes on along the minus strand of DJGV01000001.1, from coordinate 96,554 downwards.
TTTAGAATACTTGAAAAAGTGATTGGAGGGATTTGGCATGATGAGAAGTTATGTAGAAGCAATCTCTTGTGATACGCAGTGTACATCTTCTTATTCACTTTATTCGATACATCAAACTCACCCAGTTTTGAGTTTGGATATGGAGAATCCTGAAGAATTTATAGAGAAGTATGGTGCTTTTGAATATGTCAAGGTAGGTCACAACTTAGCCATCAAAGGTAAAGGTATACTGGACTTCTTAGCAGATAAGGGATTAAAGGTCATATTAGATTTGAAGTTTTCGGACATACCGAGCACTGTGGCAAGGTCAATCAAGAGTTGGGATCACCCTGCAATAGTAGGATTCACCGTACATGCCAACAGTGGAATTCAAAGTGTACTTGCTGCACTTGACTCAACAGATAAATATGTGTTCTCGGTCGTAAAGCTTACTTCCATGCCTGGCAGATTGGAAGATTACAGAAAATTGATAGAGGGGTTTGCAAGACTTGGTTCGTCATTTGTATTACCGGGCAAATGGGCTATTGAATTGAGGAAAAGTATCGGTGGACAAATACTCGTTCCTGGCATACGTATGGAGCAGAAAAGTGATGATCAGGTGGATACAGTTAGTCTGTGGGATGTACTTGGAATTGCCAACTTTGCTATACTTGGTAGAGAAGTGTACAAGTCAAAAGACCCTGCTCAAAAGATCACTGAAATCAAATCACAAATTGAAGAGAAGGTGGCAGCATGGAAGAGCAAGTGATGGAAATACTTGAAAAAACCGGTGCACTATTGAAGGGACATTTCATCCTATCTTCGGGATTACATTCAGAGTTTTACGTGCAATGTGCGAAGATATTTGAATATCCCAAATATGGAGAAATGATAGGGCGGATGATCTCAGAAAAGATACTCCAGTCCGGACTTAGACCTGATGTCGTGATGGGCCCAGCACTTGGTGGGGTTATCGTTGCCTACGAGGTTGGGAAATACAGCGGTGCAAAAGTGATGTTTACGGAGCGAGAAGAGGGAGAAATGAAATTGAGAAGAGGATTTGAACTTGATCAAAGTGACAAGGTCATCATAGTGGAAGATGTTGTCACAACAGGTAAATCCACTTTTGAAGTTGAAGAAGTGGTAAACTCGTTCGGTGCCCAAGCAATTGGATATGCGTCCATTATAAACAGGAGTGGCAAAAAAACACCTTTTGAGAAACCGTACAGCTATCTTCTCAAGCTTGACTTCCCTACTTACACATCGGATAACTGTCCAATGTGTGAAGCAAGAATACCTGCTATAAAACCTGGATCGAGAAAGAAATAAGCGAGTGAATACACATATTGTTACTTAGTAATAATTGAGATAAACTTTAGCTTTATTGACTATATCACTTTTGCCTATAGGATTGCAAATATTTTTCTCGCAATTTTGTGGCATGTTCATGGGGGATTGTAGATAAGTTACCAAGTTTCAGTGATTCGATATAAATTTGTGCGGTTTTTTCTGCTACTTGTGTAGCAACAAATGCTTCTTGCAAATTTTCTCCAACAGTTACAAGTCCATGGTTTTTCAGAAAGACGCAGTGGTTGTTTGAAAGTGCTGCCACTGCATTTTGTGCAAGTTCCACGGTTCCCGGCAATGCATATTCACTTACATGCAAAGTCTCACCGAGTATCATCACAGCATCTTCGACGATTGGTGGAATAGATGAAAGTGCGATAGAGACAATTGTGGAATAGATTGGGTGGGTATGAAGAATTGCTTTAACGCTATTTCTTGATTCGTATATCTTGATGTGCATAGCTGATTCTGACGAAGGTTTATTCTTCGCATATACGACGTCACCGTTTTTCCTTAGTACACATATATCCTCTAAGCTCAGTTTATCGTAGGATTGTCCAGATGGAGTTATGTATATGTACTCACCATGGAGTACACTTATATTTCCCCAAGTTCCTTTGGTGAATCCCTCTTTTGAAATCAGTTGCGCATACGTTATTATTTCTGCAGCTACTGAGAGATTCACATCATCGAACAAGTTATTGTTGTCCATACAATTGCCTCCGCTTTTGATCCTTTTACAATGTATCCTAAAACTACTCTATTCTGTGAACACCATCGCTTGTCTCAACATCTATAACCTTCGGTTCTATACCATATTTTATAACATACTTCTTTGAAATTTCGTCCATTACTCTTTCAAAACCAGTATCAGCCAATACTATTACACTTCCACCGAAACCAGCACCTACGATCCTTGCACCGTAGATATTTGAACTCTTTTCAAACTCACCGATGAGGAAATCAATCTCAGGACAAGATACCTCATAGTTGTCTCTCAGACTATAGTGAGATTCGTAAAGATACTTTCCAACAAGCCTAAGATTATCTACCTCCAATGCTGAGAGTGTCTTGAGTACTCTCTCATTTTCCGTGAGTACATGTAATGCTCGCCTCTTAAGTACATCGTCGGAAATCTTCTCAATATCTTCAACTGAAACACTTCTAAAAGAACTCTTACCCATGGTGTTTAGAGCATCTTCACATTCTTTCCTGCGTTTATTATATTCAGAACTCCCGAGTTCGTGTTTAACACCAGAATTAACAAGGTAAAATCGTGCACTATCAAGATTTAACGGTACGTATTTATATTCCTTGGTCAGTGTATCTATGAAAAGTGCGTTATTTTCTCTTGAGAGTGCAACTGCGTATTGATCCATTATTCCACATCTTACACCCACAAATTCAACCTCACAACTGTGAGCAATATTTGCAAGTTCTTCCATGGAAATATCGTAATCCATCATCTGACAGAGGGCATATCCAACGCCAACCTCCAATGCAGCAGAACTCGATAATCCCGCTCCCATAGGCAAGTCGGAATTTATTCTCATGTTGAATGGTTTTACATTGTAATCCCTCTCTTGAAGTTTCACAATCATGCCAATTACATAATCTGCCCACGAATTGGTGCGATTAAGGTTATCGAAGGCCACACCTTTTTTCGTTTGCTCTGAGAATATTTTAAACGTCTTGGAAGGTTCAACTTCTATCTTTACGTACCGCTTAATTGCAAATGGTAGGACATAACCATCGTTGTAGTCTGTGTGCTCGCCTATTAGGTTTGCTCTACCTGGTGAATGCACAACAATCTTCCCGTTTGTATCGCTCATATGATAACCTCCACACTTCTAAGTTCTGCTGCAGCTTCTTCAGGAAGCTTTGGGTTAATGAACGCCCAAGTACCTGTCTCGACGCTGGCCATCCACTTGATCTTATTCTTGTCTCGCTTAACCGGGTTGAATTCTATATGGAAATGGAATGCATGTTCGTATCTTATATCGTTCACTGGTGATTGAAATAACATCATCATGTATGGAAACGACTGTTGAAATAGTAAGTCGTATTTCATTGTAACAACTTTTAACACTTTTGACAATAGGTTTCTTTCAGAATTGTTCAGTTCTACCAAGCTGCTTACATGTCTTTTTGGGTAAACGTGTACTTCGTACGGCCATCTTGCATAGAATGGAACTAGTGCTATAAAACTTTCGTTTTCGTACACGAGCCTTTCTCGAATGCTTACTTCATTCTCAACTACATCGCAGATGGCACAACGTCCATGTTCATCGTAGTACTTTGCCAGCGATTGTACTTTTGCTTCGATTCGCTTCGGCAAGAATGGGAATGCATACAATTGACCATGAGGATGCGAGAGTGTTGCACCCACTTCGCTCCCTCTATTTTCAAATATGAATATGTACTTCATCGTTGGTTGCAACGATAACTCTAAATATCTATCCGCCCACATCTTTATTAGCTTCTCTATTTGATGTATTGGCATTAAACTCATCGCGCTGTTGTGATCAACCGTGTAAACTACGACCTCGCACTTGCCGTTAGATCTTGCCTTTTTGTATAATGAATTTTCTGACTCAACATTAGGTGCGTCAACTTTCATAGAAGGGAATCTATTATCAAAAGAAGCTAAGTCATACGGTCTTGAGAATTCATCTCCACCAACACATAACGGGCAAGAAGTTGTAGGATTCGTAGGCCTTTGCTGAGTAAATGCAGAAATCATAACCCATTCGTCTGCAAGAACATTGTACCTTCTTTCCATCATCTTAACTCACTCCTCTAATTCAGTCAATTTCAATCAATCGTTTTCGTTGTAGTAATTGAACCTTCTGCCATCGTCTTGCATCTCTATCGTCTTTTCCAATTTGATATCTCCGGAATCCTTCGAATACGTAAAAACACATTTTTCCAAATCTGTTATCGATAGCAAGTCACATCCATCAACGCCACAACTTGTGATGTTGTATTGTCCAGACATGATTCCGCTTAGAAGTACCTTTCTTTTACCGTATTTTCTGTATTCTGAAACAACGGTCCATAATCTATCATCAATTTCGTAAGAGAGATTATCACTTTGGATAATCATGTTGTCTAATAGCAATGAAACCAATGTGTACAATTCTCTTTGCGCATCAGAAAGTTGTGTATCAACCTTTCTAAGCATCAAACAATCTGGGTCGTTCCACCACCATATACCGTTGATGTGCCATCTTGTTAAAACATTTCTGAGTGCGTAATACGCATTTGGATGACCAATATCAGGTCCATTAGCATCCCAATAAGGTGCAGTGTCAGGTCCAATGCGCATTCCATCAACGTAGCCAACGGAGGGAAGTAGAGGTGCACCACAGCCCAAGACAAAAGAATCAGCAACCGCTTGTCTGATCGCATTCAGCCCTTGAATATACGCTTGAACGGGAGTAACGTTTTCAAATCGTTTACCTTGTATTGCCGCGGCGAATAGGAAATCTATTTTGAAATATTCAAAGCCACAATCTTTCAGATGTTCAAAAAGACTTGTCAACCAATCCACAGCTTGTGGCACAGTTGTATCTAAAGCGTATATCTTCTTATTCCAGTTTTCGTAAGCCACCCTCGGATTACCGTTCCCATCTTTTACGAGCCAATCTGGATGTTTCATAAATAACGTAGAAGTTTCAGAAACACTGAACGGTGCAAGCCATATACCTGGTATGTAGCCGTACTCTTTTATCTTAGCAGCAACTTTTTCAAGCGATGGAAATTTATTGTTTGGTGTCCAATCACCTATATCAACTTCCCAAGCATCATCGATCTGAAAAACGTCGTATCCCCTTGCACGAGCGTTTTCTAAATCAGCGCACATCTTTTCATAATCAAAATCAACAAAATACTGATACCAACTCGACCAACCAACCCATCTTTTATCTGATATATTGACTACATTCTCTTTAGCCACTAAGTCCGCATAGTATGGAAGCGTGACCTCCGGCTTATCTAATAAAATAACAATCGTTTCTGTCTCATTCCACTCGTCAAAGTTCATTCCGAAATACTTGAGTCTGACTGAAACTTCGTCTCCATCTATTTGGAAATATGGATGCGCAACTTTGCTTGATAGGCAGCCAACAAAGAAACACTCAGATGCTACGTAATAATCACTTAAAAGATTATCGAAGTACAATTCTGGCATGATCGATGCACTGAAACCAAATTTCTGGATAAGCTCTCTCGGAAAGTTAAGCTGGAAATCCTTTTGAGTGACCTTCGATGGCCCCCAAGATTGCCAATTGTTCACCAACAACTTATCTGGTCTCTTAAACTTGAATAACTCAACCTCATCAACATAACCTTTAAGGTAACCCTTAATCTTGAAACCAAGGTGCAGTTTCTCTATTTCGACAACCAATTCAAAGCCATCTTCTTTTCTGTATCCTGCAATCTTTTTCATGTCTATATCATTGAAATTCTCAAGGTCTATGGTTTGCGAAATGCTCATGTCATTGCGAGCACTATCAACTTCTTCTCATTCAAAATTTGAGAAGGACGTGCTCCCCCTCCTTCCGATTTTAGTCAAGATTCAAGCAGATTTTCTTTCAATGAGTTTAACATCAAGTACGATTTCCTTTGCTGACACCTTCGCTTTGGATTTTACACTTTCCAATAGTAGTTCAAACGCAGTCTGGCCCTCTAATATTTTGTCGATGGCAACCGTTGTCAGTGATGGTGAGATATACTTTGCATAACTTATATCATCATATCCAACTACTGAAATATCTTCCGGAATTCTCTTACCAAACTCTTTCAACGCTTCGATTGCACCGATGGCAAAGATATCATTGAAACAGAACATCCCATCAAATCTTAAACCAGAAAGAAGAAACTCCTTTGTTTTGTTGTATGCACTCTCAACCCCTTCAGGAATTTCGTACACGAGTTCGTCAAGGTACTTAATGCCATTATCTCTCAAAGCGTTTACATATCCTTCAAATCTCATTTGAGCAACAGATTTGTACGATAAACCATTTAAGAGTACTATACGCTTTCTGCCCTTCTTTATGAGGTAATCTGTAGCCAAAAACCCACCTGCTACGTCATCTGTGTGCACTTCTGGCAACTTCAACTCTTTGAAATGAACGCCAAGAATAATTGTTGGAATGTTTAGATTTGCAAGAGATTCTATATCTTCAAATCTTTCTTGGGTTGGAGTAATTATGAGCCCGTCAACCCTCCGACTGATCATCGTCTTAATTGCATCCTCTTCGATATCGTAATTTTTTTCCGTGTTCATCAGTATGACATTAAAATTATGCTCTCTTGCTTTCATTTCTATACCTTTGAATACCTCTGAAAAAAATGGATTTGAACTATCCTCAAATATGACTCCAATGACTCTTGTCAGTCCGTATTTAAGAGAAAGCGCGGTTGCATCTTTCACATATCCTAACTCTCTTGCAACTTTAAGTACTCTCTTTTTAGTCTCTTCATTTATATCCGGTTTTCCATTAAGTGCCCTAGAAACAGTATTTATCGAAACACCTGCAGCGTTTGCAACATCTCTAATCGTGATAAATTTCTTCAACGTTCTGCACCTCCAATTGATCTAACACCATCTTCCATTTGAATCTATTTTATCACTTTTCTCAATTCAAATGGCTCTAATTTTAGTTTCTGCGAATTGAGGTAGAGTACGTTTGGAGAGTTTCTTAAATTTAGGATATACATATTGTCACTATCTTCTGCAAACTGAACATCACTGCCTACTATCCTCAAAGGCAGTTTATCATGCAGAATTTCAATCCAAGTATTTTCATCGAGAACCGATGTTATGTAAAATCGCTCTTTTCCATTCAATGTGTTTAATGTCAAAACTGGCTTTCCATCAATGAAGGCACTGACCACCTTTGCACCATTCAATTCTACCTCGTCTTGCCAGCACCTTGCACGATGCGATACATTATTTAACAACATTTCCTTCTCATCTATGGCACCGAAATCGACGACTTCTATGCCAAATTCTTCTATCAACCCTTCGGGTGCATTCTTGACGATCCAATTCTTTTCATCTTTTAGTCCACTCATGCAAGTCATGTAGACAGGCCCTTTAAAATCTTTGATTTTATTGACAAAGTTTTCTTCAATTTTGAATGCATACGGTACTATCAATACATCATACTCTTCAAGGTCGTCATCTGAAAAGACAAAGTCCGCGTTAGAGCCGATTCTTCTCACTGCCTTGTAGATTTCAACAACACTATCCCAATATCTGAAATCTCTGTTTATGTGGTTTATTCTGTGAATCCATTCATTTTCATAGTCAAAATATATCGCCACCCGCCTAATGGGATTTACTAGGCCACATGTTTCCTCTTTTGCTTTTGAAAATTCTACCAATCTTTTGGTCGGTCTTGAAGCGTAATCAAGCAGACCACCGTGATACTGCTCAGCACCGAATCTTATTTGATCAAATCGAAAAACCATCACGCCAAGAGCACCATCGACGTACGCCTGCTTAGTCCACATCCCTAGATACTCGCCTTGATAATTCTCATTCCTCTGCCTCCAATTGACGCGTCCGGGCTGTTGTTCCATCACTAAAAAGGGAGCTTTTTTTAGTGACCTCATCATCGTATGGTTTGCAGATTGGTGTAACGGGTCATAATCATCGGTAGCAACGTAGTTATCCCAAGAAACGATGTCAATATATTCCTCCATCTTTTTATAATCAAGATCCATGAAGTCTACCATGAAATTGTGTGTAATTGGTTTGTCGGAATACTTTCGGATGATTTCTATCTGTGCATTCATGAAATCAATAGTGCTATCTGACATGAATCTGTGAATATCAAGCATTTGATGAGGGTTTTCAAACGTTGGTGTGTTCGATGGAAAAACTATCTCATCCCAATCATCGTAAGTCTGACTCCAAAAGATCGTGCCCCATGCACCATTCAAGTTTTCCAGAGTACCATATCTTTTTTTCAACCATTCGATGAATGCCTTTCTATCATTTTCCGTAAACGAAAATGTTGTGCCATGGCAGCCAAATTCGTTATCCACTTGCCACATATCTGCAGCATCTGCATAATGCTGTACATATTCTCCAACCAGTCGCATTGCATACTGCCTAAACATTGGAGAATTCGGTGTATAGTGACGTCTACTGCCAGGTTCTCTGACCCTTCCCGCACGATCCATTGGTAAAATTTCAGGATACTTCTTGACAAGCCATGCAGGTGGTGTTGCGGTAGGCGTACCAAAAATGATCTTAATGCCATTATCACGTAATTTATCAACCGCCCTATCGAGGATTGTAAAATCGAAAATGCCATCGATAGGTTCAATCAAAGCCCAATCAAATTCCCCGATTCTCACCCATTCAATACCATAGTCCTTCATTATCTTGATATGTTCATCCCATATACCTTGATTCCAATGTTCTGGATAATAATCTGCGCCATATACATTCATACTAAAGCTCCCTTCTATGTTTCTATTACCGTTGACATTGTGATTGGTAACGTTACCGGTACTGTTACTATTTAATCAGAAAATCGGAATACCTCAAAACACGGAATTCTGTCTATTTTTGCTCTTTTAATTGTATCTCGGTAATAATGTGAATATATCACCGTATTTTAACGTTTTTTTCACTTGCATAACCCAAATGATGTGGTAACATTAGTTCGTATGGCGAAATATATGAACCCTTATAGGGCACTTAAAAATAAAGGATATCGGAATTTCTGGATAGTACAAAGCATATCACTTATAGGTTCCTGGGTTGATACCACTCTAAGAGGGTGGGTAGCTGTTAATTTGTTTTCAGAGGACAAAGCTGCTGGTTTTATTGGGCTTATCGCTTTTCTAAAAGGTTTCCCATCGGTTTTCTTCTCACCAATTGCCGGTGTATTCATAGACTGGTTTGGTGCAAAATCCATTCTCTTCATGACTCAACTCGTAGATGCAATAAATGCGTTTATCATGGCGTTCTTAGTTTGGAAGGGCATACTTTCTCCAGTTCAACTCATGTTCTTAAGTCTTTTGATGGGGGTAACATCGGGATTTTATCTGCCTTCAAGGAATAATTTTATTGCTGGTATTGTTAACAGAGATTTGTTGCCAAATTCCTTGGCACTTCACGCAATGATTTTTAATGTTGCAAGAATGATCGGGCCTACATTGGCAGGTTTCATTGTAGAATCATATGGTTTAGAATTTGGATTTTTGGTCAATGTGATTTCCTTTGTTCCATTGTTGATGGTTCTACCATTCATAAAGGAAGATTTTCAAAAAAGTGCAGAAAGGAAGTCTTTTGGCAATTTCTTTTCTGACCTGAAGGAAGGCTTCTATTACACTTTCAACAATGCAACGTTGCGCAATACGTTGTTGTCTCTTTCCATCTATTCGGTCTTTGGAATGCCTTTTGGTCAACTCATGCAGGCTTTCGTAAAGAATGTTATGCATTCAGACATAACCGGATACAGCTTTATTATGGGTGCGATGGGGGTTGGTGCATTCATAGGTGCAAATTTGGTCAGTATGCTACCGCCGGAAAAATTGATAACTCTCCATGAAGAATATCTACTACTAATAAACGGCATAAGTATCACCCTTGCGTCTATCTTTCCCAACTTTACACTTGTTGCCTCTTTAATAATTGGTGCAGCTCAATCATCGTTTTTCAATATAACTAACAGTAGAACACAACTTACATCTCCGAACAACATGCGCGGTAGAACGATGGCAGTTTATTCGTTTGTCAACAACGGTGGTTCTCCGATTGGTAGTTTTGCCTTAGGTCTGCTCTCAAATGCTATCGGTACACGTGTTTCGTATCTACTTTCTGGTTTGATAATAGTTGCTTTCTGTATTTGGAAAATGATGCCAGTAATCCAAAACATAGTGAGCAAACAAAGCAAGAGTTAATAAACCGCATAAACATTATCTTTCTTATGTCAACCTTATGTTAACTCTTCGTTTGGTTCCGTATCCGACTATCTAAGAAATATTTGTCCTTTTCTCTTCCAATCTTTCTGAAGCTTAATCAACTATAACTTGAGTATCATTTGTATAAACTACTATGTATGGTATAATATAGAACGTGGTAGAGGGGGTATTTTACAAAAATTATATCTAACTGGTCTTATGTTGTCTTTACCAATTTAGTCAATTTTTTGAATTTCGGGGAGGGAAGTTTATGAAACAGTTTAATGCTTTAAGTGCTTTGGTAAATCATTGGTCACGTGTGGACCCATCTATGAATGCTTACAAGATACTTGCGGAACGTTATTTTCTCAAAACACCTGAAGGAGAATTTCTCGAAAAGGAATGGTCTGACGTATGTAGAAGGGTTGCTCGAGTCGTTGCAACTGCTGAGCTTGTCAACAATCCATCGCTGCAAGGTGCAACAGATGATGAGAAACTTGGCACAGTAAAATCCTGGGAGGACACTTTCTACAATTTTATGCTATCTAGAATCTTCATCCCAAATAGTCCAACGCTCTTCAATGCAGGTATGGGGGTTAGACACGAATTACTCTGGAAGCCTATCGATGAGATGAATCTTGAGGATTACTGGGAAATATACAATTCCAGAAATCATCTTCACATGTTGTCAGCTTGTTTTGTTGTTCCTATTGAAGACAGTATAGACAACATCTTTAATTCTGTGAAAGAGTACGCACTGATAACAAAGGCCGGCGGCGGAATAGGTAGCAACTTTTCAAGGCTTAGACCAAAGGGGAGCTTTGTCGCTGGGACTCATGGACAAGCAAGTGGCCCCGTTTCTTTTATGCATGTCTTTAATTCAGCAGTAGGTGTTGTTGAACAAGGCTATAGAAGGCGTGGAGCGTTAATGGGAATATTGAACATAGACCATCCGGATATTGAAGAATTCATCACTGCAAAGGAAGGTAACGATGGTGAAAAGGTCTTGAAATTCTTCAACATATCTGTTGGAATCCCAATGGATAGGCAAGAATTGCTGAAGCTCTACATGGAAGATGGTGAGATAGAGCTTCATCATCCAAAGTATGCTGGAGAAAGACGTGTAAAGGTGAGAGAGATAATCAATAGGATGGCAAGAAATGCTTGGAAAACTGGAGACCCGGGACTTGCTTTCCTTGGTGAGATGAACAAGTACTATGCAATGTATCCTGAGATGAAGATTGAGAGTACCAACCCGTGTGGTGAGATTGGACTTGCACCATACGAGGCATGTAACTTGGGTTCTGTAGATGTTGCAAAGTTTTACATGAATGGTGAATTCAATTGGGAAGCATTTGCTCAAGCTACTAGGTTGGCAGTGAGATTCTTAGATAACATCATAGATGTCAATGTATTCCCACTCGATAAAATAACCGAAGCAGTTAGAAATAGCAGGAGAATTGGTCTGGGTATCATGGGTTTCGCGGACTTGCTTTATCAACTTGATATCCAGTATGATTCTCCAGAGGGGCGTCAGTTTGCAGCAGATATGACTGCATTCATGGCGCTGCATGGTCACGATGAGTCAAATAAGCTTGCACATGAGAAAGGTAATTTTCCATTATTTGAGAAGAGCAGGTATGCAAGGGAGGAAGATTTTGCTCCATTTGCAATGGGCATGAGTAGATTTGATGAAGAATTGAAGCAAGTTATGAAGGAATCTAAGAATGGTAAGAGAAATGTCGCAGTTCTAACGATTGCACCAACAGGTTCTATTTCAAATATAGCTGATACAAGTAGCGGGCTTGAGCCAAATTTCATGATTGCTTATGTTAGATATATGAACAAACATGACGGGACAAAGGAAGCACTGTTTTACATAAATAAAATCCTTGAATCAAAACTTGAACCAACAGTGCTCGAGAAGATAAAAGATAAGCTTGTTGAAATTGGTAGTCTTAAGAATTTTGAAGAGATACCTGAAAATGTGAGAAAAGTATTTGTGACAGCTATGGATATCTTACCTATGGACCATTTGTTGATGCAAGATGCATTCCAAAGATATGTAGACAACAACATATCAAAAACAATAAACATGCCCAATTCTGCGACGGAAGAAGACGTACTGAACATATATCTCGAAGCTATGAAGTTCAACATTAGGGGACTTACAATTTACAGAGATGGCTCATTGCAAACTCAAGTTTTAACATCTACGAAAACACTGAAAACGAAAGATGCACCGAAGGTACAGTTTTTTGTACTCGATGAGAAACACAAGTTGAGACCAAAACCTAGAAAAGATACACTGCGTAGTGTAACTAGAAAATTAAAAGCTGAGACTGGTACAACATACATTACCGTGAGTTTTGACGATAACGGTGAGGCAGTCGAAATCTTCTTATCAAATGGAACAGAATTAGCAGAGGCTATTGGAAGGTTATCTTCCATAGCACTTAGAGCAGGCGTCTCGGCAGATGAGATCTTGGAACAACTGAGGAAGGTAAAGGGCACTTATACACCAACTTTAGCTAAAGAGATTAAAAGCGCAGTAGATGATTTTGTAGAACTTTGGGGCGAAACTACGTCTGAAAATTACGATACATTTGTGATAGATGGAACGGTGAAAAGTGCAGAAGAGATAGAGAAATTTGTTACAGCCAATGGATTACAATGGAGTGAAGGATTCTACGTAGACAGCGACGGGAACACTTACTGTCCATCATGCCTATCGAAGAACAGTATACTAAAACAAGAAGGTTGCACGAGTTGTAAGAAATGTGGATGGAGTAAGTGCAGCTGATACGATGAAAATTTTCTAAGAGTAGAAAGAAAAGGAGTACTTATCACACAAGATGTGAGGTACTCCTTTTTTCAAAGCTCTTGCCAGATAGATGCTAAATAAAGTAATTAGTCATTTGATGTATCAAGTAAATCAGTGGACGATTTTTTCACAACGTTGTAAGCAATTGTCTCGAAAGAAAGTGTAATGTCAACATCTTCAACAGGCACATTCGTGCGCAACCTTACCGGTGCAAAATTTACAATTCCTTTTATACCTGATTTCTCAAGTAACTCCGCAACATGTTGAGCTGCAAATTCTGGTACTGCTATAACGCCTATCTCTATCTTTAGTTTGTTGACTGTCCTCTCAAGATCGCTTATATCGTAGACTGTTATGCCTGAAACTTTCTTTCCAATCTTCTGTTGGTTGTTGTCAAACAGCGCTAACACACGGAATTTATGCTTGCTCAATCCCGGATAACTAGTCAACGCACTCCCAAGATTTCCTGCACCGACTATTGCAACGTTCCATTCTTTATTCACACCTATGATGTGTGCAATCTCATTGAGAAGTTTCTTGACGTCGTAGCCGAGACCTCTCTTGCCGAATTCCCCGAAGTATGAAAGGTCCTTCCTAACTTGGCTTGGCTTTATATTCAATTTTTCAGCTATATCCTGTGATGACACAAAATCAACGCCATCTTCTCTATAATTTGATAGACAACGATAATAGAGCCCTAATCTCTTCACAGTGGGTCTTGGTATTTTCACGGTATCCCCCCTTTCTTCACTCCCTGTCTGGCGCTTGATATTAGTGATGTTGTTAACAATTCTACCATAATTTACATTGTTTTTTCAAGTTCACATCGCATATGAAAAATCGGGACCTTGTTAAGGTCCCGATCTCACTTCGTGGCGGGGACGACGGGATTTGAACCCGCGGCCACCGGTGTGACAGACCGGCGTGCTAAACCAGGCTGCACCACGTCCCCACTTCTCTAGTCACATTTCATTGCTGACCAGTGTCCATTGTGCCATAAATTCTTGGATTTGTCAATAGTATTTTTTCCTTTTCATCCCGAATAGTGAAAATTCTACGTGATTAGACTATCGTGCGGAAGAGATCATCAATAGTCTCTTGACGCCTTATTAGTGTAATTTTGCTGCCACCCTCACTTACTAAAACCTCGGCAGGTCTCGGATATGAGTTGTAGTTGCTTGACATAGAATATCCATATGCCCCAACGTTTTCAAAAACAACATGACTTCCGACTTTTGGAATTTGAATCTCTCTATCTCTCGCTAACAAGTCTCCTGACTCACACAAAGGTCCAACTACATCGGCTCTGGTAATTCCTTCAGTTGGAGTTAGTACTATCATATTGTGATATGCATCATACATTGCAGGCCTTATCAAAGTATTCATACCAGCATCGACAACTACAAAAGTTTTATGCATCGTTCTTTTTACGTATTGAACAGTTGCTACAAGTAATCCTGCAGATGCTATTAGATATCTGCCAAGTTCAAATAGAACCAATTCAAAATCCTCTAAGTGGGGAATGATTTTTCTCTTGTATTCCTCAAGATTCAATTCCTTATCTTCGTATTTTATTCCCCATCCTCCGCCAATATTTATTTTCGAAAATCCGTATCTACGAGATAGGTTAGTTACCGAAGACAAGGCTTCATCAAATGGTTCAACATCAACTATTTGGGAGCCTATGTGGACATGAAAACCAGAGATTTTCGGACCGTTTTTGTCGTTGAGTATCTTATCTATCTCCTCCATTGGTATACCAAATTTGTTTTTCTTAAGACCTGTTGATATGTGATGATGCGTCATCGGGTCAACATCAGGGTTAACTCGCAAGAAAAATGTTGCGTCAGTTTCATATTCTTTCCATCTTTCATATTCTTCGACGGAATCTATGTTTACGTATCCAACGCAGCTACTTAGAACCTCTATTTCATGTCTCGACTTTCCATTTCCATTCCACACTATCTTTTGATCATCGACCCCCGCCTTTTTCGAGACATAATATTCCCCAATTGAGACAATATCAGTCCCAAATCCATTTCGAGAGAAGTGCTCCACGATGTGCGGATTGTTGTTGGCTTTGCATGCAAAGGTCGGTAGGATATTGATACCTTCGAAGATGGATTTAACCTTTTCTATTCTCTCACTTATTTCGTCAGCAAAATAGACATATACAGGAGTACCATAAGTCTGTGCAATTTCTTGTATGATCTGTTTTCTATCGTCGTTGAGAATCGGATTAGACATCGAATACATTCCCCCTTTCAACAATCTTACCCGAAGATACTTTGAAGATCTCACCATTTTGCATGGGCCTATACTCGCTTGAAGGTATCTTTGAATAATCATTTACTGGCCTTTCGGAAAAGACAAAGAAACGCTCATCATCACAGCCATAGAAGAGTGTAAAATAGTCTTTTCGATCTTGGTCAGGTGTATAATAACAACCAACGTACAATTCATCGGTTAAGTCGTCTATCATCAAAAAGTTCATCCCAGAAAATTCATTCTCTTCTCCATATTTTCTTACTAACCTTACGATGTGGTCAAAGTTGTCAAAAGATGCCACGTGTTCAAAAAAGTCGTACGTGTCACTGTCGTATGGATTTTGTCGATCTGCTGTCATGATAGTTCCATTATGAGCAAAATATTTTCCACCTTTGTAGAATGGATGAAGTTGCAATCTTGTTTTGTCGAGTCCATTAGATGCCAATCTTGCATGCACAATTCCCATTTCAAACTTTTCGTCATTTAGTTTCGGTGATCTGTTGTCGTCGTATGCGGGTGAAATTGATTTGTATTCAACCTTCTTGTTCGTATTGAGAAGGACATATCCCCAACCGTCACAGTGTGGTCCCTTTTTCCCAAAACGTGCCATCTGCTTTACGTACTCTACAACCCAAGAAATATCCTCACCCTTTTTTACGGAAAATGCTGCCATTCTACACATTTGTATCATCTCCTATCAGATCATTTAATTTACCATATCATTGTATCCGTGGTACTTTGTCATAATTTTCATGATATAATATTCAATAGCTATGGAGCACATAATGTCTCTTCTATCGTTAGCATTCCACTTAGAGGACGTGACATTACATGATGGGTTATATAAGATACTACATCAAACCATTCTGTTTTGCAATCTTGATATTTCTGTTGATATTTGGGTTGTTCAAGTATTCCATGACGCCACGCGGATACAAGATACAGTCTTGGAACGTTGTTAGCGACCTGGAAAATGCTATCGGGAACAACAATCTTGGTTCAGAATTCTACAAAGTAACTAAAAAACCAGCAACAATAATTATATCATCTATTGTGGATGCGGGATACTTACTTTCTCTAAAGGAAGGTTCCACAAAGTATCTCTATTTTCCACAAATAGATAATTCTTATTTTGCAGTCTACATCGATGGAAAACAAATAGGTACTTTAGGATTTAAAGACAAAAGGACTGGGCATTTTTGGTATCAGCCGGTCATTTTTCAGCTTCCTGATAGTTTTAGTAACATTACATTAGAAATCAGTGGTATTTATGAAATTGGGATAGATTTTGGTGCGTACATCGTCGATAGTTCTCAGTTACCCAAATACAACGTTCTCCTTTTCTTGACAAATTCACTACTCCACATCACCATAGGGTTGGCATTGACGATTTCCATAATTTTATATGCGATTTCAAAAAATCTGATACCAGAAAAAAAGAGATCGTACCTATATCTTGGATTAGGTAGTTTTCTTGGCAGCATCTGGATGTTCGATTTAGTTGGATTTCCGAGTTTGGGTTCTCAAACTACCTTCCTTTTATTCAGGAAGATATTTCTTAGTTCTGCGTATTTTGGTTTATCGGCATTGATCACAGGATTTTCAAATATATATTTTGAAAAGAAAACCAACTCGGACAAATTTTTCGCATTGTTAACCTTTATTACGGGGCTTTGTTTTACAATTCCTACAACTTCCTACGTATTCAAGACTTTCACAAACATTGCTTCTCTGATTCTGTCACTTACCGCCATTTATATCTTTTTAAGGTCATTTAAGATTTACTCAAATATATTGTTTGGTTTCATAACATTCTTTGCAACATGTGTGGTTTACGATGCAGTTGTCGTGATGTTTTCGTTCAATCTGAAACTAATGTCTAATTATGGTATTGCTGCGATTTTTGCGGGGCTTGCTTACTCTGTGGTGTTTGAGTACAAAGAGATGTTTGTGAAAGTTACTTTAGCACACATGAAGAGTATTACTGATGAGCTGACAGGTGCATACAACAGAGGAGTACTTCCCGAGATAACAACTAGCAAGAACGATACTTTTGTATACATCGACTTGGACAACTTGAAAGACATAAACGACATCTACGGACATGACGTTGGAGATGAAGTCCTGAAGTTACTTGTTGAGAACATAAAGAGTCACTTGAGAAGCACTGATTTGATTATTCGAATGGGAGGAGACGAGTTTCTCGTTATCTTGAAAGATTGCACAAAGGATAAGGCAAACGAAATCTTCGAAAGGCTTAGCTTGACATTTACGATTAATCATCCACTTCATCCAACTTTCTCATATGGTATATTGACGTTTGAAAAATCATTTTCCGAGACACTGAAAAATGTCGACATGCTGATGTACAAAATGAAAGAATCAAGGAAACTGGAAGACTTGAACGACACTGAAGAGTGAAAATGTGTATGAAAAACGCTAAAAATGTGCTATAATCTGAATTTGTAAGCAATCAGAAAAATTGAAATCCAAATAAACACCAGGAGGAGGTATGAGCTGATGAAGAGTTTTGTTATGAACATATGGCTAACGACATGGAAGAAATTATACGGGGACAAAGTTGTAGACTCTTTGGTCTCCGAGTTTAACATCGAGACAAGCAAGTTGATAGTTCCAACGAACGATGTCCCAGATGATTTAGTCGTAAGGGTCAGTAGATCATTGGCACAAAAGGTTGGAAAAACTTACGAAGAACTTTGGGAGGAGACAGGTTATCAAAATATCTGGTCTTTCCACTCTTTCTATCCTAGCTATTTTAAAAAAGAGGGTGTCTTGTCATTTTTAAGTGCTATGGACATGGTCCACAGGTCCCTTACAAGACGGATAAAGGGGGCAAAACCACCGAGAATCATATACAATTACGTTGATGAAAAGACAGCAGTCGTACGATACGAGTCAAGCAGAGATTTTAGAAGTTATTTTTTGGGACTACTCAGAGGTTCAGCTGACTTTTTCAAAGATCCAATGAAGGTTGAAATACTAAACCAAGGTACGACTGGTAGCGGTTCTTTCCTTGAAGTAAGAATCGTTGCAACAAAACCTTATGGGAAAAAGGTTACTCTAAGCCTTTTCAAAACACTTTCTCTTGGATTAGTTAGAAAAATCCTGACAACATATACTGTTGTCTTTCCCGTTGTTGTATTTGTTCTGTCGCTTGTTTTTACAAACTTCTTAACTCCTGTGTTTAGCTCACTACTTATTACTGCAGTTACCTTTGTAGGAATGTTTTTAGGCTTATCAGATTTCAAGAAAGGTCTTAATGCAACGAAAGAAATATCCTCCATCTACAAGGCTAAGGATTTCAACAATCTTGTGATAATATCAGGTGAAAAGGACTTTGAGGAAATTTCAGAGGGAAATGCTGAAGCAACAAGGTCACTCAGAGAATTTTTGATAGGACTTCAGGGTGATACTGAGGAACTAATGAATTTTTCCAACAAGACCTTGGAATCCGCAAATACAGTGCAAGAACAGATAGACACAATGAAAGAATTATCAACACAGATTGCAGATACGGCTGTTCAAATTAGCAACGATGCGGAAAGAATTTCTGAAGCAGTCTCTTCAAATGTTGACACGATTTCAAGAGCGATAAACGAACAAAATCAGATTATTCAGAATTTGAATAGCGCTGTAGACAAGATCAGAAATGCTGCAAAAAGTGTAGAAAACTCAGCAAATGGCATGAGAGTAATGAGTAATGATTTTGAGGCCATAGCAAAAGAGAGTCAAGAGTTGAGGAGCCAAGCAAGTGCGATACAAGATATTGCAAATACGGTCATGAGCATTGCAGAACAGACAAATCTACTTGCCTTGAATGCTGCAATAGAAGCTGCGCGTAGTGGAGAAGCTGGAAGAGGATTTGCAGTAGTTGCCGATGAGATAAGAAAGCTTGCAGAGGAAAGTAAAGAGTCGGCAAACAAGATATCACAATTTCTCTCGAGCGTCTCAAATGGTATTGCAGAATTAAGCAAAGGGGTCTTAAAGGGTTACGAAGAGCTAAAAAAACAGTCAATTGAGCTATCAAGCAGTGCAGATGATAGTAAAGAGTCAAGTGAGATTATATCGCAAATTACAGGACAGCTCAACACACTCATCGATAATTTGAACAACGAAACGGAGAAACTTGAGAACATAACTACAAGTATACAGAATCTACTTGCAATATCTGAAGAAAGCTCGGCTACTGCTGAGGAAATAAGCGCTTCAATTCAGAGATTCTTGGATGAGCTTAATACAGTCTTTGGAAATGTACGTCAGACGATAAATTTGTTAAACGTAATCCAAGAGAATTTCAAAGACGTGAAAATATAATACTTGAAAAGTATTGAAAAAAGTGGTATCATATAACTTGATTTAATTAGCTGAAAATTCTTTAGAGAGGTGAGTGGGTTGAAGAAGGGTATTCACCCGGAAATGAAACTTTTAACAGTTAGATGCGCATGTGGTGCTGAACACAAGATCTGGACAACAAAGGAACAACTCAAAGTTGATGTCTGTTCGAATTGTCATCCACTTTACAAAGGAAGTGGAGGTGCTGGACTGATAGTTGATACCGAAGGACGCGTTCAGAAGTTTAAGAAAAGGTACGAAGGAAAGTATTGATAAATTGGTATCGCCCAATCTAATTTCTCAGGAGGGTTCTATTTTATGGAAGTTGGTCAAGTAGTGAAGGGCAAAGTAGTTGAAGTGCTAAAGTTTGGTGCAAATATCGAGTTGGAAAACGGTGAAAAAGGCTTTGTTCACATTTCAAAGATTTCGAATCAATATGTTCAAAAAGTTGATGATTTCCTCAAAGTTGGTCAAGACGTTGAGGCAAAGATAATAGGTAAAGGTAAGGATGGTAAGTGGGAACTTTCCTTGAAAGAGGAAATGAAAGGGAACGACACTGAAGTAAAGAAAGAGGATTTTGAAAAGAAACTTGCAAAGTTCCTTAAAGATAGTCAAAGAACGTATTCAGAATACAAAAGAAGACTGGACAAAAAGCAAGGTATAACCAAGAGACGATAGTTTTGTTTTAAAACTTACACAATAAAACTAAGGGGTGTGTGAAACACCCCTTAGTTTTTGTTTTCATGATATCTATATTCTTTATATTTTGCTATGCCTTCTTAGTTAAATAAGTAATTCTGATGAGTATAATAAACGCGCAGAGTTCTGAAATGACAGAGACGGTCATTAGAGCGACAAGGTTAATGGAATAGAGCAAACCAATCAATGCGCTCCCAGCAAACCAAGCAATACCGAATATAGCATTGAAAAACCCGTATGCAGTTGCCCTTACTTTTTTGTCTACCAACTTTCCTATTGCAGCTTTAAGTATCGATTCTTGTGCCCCCATACCAATACCCCAAAGTACGGCACCAAGTATGATGGCAGATTTGCTATTTCCGAACGCAAAAATCGAATAGAACGACGCAACAAATGTCGATAAAGATAGAGCCAAAAACCCTTTCTTATCAAATAACTTTCCAAAAATTAGGGCAGATACAGCATCAACAACCATAGCAATCATGTACGCAATAGGTATTAGCACAGGAGTTAGTAATGCGTTTTTCTGTGCATGAAAACTTATCAATGCGAAATCTGCAAACCCAAAGGCTATAAGTGATATTGCAGCAATGTAGAGATAAAATAACCTATCGAACTTTACTGCACCAGTACTTTCCTTCTTTTCATCGAAATGTTCTGGATTTGGTACCAATGCACGAGTTATGATTAAAAGGCCGAGCGTAATCAGAGCTGGAAATATTAGCAATGCAAATGAGTTTCTGTACGCAGTTACTTCACCCGCAGATATATTGTTGGCAACGGATATGCTCATGAAAAGTGGTCCTATAGTAGCACCTAGTTGGTCCAAGAGTTCTTCCAAGGCAAATGCTGTACCATATCCGAGTTGAGCCCCAGCAAACGATGT
The DNA here is from genome assembly GCA_002432805.1 of Fervidobacterium sp. UBA5837. GTDB lineage: Bacteria > Thermotogota > Thermotogae > Thermotogales > Fervidobacteriaceae > Fervidobacterium. Next base: position 75,270 of record DJGV01000001.1, on the reverse strand, counting down.
AAGCGTATCCTTTGCAGGTTTTCTAATAGACTTACCAATGCGCTCCAATATCATTAGCATTGCTGCAGCTTGCCAGTTATTTGTTAGAGCGAGTGATGGAATCACCAAAAGATTGACCGTATAGCCAATTATAGCAAACAACCAATATCTTTTCGTCTTATCGACTAATCGACCAAAGAAATATCTGAGCGTATAGCCAATCAACTCTCCTAAACCTGCAACTGTACTAACTACAAGTGCAGAAGCACCTAACAAACCCAAATATGGACCCGTTAGACTTCTAGCACCTTCGTACGTTAAGTCACTGAAAAGACTGATGATTCCCATTATTATGACAAAATAAAATGCCCGCCTTTTCAGGTCAGCCATTGTATCACCTCATTTTCGGAATAAGATATATAAGTGCCTGTTCGTATCATCGTCAGTGTTCTGTTTTTTCTTTAATGTTCGGTTTTTTCTTTTAGGATGACTTTCATGAGGAATTCTTCGATATTCTTCAATACACTCTTTTTGTGTATGGAATCAACTGTGGATATCATCTCTGTAGCGGCAGACGGTTCTATGTCATTGAGTACGTCTTCTTGTTTGCCTTTCTCAAAAACGTTTTCGATTCTTTTCATCAATCCGACGTACTTTGATTTCGCATTGTCAAGCTGACTATCTCTATCTAAAACATTCATTCTCTCTCTTGCTATGAGCTTACTTATCTCAGATTTGTTCATAACAAACTCAATGTACTTCTTTATAAGCTTTTTGATACTCCTCACTATATTATTTTCTCCTTCTACTTCAGAAAAAATATCATTTTCCAATTCATCTATCACATTTATCCATATCTCTTCGAAAAGTACTTCCTTACTTGGAAAATAATAGTAAATAAGGGACTTGCGCACGCCTGAAGCCTGCGCAATGTCCTCCATACTAACGCCATCAAATCCCTTTTCTGAAAAAAGCTTTCGTGCTGCATTTATTATCTTTGTTTTTGTTTCGCTCTCCTTTATTTCTTTACTCAAATCAAGCCCCTCCAAAAAGTTTCAACGTTTGGGAAACGTCAGACGTTCAACTTTTTGTCAACTTTCAACGCTTCTTCTTTGTTTGCATATCTCTTCATTCTTGTTTCATAGTTGTACAGTCCTCTGTTAACTGGGTATCTTTCAACATAACCGTATTCATACCAAAGTTTATCTGCATATTCTTTCCATTCATCGGCTAGTTTATCTAGCTCAGGAGCCAGTTCTGTGATAGTCTTCTCGCAACCTTCATGCTGCGGTATAGCGTTGAAATTCTTAACCATTGCCCTGAACACCTTTGGATTATCTATGATTGGACAAGGTCTGAATAGATTGCTCGAGAAAGGTATTGCCCTCTTGTATGCTTCAAAGAACGGCGACTTAAATATCTCTATTAGGCTCTTTTCTCTTATACTGTCGGTTGCAAATTGTTGGAAGACACATGGCTCAACGTAACCTTTTGCATTGACATGGAAGTACTTAGCACCCGCAGATAGGCATCCGTGAGTCAAGAACCCGTGATTCCAAAAGTCTGCAACGAATGCAAATCGCCCGCTAAGTCTCATTTCATCAGTCTTGAAGAACCTTTCATACCTTTGCTGCGGAGTGGGGACCAAATCCATCATCGGGTCCTGACCAACAGGCATGAATTGGAAGACCCAAGCATATATTACCCCATTCTCTTCCAAGAAATTCCAAAATTCGTCTTTCATTAGAATTTCATGGTTAACACGCGTTGCGGTGATGCTTGCACCGAATGGTACACCGTATCTCCTCAGCCTTTCCCACGTATTCAAGACCGACTTAAATACGCCGTGTCCTCTTCTCCAATCTGTTTCTGCTTCGAAACCCTCAACCGATATGGAAAGCGTGACATTTCCAAGTTCTGCAAGCTTTTTAGCCTTCTCTTCAGTTATTAGTATACCGTTTGAATAGACCATGAAATAGTGATTGTTGAACTCTTCGAATATATCCATTATGTACGGCCAGTAGAATGGTTCTCCACCAGTGATGATCCAGAAGTATATTCCAAGTTCTTCTCCTTGCTTGAGAACACTTCTAACCTCATCTTTTGTCAGTTCATACTTTCTTCCATACAATCCAGCATAACATCCGATACAATTGAGATTACATGCATAAGTTGGACTAATAACACCAAGTTTTGGAAGGACGACTTGGTATTCATGCATCATCTTCTGCCTCGTCGGTTCACCAATTGCAAATTCGTTTATGATGAGGTTGTTGATTATCTTTTCAACTGCTTTTGGAGATGACTTTTGGAATACATCCATCCACTTCTTGATCATTGGATGTCCTTCTTGAGCCATAAGGCCGAGCTTTTTAAGTCCGCTCTTTGCTGGTTCTTTGCTTACTGCACTTACGGTATACAAGAGTTTTGAGAATGTATCTGTATCTGCCTTTCTTACAACATTTGCCACCAATTTACCTGCTTGGTGGTAAACCATACCCTTCAATCCACCTGTAGCCATAATTCTCCTCCTCCTTTTTCTATTTGCAATAATGTAGATGATAATAGTCACCTAACAGTGATAAACAAACCTACAAATTGCAGAGTTACCCCAACTATTTTTACTGACCGTTCGGTCAAATTTTACACCTGTTTTTGAGGATGTGTATTGCGATGAAGTAACAATTATGAAACAAATTGTGGCTATCTACCACATTTGGAAAAGTTATGACTATAATAGTAGTCAAGGGGGCATTATATGAAAAGAATAACGGAGTTTTATTCAGTGGCAGACGCGAAGGCAAAATTCTCTAAAGTGATTGAAGATTCGATTAGTGAGGATATTGTGGTAACCAAGAATGGTAAACCGGTGTCTGTTGTTATGAATTATAATACGTACTCTAAGATTTTTGAATTCTTGGATAAGGTGTGGGATCTTTATCTGTTGGACATTGGTGATCCGTCTCTTTTTAAGCAATTGAAACTTGAAGATATTTTTGGAGAAGATTCTAACATTACTAGAGATGAAGGGGAGGTATAAAGATATGGCGCAGGTTGTTCTCGAGCATGTTTGGAAAGTATACGAAGGTAAGGTAGAGGCTGTAAAGGATGCGAATTTCGTGGTTGAAGACAAGGAGTTTCTCGTATTGCTTGGCCCATCTGGTTGTGGAAAAACAACGACACTCCGTATGATTGCAGGACTTGAAGAGATCACAAAAGGAGAAATAAAGATTGATGGACGTGTAGTTAACGATGTTGAACCAAAAGATAGAGATATCGCATTCGTGTTCCAAAACTATGCTCTATATCCACATATGACAGTGTATGATAACATGGCATTTGGTTTGAAGTTAAGAAAAGTACCAAAAAATGAAATAGAGGAAAGAGTCCACGAAGCTGCAAAGATACTTGAGATTGAGTCTTTGCTTGATAGAAAGCCTAGACAACTCTCCGGTGGTCAACGGCAAAGGGTTGCAGTTGGGCGTGCAATCGTTAGACATCCAAAGGTTTTCTTGTTTGACGAACCTCTTTCGAACCTTGATGCGAAACTCCGTGTTCAGATGAGATCAGAATTGAAGAAACTACATGCAAGGCTTGAAGCAACGATTGTCTACGTTACGCACGACCAAGTTGAAGCTATGACAATGGCCGATAAGATAGTTATCATGAAAGATGGGATCATCCAGCAGATTGGAACACCTTATGAAGTGTACAATAGACCTGCCAATATGTTTGTTGCAGGATTCATTGGAAGTCCAGCGATGAATTTCATAGAAGGTAAGATAATTAAAGGTGAAGGTGGTCTGTGGGTTAAGACAAGTGGGTTGAAGCTCAAAGTTCCTCAAGAATACGAAGACAAACTTGTTCAACACGTTGATAAAGATGTAATCTTTGGTATAAGGCCAGAAAACGTGTACGATAAGATGTTTGCCATTGCACCAAGGCCGGAAAACACAGCAGAAGTTATAGTTGACGTTGTCGAACCTCTTGGTAGTGAGACGTTGCTCCATGTCATGGCAGGAGACGATAAGATAGTTGCAAGGGTTAATGCAAAGAGTCAAGCACAAGATGGGCAGAAGATTGACCTTGTTTTCGATATGACGACTATGCATGTATTCGATAAGGCAACAGAGAAAGAATTATTGCATTGGTAACTTGCTCTCTGTTTACAAAGGAAAATACCAGTTATTTTACCCCCCAGATTTTTGGGGGGGGTTTTTCATTTTTTGTGTTAGAATAGTTGTGGTGTAGTTTTTTATCACCTATCCGATCTATCCATCTATCAAGGTAGCAAGGAGGAACATATTTTGCCAAATATCTTTTATGGAGTACCTGGTGATAGTTTCATATCGTTTGATGAACATGAAGTAACTCACATGAAAGTGATGAGGATAAAGCAAGGAGAAATAATCGATGTTACTGATGGCAATGGTGGAAAATACAAGATAATAGTGGATGTAATAGGAAAGCAATCTGCACAGGGTAAGGTGTTGTCTCATGAGTTTATTGAGCCTTCCGATGGTAGATTGGTGCTTTTTGCACCGTCCGGCCGCTGGGAAAGGTTACGTTGGACGATAGAAAAGGCTGTTGAACTTGGTGTAGATGAGATATATATTTTTAACAACGAAAGGGCATCTCGACATTACGATGATAAGCAAGAAAAGCTTGAAATAGTTGTTAGAGAAGCATCGAAGCAATGTGTAAGATATCATTTCCCCGATATAAAGAGTATCGAATTTCTAGATATATTCTCTTTGGCACCAGAAAGTACTTACATGCTGGATTTTAAAGGGAGAAAAATCCCAAAAAGGATATCGAAGAATGTAGGTATAATTGCTGGTCCCGAAGGAGGCTTTTCAAAAAAGGAAATTCAACTTCTGAAGGAAAAGTTTAGAAGTATTTGCCTCGGAAAGAAAATTCTACGCTTTGAGACCGCTATAATCCTCTCGATGGGTGTTTTTAGTATAAAACTTGGAAAGATATGAATATTTATTTTTTCATAAAATTCTCTTTGATAAATTCTATGGTCTCGATTCCTTTCAGTCTTGATATTTGATATTGCATGAAACTTTCTTTATAGCCTTCAGCGTATATTTTTACTTTGTCTTGCAGATTTTTCTTTATGTACTTTATCCTTTCTTCGTAATCTCTTCGATCTATCATCTTTCTATATTCAAATGGTGTCTTGGGTTTAGGAACTAATGGGTTTATACTCAACGTAATTTTTCTGTACCCCATTTTGTTTACCTCATCTATAAACCAGAAAAATTCATGATAATCTTCTGATGTCTCCTCCGAAAAACCAATTATGTAGTACAACTTTACGTGTTCAAAGCCGACATTTCGCCCCAATGTTAATCCATTGATGACCCCTTCTTGTGTTATGTCTTTGAGTATAATTTCTCTTATTCTCTGTGATATTCCTTCCGGTGCCACTGTAAATGAAGTGTGATCAGTCTTTTTCAACATCATTAGTAGTCTTTCATTAACGTCATCAACTCTCATCGAAGAAACTGAGAATTTGATATTCTCTCTCTCCATGTGATCCAGTAAAGTGTTTAAATACGGATAGTCCGTTATTGTAGCACTTATCAGGCCGAATTCCTCAGTCTTATACCTTCGAAATATTTCGATAACACTTTCTGCATTTGCAAATTTCACAGGTTTCTTGGTGTATCCGGTTACGCAAAATGCACATCTTCTTATGCAACCCCTACCAATCTCTACAAGTAATTTGTTCTTAAATACCGAATGTGGAGTTGTAAAATGTGAGAATGGTACGGTATCTAGGGTACCTTGGCAGTTTTTGAAGTTCTCCTTTCCATGTACATTGGAATAAATCTGAGATATCTTAAGCATTTCTTTTATGCTCTCAAATTTGTTATCATTCATAAGAGCTTGTGAAAATTGATCTATGGCACATTCCAGGTCCCCAACGAATAAAAGATCAGCAATCTCACTAAGTATCTCGACATTGAACAAATTCACTGGCCCGCCAATTATTATCAGTGGATGGTAACTCTCTCTATCCGAAGCATTCAATGGTATACCGCGTTTAATAAGCAAATCAGCAATATTTCTCAAATCGTTTTCAAATTGGAATGTAAAAAGCCAAGTCGAAAACTCGTCGATGGGTCTTTGTTCTTCGACGGAATAAAATCGCTTAAACCACGGTTCATAGAAAAATCTTTCAACTCCAATACCTCTGTTTGCCAATAATTGCTCTATCCAACTCCAAGCAAGTGAGCTACTAGCTACTTCGTAATCGTTTGGGAAAATAAGGGCAACCTTTGGAAGGTTGCCCGGAATTTGGCTAATCAATTTTTCATCCTTGAAAATTTTGGAAACGTAGTTAAATTCCTTAAAAGATTCTTCGTCTCGTGGTCTTCTCATACGACAAACACATTCCTTCAAGAACAGGATAATTAAATATTTTCTACGGATTTACGACGCAGGTAATTTCTGGAGACTATTGTATGCTTCACCGTACCTTCAGCTACTTTATCTGCATCCTTCATGATAACTACCCTGAATGTAAACTGATTTGCAATGATCTCACTGATCCTTATACCTATTATGAGCCTCTCACCAGCTACAACGGGCCTAAGGTGAGAAAACTGAACTTCTGTTACAACCGATATAACACTCTCATCTAAGTACTGTGATAGGAACTCACCAGTTAAGCTATTTACTTCTTTAATGAGTCCCGAAGTTGACACAAAACACAACTGGGCCATTTCTTCGTCTTCATCCCAAATCATTCTATCATCTGGTATTAATTCCACCGATTTACTCATTCCAACCATGTTTTCAAAATTGTTTAGCACAGCAATCCCCCCAGCAAACATGAATGATGGTTCAGTTGATCTCCTCGTTTTGTGGTGGTAGTACTTCTTCATTACCATTGAGCATTGCCCTTAGTTCCTCACCACTCATGACTTCTCTTTCCAACAATACTGCAACGATTTGATCCATCTTTGCTCTGTTTCTCACAAGTATCTCTCTTGCACGTTCGTAACATGTTTTGATTATATTCTCAACTTCTTGGTCTATCAGCTTGGCCACTTCTTCACTGTAGTTTCTGATCCTTGTTAATTCTTTACCCAAAAATACTTCTTGTTCTGTCTTACCCCATGACAATGGACCAAAGGTGTCACTCATTCCATACTCACAGACCATTTTCCTTGCAATTTCAGTCGCACGTTCGATGTCGTTTGAAGCACCACTTGTAAAATCTCCAAAGACGATCTCTTCTGCAGCCCTACCACCCAAAAGAGTCGATATATCGTCGAGAAGTTCGTTCTTGCTCACTAAATATTTATCCTCCGCAGGTAGATGTAGTGTGTAACCTAACGCGGCGTAACCACGTGGTGTTATAGAAATTCTGTGTACTGGATCTGAGTTTGGCAAAAAAGAGCTTATTATAGCGTGTCCCACTTCATGATATGCAACTATTCTCTTTTGCTTTTCAGATATTACTTTCGATTTCCTAGCCGGACCTGCAATCACTCGGTCTATTGCCTCTTCAAAATCGTCCATCTTTACGATGTTTCTTCCATTTCTGACCGCCAATAGCGCTGCTGTGTTTACAAGATTTTCGAGATCAGCACCAACAAAACCCATCGTCCTCTTAGCAAGCACAGCTATGTCCACATCTCTATCGATTGGCTTATTTCTTAAATGAATTCTCAAAATTTCTTCTCTACCTTTTACATCTGGTGGATCAACCACGACTTTTTTGTCAAATCTACCGGGCCTCAACAAAGCGGGATCTAGTATGTCAGGTCTATTCGTTGCTGCCATAACCACTATGGCCAAATTGACATCGAAACCATCCATTTCAACGAGCAACTGGTTTAATGTCTGCTCTCTTTCATCGTGACCTCCACCGAGGCCAGCTCCTCTGTGTCTTCCTACTGCATCAATTTCATCTATAAATATGATGCATGGTGTACTTGCCTTCGCCTCTTTAAATAGGTCACGAACCCTTGCTGCACCGACACCAACAAATAATTCAACAAAGTCAGAACCGCTGATGTGGAAAAATGGCACATTTGCCTCACCTGCAACTGCCCTTGCAAGTAGCGTCTTACCAGTACCCGGAGGCCCTACTAACAGTATACCTTTTGGCATTCTAGCACCGATCTTGGCAAATCTACCGGGGTTCCTGAGAAATTCAACGGTCTCCTTTAACTCTTCGACTGCTTCATCTACACCAGCAACATCTTTGAAGGTTACCTTCATCTTGTTTGGATTAACCCTCTCAGCTCTGCTCTGTGTAAATGTAAAGGCCTGATTGTTGTTCCTTCCAAGGCCTCTTATTATGAAGGCAAAGAGTATAAGAGTGATTACGAAAATAGCTATGTTTCCAATCACGTTTATCCAAAAGTTGCTGTCAACACTTTTCTCGGCTTCCACTATGACGCCGTAAGAAACAATTTTGTTTATGTTTTCTACATCGTACATAAGCCACGGAGCATAAACAGAGTACACTCTTCCTTGCTTAGTCTCCACTCTCAAATTGCCATCGTCTTTTATGACGACTCTTGCAATATCTGTTTCTCCATCTCCTATACGTTTCACAAACTCACTATAGCTCATGTTGACTTCAATTGCGCTTTTAGAGCTTACAAAACCTTCGTAAACCCAGAACAGAGAGAGTGCAATCAGTATAAGAAATATGACAGATCCGATGTTACGATTCAAGGCAAAGACCTCCTTTCACCTGAACTTCAATATCGATACTCTTAAGAGTCTTTTTGTCTTCATATAAATAAGGGGCAAAAATAATTTTGTTATCGAAAACTACAAGTGGCATTAGCTTTCTCACAAATGTTGGAACCTTCTTAGCATTAAACAAGTCCTTAATCTTTCTACCATCAGTCAATCGATCACCCTCAATCCAATTTCTTATTTCTATATCACCACTAAACTGTGAATTGATTATACCACCAAAATTTATTTTTATAAAGTACCCATTGAATTCGTAGTCAAAATTGTTTGTATTATTGCCGTCAAAGGCACTATAGCATGGCACTAATTTTATACTTTTTCTAAGGTAATTATCAATGGGTCCCATCATTACCCAATTGTATGACACTTCTATCCCCAAGTTCCCCCAAAAAGAGACCTTAAATGATTGAGAATTGCACGTTTCAAAGCGTTCAAGTTTTTCCATATCCAAAGGCCTCTTAAAAAACTTTAGGGCCATACGCCTAATCTGTTCAGCTTGAAGATACTTATCTTCAACGAGTTTGAAGATGATTCTATCTTCTAGATTAGCGATATTAATTTGTCTTGATACTAGAACCCTGTCGATATATTCATCCATCTTCCAGATATTCTTTGAAAGGTGCAGAGCTGACCTTTCCAAACTTGGATTGATACTTTTCAACAGAGGAACTATTTCATGCCTAATGAAATTCCTTTGATACCTGACATCAAAATTCGATTTATCAACAACGTAGTTTAACTTTCTACTTTGTGCATATTTCTCTATCTCTTCCCGATTAAAAAAGATCAATGGCCTTATGTATTGATCATGTGCTGGCTTGATACCCGCAAGCCCAAATGGTCCTGTCCCTTTTGCAAATCTAAGCAAAATGGTTTCAAGCAAATCATTTGCGTTGTGTGCTGTTGATATATAGTTATATCCATTTTTTTGAGCAATCTCATTCAGGAAGGAATATCTGAGAAACCTTGCAGCTTCTTCGGTAGAGTACTTATTGATCTGTGCAAATTTGGCAACATCACCCGATGAAGTGTAAAATGTAAGATCCCTTGACTCACATACCTGCCTTACAAATTCTACTTCTGAATAAGCTTCTTCGCGCAGTTTGTGGTTAAAAGTTGCTACACCGATGTCGATTCTCCAGTCGCTCTTTAGTGATTTCAATCTATCAAAAAGATCAAGCATCACAATTGAATCCACACCACCGGAGACAGCAAGAAGAATCTTTTTCGTATTGCAGTCTGTAGGTATATAAGTATCAATTACTTCTACAAACCTTTCAAATAAATCAAAATCGTTTTGCAAGTAATCACATCCCACTGATCTGAAATGTTCCAGATGTAGGTTCAAAATAGAAGAACTTGTCAGGCATGTCTGTTAACCTGAATTTGAAATAGATCTTATCTAACATTCCTAAAATATCAGCACCTGAACTGTAAGAAAATTCAGCACCAAGTGAGAATACCCAACAATGCAAAGACTTGTCAAAAGCCATCTTTAGGTTCGTGAATACTCCTTGTTGTGGATCGTATGTCAGCGATATATTCGTGTTCGGATCTACATTTTTCATGTCGGCACTAAGTGTGTATCTGGTATCACCATTGGTGTTGTACGATAAAGAATATTTTTCATTTTTCTTCTCCATTGTATACGCAAATCTCCAGTTTGGTGTTGCATCTTTAGCACTCTTTGTAAAATTTGCGGTCACGGTATTTTTGTAATCAAACATGTAAAAATATCCTGACGCAATGAGGTTTCTTATGTAGTCTTGAGATTGATAAATCGAAACAGTAAAATTCGAGTATTTTAGACTGTGAACGTATAGATCAGTTTCCGAACCAGGTCTTACAGTAAAACTAAGCGCATAAGCTAACTGTACTGGTAATACATTAAGACCAAATGATATGTTTTCGTTTCCGAGTTTGTTCTGAACATTATCGTATGTCGTCGAAAGTGACCCTGATAATCCTATAATTCCAATATTATTTGCAAACTTTAGTGTGTATGTATCCGGTATTTGCCGGTTTTTCAAAAGGTCCCAACCACGTTTTGTACTTAATGATAAAGCACTTGTAGAAATCTGTGCGTTAAGTGTGACTAGATTCGATTTCGTGCTTATTGATTCATCAACAAATGGGTAAACTTGGTCCCAGTTTGCGGAGATGCTGAATGGTCCTATTGTATATTTACCTTCTAACTTATATGCATCTGTCATGTTTATGGCTTCTTTTCGATTACTACCTGTAATGTTTAGAATATCCCTTACATTGAATAGATATTGGAAATTTAGATTAAAAGGTCCTGATGAGAACTTCCAAGGTAATTGATAATTGTACGTTATCACTTGATTTTGACTGTTTTCGTCTCTAGTACCTTGTATATTCAATCTGTAATTCCATGGAACGTTTGTTAGAGATATGTTGTAATTTGCCTGATAGTAGTGTGTCCATGCCTTGTCTAATGTTGTTAAATATCCATCAGTCTGAGTGCGCATGATGATATCTAAACTATTTATTGAAAGAGTATTATCTGGCACTGGCACAAATGAGAGATTCCTAAAGCCCCCGTTTAGATAAAAAATACTGTCGGTTTGCGCTCCATTGTATGAAAGATAAGGTTTCAAGTACATTTTTCCATCCTTTGATTGGTAATTTAACCCGACTTTCTGTGAGAAGTTGTTGTCGTTTGTGTAATTTGATTCTAAATATATGAGTCCATCGTATTTGAAGTAAAGAGTGTTTCTAGAATAATTGTATCTATAAGTGAAAGGTAATATAGAAAATTCAAGCACTCCATTCTTTTCCGAGTAAGTGATTCTATTCTTATTTGTATCTTTCGCATCCACACTTATACCATCTGTCGATGATAATCCCAAAGTAAGCGCCCAGTTTTCTATAGCAAATGAAAATGTCTGAGAGACACTGATCGTGTTGCTAAAAACTATAGAAAAGGTGTATGGAGCGGTACCTTCAAGACCCGTTATGAATAGTGGATAAGGAAATAAAGGTACATTTAGAACAGTTAAGAACGCACTCTCAGCAATGACGTATTTGTTCTCTATTACGTATATTTTCGATGCCAACACAGTATAGTGTGGCTCATCTAAATTGCATGTTGTTATGTATGAATTAGTTAACTCCGCGTTTGTACTGCTCGCGTCGTATTCTATTGTTGAACCGTAAACGTATATCGGTACATTCTTGTTTTGATAAGTGTAATTATAAGTAGTCGTTGCGTTAAGGATTAGACTTCTCTCCGTTTCAAATTCATATGAAAGATAATTGGAAATATATTTTTGATCATCGAATTTGAAGACTACATTTCCTTCAGCTTCAACGATCTTAATTTTTCCATCACGAAGTGTTGCTGTGGCTGTATCACATTCTATTTGATATTTGTCCCAGATAATCTTCACGTTGTCTTTTGCAACGACTTGATCATCATAGAACATAGCGTTGGATGAACTCACGTTCACATCTGATGCCCATGCAGTTGTACCAATCAACAAAAAGCAAAAGATAGCTATCACAAATAACCTACTTAGCAACTCTCTGATTCTGTATGACAAAGGAGTGTCTAGCATTAGGTAAAGTATAAAACCCGTAAGAGCAAAGACTATGTTTGGCAACCAAGTAGCAAGTACTGGATTCATAAGACCTTCCTTTCCCATTCCAGATAGCCAGGCACCTGAACCCTGATATAGCACAACTATGAGAAATGTGATCACAACACTCCACGATCGACTTGTAAATCCGAAAAGTAAAGATACGGGGATACCAATCAATACAATCACTAAAGATCCGAGTGCATTTGCGTAGCGCTGATTTAGTTCAACTACTAAGCTTGCCGTATTTACACCGAGTTTTTCATAAGTCTGCAGTTGCGTCCTAAGTTCACGAGAAGTCTTGTCTTGTATCGTTCTAGAAGACCTTAGCATGTCCTCTATCTCTCCAGCAACATCCAACTTCATCTCTTTGAACTGCATTTCAATCGACATGAAGCCTGTTTCAAGGTCCATTATGTACATACTGCCATCTGTCAAGTACCAGCCATCTGTTCTCTTTTCAACCTTGCTTGAAGTCACGATCTGCTCATTACTATCTTCATTTCTGAATAAGACAACATCGTACAATTCTCCCTTTGACTCATCATATTCTTTTACATAGAAATAGAGATCTTTTTCCAACTCAACAAGCATGTTTGTCTTTACAACACTTTCAGGAGATTGAAGAATGTATTGATTAAGTATTTGAGATGATTTGTAGTTCGCTTTCGGAACAATGTAATCTGCGAGGAATAAAGATAATATTGATAAAACAGTTGCCAATATAAAAAATGGTGTAACCAATTTTTTTGAAGATACACCGTGTACTAACAATGCAGTTATTTCTCTATTAGAATAGAGATCGCTGATAACCCAGAAGATGGCAAAAAGTACCCCAACCGGAATTCCAAGAACGGCAAAATATGGGATGTTGTATGCAATGAAGACTAGCAGTTTTGAAAAGCCAACACGGTTTCTAATGATGTAATCTGAGATCTGATACAACCATTCAACACTTACAAAGACTATAAAGCCTGCCAGCCCCATGAAAAAAGGTTTCAAAGATAACTTTAACGTGTATTTTGTCAGTATCTTCAAAAAATTCCACCCCAACTCGCGATTGTCATGTGAATCATGACTCTGTACTTCATCGACTAGACTTCTCCTTGGAAGTAATCTTGCTAAAAGAGTTTTAGTTTCCACAAGCATACTCTATTTGATTTTTGATATTTACTTTGATATTTATTGATACTCATTCTTAAATATTTCTAAAGAGAATTCATTGAGCTTGTCGTCGTAACATTTATAGTGTTTGGCCATGAGTATATAACAAGTGGTTTCTATAATTTGAGTTGCGAAATCTGATATTTCCTCTATAGATCTTGAAATGTCCAACAGCATAGATCCTCTGTTTATCAATCTTGGATTGTCCTGTACGATTCGAATGATCTCTTCTTTAAAACTACTGTACGCTTCGTCTATTTTTGCATCTTGAGTGCATACACCTGCAGCTCCTTCAATGTTCTGATCCACGTATATTCTCAGAGACCTACGTAACATCTTTTGCGAGAAAGAAAACATCTCTGGTAGCATAATGCTTTGATTGATTTCAGGTTCCTTAACCAAGTATATGATGTTCTCTGCTATGTCCTTCAATTTATCCGTTATATCTAAGAGTATTTTCGATACTATGACAGAACCAGATATGAAGCGTAGATAATAAGAATTTGGCGCAAAAGTCCCAAGAAGAACCTGTGAGAAGTCAAGAATCTCCAAGTACGCATCGTAGACGTCCCAGTAGTCATGCTTTATTTGTTTTGCCAAGTCAATGTTCCTCTCTTTGAAAGATTCCGCAGTTATTCTCAACATATCTTCAACGTACCAACCTTCTTTTGTTACCATCTTTTTCAATTCTTCAGATTTATCAGTTACCATCCATTTCACTTTAATCACCCTCGTTCTTTGATGAATTTCCATTCATCAATCCAAAAACGTTTCTTCCATAACCGATCTTTTCTTTTATGGAAGTTGAAAAATCGTATCCTACAGGTCTAAGGATGGAAACTTTCTTACTACTCTTCTTGATATTGATCTCCTTAACTTTCTTTACAACATCACCATCGATAACCAAATTCACACTGTCGTTCACAGTTATTTTGATGTTTTCACTACTTGATATTATGAGACTCCTGGTTGCAAGAAATTGTGGTGCGATTGGAGTAATCACAAACGCTTCGACGTTTGGAAGCATTATTGGGCCACCAAGTGCAAGTGAATAAGCTGAAGACCCTGTTGGAGTACTTACTATCACGCCATCTGCATGATAGTAAAATTCTCCATCGGACATTTGAACATCGAAATCTAGGATCTTTTGATTTGGATCTCTTTGAAGTATCGCATCGTTAATTGCGTAGTAATACTTGCCTCCAGATTCAATTGCCAATATCCATCTTCTGTCTTCTATAAAATTCCATTGTTCCAAATCAACAACAAGCTTTTCTAACTCGTCAAGACGATATCCAGAGAAAAAGCCTAATCTTCCTGCTTTGATACCTATAACCGGTTTTGAGCTCTTTTTCAAAGTTCTTAAAACAGTACCATCACCACCGACAACGATGATAATATCGCACTGTGGAAGATTTGTGAAATCACTTGATGATTCGACGAAAAACGCTATATTAACATGGTTATTATGGTTGTTAAGAACATCCAAAACCAACTTCGCAGAACTTTCATAATCTCTTCTGTAAGAAATTCCAACTTTAATGCAGTTATCAATGCATTTGTCTGAAATCCTCACCTTAGTCTCAATCCCAAATCTATGAGTGTCTGTGCTAAGAACTGATCAATAAATATCAAAATCAAAATTGCTATAATCGGCGTTATGTCCACGTAACCGATATTTGGAATGAAACGTCTAAGTGGTCTTTCAATGAGATCCGACAATCTTCTGAGAAAATGGTAAAAACCGAATTGTTGTATTCCAGGTATCCAACTCAGTATAGCACTAATTATGATAACTGCTGTTTCAATATCAATGAACACCCTCAAAACTATTCCTATTGCTGAGAAAAGGTTCCCAAGTACAAACATATCATCACCTCTTATGCTCTCTTTATACCTTTGTATATTCTCTTGTATATTCTCTCTCTCCAAATATTGCAGTGCCTATCCTAACCATCGTACTTCCTTCTTCTACTGCGACTGTGAAATCATTCGTCATTCCCATTGAAAGTTCCTTTATTTCTGGATAATCGTTCCTCAGTTCTTCTCTGAGTTCAAACAATTTCCTGAAATACGGCCGAGTATCTTCTGGCTCAATAAATGGTGCCATTGTCATAAGTCCTACCACATTGACATTCTTGTAACTCGAACATTCTTCAATGAATTGTCTGATTTCTTCAGGTCTTATCCCACCTTTAGTCTCCTCATTGGAGACATTGACTTCTATGAGAACTTTTTGGATTTTCCCAACGCGTACAGCAAGCTTCTCTATTTCTTCCATTTCTTCTACTCTGTACACAGAGTGTATGTACTCGGTAACTGGCACTACATATTTCAATTTGTTCGTCTGTATTCTACCTATAAAGTGCCACTGAACATCTTCAGGTATATTTTTAGCCTTGTCTCTAAGTTCTTGGGCATAGTTTTCTCCAAATATTTGCATACCAATTTCATAGGCAGCTCTCACAATTTCAATTGGATGGGTCTTGGTGACTGCCACAAGCTTGATCTCATTAGGTTTTCTGCCAACCTTTTCAGCATGAAATCTGATCTTCTCAAGAACGTTCTGAAAATTCTGGCGTATATTACTTTGAGAAAGGTTCATCGAACAAACCTCCCGATAGATTCGAAAAGCCTAAGTATCTGTATGCCTTTTCAGTAGCTATTCTTCCTCTTGCACTTCTCGCTACAAATCCGCACTGAACCAAGAATGGTTCGTACACTTCGGAGATCGTGTCTTCTGTCACACCAATCGATGCGGCCAAAGCTTTAAGGCCTACCGGTCCACCCTTGTACGTTTCAATAATTACTTTAAGTAGTTTTCTGTCCATATCATCAAGCCCAATTTCATCTACTCCAAGTAAATTCATAACTTCTTCAACCATCGCAATATCGATCTCTTCCTTACCTCTGACAGTACTGAGATCTCTTACTCTTTTCAACAATCTGATGGCAATTCTCGGAGTACCACGTGCCCTCTTTGCCAAAGATAGAGAAGCATCTGGAGTTATTCCTACCCCCATGACTTCTGCAGCCCTTGATATTATGAGTTGAAGCTCCTCTTGCGAATAGAAACTCATCTCGAAGATCATACCAAATCTATTACGCAAAGGCGATGTTAACAAACCACTTCGTGTAGTTGCACCCACCAGTGTGAATGGCTGAAGTTCAACCCTTATTGATCTCGCTGCAGGACCTTTTCCAATCATTATGTCAATTTGATAATCTTCCATGGCAGAATAGAGTATCTCTTCAACATTCCTGTTCATTCTGTGGATTTCATCGATAAAAAGTACATCACCATATTCCAAATTGGTCAACATTGCAGCCAAGTCGCCTTGCTTTTCCAATATCGGTCCGCTTGTTATGTGGATGTTTGCATTGAGTTCGTTTGCAACGATCGTTGCCAAAGTAGTCTTTCCAAGTCCCGGAGGTCCTGCCAAAAGTATGTGGTCCAATTGTTCATTACGCATTTTCGATGCCTGTATGGAAAGTTTCAATCTCTCCTTTATATTGTCTTGACCTATGTATTCTGACAGAAGTTTAGGACGAAGCGAATAAGTATCATATCCTGTTCGTTCCGGAGAAACTATCCTTTCTTGTATGTTCGAACTAACTTGTTCGCTATCCAGGTATTTTTCTTCAGTCAATTCATCCTTCCTTTCCAAAAGTTGACACCTCAGCTTTCAACGGTATATCTAACTTCATTCCGTATCTTCCAATATCGAACTTGACCTTTACAAATCCTTCAAGGTAAACCTTGGAATCACCATCTCTAAACTCTTCGAAAATCTGCACGTCAGAAATCTTGATTAAAAAGTCCTTACCTGCGTCCCTGACATAATCAGCAGTCCAGCTACCCATATCTTTTCCTTCTTCATTACTCATACTTAGTTGTATCAACTCTATCTCGTACGGTATAGTTGAATCAATAGTGATATTTCCATAGCATTCAACTGTCATACCATTTATTGAACAATCACTTAGCGCAAGTCTTGCATTAACTTCCTTTAATGATAAAAAGCTATACTTCAGATTATCGAGTGAAGCAATCAACAGAAATAATGAAGTTGCAAAAATGACAACCAAGATCAAAGTATACAGATAAAAACCCTTAGAATTACTATTCATCGTGATTTTCATAGATGTAATCAGCCTCATCGATCTAAGATTTCAAGAGTATTATATCACATTGAAGATTCATTTTGTAGTTATCAATTTACGTTTCGTAATTTCTTGAAACATCAATTAACAGACGATTCTTCAAAAATTACATTGACAAATCGTCACTCGATGATAGCATAGTTATACATCTAATAATTATACATCAAACCTTATTTGAGTTTGAATAGAGGAGGTGAATTATGAAGAATTTTGCTGATGAAACAAGTGTCTTGTACTATCTTTCATCGATTCAGAAATACGTTTTCAAGATAGTATACGAAACTACGGTAAAGGAATACGATTTGCATCCGGGTCAGATACCAATATTGTTCTTGCTCGAATATAAGCCAGGTGCAATTCAGCGAGAGGTAGCAACATCGATAAATGTCGAACCTGGTACAGTTGCTGTTATGCTAAAGAGGATGGAAAAGAAGGGTCTTATCTTTAGAACTGTGGATGAAAATGATAAACGCATATCAAGGGTATATTTGACGAGTAAAGCTGAAGATATACTGAAGCAAATTAAGGATTTCACAAAAGAGATGGAAAACATCATCTTATCAGGGTTATCAGATGCCGAGAGGACAACACTCATGGAATTATTAACCAAGATAAGGAAACACCTCTCAACTTATTATGGAGAGAAAGGAGGACCAGAATGTTAACAAAGTATTTTTCGAAGTATTGGTTATTGATAACGGTTACAGTATTACTTGTAGTCATCCAAGCTGTAATAAGTCTTTATCTGCCTGACCTTATGTCAAATATTGTTGACAAAGGTATCACCAAAGGTGATGTTGACTACATATGGAAAGTTGGCGGCCAGATGTTACTTTACTCGCTTATTTCTGCTATCGTCGCAATCGTTGGCAGCTATACTTCTTCGATTGTCGGCATGGGAATTGGTAGAGACCTCCGAGGGGCAGTGTTCGAAAAGGTTAATTCTTTTTCGTTAGAGGAGATAAATAAGTTCAGTACTGCATCTTTGATAACTAGAACAACAAACGATGTTACTCAAATTCAACAGGCAACAATGATGGTGTTAAGAATGGTTGCAATGGCACCTGTGATGGCAATAGGCGGTATAGTCATGTCTGTGAATAAGGATGCACAACTGACGAGCGTCTTGTTCATTTCAATACCGATAATGTTTGCAGGACTCGGCTTGATAACTTGGATAGTAGTTCCATGGTTCAGAAGTATGCAAACGAAAATCGATAGACTTAGCCTTGTTTTGCGAGAGAGGGTCACGGGTATACGAGTGATAAGGGCATTTAACAAAGAGGAACACGAGAAGAAGAGATTTACTGAAGCAAACAACGATTTAACGAATACTGCATTGAAGGTAAACAGGGTTGCATCGCTACTGTTTCCGTATATGATGATCGTGATGAACTTCACGACGATATTGATAATTTGGTTTGGAGCTAAGCAGATAGATATCGGTAAACTTCAAGTCGGTCAGATGATGGCTGTTATGCAATACGTTATGCAGATCATGTTCTCATTTATCATGATTTCTGTCATCTTCATCATGCTTCCAAGGGCAAACGTATCTGCAAATAGGATCAAGGAAGTATTGGCTGTAGAACCAAAGATAAGGGATCCGTACCTATCATCAACTTCAGATTCAAAGAATGGTAAAAATGCAAGAAACATAAGAAGTACTGAAGATGAAAGGCCTTTAAGTTCTGCTTGGTACATAAAAATTGGGAAAAGTGACAATGTTAAAGGTGAAGTTGAATTTGATAACGTCACTTTTTCATATCCGGGTGCAGCGGAACCCGTTTTGGAGAATATTTCATTCAAGGCTCTACCGGGAAAAGTAACAGCTATTATTGGTTCAACTGGTTCTGGAAAAAGTACTTTGCTAAATCTGATACCAAGGTTCTACGATGTTACCACTGGTAGCGTCAAGATAGACGGTATCGACGTTAGAGAATTCCCATTGGAAACACTAAGGAAGAATATAGGTTATGCAACTCAGAAAGCAATGATCTTTTCCGGAACTATAAGAGACAACATCAGATTTGGTAGAGAGTGGATCACTGGTCAGATGGTAGAGCATGCTGCGGATATTGCGCAGGTAATGGAATTTGCATCAAAGTATCCTGAAGGGTTAGACTATTACATTGATCAATCAGGTCTGAATCTTTCCGGTGGTCAGAAACAACGTGTCTCGATTGCGCGGACAATAGCCGGAAAGCCTAAAATTTACCTCTTCGATGACACATTCAGTGCACTGGATTTCAAAACAGATGCAAATGTCAGATTGAGATTGTTCAAAGAGACGTCTGATGCTACGGTGATAATAGTTGCACAAAGAGTTGCCACAATTATGTACGCGGATCAAATAGTAGTCTTAGAAGATGGAAAAGTGGTTGGAATCGGTACTCATGCTGAACTTATTGAAAACAATGAAATATACAAGGACATCGTCAATTCTCAATTATCAAAAGAAGAGATATGAAGAGTCTGAGAATGTGAAATGTGTGTAAAGAGGTGATATGAATGGACGAAAAGAAAGAGAATACAAAACCAACGACAGTCCGCCAAGATAACTCCAAGGTAAGTAAAGCCCCCAAGAATAGAGAAAGAAGAATGGGTGGTGGTCCTGCATTTGCACGCGGCGGAGAAAAGCCAAGGGATTTTAGGAAGGCATTGAGATTTCTGTTTTCGTACTTAAGGCCATACGTAATTCCCATAATCATAGTCTTTGCTATAACAATCACTGCAACGATACTTACAATAAGAGCGCCAAAGACCTTGGGGCAAGCAACAACTGAGATATTCAGAGTCATAATGTTGAGACAATCGCCCTTATCGAGATTTTTGAATACAACGATGAATTTCGATAAGATCTTCCAAATTCTCTTAACCGTGGGCATCCTATACGCATTCGCAGCAGCATTGAACTTCTTCCAAGGTTTTATGATGGCAGGAGTTACTCAGAAAATCGTGCGAAAGATGAGGGAAGATATAAACGAAAAACTGAGAAAACTTCCGCTGAGTTTCTACGATAACACATCTCACGGCGATATTATCAGTAGAGTAAGCAACGATATTGATTTAATAAGCAACACGTTACAGCAAAGTTTGGTTCAGTTTATCTCTGGTATCGTTACAATAATTGGGATCATTTACATGATGATAACGATAAACGGATGGTTAACACTTTTAACAATAGCCACATTACCATTGAGTATCATAGCAACGGTGATTGTCGCAAAAAATTCACAAAAGTATTTTGCCCAACAGCAAGAGAACATTGGATTATTGACAGGGCAGGTTGAAGAAGTATACGGTGGACACACCGTAGTAAAAGCATACAATCGTGAAAAGGATGAAATCAAACAATTTGCTGAAACCAATGAAAAGTTATACCGCTCTGCATATATGGCACACTTTGTTTCAGGTATCATCATGCCTATAATGAATTTCATAGGAAATTTGGGATACATATTTGTTGCTGTAGCTGGTGGAATCTTGGTTACAAGAAACGCAATTACCGTAGGTGATATACAGGCGTTTATACAGTACTCACGACAGTTCAATCAACCAATCGTCCAAATTGCAAACATCGCAAATATGATCCAATCTACGCTTGCAGCAGCTGAAAGGATTTCAGAAATTATGGAGAAGGAAGAAGAAATTCCAGATAGACCAGATGCTATTGAATTAGACACAGTTGAAGGCAATGTTAAATTTGAATCTGTGAGGTTCAGTTACGTTCCAGAGAAGCCACTCATAGAGAACTTAAACATAGATGTTAAGAGCGGACAAAAAGTAGCCATCGTAGGTCCAACAGGTGCTGGGAAGACTACGCTTGTAAATCTACTAATGAGATTCTATGAAATTCAAGGTGGGTCAATAAAGGTTGATGGAATAGATATTCGGGATATAAAGAAGTACAATCTCAGAAAGCATTTCGGTATGGTTTTGCAAGACACATGGTTGTTTTCAGGGACAATAAAAGATAATATTGCATATGGTCGTGAAAATGCTACGGAAGAGGATGTGATAAACGCTGCAAAGGCTGCCCATGTGCATCATTTCATAACTGCTCTGCCGGATGGGTACAACACATTAATAGGTGAGGACTCCTCAAATATCTCACAAGGTCAACGACAGCTATTAACCATAGCAAGGGCATTTTTGTCTGATCCAGACATACTCATACTTGACGAGGCAACGAGTAATGTTGACACATTGACGGAAATATATATTCAAAGGGCAATGGATGCTTTAATGAAAGGCAGAACATCGTTCATAGTAGCGCATAGACTATCCACTATAAGAGATGCAGACATGATACTTGTCATGAACGAGGGAAGGATTGTGGAAATAGGTAAGCATGAAGAACTCTTGGAACGTAATGGTTTCTATGCTGATATGTATAAAAGCCAGTTTGCTGGTGCACTTGTCGATTGAGTACAGTTAAGGAGACAGTTAATAAAATTAACACATATGAAAATTAGATCCCATCGCTTTTCGGCGATGGGTTTTCTGTATCAATGTTTTGAACAAAGAGAAATTACAAATGTAAAAGACTTGAAATACTTGAAATAATATACAGATTTATGATATAATAAAATTGTTAGCTAAACTTTGTTTTTTTCATCTTCAATTGAATGCAGCTTCTACATTCGTAAGCCTAATGAATTGCAAGATTTGTTAGGTCAGGGGGACAACAATGAAAAAAGAGGATTTAATGGCTGTTATTGAAGAAAGAATAGCACAATGTCAAATGTGTCCATTAGGTTTGCTTAGAAAGAATACCGTACCTGGTGAAGGAAATCTATATTCCCCAATACTTTTTGTTGGTGAAGGACCAGGCGAAGAAGAAGACAATCAAGGGAGACCGTTTGTCGGAAAGGCTGGTCAACTTCTTACTAAAATTCTTGAATCAGTTAACATTTCTCGAGAAGATGTGTACATAGCAAACATGGTAAAGTGTCGCCCACCAAACAATAGAGTACCAACAAGCTTGGAAATTCAATCTTGCTCTCAGTATCTACTGGCACAAATAGAGGTCATAAATCCGAGAATGATCGTACCACTTGGTAGTACTGCGTTGAATTTTTTTCTGGGAGAAGATCAACAGATAACAAAGGTTCGTGGGAAAGAATTCATTTGGAAAGGAAACATAATAATCTTTCCGATGTTTCATCCAAGCTATCTGTTAAGAAATCCATCGAAAGAAAAGGGAAGCCCGAAAGATCTTACGTGGCAAGATATAAAGAAGGTAAGAAAATATTACGATGATTTTATGCATGGTGATGCTCAAAAGTAAGTAAAATCACCTTAGAAACATACAATGTTCCAAAGAGGAGGTATCGGAAAAGTGAAAAGAGAACAACGAGATTTAAAGCATGAAACAAAATTAACACCAACAGTTATGAGCTATATCTCATCAATTTATTCCCTTATAGAAACCGATGGTGTTGCAAGGATATCAGATATAGCAAAGCTAAAGAATGTTTCGTATGCGAGCGTTACAAACGCAGTGAAAAAGCTCGTGGAACTTGGACTCGTGGATCATAAGAGATACGGATTTGTAAAATTAACGCAGCGTGGTCTTAAAATAGCGCACATGCTGAAATCTGGAGAATCTCGTATAAAGTATTTCTTCATATATGTCGTTGGCTTACCAGAAAAAAAGGCACAGCAAATTGCGAGTCTAATGGTATACGACTTAGATGCTGATACAAGGAGAAAGTTGAGAAAGTTTTACTCTATATTGATCGATTTTTCTGACAAGAAGACGAAAGAATTGGAAGAATTTATTAGAGAGAACAGAAAAGATCTTGAAATTCCTGATGAAGTATATAGACTAAAAGACAAGATTAAGGAGGATGAACTTGATGAGTAAAGTACTTGTAACTGGTGGTGCAGGATTTATCGGCTCGCACATTACGGATAAGCTTGTTGAATTAGGCAACAACGTGGTCGTTGTGGATAACTTGTCAACTGGTAAACGTGAGAACTTGAATCCTAATGCAAAATTTGTGGAAATGGACATATCGCAAAGTGACGAAGTTAATGAGCTATTTGCCGCTGAAAATTTCGAATATGTCTTCCATCTTGCAGCTCAAGCAAGTGTCTCCATTTCCGTTAAAGATCCAGTTAAGGATGCTACTTGGAATATAATTGGTGGGCTGAATTTGATAAAGGCGTCTGTAGAACACAAGATTAAGAAGTTCATATTTTCATCTACCGGAGGTGCGATGTACGGTGAAGATGTAAAGGTTTTTCCAACGCCAGAAAGCGTCTATCCGCAGCCCATGTCTCCGTACGGCATTGCAAAGTTCTCTGTCGAGAACTATCTTAGGTTCTTCAGCAAAGAATTCGGGCTAGATTACACTGTGCTAAGATACGGTAACGTTTATGGTCCAAGGCAAGATCCGTACGGTGAGGCAGGTGTAATAGCGATATTTACATCGAGAATGTTGAATGGTGAAGACTGCACAATATTTGGTGATGGTGAATACACGAGAGATTACGTCTACGTTGAGGATGTCGTTGATGCAAACATCAAGGCTATGGAAAAAGGTGATAAACTGGTCATAAACATAGGTACTGCAACCGGTACAACTACAAATGAGCTGTTTAAGGTATTGAAGAAGTTGACGGGTTATAGGAAAGAGCCGATTTATGGGCCACATAGACCTGGCGATATACGGAAGAGCCTACTTTGCTACAATAGAGCCTGGATCGAGTTGAAATGGGAGCCGAGATATTCTCTTGAAGAAGGACTGAGGAAAACTGTTGAATGGTTTAAACGAAATACTAAGGCCTAATTCGTTTGAAGATTTCATAGGTCAGCAGCACTTGATGGCCCCCGGTGCACTGCTTCGTACATCAATCGAGAATGATCAGCTGTTTTCTGCAATACTTTACGGACCTGCCGGGTGTGGAAAGACTTCATTATTGAGTTTGATAAAGAAATATACGACCTATGAAGTCGTTCACCTAAATGCTGCATTTGCTTCAGTAGATGAGGTTAAACAGTGGGAAAAGTATGCCTATAACATGAAAGGCATAAAGAAGATATTACTGTTCATAGATGAGATTCACAGGTTCAATAAGAAGCAGCAAGATTTTTTTTTGCCCGGTGTTGAAACCGGGCTTTATGTTTTGTATGGAACAACGACCGAAAGTCCTCAACATGTACTAAATCCGGCGCTGTTGTCAAGATGCCGCGTGCTCAATTTCAGAAAACTTTCAAATATTGACCTTGAGAAAATATTGAATAGAGCTGTGAAATACTTGGGAATAAATGTTGGAGTAGAGGCAAAGCAGTTTATCATAGATTCCGCAAATGGAGATGCAAGATACATGATAAGTACGTACGAAATGCTTGCCAACACTGCTTCCATCAATGGTAAGGACATCGTTGACTCTTCTATCTTAGAGTTATATCTAGGTGAAGAGTTGACAAAGTATACAGACGCAGAACATTACAATTTAGCATCCGCATTCATCAAAAGTGTACGTGGAAGTGATCCAGATGCTGCATTGTACTACATGTCAAGGATGATAGAAGGTGGCGAGGACCCAAGATTCATAGCAAGAAGACTTGTGATACTCGCAAGTGAGGATGTGGGGTTGGCAGATCCATTTGCGCTCGTACTTGCTACATCAACTATGCAGGCAGTTGAGATGGTAGGAATGCCAGAATGCTTACTTAATCTCTCCGAATGTACTGTATATCTCGCGCTTGCACCAAAGAGCAATTCCTCTTATGAGGCAGTAAATAGAGCACGCGATATGGCAAAGAAGACTATGAATATGCCTGTTCCAAGGCATCTGCTCAATGTGTCTGGTAGTGGATACAAGTATCCGCATGAATTTGGTGGTTTTGTTAAGCAAGATTACTTGCCAAAAGGTATAAAAGGTCCATTTTACATACCAAAGAATATAGCAAGAGAGTCAAAAATTGCAGAAGTGTATAGTAAACTTTGGAGTGAGAGATTCAAAGATCTAAAAAGCAAGACATCATACGATGATAACCGAGGTGAGCGACATGGCCTGGGAGACGAGGATCAAAACAAAGAAAGATAGAGAGTTAGTGCTGCAATTCATCTGTGAAGACATCACAGAACTTGAAGTCGACGCAATTGTAAATGCTGCAAATTCTTACTTAAAACACGGTGGTGGGGTGGCAGGTGCGATTGTGCAAAGAGGCGGGATGATAATTCAGAAAGAAAGTGATCAATATGTACAAAAGTACGGTCCTGTGACACCTGGTAACGTTGCAGTCACAAGACCGGGTAATTTAAATGCTCAACACATTATTCACACAGTAGGCCCCATTGGAAACAAGGCTGGGAATGACGATATACTATCAAAATGCTTAATCAATACATTTAATAAGGCATCGGAGCTAAATTTGAATTCAATTGCACTACCTTTCATTGGTACAGGAATATTCGGATACCCCCTGGAGCTGTTCATACAAACAACGTATAAGACTGTTATTAGTTATTTCTCAGATTATCAAGGTAGCTTAGAAAAAGTATTATTTTGTGATATAGATAGACAAAAGATTGAAAAACTTTGGCAAAAGTTTCAAACTTTAAAACCATGATGCATTATTAGACATTATTAGAATTTCCATTCACCAGGCGTCAATTTCAGGTCAATTTTCTTTCCAGATCTATCAACGGTTATAGTCACAGTAGCCTTTCCAACAATAGATTTTGCTACATCATCGATAGTCTTAACGATTTTTCCATCCACTGAGACTATGATATCTCCAGCTTTAAGGCCAGCTACCTCAGCTGGGGAGTCTTTTTCCACATACGCCACATACAATCCATCTGACTTTACTTTGTACGTCTGTTTTACTAAGTCATTAACAACAAACCAAGTCACACCAAATGCTTTGTTGTTCAGCGGCTTCTTGACGATATTCACAGCATCATCAGCATCGATAACTACTCTAAACGTGAAATCGTTTCTCTTTTCTTTTGGATCCACACTTATTCTATCTGTGATTCTACCAGTAACAGCACCACTACGGCCAACGACAAGTGTACCTGAAGCATTGAAAGGATTCTCTGCTGGGAGCTTCTTGTATGCTGATTTATCGTAGTAATCACGGCAAAACTCTATTGGTAGACCGTACATATTTACAACACCGTACAATGAGAGATCTACCTTTTCAAAATCGTAGATGGTGTATTCTTTCTTTCCATCGTTAAAACCTGTGGATATCACTTCATTTCCCCATGGATACATCCTGCCGTCTTCACCCCTTGCTGCCTTTTCCCACTGTGCCTCTGTTGGCAATTGATAACCTGCCCAGTCACAATATTCCTTTGCAGAATTCCAGTTTATTCCAGTGATAGGAATGTTGTAGAATTTTTCATCTGCTGTATAACCGACAATCAGTTTTGTCTTAAGAAATTCTACCTCTACTGTATCAATATGATTGCCCAATGCTACATTTGATGCCTGGGCGGCTCTCAAAAAGTCCAGGTATTGTTTTGTAGTAATTGGGTACTTCGATATGTAGAAACCAGAAACGTATACTTGACGCATTGGCAATTCATCTTCATCTACACCCTTCCAATCCTTACTTGCGCCCATAGAAAAAGTTCCACCTGGTACAAACACAAAGGTTATACCTGTACGAGTATCAGTAATCTCTTTTGGATAGATTTTTATCGTATTCACTTCTTTACCGTCTAATGTTAAAGGAGTTGCTGCAAGAACTGCAACAGCATCCTTATCGTATTCCAATTGGTTGAGCAACGAATCTAATTCTTTAGTTTTTGTACTATCAAACGTAGTAAATACAACATTTGAGGCACCCAGTGTTGTACTACCCCAACTACCTGCAATTTGCATCATTCCAGAATCATCGATCGATACTTTGCCGTAAACTCTCTTACCATCTTTTGATACGACAAGGTCATATCCTGATGCATATTTATATGGAATGTAGATATCTTCAATGAGTATCTTTTCTATGTAGAATTCGTTGGCGTATTGATCAACTACAACTAAAAAAGGATCACTTGAGTAGATATCTTTCCCAATGAAAACATCTCCTGTATATAGTACACATACATAATTTTCACTCGAAGAAAGTTCCATGCGGAACAGCCCAACACTCTGGTTTGCCGGAAAATCCTTCTGTTCAAATCCTACATAATCGAGCGTTTGAAACGAATGTACGACTATCTTGCCAAACCATGTCGAAACGGTCATTACTCCATTCTTTAAATCTTTGAAATATCCTGTATATTTTCTACCGTTTATCGATATTTCAGAACCACTGGTCGGGAAATTCTCGGTATCATCAAAGACGACACTCCTTACTTGATCTAAAGGAATGAATATCGTCCCTATAGTTGAGTCAACGACAAGATACTTGTCAGTTGATTCAGTGATTGTTCCTGTGATTACCTCACCAGTCTTATATTGGACAACTTGTGAAAACACGTATGTTGAAAAGGCACTGCAGAACATTACACATATTACAGCCAGAAAGAATATACGTCCTCTAATTACGGAAAACAAGTCTTTCACATCTGATCCCTCCCTAATAGATTGAAACTCTATCGTTTTTTGTAACACACAAATCTGAAAATGGTATATTATACAAGGGTAATAGACACTATATTTATCACTATATTTATATTATACCAAAAATTGTAAAATCTTTCTTCACGATTCTATCAAATTTATGGTAAAATAATTGTTGACGTAAAACTAATTTCAACAAATATTTTTCTATATTTTTCTATATTTTTCTCATATTGAATTATACCAAATCATGCGCTCAGGAGTAATATTGAATGAGGAGATATGTTGTATTCATTTTATTTTATTCAATTTGCCTATTTTCATGGGTTATCAGCTTGCAAGGTAATCAGGTAATAGAGGAAAATAATACCAAAAAAGAGGGCGATTATTGGTTTTCGATATATTATGATGAACGTTTTTGGAAGGTAAATACTGATGAAAAGGTGTATGACGTATATCCCGTAGATTATTTGAACGTAAGTCCGTTAGTAACAGGAGTTAATTTAGACGTGTTAGAAGGGAAGATCAGTGACAACACCTTGATCTATTTACCTTCGAAAATCCCAGATTTTGTTTTTGAAATAAACATCGTAGAGAAGTACATTACCACTCAAAATTCTGCTATAATCTATGTTACAGATATTTCAGATATAATTCCTTGCATAAATACACTCAAGATGGCTTTCAGATATCTCGATTTTGGGAAGATTTATTTGTACAGAAATGGAAGGATTTATATATTGTAAATATAAGGGGTGAGAGTATGCCAAAGGCTCGTGAAATCGTTTCTTTTGATATCGGGAACGATAGTATAAAGGCAGTAGTTGTTGACTATTCTGAAGGGTATGGGAAGGTAATCGCATTTTCAAACGTCAAGACAAGAGGCGTGGAAAGCGGCGAGATAAAAGATGTCATAGCTCTAAATGAATCCATGAGCCAAGTTATAGATGATCTTGAAGATCAAGCAGGTAGAGAACTCAAAGGTCAGATACTGGTCTCATCTGGTTGTGGAGATTTCACTCTTACAGAGATAAGGGAAGAGATTTTGTTGAACGAAAAGGAAGGCAGTGAAATCTCAGAAGAACACGTTAACAAGCTTACTGACAACTTACTCAACGATGTCTTCCAGTCCAACGAGAGAAACTCTTTGCACCTGTTCGTAAAAAGATACATACTAGATGACAAAAAGATAGTTGTCAATCCAGTCGGAATGAAGGCAAATAAGTTAGAAGCTGTGTATTCTATAGTCATGGGCAACGAAACTTACAAAAATGTTGTAGAATATGCAACGAAAGATATTTTAGGTGAGGCAGAATATTATATATCATTTATATCAACTGCCGAAGCGGTTTTATCAAATGAAGAAAAGGACATGGGAGTGCTTCATGTGGATCTTGGTTACAATACAACTTCCGCAACTCTTTACTATGCAAATACCCCTATAGAACTTCAAAGAATGGACATGGCAATGAAAAACGTTATAAAAGATATAAAGGAAGTATTGAAAACATCTTTTCAAGAAGCGGAACGCTTGTTAAAGACGTATGGTGTTGCAGTTTACTTGGATGTAGAACCAACTCCTATAGAATACAAAGGACTTGATAAAAGAAGTATTCAAAGAACTGACAGAGAATATCTCGCCAAGATTGTATATGCACGATTGCGCGAGATTTTTATGAGAGTAAAGAAAATGTACAAGGACATGATTGCTAATCATCCAGAAATGGGAGAGATGGGAATTCCTGGTGGAATAGTATTGACCGGTGGAGGTGCAATGCTTCAGAGAATTGAATCTTTGGCAGGTGATATTTTTAAATATCCTGTAAGGATAGGCTCTCTCTCGGATCTTGAAAGATTTCAAATTGAAGAAGAAAACATGTTAATGTCAACTCCGCTTTTTGCTCCAGTATTCGGAAACATAATGGTCTATCAAAGGGAGCAGAACATATACTCCCCAGGTATAAATGAGAAGACAAAGAGACAAAGTGGAGGGGTTTTCAAAAAAATATCGGATACATTTGGTAAGATATTCGGATAACGTAGCATGAACTATTCTGTAAATATTGCTGATACATTTTATAATGAGGAGGGAGAAATATGCCATTTATGATAGAAAAAGAGTCAAAGCAAGTATCGTCTGAAAGAATTCCAGGTGTGCCAATACTAAAAGTAATAGGGGTCGGCGGTGCTGGTTGTAACGCAATAAATAGGATGGCAGAAGTAGGAATAAAAGGCGTGACTCTTATCTCTGTTAATACAGATGCTCAAGTTCTCGAAGTGAGTAAAGCAGACATTGTTGTTCAAATTGGTGAAAAACTTACAAAGGGCCTCGGCGCTGGTGGAAATGCGAAAGTTGGAGAAGAAGCTGCATTGGAAGACAGGAAGAAGTTAGAAGATATCTTGCATGGCACTGACATGCTCTTCATAACTGCTGGGTTTGGTGGCGGAACAGGCACTGGAGCTGCTCCCGTAATAGCTGAAATAGCAAAAACTTTGGGTATACTGACCGTTGCGATCGTGACCATGCCTTTCTTCTTTGAAGGTACTCCTAGGTGGAATACTGCTCGTGAAGGAATAGCTAAGATTGCGGGCAAAGTAGACACACTCATAAAGATCAGCAACAATAAACTACTCGAAGAGCTATCACCATCTACAACAATTGTTGACGCATTTAGCACAGCAGACGAAATACTTCATCAAGGAGTAAAAGGAATATCTGATCTAATAATGAAAAGAGGCTACATAAACTTAGATTTCGCCGATATAGAGTCTGTCATGAGAAATGCTGGTAACGCTATGCTTGGAATAGGAATTGGCAAAGGAGAAAAGAGAGTTTATGATGCAACAAGAAAGGCTTTGGATAACAAGTTCTTGGATTATCCGATAGAGAATGCCAAATCGTTAATACTGAACATATCAGCTCCAAGAAATTCAACACTTCAAGAAATGCAGGAAGCTGCGATGATTGTGAAACAGACTTGTAGTGAGGATGCTGACATGAAGTTTGGGATGGTAATAGATGATGAACTATCTGATGATGAGATGAGAGTAACCGTGATAGCAACGAAATTTGACACTGAAGATGGTTCTGAAAAACAAGCTGAAGATATTCCTGCAATATACAAATTTGGTTTGGAATACAAAAGTAATGTTGGTGAATAGTTAGGCATTTTTGATTTTTGCTGTGGAGGGGAAGGTTTTGGACGCTGAAAAGAAACCTAAGAAACTTGGTGACATACTCATAGAACGAGGTGTAATAACTCAATATGAGTTAGAAAAGACTTTGGAACTCCAGAAAGAAGCTAAACGTCCCTTGGGAGAATTATTGGTACAAATGGGTTATTGTACTTGGGATGATATCGTAAAAGTTCTTGCCGAACAATACGAAGTACGTGCATGTATTGGTGAAGTAAAAGTAAATGAGGAATTCTACAAAAATTTCCCAAAAGATATCTTGAACGAGCTTAGAATAGTTCCAATAGATGAAAAAGATGGGAAGATATTTCTTGGTATCGATAATGTTTACGATATACCGGTTATAAAGAGAAGATTAAAATTTAGGATGGGAAAAGATGTAGACTTTTGTTTGATGCCACCGAATCTTTTTGAAACTATGTACAATAATGTAATCCATGGCCTTTCTGCGGATGCGTTCTCTGAAAAGATGGGAGAAATTACGATACAAGAACAACCAAAAGAGGTCCCTGAAGAACAAATATCAATGGAAGAAGAAACGCCTGTTGTAAGACTTGTATCTAATATAGTTGACCATGCCGTAGAACTTGAGGCAAGCGATATTCATATAGAACCACAACGAAAGAATGTTATCGTAAGGTATAGGATAGACGGTGTATTGAGAAAGATAACAGAATATCCGAGAAATTTACATGCTGCGGTAGTCTCCCGTATAAAAATACTAGCCGGGCTTGATATTGTGGAACGTAGAATGCCACAAGACGGCAAGTTTTTCATAAAAAAAGGTGATGAGCAGTATGATTTACGTGTTTCTACAATGCCTTCAGTGAATGGAGAAAAGATAGTTATGAGACTTCTAAAGGTATCATCCTCAAAGAAGAAACTCGAAGACTTAGGTTATTCAGCGTACAATTATGAAAGAACGCAAAAGTTGATAGAGCATCCTTACGGAATAATACTTGTCACCGGACCGACTGGAAGTGGTAAGTCAACAACACTCGTTGCTATGATAAACTCGTTGAACTCAGACAATGTTAATATAATAACTGCGGAAGATCCTGTAGAGTATACGGTTGAAGGAATAACACAGTGCCAAGTCAACACTGAAATCGGTCTGACATTTGCGAAATATCTGAGATCTTTCTTGAGGCAAGACCCTGATATCATAATGGTTGGTGAGGTACGTGATAGAGAAACAGCACAACTTGCCGTTGAAGCATCCCTGACAGGGCACTTGGTCTTGTCAACGTTGCATACCAACACCGCTGCCGGTGCCGTTGATAGACTTGTGAACATGGGCGTTGAACCATCTTTGATATCGGCGTCACTGATAGGAATAATGGGGCAAAGACTTGTTAGAAAGGTTTGTCAAAAGTGCAAAGCTGAAACTGAATTTCCACCCAAATTTGCTGAAAGGGCAAAAAAATATTTTCCAGATATGAAACTTGTCCAATATGTAGGTAAAGGTTGTCAAGAATGCAATAACACTGGGTACAAGGGCAGAACTGCAGTTGTCGAAGTACTGATGATAAACGACGAAATTAGAAAGCTGATTCAAAGGGGTACCACGACAACTGAGATAGAAAGGGTCGCTAAACAACACGGTATGGTTACAATGTTCCAAGATGGACTTTACAAGGTTCTCAACGGAGAGACCACCGTCGAAGAAATCCTTGCAACTGTCGGTGAAGAAGAGGAGGAGTAAGTCTTGCCTTTCGATCCGAAAAAGTTTCGCGAAGAGAAGGAAAGAGAAATATCCGAAAAGTATGGCCAGATGAGAAAGAGGAGTTTTAGATTCCTTTTTTTGAATATAATGATGGTTCTTGCAGTCTTTGCATTACTCTTCTTTTTGAAAACTTCCTCTCCTGAAACTTATTCAAGCATAGTTGAAAACTTACAAATTGTGATTGAATTGAAAAAGTTGGAATACATATCTCCAGATAAAGTGGGAGCTAAAGTGTACATTGTAAACACCAAACGGACGGATAAAGATTTTACCATCAGTGAGTTCTATTTGAAAATATACTCTGATTCAACCACAGTGTACGAATATTCATTTCCTAATACCGTTGAAGGAAGCGTTTCTAGCTTAGGTAAGAGGCTTGTTTACGATGTTGAAAGAGAGGTTTCATTAGTCAATCTCACCCCAAGTGACTATACGATATATGTGAAGTGCAAGATAAACGGTCGACAAGTTGAAACTTCTAGAACTTTTACGTATAAGGAGGAAATATCAT
Organism: Fervidobacterium sp. UBA5837; assembly: GCA_002432805.1. Classification (GTDB taxonomy): domain Bacteria; phylum Thermotogota; class Thermotogae; order Thermotogales; family Fervidobacteriaceae; genus Fervidobacterium. Next base: position 41,660 of record DJGV01000001.1, on the reverse strand, counting down.
ACATCTTAGTAAGTGACCCATTTTACACACTTGGTGAAGAAATCAGTCCAGGAGTTGCAATCATAAATAGTACCTCAAGAAAGCAAACGTTCGATATAGAGAAAATAGAGTGGACACTCGATGAAGAACGTATTACTGAAAACTTCAATCAACAAATTGTTTTGTTGTCTGGGGAATCGTATGTTATAAAATCAGCACGCAAGTTTAAAGCTATCAAAGTGGGCCAACAAGAAAGTTCTGCATCTGTATATTTAAAAGACGGAAGTATTAAAGAGGTCAAGGGGATAATACCCGTTACCGAAAAAACTGAAGGTAGTGTTTCAAATGTTGATTTCGTCATCGAAGCTCAAGATGTAGTTGTAGTTGATAAAGATGCAAACATCAATCTGTACATCGTAAATAAGATTAAGGAAAATAGATTTCTAAAAGTAGATAAAATACAGATAAGCATTCCAGCAATAGGTTACAATTTTGAGATTGGGAATAGGAGAGTTTTCTTAATACCCTTTGGTAGATACCTTATCACAAAGCTCGAAAGGCTAAATTTTGATCAGGCGGGTGTTTATACAATGATAGTACAAGCTTATTCTGGAAAGTCTACAATAAAGAAGGAAATACCTGTAGCGGTAAGTAAGTAGTGCTTTTGTGATTTGAACGTAGCAGTTGCCTCATCGAAAATGTTATGAATTACTGCAAAAAAGGAGAGAGAGAACATGGGAAATGTGGATGAATTAAAAAAATCAGGTCATCAAAAAATTGAATGGGTTTCAAAACACATGAAATTATTGAACACAATACAAAAATCAGGACACTCATTGGAAGGTCTAAGAGTTGCGATGTCGATACACTTAGAGGCTAAAACAGCATATTTGGCTGTTACATTAAAGAGACTTGGTGCAGATGTTGTTATTACTGGCTCAAATCCATTGTCTACCCAAGACGATGTGGCAGAAGCGTTGAAAGATTTCGGTATAGCAGTTCATGCTAAGAGGACAACAAGCGAGGAAGAGTATTTTTTGTTTTTGCACGAAGTTCTAAATTATGAACCGGATCTGATCTTAGATGACGGTGCTGACCTAACTGTTTTGGCACATATGGAGAGAAAAGACGTACTGAAGAAGCTTAAGGGCGTTTCAGAGGAAACTACAACCGGCGTGAGAAGGTTAGAGAATCTCGAAAAGAGCGGCATACTGCGTGTTCCAGCTATAGCTGTTAACAATGCTAAAATGAAATTCATGTTCGACAATAGGTATGGCACCGGGCAGTCTACTTTGGATTCGATTATGAGAAATACTAATTTGCTTGTCGCGGGAAAGAACTTCCTTGTCGCAGGATATGGATGGTGTGGTAGAGGTATAGCAATGCGTGCTCATGGCCTTGGCGCAAAGGTCATGGTTACTGAAGTAGATCCGATAAAAGCCATCGAAGCTGTCATGGATGGATTTGAAGTCGGCAGAATAGGAGAACTTGCACCGAAAGCTGACTTCATAGTAACGGCAACTGGAGTTAAGGATATACTGTCTGAGGAAGTTATCAAAAATCTCAAAGATGGTGTCGTACTTGCAAATGCAGGACATTTCAATGTTGAGGTACCGATGGATAAGATAGAAAAGATGGCAAATCAAAGTTACGAAATAAGAAAAAATGTGACATGCTATAAGATAAATGAAAAAGACATATACGTCATTGGCCTCGGAAGATTACTAAACCTTGCAGCTGGAGATGGGCATCCTGTTGAAATAATGGATATATCTTTTGCCTTGCAAACTCTTTCGATACTGTACCTTGCACAAAATCATGAAAGGCTTTCCAACAAAGTCTACAGTTATCCTGAAGAACTTGATAGAAAGGTTGCATTGCTCAAACTTGAGTCTCTTGGAATATCTATAGATACTTTGACGAAAGAGCAAGAAGAATATCTTAATGAATTCTAATTTTTTCGAGGTGAAAAATGTTATTGCTACTGAACAAGACTTCCGAATCTAAAGAAACAAGGGCAGCTTTACTTGAAAATGACAAATTAATTGAAGTTTATCTGGGAGAAGAAGAGGAAGAGAGTATTGCTGGAAGTATTTACTTGGGAAAGATAGAAAAGTTCATTCCAGCTTTAGAAGCTGCCTTTGTTAAGTTGCCAAATGGAGAAAATGCATTTTTAAGGATGAGAGATATAAAGCAAGATTATCTGGATTATTTCTCGATAAAGAAACTTCAAGAGGGTCAAAAAGTACTCGTACAAATAAAAAAGGAAAGTGTAGGTACAAAGGGACCACAAATAACTACCAATATAGGTATAGCCGGACGATATGTGGTACTCCTGCCATTTTCGAGATCTGTTGGTATTTCCAGAAAAATTTTGAGCGAAGAAGACAGAGAGAGATTGAAGAAGATCGGGAGACTACTCAAGGAAAAATATAATACTGGTCTCATCATAAGAACGGCTGCAGCTGAAATAAGTGAAGAGTTCATATACAATGAAATGGAGAATTTGTATGGTAAATGGAAGGAGATTGTGAACAATTTCAAGAAGGCAAGAAAACCTAAACTACTTTACAAAGAATCCGATAGTGATGAATTCATAATAAGAGAATTTCTCAGATCTGAAGTTGCTGAGGTAGTGACCAATGACGAAAATCATAGAGAAATTATCAGAAGATTCCATCAAAAAGCAACTATAAAAGTAATAAGTGAGGATGTATTTGAGAATTTCGAAATAGACGAGAAATTGAGAGAAGTACTTAAAAGAAAAATGACATTGCCATCTGGTGGAGAGATTGTTATAGACAAGGCAGAGGCTATGACTGTGATAGACGTAAATTCAAGTCATTACATTGCTACCGAAAGTCACGAACAGCTTTCTGAAGAGATAAATCTGGAGGCGGCAAGGGAAATTTGTAGAATTTTGAGACTGAGAAATATCGGTGGTATCGTCATAATAGATTTTATAGATATGAAAGATGAAAAAAGCAAGGAACAGATTTTGAAGACCGTTAAGTCAGAGATTCTCAGGGATAGGAACAGAGTTGAGATATATGGTTTTACACATCTTGGACTCCTTGAGATGGCTCGCAAGAGAACTAGCAAGTCATTGGATGAAAAGTTCACCTACGTATGCCCTGCTTGTGAAGGCAAAGGGCGGGTCTTAAATCCAAAGATCGTTCTTGAGAAACTAAGAAAGGAAGTTGAAAAGAAACCAACTGGGGCCAAAGAAGTAATTATTAAAATGCATCCAGAATTCAAGAATTTTGTTGAGAAAGAGGAATTAAAAAAACTCTTCAAAGTAGAGGTTCATATTCACTACGTGCATGTTGATCCCAATACTTACGAAATATCTTGGAAGATATAGTTAAAATAACTAAATCGGTAGTTTGTTACCACGGCATTTTTGACACTGAAGTTGATATATATATGTCCTGAACTGTTTGAGTGTACTTCATACTTGGGAATATTCCAGAATATTTGAAAGGGGAGAAGAGCTTACCATTTTGAGCTCGCAAATTATGGAGATAGAAAAGAAAGAAAACTTGAAAATACGAATAGAATCTGAAGAATACGAAATACCTTTTGGTGGAACACTTGAGGAAATTGCGAAGGCTTGCCAAGAAAAGATCGGGAAAATCATTTTAGGGGCTCGGCTGAACAATTCTATAGTTGAACTCTTCAGACCGATAACACGTTCTGGCGAGGTTTCATTCATAACTTTAGACTCACAAGATGGATTGAGCATATATCAACGTGGACTTTTCTTCATATTGCACGCTACGGTGAGAAAGCTTTACAAGAATCGTACTATAAAAGTGCTTCATTCGATAGGTCACGGCGTATATTGTGAGATAAGAGAAAACGGAAAAAATGGGAAAATAGTTGAACTTGGTATCGGCGATATGGAGAACATAATTGCTGAGATGAACAGATGGATTGAAAAAGACTACAAATTCAAAAAGAGTGAATTACTCAAGAGCGAGGCTATTGGATTATTTGGAAATACTGGAATGTACGATAAGGTAAAGCTTCTGAAATATAGGAAGAAAAAAACAGTCAAAGTGTACGAGGCTGACAATCATTTCGATTACTTCTATGGATATATGCCCCCGAGTACTGGTTATCTTAAATGGTTCAAGATAGTTAAATATGGTCAAGGTTTTGTAATGCTTCTTCCAAGAGTCGTGGATGGTCAAGTTGTCGTTCCTGATTTTAAACCACTACCAAAGCTTTCTGGTATATTTTTGGAATACTCCCGCTGGTTGGAAATCATGGATATCGATAATGTCGGCGATTTGAATGAAGTCATATCGAAAGGCGAGAGATCAGTAAATGATTTGATAATCCTTACTGAAGCGTTGCATGAAAAGCGTATTGCGATGATTTCAGAAGAAATCAAAAAGAGGAAGAGTGTCAGGCTTGTTTTGATTGCAGGACCATCATCGAGTGGAAAAACGACGTTCTCTAAAAGACTGATGATTCAACTGAAGGCAAGTGGTTTTAGACCGATAACAATCTCTTTGGATGACTATTTTGTAGACAGAGAAAAGACACCAAGAGACGTGAATGGAAATTATGATTTTGAAGCATTGGAAGCAATAGATGTTGAACTATTCAACGAAAACCTGGTGGACTTGTTCAAAGGCAAAGAGGTAGAAATACCAAAATTCGATTTCGTGGTTGGCAAGAGAGTACGTGGCTCAAGATTGAAGATAGACAAAGATCAAGTAATCATTGTCGAAGGAATACATGGATTGAATCCCCAACTAACGGAATTGGTAAAGGAAAACTTGAAATTTAAGATATATGCAAGCGCGTTGGCACAATTAAACTTAGACAACGTGAACAGATTACATACAACAGATGTAAGACTTTTCAGAAGAATGGTTAGAGACAGCAAATTCAGAGCGCATGATGCATTGTCAACGTTGCAGATGTGGGACAGTGTTAGAAGAGGTGAGGAGAAAAATATATTCCCATATCAAGAGAATGCAGATGCAATGTTCAACAGTGCACTCATATACGAATTGCCAGTATTGAAAACATACGCTGAACCACTTCTAGCAGTAGTTCCAGACAATATTCCAGAGTCAACCGAAGCAAACAGATTGCTGAAAATTCTAGATTATTTCATACCTATAACCAACATAGAAGATATACCCAGAACATCCATAATCAGGGAATTCATTGGTAGAAGTGCATTTAGATATTGATGTTGTGAATTGATGTTATGAAAGGAAACAAAAAATGGAAGGATGTGATCGTTGATGGAGACCCAAACGATAGGTTCGACAGAGAGGAAGTATCTCTTAGCAGTTTACCTTACTTTGAACGAAATGGGTTGGACTCGGTTAAAAAAGGTATCTGATTTTCTCAAAGTCAAAATGCCTTCTGCAAAGCAATTCCTGACAAAGCTCGATGAGGCAAAGTTGATTTATTATGAAAGACGCGGTGGTATATCACTTACTCAAGAAGGAAAGCGACTAGCAATTGTTGAAAATGCACATCTAAACGCTGTTAAGATGTTCTTCTGTGAGATTCTATCTCTGGATGAGAAGGAAGCAGTTGAAGCTGCATGGAACATATATTTCAACCTTAGTGATAAGACAGTGAGAAGATTTTCCGATTTTGCAAGATTTCTTGTAGAAGGCGAGGCAAAGGAAGTAGTAGAAAAGTTTAGAGAATTTATTCATCAGCCACGAAAAAAGATCACACCATGTCAGATAAGAACAATGTACGATGAAGAAGAAAAGGAAAGCGGTGATTTTGAAAGTGAGTGAGAACGAAAAGGGCAGTAGATTCGTTAAAAACAATAGAATCCCTCATCTGGAAGTTTCTGAGTACGACATCATTGTCAAGATGGAAAGGGAAAATGTACACATGCTGAATTACATACTCGAGACCGAAGATAATATCATGAACATCAGAAGTTTCGAAGGTGACTATCTGCGAGTCATAGCTACAAAAGATACTGTCATAGATGCAATAAGGCTCTTGGAAAGCGTAAAAGAATACATAGACCTTGAGATTGTTGAACTTAGACCAAACAATGGTAAAGCTAACTAGTGAGTAGGTATTTTAGGCATTAATCTGAAGTTTTAGGTGCTGTGAGTGGGAGACGTGATGCATAACGTGACATTGCCAATGACTTTTAATGATTACATAATAAGAGAGATTACAATTGATGATTCCACAAGCGCATACAAGATGAGAAAGAGTGTCGCGTCGTGCTGCGATACTATTCTGGCAACTTCAGAGGAGATATCACTAGAAGGCATGAAGTTATGGATCGACAGCTGGATGAGAAATGATAAAAGGCTCTTTGTCGTTGTCGAAGACAGCAAAAACATAGTCGGGCAATTATGGGTATGGTTCTCAGATAGCAAAGCAAAACTAGCTCATGTTGCTGAAATTGGTCTTGAAGTACTGAGCACATATCAGAGAAAAGGGATTGGAAGCAAGCTCTTTGAAATTGGTGTAGAGTGGGCAAGACAAGTTGGTGCAATTAGAATACAAGTGCAAACACTAGAGCGAAACGAGACAATGAGAAGAATTGTCGAAAAAAACGGTTTTGAATATGAGGGAACGAAACGTTGTTACGTAAACAACAATGGGAATTTCGAGAATATGGTCTGTTATGCAAGATTGTTTTGCAAAAACGATGACTGAAGTTAAAATCCGTAGTTGTAACATCCATAGAAATGTATACTTACTATTTTTGACATCGTTGGTCTTTGAATAATGACTCGAATTGTTGTAGAATATTCTTTAGATAATGTTGAGAATATGGGGGGTGTTTAAGTGTCTATTACAACTAAAACAGGCGATTCTGGGGAGACAAGTCTTGCTAATGGTGAACGTGTTTTGAAAGACAGCATTAGAGTGCAAACTTATGGAACAGTCGACGAGCTGAATTCCTTTCTTGGACTAGCTAAGCATCACTTACCTGAAAACGAGAAGAAGATTGTTGAAGAAATTCAAAAGACACTGTTTAGATTAGCTGCTGAATTAGCTAAAGGCGAGAACTTCGTGAGACTCGTATCGGACGGAGAAATTGACAAGCTCACAGATATTATTCATGATTACGAAAAACTAGTGAATCTAAGTTCATTTGCACTTCCCGGAGGGACAATTGCAAGTGCACATTTAGATGTTTGCAGAACGATCGCTAGACGGGCGGAGAGATTGGTTGTAACATTATCGAGAGAAGAGAGAATTCGTCCCGAAATAATCAAGTACTTAAATCGTATTTCTGATTTGCTATACATCATGGCGCGTTTTGTAGAAGGGGAAAAGATACAGGAAATAAAGGGAAGCGAACTATGATTACGATAAATGGCGATGACCTAACAATTGAACAAGTGCATGAAGTAGCACGAAAATACGAAAATGTGAATATCTCACAATCCGCTTACGAAAAGATGATGAAAAGCCGCAGTACAGTGGAGAGATTTCTTTCCGAAGGGAAACCAATATACGGTGTCAACACAGGTTTCGGTGCTTTGGCAAACGTCAGAATCTCGAAAGAGAAGTTAAAGGAATTACAAAGAAACATAGTCTTATCCCACTCCGCTGGTGTTGGGGAATATTTAAAAGAAGACATAGTCAGGGCAATGATGCTCATACGTGCAAATGCCTTGGCAAAAGGGTACAGTGGCATTAGGCCTATCATAGTAGAGAAATTGATTGAACTTTTAAACAAGCGAATAACACCCGCTGTTCCAGAAAAAGGTTCTGTTGGGGCAAGTGGTGATTTGGCACCACTCGCACATATTGCGATGGCATTGATAGGAGAAGGAAAAGCGTTTTTCAACAAGCAATTCGTTGATATATCTTCCTTAGAGTACATCCCAGTTGAACTTGAGGAAAAGGAAGGCTTGAGTTTGATAAACGGCACTCAATTCATGGCAGCTCACCTTGCGTTACTCATAAGAGATGTTGAAAAATTCGTACAGATCGCTACGCTGACTGCTTCCGCTTCCGTCGACGTGCTTTTAGGAACACCTGCAGCGTTCGATGAAAGGGTACAACTTTGCAGACCTCATCCGGGACAAATAAGGATAGCACAGATGTTGAGAGACAATCTCAGCGACAGTGAATTAAGGGAGAGTCACAGAAATTGTGCTAAAGTTCAAGATCCGTACACATTGAGAACAATACCGCAAGTTTACGGTGCCGTCTACGATACTGTAAACTGGATAAAAGAAGTTGTGACTCGGGAGATCAATTCATCTACAGATAATCCTCTTGTATTTGATGATGAAATCATCAGTGGCGGGAATTTTCACGGTGAACCTATCGCCCTTTGCGCTGACTATCTAGCAATAGCGTTGACCTCCATGGGTAACATGATAGAAAGAAGAATAGACAGACTTGTGAATCCCAAGGTAAATGAGAGTTTGCCTGCGTTTTTGGCATCAGGTGAGGAAGGTTTGAATAGTGGTTATATGATTTGGCAATACACAGCTGCTGCTCTTTGTAATGAAAATAAAACACTCTCGCATCCATCAAGTGCAGATAGCATTCCTACATCTGCATACCAAGAGGATCATGTAAGCATGGGTGCAAATGCAGTGAGAAAATTGGCTAGAGTATTCGAAAATGTGGTATCATTGTTAACAATAGAGACAATGCTTTCAAAAGTTGCCTTAGAGTTCAGACGTCCACTGAGAAGTTCTGAAAATATCGAAAAATTCCTGGGAAAGTTTAACATAACTCCAAGTCCTGATAAATTTTTTGGTGATAATTTTCAAAACGTGCGATCAATAATAGCGGAGGAGGTGTCTAAATGAGTTTAAGAACAAAGCTGATACTATCAGTTGTGCTTGTAGGTATAGGGGCCTCATTTGTAAGTATATTAGTATCAGTCGTAGTTTCAACATCCATTGCTAGGGATTCAGCTAGCCAAATTCAGTCGTTGGTACTGACATCTGTCAAGAAGGATGTAGAAGTGTACTTGGACAGCATTACAAAGCCACTTTCCGAGTATTCATTCAGTGGTGCAATCTCGCCTTATATGACAAACATAACCGATGAACTTGGAATGTCTCAATTAAGTTGGGGTGTGAGAAATGCGTACAGTGCTTTGAATGCAAAAGGCTTTCTTGAAACGTACGTAGTACTTTCCGACATGAGAGTAGTTTCAAAAGATGGAATTATTCAAATAGACCTTCCAAAACAGATCATCAACGATATCCTCGAGGGAAAGAAGAAGGTTGATATCTACATACCGTATGTATACGATGGCCAAAACACGATACTTGTTGCTGCGGCTATTTATGACTTCTCTGAGAACATCATCGGTGTACTTGTAGGCATGTATCCATTGAAGGACCTGCAGAACATGGTTTCAAAGCTCAAGGTTGGCAAAGAGGGTTATGTATCTTTAGTTTATGGAACATTAGCCGTAGTACATCCTGATTCACAGTATGCAGGAAAGTTGGACCTTGCAAAAGAAGAAGGAACGAAAGTACTTGCATCTGAAATCCTTTCAAAGACCAAAGGGACTGTAACTTACAATTTCAATGGTAAGAAATTCGCAGCATTTGAAAGGATTGGAAATTATAATCTTACAGCATTAGGGGTGTTACCATATTCTGAAATATCCTCAGCGGGTAATCAGATTATTACATCTGGATTGTTTGCTGGCATAATTATAGCACTAGCAGCTGCACTAGTTGCAATTTTGATAACTGGTACAATAACAACTCGAATAGACCACGTTGTGGAGATTGCACAACAGGTAGCTCAGAATAATTTGACCGCTCAAGTAGATGAGAAGCAGCTTGGAAAGGATGAAATAGCAAAGCTAGGTGAGGCATTTAAGATACTCATTGACAGTTTCCGACAGACTGTTGGCGAGGTTATGAAACTCGGTGCACAAGTCTCATCAGTTTCGTTCATGCTCGATGAACTCTCAAATAGTTCCGCAGAAGCTGCCATGGCATCGAGAGACACCGTTCAGAAAACGACACTGGAGGTTCAAGACATTGCTGCTGCAACTCAGGAATCTAACAGTGGAATGGAAGAAATTGCATCTGGTGCGCAAAATATCGCAAGATATTCCGAGAAATTATCACAGAGTGCTGAGCTTATGAGAAGTGACGTTACCAACGTATCTCAGAAGATGGATGAAGTAGAGACCTCCGTAGGCCAAATTAGAAGTGGAATGGGTGAATCTCTCAGTGCAATCGTTGAACTAACGAAATTCTCTAATCAAATAGGTGAGATAGTGAACACAATTTCTAGCATTGCAGAACAAACGAATTTACTAGCTTTAAACGCTGCTATAGAAGCTGCAAGGGCCGGAGAAGCTGGTAGAGGATTTGCAGTTGTAGCCGATGAAATCAGAAAGTTAGCAGAAGAAAGTAGACAGGCAACTAAGAAGATTGCAGAAATACTTGGTAAAATAGAAGAACAAGCTAGAAAAGTCGAGAAAGTAACGACTGGTGTGAGCCAAAAGATAGATGGTTACGTAAGCATAGTTAAAGAAGCAGGCGAGAGCTTGAAATTCCTGATAGGCAAAATAGAAGATGTTTCGAAGATGACCACAGATTTAGCTGCAACTGCAGAAGAACAGAGTGGTGCAACCGAAGAGGTTAGTGCAGCTATGGATAGAGTAACGAAGAATGTTCAACAAGTTGAGCAGGATATCGAAGAAATGGCTGCACAGATCACAAACCAAGCTAGCCAAGTAAATGAAGTGAAGTCTTATTCAGATGAACTTTCTAAGGCAGTCAGTGATCTCGATGCTTACGTTAAGAGATTTAAGGTGTGAACATCAGATTCAGTAAATAATAGATATCAATAAACAATCCCCCTAACATTTTAGGGGGATTGTTTTTGTATAACTCTCTATATTACTATTGTTGATAATAAAATTCTCTTATTCTTCATCTGGTTCTTCATCAATGTCGTCTAATAAATCTTCGTATGACCCTTTTACTTGACCTTCGTCTTCTTCCTCGATGCTTTCTATTTCACGCTCTTGAATTTCTTCTTTTGCTTGTCCCAAAGGATGCTGTGGATCAAGTTTGCCCGAGAAAAATTCTATCTTGCGACCGTTTTCATAAATGTACTCTTTTGCATTGACTGGTACTTTCAGTGTCAATAAAAGCTTAATCATGACTTCTTCGTCTAAGTCTTGATCATCCGGAAATCTTACAGTCAAGATACCATCGGTATAACTGAATTCACACCCTCTCGACTTGATAAAATCAATCAGTTCTTGGTTCTTCAATGCATAGTTTGCTCTTTGCTCGTTAACATCAAGTTCCATCACGTAATAGAATGACGGTGGCATTCTTACACCCCTTGTTCTTTAGCAGCAATGTATGCCTTTACTTTAGCTGCTAGTCGTGATTTCCTCCTGCTTGCTTGATTCTTGTGAATTGCTCCACGTCTTGCTGCCTTGTCAATTGCACTTTGTGCCTTTATAAAGAGTTGCTGTACTTCTTCTACAGCCTTGCTCTCATTAATCGCTAGAAGAACAGCCTTCGTCTTATTCTTCATACTTGTCTTATATGCTTTATTGACAACTCTCTTGTTCTCTGAAACTTTAACTCTCTTTTCAGCTGATTTTATATTTGGCATAACCAAAATTCCCTCCCATTTTCGACAGTTTTAACTAATCTCTTCAGATGTTAAAAGCAGCTTTTAATTCGCTAACCATATCCGTTCTTTCCCAAGTAAAGTCTGGATCGTTCCTACCAAAATGTCCATATGCAGCAGTTTTCTTGTATATAGGCCTCAGTAAATCGAGCTTCTTTATTATGGCACCCGGTCTGAAATCAAAAAGTTGAGTTATAACCTTCATGAGCTTTTCTTCGTCTACCTTGGCTGTACCATACGTGTTTATCATTATGGAAACAGGCTTTGCAACGCCTATAGCGTACGCTACTTCAATCATGAACTTATCGGCAAGTCCTGCTGCTACAACGTTTTTTGCAACGTAGCGGGCAAAGTAATGTGCTGATCTGTCCACTTTCGTTGGGTCTTTACCACTGAAAGCTCCACCACCATGTGGTATAGCTCCACCGTACGTATCAACGATTATCTTCCTGCCAGTCAAACCAGTATCAGCTGATGGCCCACCTATGACAAATCTACCAGTTGGGTTAACCAGTATCTTCATATCGTCATCCCTAAGTTCTGCAGGAATTATGGGGTCGATGACGTGCTTGACCAGTGCATCTTTGATCTCCGATATTGTGACATCTGGTTCGTGTTGCGTCGAAATCAGGACAGTATCAACTCTTACAGGCCTATCGTTTTCATCATACTCAACGGTCACTTGAGTCTTTCCATCTGGCCTCAAAAATGGTACCGTTCCGTTTTTTCGCACTTCCGCAAGTTTCATAGCTAACTTATGTGCAAGAACAATCGAAAGTGGCATAAGTTCAGCTGTTTCGTTCGTTGCATAACCAAACATCATACCTTGGTCGCCAGCTCCAAGCTCTTCAAGATCGTCTGTGGCCTTTTCTCCCTGCTTGAACTCAGCTGCCTTGTTGACACCGAGCGCAATATCTGGCGACTGACTGTGAATTGAGGAAAGAACAGCACAAGTCTCTCCATCAAAACCGTACTTCGCTCTAGTATAACCGATGTCCAATACCGTCTTTCTCACTATGTCTTGAATATCAACGTATGCCTTCGTTGTAATCTCTCCGGCAACAATAGCCACACCCGTTGTCAGTAGTGTTTCTATCGCCACACGTGCTCGTTCGTCCTGAGCAATAATCGCGTCTAAGATGGCATCACTTATCTGATCCGCCACCTTATCTGGGTGACCTTCGGTCACGCTCTCACTAGTAAAGAATCTTCTCATCCCTTAACCTCCTCTTCGTAAGTCTCTTTCGAGATGAACTTTCCACCGTCTATTTCAATACTCACTGGTTTATATGAACCAGTGAATTTTGCTTTTAATTCAATTTTACTCGGACATTTGGAGCCAACATATACCTTATCGATCATGAAAGGAGCGGACCGATCATCGTAATTTATTACGAAATCATAACCGATCCTGAGATGACTTCTAAATACCTCACCACATTTGTCACACTTTATGTATACTATTAGTGCATTCTTGTCTTTGTAGAATGGATTTACCTCAAGATCGCGATCGCTCTTTTCCTTTTTCCTAAACAGCATCAGAAGACCACCTTCCTAGGTAATGATTTTCCAACAATACGCTAAATACATTAACAAATACATTAACCCCTAACGAGCTTGAATGGGAAGGTCCCAACATTACCAAAAGTATCTCTGATTTCTATGCTAACAGAATATTGTGATGAATAATTGTAATCACTTAACTTGTTGGCCTTAACAAAAGGAAGATCACTTGATGAGTAAAGCTTGTAGTAGCCACGATATATCAAACTCGTCATAACTGTTTTTTCATCGTACAAATCGTACGGTTTCTGCCAATAATCCATCGGGAGCCTATCAAGTATTATATGATACACTAAATTATCCGAAAAGTACACTTTCACTTCTTTAACTCCAAGTAAATTTTTCGCTAATTCTGTGTAAGCTTCCACAGATATCTTTGGAAAATCTCCACTGAAAGTATAAACTCCTCCAGGTTGATATGCATACTCTTTGCCATCGATTACAATATTCTTTATCATTACTCCCATTTGGACAGGTCTCAACAAACTCTTATCGATAAAATCAAGTGGGTCATACGCGTTCTTTTCTTCCCTATCTCTAATTTCAAAATGAGCGTGAGCTTGTGAGGCCTCGCCAGTTTTTCCAGAATATCCAATGACTTCTCCTTGTGAGAATACTATATCATCCGATTGAAATTCAACAACAATCCTTTGCTTGCCAAATTCTGAAATGAGCATATTCACGATTTTATCAGTCTTCTCGGCAAACTTGGATAGATGGGCATATATACTCTTGTAACCATCATCATGTTGCAAAACAACGGTGTTACCATATATACCACCTTCGTCTATTTCAAGTCTTGCCAGATATCCATTATTTGCAGCCTTTACCGGAATTCCTTCCTTCAAGAACGTACTAAAATCTGTTCCAGAATGATAATGTGGTGTATTACCGGTAGATCTGAACTCAAGAAAAGTTGCCGTTACGTACGAATTATCCACAGGCGGAATGTACGAAGAAAAGACAAAAGTGCACAAAACAACCAAAAAAACGACAATACTATACCCTCTCATTTTGTATCTCCTTCCTCGACAAAATTTACAGATTTTGCGATTCTCTCAACTATTTTTTCGGGGCCATGCACATCGTAAGTAGTATAACTTTCATTCTCATCAATGACTTCAACATCAACAAATTCTGAGAATTTCATGATAATCCCTTTTTTCAAGTTATCAACCTTTATTCTAACACAGATATCGTGATTGTGAATGTGTTGTACTATCCTATTCAAAAAAATGCTTAATCCGAGTCCTGACTTTGCAGATATAAACACTGCATCAGGATATTCTATTCTAACAGTCTGTAGGTACTCATCCGGGACCAAATCTATCTTGTTGAATACGATCATAACCTCTTTGTCAACCACGCCAATATCCTCCAACACATTGTAAGACGCCGATATCTTGTCTTTATAAAATGGATCACTCACATCAACCAAGATCACGACGATACCAGAATACAAAATCTCTTCCAGAGTTGAGTGGAATGCTTCAATTAAAGTATGTGGCAGTTTCTTTATAAAACCTACCGTGTCACTGAAGAGAGCAACTCTTCCACCGGGTAATGCTACCCTTCTAGTGGTAGGATTCAGCGTAGCGAAAAGCCTCTCTGATATGATAATATTCTTCTCACCCGAAAGCGCGCTCAGCAAAGTACTTTTTCCAGCATTTGTATAGCCTGTTATCGATACAATATAGTAACCGCTCTCTGCCCTAGACTTTCTAATATTCTCTCTGCTTGTCTTTAACTTGTTTAGCTCACCTCTTAAATGCACAATTCTATTCTTTATCTTCCTGCGATCGAGTTCCAGCATCTTCTCGCCGGGTCCTCGAGTACCTATACCAGCGCCTTGATTCGAAAGTTGGAGTCCTTTACCTCTAAGCCTTGGCAATTCATAAACAAGTCTCGCCATCTCAACTTGCAACTTACCTTCTGCCGTAGTCGCATGCCTTGAAAAAATCTCAAGTATAATCTGAGTACGATCTACAGTTCTTACCTCTACAAACTTCTCGACATTTCTCTGTTGAACAGGTGTCAATTCGTCATCAACAACCAACAAGTCAACGTTGTTTACTTTGCAAAATTCCTTAACTTTCTCCAGCTTTCCGATACCAAAATAAAAAACTGGATCAGACTTGTTCCTCCGCTGAATCACTTTATCTACAGTTATTATATCTAATGTCTTACAAAGTTCCTCTAACTCATTTATAGACTCAGAACCTTCAATACCGATATCACTCTGAATCGATAGTAAAACAGCGGTTTTACCGAAAAATTTACTCATCTCCTTCTATTGTATAGAATAACAAGAACAATCACAAAGAACAATTGACCAATGAAAAATTGATAAAATCAATCAGAACTTTCCGATTCCTCTTCAACATGTTCTTCTTGTTCCTCTGTTTTCATGAGCATTATGTACTCTGCAGGAAGAATAGTACTGATAGCATGTTTGTAAATCAAAGTCTGTTGCTTTCCACTTTCCAGTAGAACAGTAAAGTTGTCGAATGACCTCACTATCCCCTTTGTTTGAAATCCATTGACCAAGTAGACTTTTACTTCTATCTTTTTCGTCCTAACGATGTTGAGAAACCTGTCTTGAAGGTTGAACTTCTCTTTTGCCACAAAAATCCCCCCAGATAGTAGAATATAGACAAACTGAAAGCATATCAATTTTATCACAAACTGACACATTTTCAAATAGATTTATTAGCTGTTTGCAAAGTTTCATGAAAACAGTTCTTGTAAAATATTTGTCTATATTGACAAATATTTTGTACTATGATACAATATTTTGAAATACGATATTGGAACGAGTGTATTGTAAAACCACTGGAGGTGATCATATGCCAAAGATGTTACCAAAATGTCCAGTTTGTGGTAAACCTATGAAGGTTACTCAGCTGAAATGCGATGAGGATGGGGTTACAGTTAACGGTTATTTTGAAGCGCCATCATTTGCATTCTTAGACGAGGAAGATACGAAGTTCATAATCATGTTTCTGAGAACCAAGGGTAATTTGAAAGAATTGGAAAGGCTCACGGGGGTTGGTTACTTTGCTTTACGTGGAAGATTAGATAAAGTGTTAGACAAGATGGGGTTGACACCTATCGACACAGAAGAAGAGCAACCAGACTCTTCCGATGTGTTCAAGCTTGTTAA
This sequence comes from Fervidobacterium sp. UBA5837, assembly GCA_002432805.1. GTDB lineage: Bacteria > Thermotogota > Thermotogae > Thermotogales > Fervidobacteriaceae > Fervidobacterium. The sequence goes on along the minus strand of DJGV01000001.1, from coordinate 25,345 downwards.
GGAAAGAAAGATAACTGTTGAAGAGGCTATAGCGCTACTAAAAAAACAAAAAGGGAGGGATGATGATGGGAGAAATTCCGAATGATATTAGGGCAATATTGGAAGCACTCGCAAGAAAGGATATTTCTGTTGAGGAAGCAGAACAGTTGATACTCAGTATCAAACAAAAGGAATCTTATCATTCGCCCAAGGAAAAGAAATATGAAAAATCTGTTCTAGGAAAGGAATTCGTGTTACATAAGGGAGAAGAATACACAGGAAACTTGGAAGCAGTGAACAGTAAAATAGTTATAGAAGGAACAATAAACGGAGATCTTGAGATCGCATTCTGCGATGTATCTTTTTCAGGTGAGGTAAAGGGTAACGTTCAACTGGTAGGTTCCACTATCAAATGGAACGGTGGAACAATAGGCGGAAATTTGGAACTAGTTGGCTGCACATATTCCGGAGAGCGTCCAAAGATAACCGGTAAGGTGGAAGAGATAAACAATTTTTTTATTAATGGCATACTTGGAACGGTGAAATACTTGGTTGTAAAGCCGTTTTTGACTGGTATAAAGATTGAAGAGTAGGTAACATGTTAGATTTTTCTCATTTTGTGATATTTTCAAAAAATGCGATGAATGGTAGGTGAGGATTATGGATTTAAGAAAGATACTTGAATCTGTTGAGAGTGGAGATATATTGCCTGAGGATGCAGAGAAATTGATAGATGCGCTATTCGATACTGAAAACGTTCCAACGGAAGAGGTGGTCGATAGAACAATTGAGATATCAGACGGCGAGACATACAGAAAGAACATCTCTATGACAAATGGTAGATTGATCGTCAGAGGAGAAGTCTTTGGAGACGTCTCTGTCATCAACACTGAAATACAACTATACGGAAGCATTCAAGGCAATCTCAACGCTGTACACTCAAAAATACTATGGAATGGTGGTAAGATAGAAGGGAATGTGAATTTAGTTCTGACAAAAGAAGAGGGAAAGGCAAATGTCGCAGGAAAGTACAACGTCGTCGCTTTCAATATGCCGTTTTTTAGTAAGTTTGTAAACAATGTGAGTTTTAACGATGAGCAAGTTATAAATGGTAAGAACAAGTCTACTAAGTTAAAGCATGAAAAGATAATAATTAATGGTGACGTTACTGCAGAAGAAGTCGAATGTGAATCTCTCATAGTGACCGGTACACTTAAGACTGAAAGAATAGAATGTGAGACAATGACTATATCAGAGAGTGGCATGATAAAAGCAGCTAAGTTGCATTTTGAAAGGCTTACAAATGATGGAACCATAGAAGTTGAAAGGGCAGATGGTGAGGAGATTTCAAATTCCGGTAGAATCACTTGCAGAAGGATTAGAACCGAGAATGTTGCAAATTCTGGTGAGATCAGCTCAGACTTCATAGATATAGAAACATTGAAGAATGATGGCAAAGTTAAGTGTGACTCTATAAACTCAGAGATCGTAGAAAACAATGGTGAGATCACAGTAATATCTCTCACTGGTGAGGTTGTGAGAAACCATGGTAAAATATACGCAGATCAGCTCTTTGTTGAAAGACTGGAAGGCAATCAACCAGTCAAAGCATGATACCAAGTTGAGGGTCAATAAATGAAATCGGGAGGTGACTGAAATGGTGTGGGGAATTATACTCTTGGCTGCTGGAATATTCACTTTGCTTTCAATAATCCTTTCCATCACATCGTCGGTGTGGCTTGTTTTGGGAGGTATTGCGATAGTCGGTGGGGTTGTTAGCATGATAAGAAGCTTCCCAAATGGCCTTGGCCTAAGCGTTTTAGGCATTTTGATAGTTATTCAATCGCTTGGGTTCATATCGATGGGTTTTTGGGAATTCGTTATAGCTATCATTGCTGCTGCTCTAATTGAAATAGGAGTCAAATTAATAGTCTCTTCTCACAGCAAGTGGGAAAAGAAATAGTTCAAAGATGAGAAACGTGAGCTTAGTAGCTCACGTTTTTCGAAACCTTTCATCATCTATCAATATCGTCATTGTTGCCCAGACCAATAATTTGGCGGTTCTTTCGTGATCGTTATATCGTGCGGATGACTCTCCTTTACCGATGCTTGCGATACTTTTATGAATTTTGCATTTTCATATAACTTGTTGATATTATATGCACCGACGTATCCCATACCTGCTCTTAGACCACCAACCAACTGAAAGACTACATCTTTCACCAATCCTTTATAAGGAACCATCCCTTCAACACCTTCTGGAACAAACTTTTGATTATCGGATTGGAAGTATCTGTCCGCGCTTCCAGCTTTCATTGCACTGATAGAACCCATACCTCTATAAACCTTATACTTTCTTCCTTGGTAAAGCACAGTCTCACCAGGCGATTCTTCCGTACCGGCAAATATGCTTCCAAGCATGACCGTCTGTGCGCCGGCTGCCAATGCTTTGACTATATCCCCCGAATATCTTATTCCACCATCTGCAATGATCGGCACGTCATATTTCCTTGCAACTTCAGCACAATCCAAGATTGCACTCAGCTGCGGAACACCTATGCCAGCAACGATTCTGGTTGTGCATATCGAACCCGGTCCAATACCAACTTTAACTGCATCTGCACCTGCTTTTATCAATGCTTCCGTTGCCTCACCAGTTGCTACGTTTCCAGCAATCACTTGAATCTCCGGATATCTCCTCTTTACTTCCTTCACTGTTTCCAAAACCTTTTTGGAATGACCGTGTGCAGTATCCACTACTATCACGTCTACTCCGGCTTTAACAAGTGCATCCACCCTTTGAAAAGTGTCTGGGCCAGTACCAACTGCAGCACCAACGATAAGCCTACCTTTGCTATCTCTCGCTGCATTTGGATGCTCTATCACGCTAAGTACATCTTTGATCGTTATGAGGCCTATCAATTTATTGTCTTTGTCTACAATCGGTAATTTTTCTATCCTGTTCTCATGCAAAATCTCTTTTGCACTTTCCAGTGATATCCCTGGATGCCCGACAATCAGTTTTTCTCTCTTGGTCATCAAATCCTTTGCCCTCTTCGATACATCAGTTTCGAATCTGACATCTCTGTTCGTGAGTAAGCCAACCAAATAACCATTATCATCAACTACAGGGAAACCACCTATTCTGTATTCAGCCATCAGTTTTAAAGCGTTGAGAATACTATCATCAGGGTGGATGACGACGGGATTTTCGATAACACCATTCTCAGTTCTTTTTACTAACTCTACTTCGTGTGCTTGCTTTTCGATAGGTAGGTTCTTGTGGATTATCCCTATGCCACCTTCTCTGGCAAGTGCTTTTGCAAGCTCACTTTCGGTTACCGTGTCCATCGCGGCACTTAGCAGTGGGATATTTAACTTGATCTTTCGTGTAAGATATGTGGAAACATCCGTTTCTGAAGGTAAAACCTCGCTGTATTGTGGTGCCAACAGCACATCATCAAAGGTTAGTGCTTCTTCAAACAAAAGTTTCTTTCTTTCTGCTTTTGCTCTTCTTTCATCCTCTTTCATTTTTTCAACCTCCCCACGGCCATTTGGCAAATTCTCAGTTACTTATATTCTTAATTGTCTTATAAGCACTTATCTGAAATGGAGTTATTATAACAAAATAGACCCATCGTGGGTCTATCATGCGCATCATCTACTTTCGACCATTGTATCATTTGTATCATTGTTCTTGTTTTAGTGAATATACAAATTCTTCTCAACAAGTTCTTCCCAATTGTCTAAGAGATATTAAGAGAAATAACAGAATGTATAAATAATGAGTAATATTAGCTTAGAGAATTTATTAAAAAAATTGGAGCGGGCGACGGGATTCGAACCCGCGACCCTCAGCTTGGGAAGCTGATGCTCTACCAACTGAGCTACACCCGCTCAGAACTTCTCTTTTGAACAATTATACCATACCTTTTTCTCTTTTCAAGACACTTGACAATAGCTCATTAGAAATTTGTACTTCCGCCAACGAAAGCTGTTTGTAACCATTCGTTACCACTCCAAATGTACTTAATACCCGCATAGAAATTTTGGAAAGCAGGATATGCAATTGTAAGTCGTACGTTAGAGTCTGTATCAAGGAATTGTCCACTTTCAAATGGAGTGGGATCGTAGAGATATCCGTAAATAACGAGTCCGTTCGTTCCTGCAACTGCTGGTATTGTAACTTGACCTTCTCCAGTAAGCAACATGTTGCCCTCAAAATCACCCTTCAAAGAGGCAACGACTTTTCCATACGGTGATATTGTCAATCCAGCTCTTGCTATATATCCCATCGAACTAGGATAGTTTTCTGGGCCAAAATCGGATGAGGTAAGTACGTTGTGATAGTTTTTATCTATTAACCATGCAGAAAATCCATCTGTTGAATAATATGGCCCCGCAACAAGTGTGAACGCGCCAAAATCGCCGAATACTCCAGCAAATGCACCATAACCAAGCGTACCATCTTTCCACATCTGTCCATCTACTTCCGCACCGATAGAAAATCCAAATATGTTCTTCGTTATTGACACTCCTCCGATGTATTGAACAGGTGTAGAGGCTACAGTTTCCGGAACTTCATATGTATCCATTCCACCAAATGCTGAAAGGTCAAAACCAGCCACAGGCATTACTGCATTCACTGTGTAAAGGGAATCTGATTGCTCAAAAGTGAATGTAGTAAGTTGAGTAAGTTGATAAGGTACGTGGGCAGATAACTGAAGTGATCCCATTCTCACACCTGCATCGACTACCCTTGCTTGGTAGTTAGAATAGCCGTTGAATACAAAGCCCATCCCATAAGTCAGTGGTTTCATGTTACCATATCTGAACCAAAAAGTCCCAAAATCAAGCCCAAGGGAGGTGATATTTATTCCGTCGACGATGTTCTGACTCGGTGCCAACGATGGTGCACCAAAGTAGAATTGTCCAGTTGTGAGGTCTGTTGCATAGGTTGTCAAAGTGAGCCCAAGTGTCAATGGTCCAATCGTGAATTCTGGTCCAAATTCGTAAACCATGTAGTTGTCATTTCCGATCTGAAGTGAACCCACGTTCAAGTAAAACTCAGAAAAACTCAGCGTGGAGAGAATTAAGAGAACAAATACAGATACAAGTAATCTCCTTTTCATAACTTAGCACCTCCATTATCTCAGATAAACTGATTATATCACAATTGTGGCTAATCGATACCAAAATATTTGAAAAACTCAAATAAAAAAGCCAGGGAATACCCTGGCATAATGCAAGTTTTTATCTCATCCGCCTTAGAAAACAATCTCGTGTGTTTTCCATTGAAGATGATGTCTATAAGCATTTAGAAACCTTAAACTATTTTACCAAAGAGGCCTTTGCCAATTCATATCCTTTCATTACTGCTTGCTTATTGATCTCAATCATAGATGCCTTACTGCCAAGTTTTTTCTCAAGTGCTTTGAAAAGATTGTCTGTGCTTACGATATCTGTACCTCCAACGACAGCACCAAGCATAGCCATGTTGGATACTTTCAAATTGCCAAGTTCATCAGCTATTTCGTTGCACGGTACTTTTATGACATTGATATCTGTCCTATTTGAATCTCTATCGATAACAGATTGATTTATGAATAGAAATCCGTTTGGAATAACGTCATCTTGAAATTTTAGAAGCGATGGTATATTCATGGCAACGACGACTTCTGCCTTTTCGGTAACTGGTGATGCCACTTCTTCATCACTCATGACAACTGTGCAATTTGCCGTGCCACCACGCATTTCAGGACCATAAGAAGGCATCCACGTAACATGTTTTCCCTCAAGCATTCCAGCTAACGAGAGAATTTGACCCATCAGCATGACACCTTGACCGCCAAATCCGGCAAAGATTATCCTCGTAGTCATTGTTCGTCACCCACCTTGTCCACAAATACACCAAGTGGATATTCTGGTACCATGTGTTCATCGAGCCATTTGAGTGCAGCAACAGGGTCTAATCCCCAGTTTGTTGGACATGTAGACAGCACTTCTACCATACCGAATCCTATGCCTTTCAACTGTGCCAAGAATGCTTTTTTAATAGCCTTTTTAGCCTTTTGCACATCTTGTGGTGTATTGACTTTTACTCTAGCCAAGTAAGCGACTCCCTTAGTTTCCTTGATTATCTCCGAGACATGAATTGGGTATCCATCGTTATTTGAATTTCGTCCATATGGCGTTGTTGTAGTCTTCATGCCTAACAGTGTTGTCGGAGCCATTTGACCACCAGTCATTCCATATATCGCATTGTTGATGAATATCGTTGTAATCTTCTCTCCTCTGTTAGCTGCATGCATGATTTCTGCAGTACCTATTGCCGCAAGATCGCCGTCTCCTTGGTATGTAAAAACGCACAGATCAGGTCTTGCCCTCTTTATGCCAGTTGCAACTGCCGGGGCTCTACCATGAGCAGCAACGGTTGCATCCGTATTGAAGAATTGATAGGCAAAAACCGAACAACCAACTGGCCCAACGGTTACCGTCTTTTCTCTTATTCCAAGTTCATCTAAAACCTCTGCAACTAATCTATGAGTTATACCATGAGTACATCCGGGGCAATATGTAAATTCCTTATCGGTAAGGCTTTCAGGCTTCTTCTGTATTATCTGCATTGCCATATCATTACCTCCCCAATTCCATTTTAAGTGCATTTAGAATTTCTTCAGGCGTTGGAACCATACCGCCCATTCGTTTGTAGAAAGCAATTGGTGCATTATCCTTAACTGCGAGTTTTACATCTTCAAGCATCTGACCCATGTTCATTTCAACATCCAAAACGAGTTTCTTACCCTTAACAATCTCTTCGAGCCTCTCGTACGGGAACGGCCAGAGTGTGATAGGTCTGAAAAGTCCGACTTTGATGCCTTCTTCTCTTGCCTTTTCAACAACACTCTTTGAAATTCTACCGATTGTACCAAATGATGTTATAACAACATCCGCATCATCTAATTTATATTCTTCCCAACGTTTCTCTTTGCTCTCTATTCTTTCGAATTTGTCTACAAGTTCAAAATTCATCTTTTCTAATACAACTGGATCTATATCAAATGATGTAACGACATGCTTTTCTCTGCCAACGGCCCCTTGTAACGCCCAGCTATCATGTTTTGGTAACGTATCTGGATCTCTGAATTCCGGGAATGTGACAGGTTCCATTATCTGACCGATGACACCATCTGCCAACACAATAACTGGATTTCTATATTCGTCTGCCAAATCAAATGCAAGACCAATCAAATCAACTGCTTCTTGTAGTGTCGATGGTGCAAGTACGATGAGTTTATAATCGCCATGCCCACCACCTTTTGTTGCCTGCCAATAGTCTCCTTGTGCCGGCTGAATGTCACCTAAACCAGGACCTCCACGTACAACATTTACAAGCACTGCTGGTAACTCTGCACCTGCCATATAAGAAACTCCCTCTTGCATAAGACTGAATCCAGGAGAAGAAGTGGATGTCATGACACGTCTACCTGTGCAAGCTGCACCATAAACCATGTTTATAGTTGCAACCTCGCTCTCCGTTTGAAGAAAGCTTCCACCAACCTCTGGCATTCTCTTAGACATATATTCTGGTAGTTCATTTTGCGGCGTTATTGGATATCCAAAAAATAGCCTGCAACCCGCTCTCACTGCTGCTTCTCCAATTGCTTCTGTGCCCTTTACAAGTACTCTTTCAGCCATATATTTCCCTCCTATTCGAAATGTACAAACGTTAGAGATAAAAATGGAAAAGAAGAATGAAAATTAGGCACTTTCAATTTCTCTGTAAACTGTTATACAGACATCCGGACAGATGTGGTAGCAGAAGCTGCAAGCAATACACTTATCCATGGCTTTTGCTTCAGCAGGGTGGTATCCTTTGGAATTGAAAGAATCACTGAATTCAATAACTTTCGTTGGACAAACACTTATACATAGTCCGCAACCTTTGCATCTCTCTTGGTTGATCTCTATCATTCCTTTAACCTTTGGCATTCTCTTACACCTCCAAGTAAAGATTTTAAGTTCTCAGAGTACTAGATTTCCATTCTCATAAATCTCTTGATCTTGAAGATTGGGTACTTGAACTTCTTTCCGTCTTCGTTTATGAAATCTGGAATTACAGTGAATTTGACTGGAATATCTATTAGTTCGGATACCTTGGCAAGCATTTCTTCTCCACGAGCTATAAGATCAGATGTCGTTTCGTAGGACAGGTTTGCATTATTTATGAGATAATCTACCTTTATGCCAACTACTCTTCTCAACTGTTCGTATGCACTTATTATTCCATCCACGGTAGAGGAAAACGGACGCGCAATATTAACAACCATGCTAATTTCAGCATCACCAAGATACGGTTTTAGATAGCCGAGTACCACTACTCCATTTTCCTCTCCACCAACGTCCAACACAGTCTTGTAATCTTGATTAGAAAGATACCCAATAGCCCCACCAGTTATGATAGGCAAATCAGCATTTCTCAACGCACCTTTTGGATATACTGTAACCAATCCCATTTTTTCAAGTTCTTCAGCCACATCTCTTGTTCTAAAATAGGGTGATATGATATCACCGTCTATTATCGCAACCTTTTCATCTTCCTTCTTAAGCTCGAGCGCCCAATTTATCGCAACTTCTGTTTTACCACTTCCAAACAATCCTATAAATGCATAGTTTTTAGCCACACTATCACCTTATCACCTTTTCCTACAAGGAAAGATTTAATTCAAATAGCCAGCCTATTCTCAGCGTATATTTTCGGTTCTTCGATACCTCTAAGGACCCTAAGCCCTCCCATGGCAAGTGCTCTTTCTTCATCCCCACCGGGAAAAACAAGCACAGGTGCCAAGAAACTAACGTATTCAGTAATCCATTTGACAATGTAGTTTGCATCGTATGCTAAACCACCTGTAAGAACGATCGCATCAACATCGCCTTTTAGTACGGCTGCCATTCTACCTATCCATTTTGCTATCTGGTATGCCATGGCTTTATAGATAAGTTCTGCTTGTTTATTACCTTCTCCTATCATCTTTTGCACAGTGAGTGCATCGTTTGTCCCCAGGTGGTCAACCATACCACCTGCACCTTTTATCTTCTTTTTCATCTGAGCCAATGTGTATTTACCGCTGAAGCACAAATCAATAAGTTGAGAGAGAGGCAAAGTCCCACTGCGTTCTGGTGTAAATGGCCCATCACCATCGAGCGCGTTATTGACATTTACGACCTTCCCTTTTCTGTGAGCAGCTATGGAGATTCCGCCTCCCATGTGTACAACGACAAGATTAAGATCTTCGTATTTCTTGCCGAGTTGAGCAGCTGCATTCCGTGCCGTTGCCTTCTGATTGAGTGCGTGAAATACAGATCTACGTTTGAACATCGGATGACCAGTATATCTTGCCAATGGTTCAAGCTCGTCCACGACAACTGGGTCAACTATGAAAGATGGTATATTGTAATCTCGCGTAAATTCGTATGCAATTAGTGCACCCAAATTCGACTCATGCTCACCATTTTTTGCACTTTTGAGTACTTCTAACATATCCTCAGTAATCTTGTAAGTACCACCGGGAATTGGGTCGAGTAAGCCACCTCTTCCAACAACTGCTGAAAAATCTGATGGCTGCATTCCATTTTCTCTTATAAACTCTTCTATGATCTTGGCTCTAAATTCAAATTGTTCTGTCAATTTATTGAAGTGCGACAGTTCTTCTGCAGAATGTCTCAATGTCTTTGAGGCAATTAATTCCTCGTCGTCAAATATTGCAACTTTTGTACTCGTGGAACCTGGATTTATGACCAATATTTTCATAATTTTGCACCATCTCCTTATTCAACCATCAGACACGTAAGTGCAAGAGATAACAATTTCGTTTCATCAGAATCAGCACGCGATGTGAGTGCTACAGGACACTTTGCGCCGATTATGCAAGAAGCCACTTTCCCACCTGCAAGGAAGATCATAGATTTATAGAAGATGTTTCCCGCTTCTATGTCCGGCATGAGTAAAATGTCCGCATCTCCTGCAACTGGACTTACGATGCCTTTATGTTCTGCTGCCTCTTTTGAAACGGCATTATCGAGTGCAAATGGGCCGTCTACTATACAACCTTTAATTTGTCCTCTTTCGTTCATTTTGGAAAGTATTGACGCATGAATTGTAGCTTCCATCTTTGGATTGACTACCTCAATTGCACCCACCACAGCAACCTTTGGCTTTTCTGTCCCAATCGCCTTTTTACATACGAGCACTGCATTTTCAATTAAATGGACTTTTTGATCAAGATCAGGTGCAATAGTCATACCTGCATCCGTTACAACAAGTAACTTATGATAGAGAGGTGTTTCAAAAACGCTTACAAGCGACATCGTCCTGCCGGTCTTTAGATTGTACTCATCCTTCAACACGGCTTTCATCAGATTTCCGGTCTGTATGTTTCCCTTCATCACAAAGTTAGCTCTTCCGGTTACAACGGCTTTGACAGCATCATCAGCTGGACTTTGGGAATCCACTACTTGGTAATACGAAAGGTCGATATTTACGTCACGAGCTGCTTTAGATATCTTCTCGATATTGCCAAACAAGATGGCGTCTATTATGCCTTCTTTTCTTGCCATTTCAACTGCGTTCAAAACAACATCGTCATCTGCTGCTGCAACTGCGACTGTCTTCTTACCAGTAGTTTTGGCTTTGTCCAACAATTCGACGAGTTTCCTCATTCATCATCACTCCATGTTTTAGCAGGTTCTTGTCCACTGACAACTCTCAGTGCACCGTAGGCTAGCGCTTCCATTTCCATCTCACCAGGCACAACAAAAATTGGTGCAAACTTGTAAACATACGATTTGATCATATTGATAAAAGTCTCACTGTATGCCATTCCACCAGTAAATACCATCGCATCCACTTTGCCTTTCATCACTGCACAAAGGCCACCGATTTCCTGAGCAACTTGATAGGCCATTGCCTCGACAACTTCCAAAGCCTTTGGATCAGATTCTCCCATCTTCAATGCTCTTCTCAGATCGTTAGTACCGAGGTATGCAATCAATCCACCCCTACCAACGAACATCCGCTTCATCTCTTGCTTATTGTATTTCCCAGAATAGGCCATCTCTACGACGTCTCTGACAGGTAAATCCCCTGTCCTATCGGCAGTAAATGGTCCCTCATCAGTTGTATTGTTCACATCTATTAACTTTCCACCTTCAAATCTGCCAACCGAAATTCCACTTCCAAGGTGTATCACGATCATATTAAGTTCACTAAGTTTCTTACCAAGTTCTTCTGCAATCCTGATTCCAACGACTCTCATATTGGAAATGTGTGATAAACTTTTCCTTTCCAGATCCTTAATTCCAGCAACTCTTGCTTCTGGTATCAACTCATCAACACTGACTGGATCCGTTATATAAACAGGGATACTCTTTCCAGTTACCTTAACAAGTTCATAGCCAATAACTGCTCCCAGATTCGATGCATGATCAACTTTTGTCCTGTTTATCAAATAATCAACCATTCTTTCATCGACAGGATAGGTCCCACTTTCAAGAGGTGTCAGAATTCCACCTCGTGCAGCTATGACATCGAAATCTTCGACAGCCATGTTATGCTTTTCCAGAAAAGATCTAATTGCTCTTTCTCTCATTCCCTTTTGTTCCATGACAGACTTGTACTGTCCGAGCTCTTCTGCACTATGTTCCAAAGTCTCTTGCAATATCTTTCTCTTGTCTTCAAAGAACGCTATTTTTGTACTTGTTGCACCAGGATTTATGACAAGAATCCTCACGTTTAAATCAATCCCTTCGTCTTTCCATATTCGACGGTAATTTCTTTAAGCTTTTTAATACCCTCGATGATCTTTTCTTCAGATGGCAGACAGAACGATAACCTCATTGAAGACGACTTACCGTCATCTATAGTAAATGCCTCACCAGGAATGTAGTATATCTGCTTTGCCTTTGCCAATTCAAACATCTCCATGGTATCAAATCCATCAGGCAACGTTAGCCAAATGAACAGACCTCCTTCTGGATTTACCCAGTGGGCACCCTTTATATCTGAGAAATTCTCTTCTAGTGCCTTGATCATCGTATTCTTCTTCCCTCTGTATAGTTCGATTGCCGGTTTCAAGTGTTCAAAAACATCGTACCTTTCAAGATACCTTGCAACTATTCTCTGGTTAAGCCCTGGGCTACAGAGATCTGCACCTTGCTTAGCCATATTCACCTTTCTGACAATATCTGCTCTACCGATGATTACACCTATTCTCATACCAGGTGTGAGTATTTTACTGAAGGTATTCAAAAGTATAACTCGCTCAGGTCCGGCCAAACTGTAAAGTGATGGCAAGCTCTCTCCTTCAAACCTAAGCATACCATAGGGATCATCCTCAAGGATTATGATATCGTACTTATCACAAATCTCTATCAATCTCTTCCTCTTCTCTAAACTCATCGTAACACCGGCTGGGTTGTGGAAATTTGGCACAGTGTAGAGGAGTCTAAAATTCTTTCTCTTTCCAGCATTGTCAAGCTCTTCTAACTTCTTCTCAAAATAATCAACATCGATACCATCATCTTCGAGTGGTATACTCTCAAATTGTGTCATAGTCATTCTGAATGCGCTTGCAGCGCCCAGATAAACAGGGAATTCTACAAAACAAATGCTATCTTTGTCAAGCAAAATTCTTGCTACTAAATCCAGAGCTTGCTGAGAACCGGTTGTAAAGATAATATTGTCACGCTTTACATCTTTAATCCCATACATGCGGTCGAGCAATTTGATAATCTGAGTTGCAAGTTCGTCGTCGCCTTCTGTTGAATTATATTGAAGTGTGTATTTGTACTCCTTTTCGGTAACTTCTTGAGCAATCTGAGCAAGTTCGCGCCTTGGAAAGGTATCAGGGTCAGGAACACCACCGCCAAATGATATAGAGCCTGGTACCGACGCAAACTTTAATAGTTCTCTAATCAGAGATGATCTCAAGTTCCTACCTACCTCAGATAATTTGCTATCGAGATCCATGCGTATCACTCCTTCAATGAGTTTTTGGTAAATACATATTAATAATAGCAAAAATATGCCAAATATCAAAAATCACTTCGTACTGTTATAATGCATTTAGAGTAGCATACTCACGATTTTGAAAAAAATCCGATTGTGCAAACATTTGCATGCAAAAAAATGCACCATTAACGATATTGTCATTTCACCATTATTAGATGTAAAATTGTATTGCTTTATGGAAAATTAGGACGTTTCAAGTAATACTTTGCAATCCAACGTAAATATCAAAAACTCTATTGAAAGTATCACCACCACTCACAAGGAGGGATTTGTATGGTAAGAAGATATTTGCTTTTGTCTCCTGGTCCTACTCCAGTACCACAGGAGGTTTTGCTTGAAGGTGCAAAAGAAACGATACATCACAGAACGCCTGAGTTTGTCAACATTCTAAAAGAGACCTTGGAGATGACAAAGTACATTTTTCAGACACAGTATCCTGTCTATGTACTCTCGTCATCTGGAACAGGCGCGTTGGAAACGGCCATGGTAAACCTTGTAAACCCTGGTGAGAAAGCTATAATCGTTAACGCAGGTAAGTTTGGCGAAAGATGGATCGATATTGCAAAAGCATATGGAATAATTCCAGTCGAGATCAAATTACCTTGGGGAGCTGCAGTAACACCAGAGATGATAGAAAAGGCAATGAAAGAGAATCCGGATGTAAAGGTTGTATTTACAACGTACAGTGAGACCTCAACTGGTACGGTCATCGATTTAGAGAACATTGCGAAACTTACGAAAGGTACAGATGTAATCTTAGTCACCGACGCAGTAAGTGGGCTACTCGCAGAACCCTTGAAGATGGATGAATGGGGAATAGACGTGGTAGTCTCTGGTTCACAGAAAGGCTGGATGCTACCTCCTGGATTGGCGTTCATTGCAGTCAATGACAAAGCATATGCAAAGATCGAAAAATGTACGAACAGTAGATACTATTTCGATCTAAGAAAATACAAAAAGAGTGCACCAGACAATCCTTGGACAACGGCCGTTAATCTCATATATATGTTAAATAAAGCCGTTAAGATGCTTAAAGAAGAGGGCATAGAAAATGTTTGGGCCAGACACAAGTTGTACGGTGAGGCTACGAGGGCTGCCATAAGCGCACTTGGTCTCGAGCTCTTCTCTGAAAGACCTGGAAATGTTCTTACGGCTGTCAAGTCACCAAGTGTTCCATATGTTCCTTCGAGCAATTTAACGAAGGTTATGAGAGACAAGTACGGCGTCACTATAGCAGCGGGACAAGAACCAATGAAGGATGAAATATTTAGAATATCGCATCTTGGATACCTTACGCCATTTGATATAATCACAGGAATAACCGCACTTGAATTTGCGCTTAACGAACTTGGCTACAAAGTCGAGATTGGAAAAGGAGTCAAAGCCGCCGAAGAAATACTTTTCAAAGGGTTGGTGGGATAATATGAGAATACACATAAATGATCCTTTGGATAAACAGGCAACTGAGAAGTTGGCAAGTGTGAGAGGTGTAGAACTTACCTCTCAGCATTATGAAAAAGACGAGTTAATGAAACTTATGCCAGAGATAGAAGTACTTGTGGTGAGAAGTGCAACGAAAGTAACTGCTGATTTCATAGAAGCAGGCAAGAAATTGAAAATCATCGGTAGGGCTGGAACAGGTCTTGACAACATCGATGTAGAAGCTGCCAAAGCAAAAGGTATAAAAGTCATCAATACCCCTGGCGCAAATAGCATATCGGTTGCAGAGCTCACGATCGGATTCATGATTGCGTGCTCAAGACACATTGCCCGTGGAACATCCGATCTGAAAAATGGTAAATGGACAAAGAAAGAACTTGAAGGGCACGAACTATTTGGCAGGACAGTGGGCATCATCGGATTTGGAAATATTGGAAGAGAAGTGGCAAAAAGACTTACAGCATTCAGCATGAGAATTTTAGCTTACGACCCATTTGTGAAAGAATCAGATTTACCAGTTGAGATTGTCGATTTGGAGACAATTTACAAAGAAAGCGATTACATCACAGTTCATGTTCCACTAACTCCAGAGACAAAAAAACTCATAAACAAAGAAACAATCGATAAAATGAAAGATGGAGTAATAATAATCAATGCTGCACGTGGTGGAATAGTAGATGAGGAAGCACTCTACGAAGGGCTCAAGAGTGGGAAAATATACGCAGCAGGATTAGATACGTTTGAATTAGAACCACCAACCGACGAACTAAGACAAAAGTTGCTTGCACTACCAAACATCGTTGCAACACCACACATAGGCGCATCAACGTTCGAAGCTCAAGAAAGAGTAGGAATGATACTTGTTGAAAGACTAATAAAGGAAATTGCTTGATAAACAACACCTTTAAATAGGCAATGACAGAGGAGGGGTCTATAAACCCCTCTTTTGTTTTTCACAAGCCCCATGAAATGTAATCAATTGTTCTGCATCAATTCTCTCTTACTAGTGTTACAGTAGTAGCATCGATGTCACTCATGCAAAAAATCCAAAATGATTCGCAAAGGCAATTGTGGCACTCGATAGTTACATATGCTTAAAAAATTGGGAACATTATAATTTATAATACTGATATATTCATCATTAGATATTTGTAGACAACATCATAATCGTAATTGGCACTCTTGACACATGAGTGATAATAGTATACAATTAAATCGGAAAATGAAGAAAGAGAACAAGGAAGTCGAAGAAATAAGCAAGAGTTAAAGAAACTATAGATAGAAAATCTCAAAGTAACAGTGGATGGCAATTGAAAAGAAGAGCAAAAAGATAAAATGGTAAAGGGAGGTGGGACTATGTTGGAAAGAAGGAGAGACTTGTTTGAACCATTCATGGAACTTCAAAAGGAGGTTGACAGGATATTCAACGACTTCATGAGACCTGCTAGAACTGAGTACGAATTCTTGCCAAGAGTTGATGCATATGAGACCGAAGATAAGGTAGTACTTGAAGTAGAGGTTCCAGGTGTTAAGAAGGATGAACTCAAGATAACGATAGAAGATGGTGTTTTAAGGATCAGTGGTGAGAAGACAACCGAAAGAGACGAAAAGGGTAGAAACTATAGAATAGTGGAAAGAAGCTTTGGAAAGTTTGAAAGGGCATTCGTCATACCAGAGTATGTAGATGCCAAGAATATTTCAGCAAAGTACGATGATGGCGTTCTAATACTTGAAATGCCAAAGAAAAAGGAAGAAAAACCTGCTCTTGAGATAAAGATTCAATAAAATAGATTGAAAGTCATAAAAGCCCCGGTTTAAGCCGGGGCTTTTTATTTGTGTGTACACAGCATTAGAGACGACTTTGGACTGAAGGTTCATTATGCAGTTACTAGTGGGAATCACTGCTCAAAAACAAGTGAGTCGCTCTTTAAATTAATCTCTCTGCTTCATATGTTCACATCTTGGTTTTCCTACCATTGTAGCGTATCTATATTGCATTTCGATTACAATGATTAAATAGTGATTGCTTTCACCATAACAGTGAACGTTATTGAGATAAATGCAGTCAAAAGTGCAAGGAGGCGAGAAGATGAAAAGAATCATTCTAATTCTCTTAGTTATTTTTCTTGTATCCATCAGTTTTGGTTTTGAGATTTCTGCTCTAGGCGGCATGGAGTTAAGTGGTAAGAATCGGCCGTACATTGGAGCAAGGATAGGAACGCTATCTGGTGGTGTTTCTCTCATGTTAGAAGCATACTATCCTTTGAGTTCTTTTGAGGATGTACAAAACGTGAATGTCGATCAGGTACGGTTTCTCGAAATAGATCCATATCTCTACTTAGGATTACCCATATCATCGACACTCATCTACGTTGGAGTTGCTCCAATTGTGATATTAGATATCGCAAATGTCGACTTTGCGTTATACTCGTCGGAATTATTTCATGCCAAAGCCGGCATTAGGTTTGGACAAGGTATCGTGTTCTTCGTGGAAGGACTGACAACATTGACGACTTCTTTCGAAACCTTAGGAATCTACGCTGTTTCTGCAGGTTTAGGAATAGGACTTTAGGTGGTGAGTGATGTGAAGAAGAATATAAGAAGATCACTTGAAATGTTTTCAGTGCTGATAGTGATATTGGTTTTGTACGGATGTTCAAATATACCTGTAGTGTCAAGTATGATACCCCCTGACCCAACTGGCACAACCAAACCCACCGTAGACGATTATGCGACTGATAACATTTTTGTTAGCATTGACAAGATGCCAACTCTCGTTCCTATAGCAATTTCAGATAGTGTCAATGTGAGAATCAGTTTACCGAATGTTGAAAACTTAGAGGCAGCAAACATTCGCATTTTTGAAGATAACAAAGAACAAGGATTCGTACTTCGTAAGGAAAGCGAGGAAAGGAACAAATTGGACATTGCAATAATCTTAGATGTTACCGGAAGCATGGCTAATGCAATTACTGGAGCGAAGAACAGTATTATCGCATTTGCCGAAGCATTGGAAGAATCTGGTCTCGATGTACGATTGGGCGTTGTCCCATACGATGATTATGTGAACCCCCCGAGTGACATAGATGTTGCTTCTCCTTACCTTAATTTGAGCGAGCCTGATGATGTTGAAACATATGTTAATACGTTGTACGCTGGCAACGGTGGCGATACTCCTGAAAACTTGTATGATGGGATCATGTTTGCAGCAACTGCAATGAATTGGAGGCCCTATGCACAAAGATCGATGATAGTGATTACAGATGCACCATCACATTATGAAGGCGATGGATACTCCTTTACTCACTTTACAAAATCAGAGATGCTTTCAGAATTGGTTGGATATGTCACTGTACATGGTGCATTTGCACCCGGATATTATTACGTTAGTTCTGCAACAGACTTTTCAGCACCTGGGGATCCTCGTGAAATATGCCAGAGGACTAGTGGAATAATAAAGTATACTGATTCCTATGGAAATGTTGATTTGACAGACCTTGGAATAGTTGAATATGTAACTTCTTCTTGGATAGCTGCATTTGAGAGTGATTCACCTGAAGCGACACATACAATAGAAGTATTTTATGCCACCGATTCAACAAAGAGGTATGCAAAGTTCCAAAACGTTTCTTATTGACGGAGTGTAATAACCAGGCATTAATTACCTAAATTAAAAGTGGAGAGAAATTCTCTCCACTTTTGTTTATCAGCTTCATATTACTTATCCTAAAGGTTTTAACTTAAACACTTTTCGGCTTCTTGGATTGTTATTTCCTTCCATTTGCCGTATTCCAAATCTCCAAGTTCCAACTTTCCTATACGCATTCTCACTATTTTCGACCATTCTATCCCAAGAACATTGCACATCTTCTTTATTTGATGGTACTTGCCTTCAATTATTGTTATTGAAATCACATTGTCTGAAATCAATCCTATCTCGCCGGGCATAGTTTTTGTGCCATTATCAAGAATCATTCCATTTTCTACAAGCTGCTTCATATAATCAGATACAATCGCAGGTTTTGTCGTATAGATGTAGTATTCCTTCTCTACGTGTTTTTTCGGCGAGATCAGCTTGTGTGTAAAGTCTCCATCGTTAGTTAAGATGAGCAGACCTTCAACGTCTTTATCTAATCTTCCAGCTATGTGCAGTTCATCCAAATATGCGTGGTTAACTAAATTCAAAACGCTTGGTTCATTTTCAGATGTTGTTGAAACGTATCCAGCGGGTTTGTGAAGTACTATGTATACGTTTCTATGCCCCAAAACCTGCTCTCCGTCCAAGGTAATGATATCCTTGTCAGAAACATGGTATGCAGGATCTCTGACTACTTGCGAGTTTACTTCCACCATTCCATTTCTTATATACTCTTTTACTTCGTTTCTTGTCCCAACGTGTGCGTTGGAGAGAAATCTATCGAGCCTTACGTCCTCTCTACTCATATTTAACCTACTTTCTTATTTTCTTCCATTTTTGTCAGCATTCTTGATAGCTTCGATAATTCGAACTATCTCGACATTCTCTCTTACATCGTGTACTCTGACTATGTCAACGTCATGCATGCTACAATATGCGGTTATTGCAAGAGTACCATTTAATCTATCTTCTGCCGGTCTGTCCAAAATCATTCCTATCATCGATTTTCTGCTTGCACCTACTAATATTGGTAATCTTAAAGATTTGAATTCGTCTATCCTGTTCAATATTACCAGATTGTGTTCCAACTTCTTACCAAATCCGATTCCGGGGTCAATGATGATGTTCTCTTCTCTTATGCCTTTACTCTTAGCAAATTCAATTCTCTCTTCAAAGAATTCTTTTATCTCTTCGACAACATCGACATATTCAGGATTTAGCTGCATGGTCTTTGGTGTGCCCTTCATATGCATAAGCACAACTGGACAGTTGTAATGTGCAACAACATCGGCCATGTTAGCATCCATTCGCAACGCACTTATATCGTTTATAATATCTGCTCCTTCTTCCAAAGCTGCCCTTGCAACTTCTGACTTATACGTATCTATAGAAATCGGTATATCGAAATGAGCTCTTATCATCTTCACTGCTGGGATAACTCTTTTCAATTCTTCTTCAAGCGATACTGCATCTGCACCTGGTTTTGTACTTTCTCCACCAATGTCTAATATTTCTACACCGTCTCTTATCATTTCTTCAACACGCAACAATAGATGCTCTTCATCAACTCTACTACCTGAATAAAATGAATCTGGTGTTATATTTATTATTCCCATTACAGCAGTGTGTTTATCTTTCAAGATCGGCCTCAATTCTGACAATTCATCACCCCATTTGAACTGCAAATTCTTGGAAAACTTCAGAGACAATGAGCACTTCATTTGGTTCTTGCAACACTTATACTAACTATTTGCACTGATGGAAGCTGTAGTGGGATCTGTGCGTCTCCATAAAGGTCTGAGCTAACAACAAGGAATTTTCCATCGGGAGATTGTTTCAATGAAAGTGGTCTTTCCAATGTATACGTTCTTGTATTCAAAAGTCTGTAGCTCTGCTCGATCTTCTCATATACTTCCCTTTTGAGTGTATATTTTCCTCCAGTTGGACCTACTATCTTGTACAATACTCTCTTTACTTCGTTGTCAACACTTTCGTCGAATGAAAATGAGGTCGATGAAAGAGAAGATGTTACCTTTCCATTCGGATATCTTACCGCATGCCTGTGATAATCAAATCTTATGTAATTTATCATGTGAAATACAGAAAGAGATGTTCTGTTTGCTTTCAATATATTAGACATATGAAAAAGCACTTGACTGAATCCTTCAAGTGCTGTAATAACAATGATCGTCGATACAATGATAGCAATAATCAACTCAACGTAGTTCATAAAGAGATCCCTACCCCCTTGGGATACGTAAAAAACAAACAATAAGAAGAAATATAAGAATACAAAGATATTGAATGTCAGATTTCGTATTTCTCTTTGGGAGTTTCCGTCTTTGCTATCTTGTCAAGCACACCATTTACGAATTTTCCACTATCATCTTCCCCGTACTTTTTTGCAATCTCTATCATTTCATTAAGCGTAACTTCTATCGGTATATCCTTTTCGTATACGAGCTCATAAGTACCCAGTCTCAGGATACTTCTTTCAATGAAAGAGACCCTATCAAAATCCCAATTGAGAAGATGACTTGAAATTATGCTATCTATCCTTTCTTTATTTTCCCAGATATTTTTTGCATATCTTTCCACTTCCGATTTCAAGTCGTTCCCTTTAATCTTTTCTGTAACATCTCCTAATATCTCTTGAAAATCATTTGGTCTGAAATCTGTTTGAAAAAGCACCTTAGTAACCAATTCTCTCAAAGTTCTCCTTTTTGACACCAACACCAATCCACGAAAAGTGATCCCATAAAAAAGTTTTAACAAAAAAATTTAGGACTACTTTTCGCTTCCCTCCCTTCGTGGTACGTTACTCACAATAAATTACCATTCCATAATTTTCCATCGTTAAGGGCAATTCAAGAACGGACAAAAACACTTCCAATCATGAGAGAAGCGGTCTGCCTCCTCTCATGCTAACAAATTCACACGCTAAATACAACTTGCCTTATTGCAAAGCAAGTTCACCATAGATTATAAGATAGTTATTCACACAAAACCTTTAAGAGTTTGAACTGTCTGTTCCTTCTTCATTTCTTGATTCTGATATACTCGTGATAACAAGATTTACAGCTTCAACGACTTTCTCTGTCATTTGCGTAACATTTTCTGCTACCACTTTCATGAGATTTTGAGAAAAGTTAACCAGATTTTCTCCGTAAGGGACTTCAATCTTGATGTTTATGATGATATTATCTTCCGGAGTTCTTTCAATGCTTATGTTTTTTTTGTACTTTTTGAAATCTCTGTCTTCCGGTTCTACTCCATAAAATGAACACATTGCCCTGTAAGCTATTTCCGATACCACATTATCCGACACGGTTATGTTACCCATGTTGTTCCCCCCTCTACTCAAGTTTTGAGACTCTTAATCTCTTCATATGAATATTGCTGTCATACTGCATATTATGCTCGTTCTATATATTCTCCAGTCCTTGTATCAACTTTGATCTTATCGCCGACATTGATAAAAAACGGCACGCTGATTTTCAAACCAGTTTCCAACGTTGCTGGCTTTCCACCACCTGAAACAGTATCACCTTTGAAATTTGGTTCAGTTTCGACAATTTCAAGTGTAACAGTGGTTGGCAATTGCACACCTATAGGCTTTTCCTCATGCATTAAAAGATCAACTTGTATATTTTCGAGAAGATAATATTTCTGCTCCTCTACTTCGTTCGATGGTATTGCATACTGTTCATAAGTTTGTAAATCCATAAAATAATAGCTTTCACCGTCGTTGTAGAGATATTCGGCCCTTCTATATGAAAGTTCAGCTTCTTCAACCTTTACCCCACTAGCGAAATTCTCTTCTCGGATGAGTCCAGTTGTCAGACTCTTCAATTTTGTCCTTATCAATCCAGAACCTCTTGCCTTGAAATGCTTGTTCACATCTACTATCCTGTATATATCTCCTTCATACTTGATGTGCATACCCTTTTCAAGATCTCCAACTTCAATCATCTTTCCTTACACCTCCAAGAGTATCTAAAATAAAATTGATTCATCAATTCAACCTCTACAGCCATATTTCATATTGTTCATTGTCGTATAAATTATGACTTACAATTCAATATTTTACTACAAGCACTGTTGTATCGTCGTACCGAGGTACTCCTTGAGAAAATTCAAAGACTGCACTAACGATTTTATCAACAATATCCATTGCTTTCAAGTCCCTATTGTTAAGAACGATATTCTCAAAATTCTCAAAACCAAACTCCTCGCCGTTTACATTACGCGCTTCCACAACACCATCTGTATAAGCTAACACAATATCTCCTTTGTTCAACTTCATCGTCGTAATTTGATACTCACCGCTTCCAAGAATTCCAAAGGGCGTGCCCGTTGAATCGAGTTTGATCACATCGTTTCCCCTAAAAATATACAACGGATCATGACCCGCATTAACAACTTTCATCGTTCCATCGGGTGCTATTCTAAATATGACAGCAGTTATAAACCTACCAATTTCAAAATCATCGTGTATCATTTTGTCAAATTGCGCTGCTAGCGTCTTCAAATCACTGCTCATATTTATAGACAATCTAAACATACTTCTAAACGACGACATTATGAATGCAGCAGGAAATCCTTTACCAGAAACGTCAGCAACACATCCAATCAAAGAACCATCAGAATCTTTTAATATATCGTAGTAATCCCCACCTACTTGCACTGCCGACACACTATCAGCACCTATGTCAAACACATCTGAGAATGGGAATTTCTTTGGCAAAAGATCCAACTGTATTCTCCTAGCTATGAGTAATTGCTCTTCTAATCTCTTCTTTTCTATCTCTCTTTCGATCATAACATATCTGTTTATAGCAACCAAAATTTGTTGTGCAACAGCTTCGGCAATTTGTTTGTCACCAGCAGTCAACAACTTGTTTTCATCAAATAGTGCTAAAAATCCAAACTTACCCAATTCAGATATCAGCGGAACCACAATGTAACTACCTTTACCTAAATCACACTCACAAAGCACAGTTTCCAATTTATCTTTCGCTTGCAAAGACAGATAACTCGCTTTATCTTCATCTCCGACTACTTCTCTATAGACCTTACCAGCAATGTCAAGTTCTACTACCGCACAAGAGTAATTTATCGCGTTATCTAAGAGCTTTAGAACGTTCTTCAGTATCATCCAAGGTTCGTTAACAGATGAAATTACCTTGTTCAGTTCGAAAAGAGCCGAAAGGCCTTCGTATGCTTTCGAAAGCTCTTCTAGTTGAGCATCAACAAGATGTTGCATTTCATCATTATTTACTTTCTGATCATTCATGTATTTTTCAATATAATCAACGAGTTTTTCCAGATTATTCGTTATTTCTTCCAAGTTCTCGTAGACGCCAAATTCTTTATCAAACAAATTGGCTAAGCGATTCAAAAGTGTTGACAAGGCTTCAAGGTCACTTCCTTGCAATGTTGCGAACCTCCTCAATAAGTTGAGTTGGACTAAACGGTTTTGTCATGACCTTTTTCGCACCAAGAGAAAGAGCGATCTCTTCATCGTCTTGTCCACCTTTTGCAGTTAAAACGATAACCGGGATATTTCTTATTTGATCATCTTTCTTCATTTCCTTAAGCACAGTAAAGCCATCCATCCTCGGCATCATAATGTCCAATATGACAACATCTGGATGCCATTCTCGCATTTTTTCTAATCCATCTATTCCATCAACGGCTTCTTCAACATCCATTTGCATCTTCTTAAGATTGAAGACGGTGATTTTTCTTAAAACGTCTGAATCATCTACGACCAAAACTTTCATGCGCTGCGAGCACAAGCAATTGTCACCTAATTTCATTTCCATTGCTAAGAAGATGTGCTCTTCTCTCCTTTCCAATTTCAGGTTCTCGCTTTTTGCAGTAGTGAATTGACTCCCTCATTACCAACAACAGCTCTTGTTCTTACCGATATGTAAACATCTTCAAACAAATATGGGTTGAAGATATTAGACTTATCTACAATATATTTTACCACATAATATCTGTTTTTTGAAAATTTGTCTACCATGTTCATTAAATTGCTCGGTATGAACTCTTTACCGGAATGTTTCTTGAGTGGGATTGAAAAATCCGGTTTTCTGTTGAAAAACACCAAATACTCATAACCAGATACGAGTGTATTCAAGTTACGTTCATCTATGAAAACATCGCATGGTTCCATACCTGCAACAGTTTTCGATTTCAGCTCTTCCAAAAAACATTTCGGATCGAATTCAGCATTTCTTATCTTTACAGTGGCATACAATGCAAGGTCTATGACACCAGTTGGCGTTGAATCTAAGAAAGAGACCCTGGGTGTCGGATGGAAACCTTGCGAGTATTCCATTTCAAGTGTTGTCCTTTTCAGAATTCTTAATATAGTATTGGACGTTTCTATAGCGGAAAGAAAACGCATCATACCTTTTTTCTTAAAATGTACTATCAACTGCATGCCGAATTTTTCCTTTCACATTTTCCATACTGGTAATTTTGAATCTTTTGAATCTATGAAGAAGAATGATTAAAAATCATTCTCCCAAATACACTTTCTTTACCAAATCATTCTCGAATACCTCTGAAGATACTCCGGAAGCCAAGACTTCTCCTTTGTGAATGACGTAAAGTCTATCCACTATCGTTCTCAATGCATCAACAGAATGATCAGTTATAATCACACCAATTCCTCGCTCTTTGAGACTGATGACTATCTTTTGAATTTCTTTCACTGTTTTAGGGTCAATCCCAATGAACGGTTCATCCAGTAAGACGAATTTCGGCTGCATAACCATCATTCTAGCGATCTCAAGCCTACGCTTTTCTCCACCAGACAGTGAAAATGCGTATTGTTTTCTAAGTGATTCTATTCCGAACTCTTGTAAAGTCTTATCTATTAACTCTTTCCTCTCTTTTGACTTTAATTTTTGATATTCAAGTATGGCTCTTATATTCTCTTCAACTCGCATCTCTCTAAATACTGATGTTTCTTGTTGAAGGTATGTAATACCCAATCTCGCTCTCTTGTGAATAGGAATTGCCGTAATGTTTTTTTCATCGAAATAAACCTTTCCAGCGTTTGGTATGACGACACCGAGTATAATATTAAACAAAGTAGTTTTGCCTGACCCATTTGGGCCAAGCAAACCTACTACCTCACCGGTATCTGCGTACATATCAACATGGTTAAGTACTATTTTTCTTCCGAATTTCTTGAATATTCC
>DJGV01000011.1 GCA_002432805.1 Fervidobacterium sp. UBA5837 | reverse complement strand
AGTTCAATCATCAAGCGAACACATTCTTGGAATTAACGCGTATGCTTCAGAAGATAGATGAACTGCAAGAGACCGAAGCTTCTGAGATTTCTGAAGAAGACAACGTCGTGAGAATGATGACTGTTCATGGCTCGAAAGGGCTTGAATTCAACATCGTTTTCTTGGTGAACAATGACTTTTCAGAAAGAGAAGAAGAAAAAGTCTTCTTCCCACTCGCCGAAAATGGCACTGGAAGATACATATATATAAAGAAGTTCTTGGACAAGTTGAAGGATAATTTAGAGAATGAATTTGATGTATCCGATGAGGATTTCAAAGAACTAATGAAAGAATTGGAAGCAGAGATTGTATACGATGAAACGGAGTTACTCAGAAAACTGTATGTTGCAATCACACGTGCAAGGGAGATGCTCTTTATCGTTACAGTTCCAGGCAAAGATAAGAATTCATCAAAGAAATTCATAAATCCTTCGCAGCTTTCTTCTGAAAAATTCTCGCGTATTGATCTGTCACCAAGTCAGATAGAGGATTTCTTGAACGAAGTAATTGGAGAAAACAAGGTCAAGACAGGAAAGACTGTAGAAACGATAGATGAGGAGACAGAAAAGAGTATAGAAAAGCAGATTTCAGACCTCACCAACATGGCATACAAAAGATATATCTCCCCAACCTTGCTATACAACATTGTTGATGAAAAGAGCGACTTTGAAGCCTTCGATGAGAATTTCAACGATTTTGAGAGCGAGATATTTACGCGAGAAAGTGCTCAGAGGCCGCAAAGTGAGGAAGTAGAAATACCAAACGTATTTTCTAATATACTAGAGGCATCTCCAGAACTACTCGAAGGAAAGATAGTACACAGAAAGATTTCGAGCGTTATCGAGTACAATCAGCTCATCTATCTTGTAGAACGAGGAGATTTACCGAGAGGAATACTTAAGGCAGAGATTTTGAAAGGACTTTTCGAAGGCAGTCAGAAGATACTTTCCGAGTGGCGTATCGCAAAGGACATGGAGGAAAACGGGAAAAGTTATGTGCTCTTCGGTGTTCCTGACAAGGTGTTCTTCAAAGATGGGAAAATATACGTCGTAGACTTCAAACATTCAGAACTAAATAGACAACAAGAACTCGATAAATATAGATTCCAAGTGCAGTTCTACATGTACTTGCTTGCTGATTTCGGTGAGATAGATGGCGGATATTTGATAAGCTCGAAGAATGGCAAAGTCATCGAAATCGAAAGGCCAAACGATGATTTCATAAACGATGTCAAAAGAAGAATTGATAGATTCTCAGAGATGGTCTTCGTATGAGTAAAAGAGCATTCATCATTCCACTCGATACATCCCATTTTGGAACAGTAGCAAAGGCAATTGAACGATACTATCTAGAAAGTCCGCTTGACTTTCTCTTCATCGGACCAACTGGTTTCTACACACGTCAAGTTGCAGACACAGTTGCAAGAAACATCGGCAAAACGCTTAATAGAGATGCGTTCAGAGTGGTTAACCAATACATCACCGAGATGCTTAAATTCCACAACTACGATGCAGAGGTACTCGACCGTGAATTCTACACCATCTACATCACCTACATCGTGGATCAAATGTACGAATCTCGAAGACGATCTACCACTGATGGTGACGTAAAATTCATGGTACTACGCACTCTTTCTAAATCGAAC
Organism: Fervidobacterium sp. UBA5837; assembly: GCA_002432805.1. Classification (GTDB taxonomy): domain Bacteria; phylum Thermotogota; class Thermotogae; order Thermotogales; family Fervidobacteriaceae; genus Fervidobacterium. Next base: position 820 of record DJGV01000011.1, on the reverse strand, counting down.
ACGATAATAAGCTACATCGTCGAAATATTCGAAAAAATGTGGGAACTTGAATTATACGGTGATACAAGTAAACTAACGCTTTCCGGTCAATACGCACTCATCAAAAGCATATTATCGGGAGATAATGGATCACCAGATCCTTTCACAGAAATCATCCGAGAAGTACTCAATGAGATGAACAACGTGACTGGTCAATTGCGTTCAAAGAACGTTTACGATCCCATGAGTGTTTACAGATGGTACGTTGAAAACGCTGCCAACGTTGAACAATCTCGAAAGTACGTTGTCTTCAGCGGTTTTTTCGACCTTCCACCATTGATGCAAAAGTCATTTAAATCACTGATCAACAAATCAGAAAATGCGATATTCTTCGTCTGGCAGAAAGTCGATGACCTTGCTTTTAACCAACTCGACGATGTGTATCAATTCCTTATGGACAATGGTTTCACATTAGATTACTCACTTTGTCAAAAGCGTGAGGTCAAGTTCGATGAGGTGTTGAGCGATAGGAACATCTGTAAAGTTGATGTACAAAATCAGCATGCACAGTACTCATACTTGATAAAAGCTGTGAAGCAGCTCATACTTTCGGGTGAATCTCCTGATAACATAGCTGTAATCGCACCGAACTCTGCAATAGCCTCTATGGTGATGGAAGAATTCGACGATGCTCTCATTCCCTATAGATCCAGTGGGAGAGAACAATTGGTCGAAAGCCAAATCGTGAAAATACTCCTCCAACCGATGCAGGCAGTAGAGAATGACTTTAGCGGTGATTCTATAATTGCCAATAAATCTTCACTGCTAAAGTCATTCTCTA
>DJGV01000017.1 GCA_002432805.1 Fervidobacterium sp. UBA5837 | reverse complement strand
GAGGAGGATAGCTATGGAACGGAGCAGAGATCGAGAAATTGGACGACTTTACAGGTTACTTGGAGAACTTTTACCATTTACCATTGTGAGGAAGGAATCTTTTGATGGATGGACTTTCTATGATAAGGTCATAAAAACTCCGTACACTTGGGATTACTCCGGTAATCCTGTCCATTTTAAGAATGCATTTACATTTGAAAAACTAAGACCGAACGAAAAGCTTTATCTACGCGGTTGGTTTGGTGGAGAGAGTTTGGTCTTGATAGATGAAAAACCATACGGTGAGATAAATCAATATCACAAAGAAGTCAATTTAACACCATTTTGCGATGAACAGAAGCATACGATCGAGGTACAGACCGTTGCAAGGGGACTTTTCGGTTCAAGGGAAGAGAGTGTTTTCAAGTACTCAAAGTGGATTGTGTACGATGAGGATATGTGGAAGATTCTGAACTTTGCGAAGAATGTTGTAGAGGTTGCCAATGAAACTAAAGACGAAAACCTTGCAAAGGCACTCATAGACGTGACGGATGAATTCTTGTCTAATTTGTACGTTCCTAGGTCTACCAATGTTTACATCAAGACAATTACGGAAAATCCAAGTATCTTTGATCAAGTGATGTCAACTTGGTCTCATCCAGACTTTCCCGATGAATGTGTATATGATGAGAAAGTGAAAATGAGTTTGACGGAATCATTCGATGTCTATAGAAGTAAGGTAGGAAAGTTGAATGAACTATTCCCGAAAATTGGTAAAGCGTTTGTTGCAGGACACGCACACATCGATTATGCTTGGCTTTGGCCAATAGACGAAACGAAGAGAAAGATAGTTAGAACATTCTCGAATGCAATACAATTGGCAAAGAGATATCCGCAGTTCATCTACATTCAATCTTCAGCGCAGATGTACGAAGATGTGAAAAAGTCACATCCTCAAGTTTTTGAGGAGATCAGATCATTGATCAAGAGTGGACGATGGGAAACAGTCGGAGGTATGTGGGTTGAATCCGATTGCAATGTGCCAAGTATCGAATCATTGATAAGGCAATTCTATTACGGTCAAAAGTTCTTTCTCAAAGAGTTTGGCGTAAAGAGTAAAGTTGCATGGCTTCCGGATGTGTTCGGTTTTTCTTGGATATTGCCTCAGGTGATGAAACAGTCAGGTATAGATTACTTTGTCACGACAAAACTCAATTGGAATGAGGCCAACAATTTTCCATACGATATATGTCTCTGGAGAGGGATAGATGCCTCTGAAGTAATTTACTACAATTTCAAAAACTTTGAAGATGGATACAACGGTAGAGTTAATGCAAAGTCTTTGATAAATACGTTCAGTAACTTCAGACAGAAGGATATAACAAATGAGTTTTTCTTATCGTTTGGTTACGGAGACGGTGGTGGCGGACCTACAGAAGAGATGTGTGAAAATTATGTACCATTAAATGAGATACCTGGTGTACCGTACGTTGAGTACTCCACTGCCGAACAGTTTATGGAAAGTTTGGATCAGAAAATCGACAGTGCTAAATTGCCCGTTTGGGATGGTGAGTTGTATTTAGAACTACACAGGGGAACGCTCACATCTCAAAGCCGCACGAAAAAACTGCACAGACGTGCAGAGAATGAATTGAGAAATATCGAAATCATAAATGCACTCTTCGATGGTAATTACCAAGAACGCATAGATGAATTGTGGAAGATGTTGTTGCACAACGAATTTCACGATATCCTTCCTGGCTCGGCTATCAGAGAAGTGTACGAAGATGCTGAAAATGAATTGAAGTACGTGATTGAAGAATGTATCAAGCTTCAAAAGAGTATAGTTGAATCAAAAGCAGAGCAGCATCCAAATTACATTACGCTTTTCAACCCCTCTTCTTTTGAGCAAAGTGTTCATTTTGTCTATGACAAGCCACTAAGAATGTTTGATGGTGATAAACAGATTGATTGTGCAAAAACATTTGATGGAATGTACGTATACGATACCGATGAGAAAATACCTGAGCTTGGTTTTAGGGCACTTAGAATTGCAGATATGGAAGATGATTTGGAAGATGAAGCAGATTTGCAGGCGCAAAAGCGAGTAAGCAACTATTCGATGGAAAATGATAAACTAAAGGTCATCGTCAAAGAGGATGGCTCAGTCAATGTTTTCAACAAGTCACTTGGAAAATGGGCTTTTGAACATGCAGGTAATTTACTCACTGTATATGGAGATGTACCTGCATATTGGGAAAACTGGGATATAGATGTGAGGAGTAAAGGTTCAGAACGCAGATTGAGTGCTTCCAAGATAGAACTTGTAGAGAAAAATGCGATTAGGCAGGTCATACGTGTCGTGTACTTGTTCGATTCAAGCACAATTGAGCAGTTCTACGTTCTGGATAGGGGTAGTGATGAACTAAAAGTCCACACGAAATTGGATTGGCATCACAGAAGAACGCTGCTTAAAGCGTTATTTCCAACGAATATATTGAGTAGATATGCAAAGTACGACATAGATGGTGGATACATAGAGAGACCCACTCATAGCAACACAAATTTTGAGCAGGCACGTTTTGAAGCGCTTGCGCATAGTTGGGTAGACCTCTCTCAGTACGACTACGGTGTGTGTATTATCAACGATGGGAAATATGGCCACAAGGTGAATGGTTCAACGATGGAGATGACACTATTAAAGGCTGGAATTTATCCGGATTTTTATGCTGACGAAGGCTATCACGAGTTTGCATACTCTATATATGTCCATCCATCTTGCGATGTAAAAGAGTTCTATAAGCGTGCGGAAAGTCTTAATAGAAAGATGACTGTATTCAATGGAAAGATTACGACGTCTTCGATCAATGTACAGGTACTGAACGATAATTTCAGGATTCTTTCATTCAGGAAGACAGATGGTAAGTTGTATCTAAGAATATTGGAAAGCGTCGGCAGCTCAGGTACTTCAGCTATAAAGCTATCCATGCAAAGTGACAGGGCAATAAGAAAGGTATCTTTGGTAGATGCACTTGAAAATAGGCTCCAAGAACTAGAAATCAAAGATAATTGTGTTACATTCGATTTTAAGCCATTCAAGTTCTATACATTTGAATTGAACTAATTTGATACCAATCTAACACGAAAAAGCATCTTACAAAAAGGCCGAGGAGTCATTTCCTCGGCCTTTTTAAGTCATTTCTATGGCAAAAATCAGAACATTAAACTAAGTTCTCTATAAATCTCGTCTGTGATCTTCTCTTTTACTTCAACTGCCTTAAGATTTTCTGCAAGCTGATTTAGTGAACTGACACCGAGTATGACACTACTGACGTTCTTGTTCTTCAAACACCATGCAAGTGCAAGTTGTGACATGGTAGCATCTAAACTTGTTGCAATCTCTCTTATTCTCTTGAGTTTGTTCACAGTTTCTCCTTCAAATATTCCTTTCTCTTCCATTGACTTTTTCAGCCAGGGCCATCTATCCAAACGAGAACCTTCTGGTATCCCATCGAGATACTTGCCGCTCAGTACACCAGATGCCAATGGGCTAAACGTAGTCAACCCCATACCATATTTCGCATATATCGGAGCGTACTCCTCCTCAACCCTCTTTTTTACAATCAAATTGTACTGTGGCTGCTCAACTATAGGAGGCATGCAATTCAATTCTTTTGCAACGATATGTGCCTTTTCTATCTGTTCTGCACTCCATTCGCTCGTTCCCCAATAAAGAGCTTGCCCGTTGCGCAGAATTTGATCCATTGCCCAGACTACTTCTTCCATCGGTACTTGGGGATCAGGCCTGTGGCAATAGACGATGTCCACATACTCTAATTGCAATCTCTTTAATGAATTCCTGATACCTTCTATCAAGTGCTTTCTTGAAAGTCCCTGATCGTTTGGGCCACTTCCACCCCAGAAAATCTTCGTTGACACAACAAGATCCTCTCTACGATATTCCTTCAGCACTTTACCGAGTATCGATTCTGCAATCCCATCAGCATATCCTTCAGCTGTATCAATAAAATTAACGCCGTTTTCAACACCGTATCTTATGATCTTTCTTGTTCCCTCATAATCTAACTGATTTCCAAGAGTTAGCCATGAACCGATCGAAAGCTCACTGATCTTTACTCCCCACTTGCCAACTTTTCGATATTCCATCAATCTCACCTCCAGATATTTCCTGTGTGCTATAAGCACAATTGGTTCGTACTACGAATTATTATACCACAAAAATAAAGGAGATGCAAATGCATCTCCCAAGATTTTTTATCAATCTTTCGTGATTTCGTCCATAAGCTTTTGCTCTATGACCCTATTTATCGAGAATTCATCTAGTTGTAGATACCAAGAGAATGTATCTACAATTGCTTGGAGAGGTACCATACCTATGATCTCAGACCCGACAACCGGTACACCATACCTCTGTGCTTCTCTCTTTATCGTCTCAAAAACTCTGAATATCGGTGACTTTTTGTAGTTTATAAGATTCATTGATACTTGGACTATGTTCTTTTCTTTCAACTCAACGCCCATTGCCTTGACGTATCTGTACCCACCACTGATATTTCGAACGGCTTTAGCTATCTTATCAGCAATCTCCACATTATTCGTTCCAAGGTCTACATTGAATGCAATGAGAAATTCTCTGGCACCGACAGCGGTCACTCCAGCAGTTTCGTGTACTTCCTCAGGCCCAAAATCTGGTTTCCATCTAGGATTCTTTATTTTTTCAAAGAACCCTTCGAATTCACCTTTTCTAATCTCAGACAGATTCTCCCTTTCTGGTACACTTGCACTTCGCTCATACAAATAGACTGGAATGTTCAATTCCCTTCCAATTCTCTCACCAAGTTTTTTAGACCATTCTACACATTCTGCCATTGTTGTACCAACTAATGGTACAAGAGGAATAACGTCAGTTGCCCCCATTCTTGGATGTTCACCCTTGTGATACCTCAAGTCTATCAATTCTGCAGCCTTTTTTGTCATATCAAACAGTGCATCAAGGACCTGGTCAGGGTCACCAACTATTGTGACGACGGACCTATTGTGATCTCTATCCATCGACCAATCAAGCATTTTGACTTTTGGATACTTGTTGGCCTGTTCGATGATTTGCCTTACGATTTCTTCTCTTCTTCCCTCACTGAAATTGGGAACACTTTCGATGAGTCTCATATAATACGAGCACAATAATACAATAAAACAAACATTGTGCTCTTCCCTCCCTTCCACTGCTGAGATACTTGAGATAAATATCATTTATCTACAGTATGTTTTATCATATACCATAAATAGAGGTCAAACTTTCCCAAACACTCTCCGAAACTCTCTGCGACCCTTTTCAACCTTTCTTCGTAATCTAAATACTTCTTTTTCGTCCATCCTTTTGGTATCTCGTCTATTAGTCCATAACGCTGCATTACTCTCAAGACATGTTTGTCCAATATTGCATAATCACAGAATGCAACATTTCTCAAAAAATGCGAGCTCTCCTTCCATCCCAACCCCTTTACATTCTTTACAAGGAACTCTCTGGGATCGGGTTCTTCGATAAGTGCCTTCAAACGACCTATTATCCATCTATTTGACACTATGTACTGAGCACGTGCTTGAGGATACCTATGTCCGACACTTACGAGCATTTCTACAAGTTCTTCTTGTGGCAATGTTGCAAAGCCTTTTCCTATTGTATTTTGAGCCTTTATGCCACCTTGAGCGCTCCAATTTGCAGTTAGCACGCAAAAGCTGAGTTCAGCAAATAATTCCTCTTCATCGCCGTTTCTTTTAAGGTTTTCAAATTCTTCCCATCTTGTTTCTACAAGTGACCTTGCCTCATCTCTTATTCCTTCCAAATGGTTTACTAAATCAGTTATATCTGCCATCTTCTCACCTAATGCATAATATGTCGGAATTTAGAATGTCTTACCAATTAGTATGAATGTATCTGGCTGGGTTGGAGCATTTACTGGAACACCAAAACCAAGCCTTATTAGTCCAAACATTGGCACATTGATTCCCAATTCAGCACCAAACGCCATCTCAATGTTTTGGAAATCATATTCACTCGATACGAATCCAACATCGTAGAATAACGAGAAATAAGTGAGTGAATTTTCCTGTTTGAATCGTATTTCGTTGTTAGTCAAACCAATTGCAGAACCTGTTAGGCTTGTTTTTACACCTCTCACTTGGTTTAGTCCAGTTAAGCTGTAAGTTATTTCTTTTCCAGACGTTTGGAATACTTGTCCTGCAAGTATTCTTGATGCAAATGATATGTCTTTTGTAAGTGGAAAATGTAATGTCAATTCTGCAGAATAACTGAGTGCATCGGAACCGTCAACGGATATTGGCAAATACTTTGTGCCAGTCAATGAGAATGAGTACCCTTTCATCGGTACATAAAGATTATCGAGTGTTTCGTAGACGTAACTGATTGGGAAAGAAAGTGTACTCAAAGTGACACTTGTCTCGCTAGATTCCGTTGTGTCTTCGTATTTTACACTGATACCGAATTGACCAAGCTGTGTCTTCAATGTATTCAATCCAGCTGAGTAGGAGACATTTGTCGTCGTTGTACCGTCTGATGTTACATTCTGATAATTAACGGAACCACTCAATATAACTGGCCATTCAAATGGTTTCCTTATTCCACCAGTAAATGACAGTTTTGTCGAGGTAAAGTCTCTTTGGAAATTGAGCGATACATTCTCGCCGTTTCCAGTTGGATTTGTTGTTGAAAGTGACAATATACCGCCAATACCTTCCCACCACTGTTTACTGCTGTCTGTAACTGGCGCATACACAACTCCACCTTGGAAATCGAATTTCTTAGCCTTTTCTGTAAGTACTACTGCGACGTCAACAAGTGAATTGTCATTTTCAACGGGTTGTATGTTAAAATCTACTGAATCGAAGAAATTAGATTTGTAAATTTCCGTGTAAGTCAGTTGCAATGCATCTCTCTTAAGAAAATCACCGGGTTTGACGTATATTAAATCGTTGAAGACGTAATCTTTGGTGACGCTATTTCCTTCTACCTTCACGTTTCTTACTTTCAGTTCAGTTATCAATATATTGATTGTATTATCATCACCAGCTTCAAGATTTAAGTCTATGAAATATCCGGCCTTGTCGTACTTATCCTTTACATCTTGCATCTTCTTAAGTACTGTAAGATTTGTGTACGTGCCCTCACTAGTCTCGCCAATCAATTCGCTTTGTGTAAATAACGTGTTACCCTTTGTCTTTATCCCCTTCAAGTAGACTGGTTGGGTCAGTACAGTATTGTCCGTAACCGTCAAGGTAATGACTTTTGCTGGATACTTTGATTCTACTTCCTGGGTGGATACGTTGATAATCTTTACAAAAATGTATTTTGCCAAATCTTGAAATAGGGTCTGAAGTGATTGAAGTGTCATCACGTAATCTTTCTCACTATCGAATAACTTCATGAACCAGTCTTTTTTTTCATAATCGATATACTTTTTGATGCTCAATTTACTCTGAATTGTTTCAAATTCCTTTTTGAATTCATCATCTTGGGAGAGCACTTCAAAATTGACATCGTAGAGTACGTACTCGTTTACTTTGAATATCACCGTTTCATCATCGTCAACTGAGCCAGTCACGTAGACGAAGGCAAAGGACTTATCTTGACTGCGCGGTGTTGCAACCATGTAACCTTGGCTTGAATAAGCACTTGCAATCTTGTCTATACTCTCCCAGAATTTCGTAAAGCTGAATGGTTTGTTTTCAAGTAGAGTAATTGAACTCTGCAAAGTCTCCACACTTATTAGCCCGGGACCATTTATCTCAATCGAGACCTTCTTTACCGGTGCATTCTCGACAAGTCTAATCTTCAAAATCTTTGTATCCGTCGCTGAGCCATCTGCAAGTTCGTAATCGATACTTTCAAAATAGCCAGTTTCGTCGATGGATGATAGTATAGCGTTTATGGCATTTTCATTCACATCTTTACCCAGGTAATTTTGATACAGTGACAACAATTCATCCTTTGTCACAGTCTTGAGCCCATCGAACTGTACATCTTTAAGTGTGAATGAAAATGCAAAAGCAGAAAATGTGATCAACATTAATACAAACAATCTTTTTACTACTTTCACTTAACTCCCTCCCTTACGAGATCAGATTTTTTCTTCTTCGATCAATGAGTTTTCCAACTCCTCCAACATGTCAGATACTAAACTTATCTTGCCTGGAGAGTCGAGTTGGCCAACGTATTTTGATAGTGTTTGTGTATCTATTTCATAGAAATTTGAATTGTAGCATCTCTTTATGTACCATTCTATTCCACCGTTGAGTAACAAAACGAGGAAGGTCTGTGGTAAATTTCCAACTGGTTGACAGTCGATGTTCGATTTGTAGAACAGCACTTCAGTCTTTGTACCCCTTCCAAACGCAGTCTCTACTCTTACATATCCACCGGTAGTTTCTGCCGCTTGCTTGAGAAATGGCAAACCAAGTCCTACCCTCCGTATCTCCTTTTTTCTCGTAGTGACGAAGGGGTCAAATATCTTCTCAAATATGTCTGGTCGTATACCTCCTGCATCATCTTCAACGGAAAAGAAGAAAGTTTCTGAAGTCTCTTCAACGACAATAGTTACGTTTTTTGCACCTGCATTCACTGAATTCTCTGCTATGTCGTGTAGATGGTCTGAAAGTGTTATCAATCCCAAATTGTTCTAAACCTCCCCAACGCCACAGCTGAGATAACACTGTGCGTATCAATTTTACCGCTGAATGCATCATTTTGGAAGAAGATTTTTCTCGAACCTATTTCGTCTGGAATGTGCGCATCTGAAGATGTAAGCACTATGTGACCAGTACTTTTCAGTTCTTGCCAAGTTTCCCTTTTTCTCACTTCGACGAAGTGTGCATTTTTCGGTAGTATGCCAAGTTGATAAATAACACCAAACTTTCGATCAGCATGAGCAAAAACAGCTAATCCATTATGTTTTTCAATCAAATCGATCGTCTGATCTATGCTTAAATTCGTTGGAAATCCCAGATAATTGTCGAGCATCCCTACAAAATCTTCCGATTCGTTGAGCAAGAGTTGATACCCAAATGTCTCAGGATCGTATGGAAGTGGATTCGTGTTCTCACTCACAATCTTAGAAACTTCCATTACATCTGAAAGTGTTGAAAAATAGCCAAGTATGTGCACATCCTCAAACGTATGGATTTCTATTCCAGGTATCACAACTTTATCTTTACACAAACAAACAAAAGCCGCTACATTTTCAGCGGTATTATGGTCTGTTATTGCCAATATATCAATGTCTTTTGTGCATACAGTAGATGGAACCATCGTCAAATCTGCACAAGGGGACAAACAAGAATGTATGTGTAGATCAGCCTTGTATACTTTATTTTCATTAGGTAAGAATTCATTTCCAATACTCTCAGCCATTCCAATCATTTCGACCTTTTCTATGATATCTTATTTGACTTATCTTACATTGAGTGAGTAAATCTTTCCAGAGACTCTGTATGCATTTTCGTCTGTTACAAGCAAATTTATTCCCTCTTCTTGCGCCTTTTGAAGTGTATCTTCTGGAAATTCCATCCCCTCACACAATACAATAGCCCTGATACCTGTCAATGTAGCTACAGCAACGATATTAACGTGGCTCTGCACAGTCATCCAAATGGAATTCTCTTTTGCAGAACGCATGACAATGCTCAACAAATCTCCCACATATCCATGTTCTATCTCGCAATCGTTGTGTAGATATACACTTTTTAATCCAACTTCTTCGATTATTTGCGACAATTTCAACACGTATCCCTCCATTCGGTTATCAGACAATGTAGCATGCTTAAACTATATTGATATCACTATAGTGACTCCATATAGTGACTCCATTAAACTGCTGTATTTAATAACATACCAACTAAAAACTCTGGCATTTTCATTCCTGCCACAAGTGCGTTCATCGCCATAGTCAACATCACTATCTGCTGTTCTAATTGTTGCCTTTCGTATGGGTCGTTTGACATGGCAAGTTTGTTGTACAGCTCGTCTATTTTTCTGCTTACTTCGGTCTTTTTTGCATCGTTGACAGATGTGCCATTTTCAATACTGTTCTGCGCAGAGCCACTATCTTCTTGACTTGGGACCTTTGCATTCTGCCCCATCTTGTCACCGGGTAGATACATGAAGACCTTTGTTTTTCCGGCAACAGCGGCAAGAAAAGAACCACGCCTTCTCAAATCCAAATATATGCCACCGCCAATGACAAATCCACCTTGCTCAGCAGCTTGTTTCTTAAAATCCATGTAGTTTGCTAATTCTTGATTAAGCACTCTCAGCACACTTTGGCTCGCAGGGGCACCAGAAGGTATTCCCGGTTCTCCCGGATCGAGTCTGTAACCCAACATAGGGTTGACTATTGCGGGTCTAGCACTAACGCCACCGATCGCATCTACCCCATAGTATCATCCCTTTGTTCTTTTGGACCATTCACGTTTGTTAATCATGTACCACTCGAGAGTATTCTCAAAGCTTCTCTTATCACTTTGGCAACATCCTTTTCCTTTCCAACCCTCTTTACAGCATTTCTTGCCAATGTTCTGCTGTATCCCAATGAAATCAAAGCCTCTATTGCTTCAACGGATACATCATCTACCTCGGATGGTTCAAATTCGTCTTTTAGTTCTGTCACAATCCTTTCAGCAGTTTTCTTACCAATTCCGGGTATAGACGCAAGTTTTTCGACATCTCCTGTAGCTATTGCATTTGAGAGAAATTCTCCCGTTGTTGAAGAGAGGATTTTGACTGCCGTTTTGGGACCGAGTTTCGATACTTTTATAAGCTTTTCAAAGATGGTTCTTTTGCTCTTTGAATCAAAGCCATAGATCGATATATCGTCTTGGGTAAGTATGAGTTTCGTATAAACTGTTATCTCATCGTTTTCCTTACGGTCAGAAAAGCTATCGAGGTCCGATACTATCCTTAATACGAAATTCCCAGTTTTAACTAACAGATTACCTTCATTTCTACCAATGTACTTTCCGGTTATTGCTTCGATCATCTCAAACCCACTCCACCGACTTTTGTCAATCCAAAAAGTTGCAGTGCGTTTTCAAAGATTATCGCAGAGATGTCACATTCAAAGATATCATTCAGCGTATCGACAACGTACGAAACGTAAATTGGTTCGTTGCGCTTTCCTCTATACTGTTGAGGGGGCAAATAAGGACAATCTGTTTCGGTAACTATATTCTCTACACCCACTATTTTGACCACACTTCGCAGCAAATCGTTTTTCGGATATGTGATAGGCCCACCAATTCCCAGTCTAAATCCCAATTTTACGAACTTCTTTGCCCAATTTTCATCGCTGCTAAATGAGTGGACAATACCCCTTTTTTCGGGTATACCAACTGTTCTTAGTATGTCGTAAGCATCCTCGTAAGCATCTCGAATGTGGAGAATCACTGGCAAATCGTTTTCCTGAGCAAGCATAAGTTGCTCTGCAAAGACCTTTTTCTGCGTATCTATCGGTGACATATTTCTAAAATAATCCAGACCGATTTCACCGATAGCAATGATCCTCTTACCTCTCTTTTGAGTATCTATCTTTTTTTGAATTATATCAAGATAATCATTACCAACATCTTTGGAATCGTGTGGATGAATACCTATGGCTGCGAATGTATTGTCACACAGATTTGCGATTTTTATGGTATCCTCAATGTCAGAAAGACTTGTAGAAACGTTTATGACAAGCTCTAATGTACTAGCCCTTTTCAACACCTCATCCCTGTCCGCATCGAACTGATTCATATGCAAGTGAGCATGAGTATCTACCAAAAATTTTACATCATTTCCACTATTCAAGGTATACATAACCCCCCTTTTTTGATATAATTATATCAGAAATTATTTGGTTTCTTACAAATTCCTCAAAAATTGTTCTTATTTATTGCTTGCTGGGATGCTCATGATGCTTATTTTTGGCTTTGCAAAAGATATTGATAGAGACGGAGGTGTATAACTTGCAGCAGACTGGGAAACTCACCGTGATAAGTGGACCAATGTATTCTGGAAAGACGACTGAGCTCTTGAATTTTGCTGAAATTTATGAACTTGGTCGAAAGAAGATAAAGATCTTCAAACCACGGATAGATGTTAGATACAGTGTTGATGATGTCGTAACTCACAAATTATTTAAAATGCCCGCAACTGTGGTGAAGAATCTTGATCAGATGGTGACCATTTACAAGACCCTTGATGAAAAACCGGATGCAATTTTCATAGACGAGGTGCACTTCTTTGAAAATGATATAATGTATTTAGTTAAGGATATGACGGCTGATGGTGTGGATGTGTACTGTGCTGGGTTGGATTTGAACTATCTTTGGCAGCCCTTTCCAACAACCGCGTCACTTATGGCACTAGCCGACGAAGTAATCAAGAAAAAAGCCGTGTGTGAAATATGTGGCGAGTATACAGGTACACTTTCTTACAAAAAGAAGATTGACGGTGGTATAATCGATGTTGGTGGAAAAGAAAAGTATATTGCAGTATGTAAAGACTGCTATAGAAAATTGGTGGATGAGGAGGTAAGAACATGAAAAAACTTATTATGAGCATACTGTTTATCGTTTTGTTCTACATTTTTGCCCTTGGAGCTGGACCTTCAGCAACCGAAACTGATGTGGTTATTCTCCACAGCTCAAACGTATACGGGAATGTAGTTCCGTACAATTACTTTACCGAGTCATTCGAGGCAAAAGGATTGATTCCAATTTATTCTTACGTTCAAAAGCTTCAAGCAGACAATAAAAACTTGGTCTTAATCGATACGGGTAATCTCACATACGGAAGTCCCTTCGGTGACTACTACATCGACAAACCAGACAACCCAGTTATGACGCTCTTCAATCAAATTGGATATGATGTATTCGTCCCGGGTACTTTTGAACTTTCCTTAGAGCAAGACAAGTTGGAAAACTTAATCGGAGAATTCAAAGGGTATACGCTCGCTGGAAATTTAAAAGGTCTTAATACTAAAGTTTATACTTACTATACCAAGGTTCTTCCGAATGGTGTCAAGGTAGCCACAATCGGCGTTACACCAAACTACGGTAATATGACATTTGATGATCAAGTAAAAGCGATAAAAGAGAAGCTGACCAAATTAAAAGAACAAGTAAAGCCTGACGTAATCGTCCTTGCAACGAGCGGTGGTATAACCAACGACCCAATAACTGGGGAGAAGTTAGCACTTGAAAGTGATTTGAATATAGGGGATCGACTTGTGAAAGAGTTTGCCAAAGATGTAGATGTGTTCCTCTTCGGTAATGAAGCCATCGTTTACACTGGCGAAAAAGACAAGAAAGCATATTCCATACCAGGAGCAGAGGGTTCATCGATAAATGAGATAAACATAAAATTAAGTAAAGTTTCTAACAAGTGGGACATTACAGATATCAGCATCAAAAATGTTGACATGACTAGTGTAGAAGTCTCACAACCAATACTCTCTTGGGCAGAGCAATATGAAGCCCCCGTTGAAAATTGGCTGAACGAAAGAATCCTTGATTCTGCCATAACCGTTGGATTTCACAAGTACATGGCGATTCTTGAGGACAACTTGATAACAGAGATCGTGAACAAATCTATCATCGATTACACAAAAGCAAGTGCTGGAATATGGAACGTCTTCAATCCTAATTATAGTGGATTGGCAGAAGGCATAGTAACGAGAAAAGATGTATACAAGATGGTTGGAAAGACAACTACTGTAAAACTCGTGCAAATGACGGGAATGGATGTTAGAAATCTCGTAGCTTCCTACTCAAAATACATAAAATTCAATGATAGCAGAATAGTATTTAGTTCTTTGTTATCAAAAGAACCTTGGATAATAGATTTGTTTGAAAATATCCAGTATGAGAATGTTATAAACGATGGTACAATCAGGCGACTTGATTTTGCCGGTAAACCCATAAGTGATAGTGATCAATTCTTTGTGTCCGTACCGTCTCTAAGAACGTACGGTGATAATCCTATATTTGTTGGCAAAGTTGTAAAGGACTTCGAAGTTCCAGTTGTCAATATCCTTCTTGAAAATATCAAAACAATCGTCGGTGGCGAGACGATTAATTTGCAAGAAGATATGAACAGATCTGTCTACATTGGATTGCAATACACAGTGCAACCTGGAGATACGTTGAGACAAATTGCTTACAGATTAGCTGTTTCAGAAGAGGAACTGTTGAAACTGAATACGGTAATAAAAGATGTCAATCTTATAAGACCGGGCTGGAAACTCAATTACTATAAGAGATACTTGGACCTTATTCCACCATTGAAAGAACTGTTTGAATACGAAGAGTAATTTTTAAAACCCAAAATCGAAGAGGCAAGAAGTATCAAGAAGTATCAAGAAGTATAATTAAATAGAAGGATAAACAGTTAGACAATCGAGAGACAATCAAAGGGTGGCATTTGCCACCCTTTGTTGTTGAATTTCGCTCTAAAATAGCGATTTAATGAGAATGTGACAAAAGTGTGTGCAAAATATTTGTTTTGTTAATGTTTTCTATTTCTTCACATACGTTACTAGGTTGTGTGATATAATTTTATATGAGAATTCATATTAAAATTCGTATAAAATAATAGAAGAAGAGAACATTTGGAGGTGCCACACTGTGAGAAAGTTTTACATAACAACACCCATCTATTATGTTAATGCGGAACCACACATCGGTAGTTCGTATACTACGATTATGGGCGATATAATCGCGAGATATAAGAGGATGATGGGATACGACGTCTTTTATCTCACTGGAACAGATGAGCATGGTCAAAAAATCGAACAAGCAGCAAGGCAAAAGGGAATTGAGCCTAAGCAATTATGTGATGAATTGGCTGGGAAATTTAAGCAGCTTTGGAAAGACCTCGATATAACAAACGATTATTTTGTCAGAACAACCGATGAATCACATGTGAGGACAGTCCAGTATTTTGTTTCGAAGATGTTGGAAAATGGTGATTTATACAAAGGTACATACGAGGGATGGTACTGTGTTCCTTGCGAGACTTACTGGAATGAAGACGAACTCGAGATAGATGAGCATGGTCATAAAATATGCCCATCTTGTAAGAGAGAAGTTCAACTCATAAAAGAAGAGAATTATTTCTTCAAACTTTCAAAATACAACGAATCACTCTTAAAACTGTTCACTGAGAATCCAGAATTTGTTGAGCCAGATTTCAGAAGAAATGAGATGCTCAAGATTCTGGAATCTGGTTTAAAAGATTTGTCCATAACGCGAACAACATTGAAGTGGGGCATTCCAATGCCAGATGACCCACAACATGTGATATATGTTTGGGTTGACGCTTTGATAAACTATGTTTCAGCCATCGGTTATCCTGATAATTTAGAGACGTTTGAAAAATGGTGGCCTGCCGATTTGCATTTGATAGGCAAGGAAATCAACAGATTCCATAGCCTTATTTGGCCTGCCATGTTAATGGCTGTGGGTTTACCTTTGCCTAAAAAGGTATACGCACACGGTTGGTTGACTGTTAATGGACAGAAGATAAGTAAATCTCTGGGAAATGCAATAGATCCAAGAGAATACATGAACAAATATGGAAACGATGTTGTCAGATACTACCTTGCACGAGATGTAATGTTTGGTAGAGATGGTGACTTCTCGGAAGAGAACCTCATAAAGCGATTGAATTCTGATCTGGCAAATGACTATGGTAACTTACTACACAGAACGCTTGCAATGATCAAGAAGCACTTTGATTCAAAGGTACCAGAGATCAAAACATTGGAAGACATCGATAGGAAACTCTTAAAAGAATACGAAGAAACCCAAAGAACTTACATAGAGTTTATGGAAAAATACAAAATCACAGATGCGATAGATCACTTGTGGCAGTTCATATCCTCACTCAACAAATATTTTGATGAAACAAGACCGTGGACGTTGGCAAAAGAGGGGAAAATGGAAAGACTTGGCACAGTTTTGGCAATCGTGACAGAGAACATAATGAAAGTTGCAACGCTTGCATCTCCAGTTATGCCCAATTCTTCTACAGAAGTTTACAGAAGACTTTCCATGGAGCCTGTGTTTACTGATCGTGCATTGGAAGGGTGGAACAACTTAAAAGGGAAGAGCATCATACACGGTGAACCACTATTCAAGAAGATGGAAAAGATAGAAAGTGAGAAGATGAGCACGGGGGTAGATAAAATGGAAAAGCTGAATAACAAACCAGAAGAAGAAAAAAAGTTGGAAGTGAAAGAAATAAGCGACAGCAAGACTGAAAATGTGGTAACAACAGAAGAACTCTTAGATATAGACACATTCAAAAGAGTGGACCTCAGAGTTGCCAAGGTACTTGAAGCGGAAAGGGTACAAAAATCTGAAAAGTTGGTTAAGTTGCAGATCGATCTTGGTGAACTTGGTAAGAGACAGATAGTTGCTGGAATAGCACAGTACTACAGCCCGGAAGAACTCGTTGGCAAATTGATAATCGTTGTAGCAAATCTTAAGCCTGCAAAGTTGATGGGGATAGAGTCAAGAGGCATGTTGTTGGCGGCAAAGAAAGATGGACAACTCAAATTGTTGACAGTTTCAGGGGACATAGAACCTGGTGCAAAGATTTCCTGACAAGATTTAGTGCAGCACACCGTTGTCAATCGCATGAAGAAAGTACATCTATGTATGCAAACAGATAGGGAGGCATAGTAATGAGTGATGAAATAGATCGGGAGCTTAATCGTGGTATAAACAATGGAAATGAAGGAGTAGCTGAGAATTCATCAAACGCAACGAATGTAATTGACCGTGTATTGGAAGATGAACTCGTCAAGTCATACTTGAGTTACTCTATGAGTGTCATAATAGGTCGTGCAATTCCAGACGTGCGAGATGGACTCAAACCAGTCCAAAGAAGAATCATTTACTCTATGTATGAACTTGGTCTTGCACATAGCAAATCCTCCAAAAAAGCTGCACGTATCGTCGGGGAGGTCATGGGTAAGTACCACCCACATGGAGATGCTTCCATATACGATGCACTTGTGAGGATGGCACAGCCGTGGGCTATGCGCTATCCAATTGTTGAAGGGCAAGGAAACTTTGGTTCAATAGACAGAGACCCCCCAGCTGCTATGAGGTACACGGAAGCAAAATTACAGAGAATTGCAGATGAAATGATCGAAGATATAGATAAACAAACAGTTAGGATGCTTGATAACTTTGATGGTAGTTTACAAGAACCAGAAGTGCTACCAGCCAAACTACCTAATCTACTACTCAACGGTGCAAGTGGTATAGCAGTTGGTATGGCAACGAATATTCCAACGCACAATTTAAACGACGTTGTAGATGCAATCATTACGTACGTCAAAAATCCAGATGTTTCTATAGAACAACTCATAGACATCATCAAAGGACCAGATTTTCCAACTGGTGGAATAATCATAGGCAAAAGTGGCATAAGGGAGATGTACATAACTGGAAAAGGTAGCTTTACCGTAAGAGGAAAAGTGGAAACAAAGCATGAAAAGAAGAGAAAGAGTATAATTATCGATGAAATCCCATACAGCGTAAACAAAGCTGAACTTATAGAGCAGATAGCAAAGTTTTTGGAAGAAGAAGAAATACCTGTAAAAGACCTACGTGACGAAAGTGACAAAGATGGTTTAAGGATAGTCTTAGAATTACCGGAAGACCTGAACGAAGAGGTTATACTCAATAATCTATATCAAAAGACTAACTTGCAGGTCAGATTCAATGCCAATTTCTTAGTGATAGATGGCGATAAACAGCCTCGACTCATGAATTTGAAACAACTCATAGAAGCGTACGTAAAACACAGGTTCGACGTAGTCAGAAAAAGAACGCAGTACGCATATCAGCAAGACTCGAAGAGAGCACATATACTCGAAGGACTAATCAAAGCTTCAAGGGCAATCGATACTGTTGTCAACATCGTTAGAAGTGCAAAAGATGCAGCAGATGCAGCAGCTCAGCTCATGGACATTCTGAGTATGAGCGAAGAGCAAGCAAAGGCTGTGTTGGACATGCGCCTCGGTAGACTGACAAGCCTTGAGACACAAAATTTGCAAGAAGAATACAGTACAATACTAATAAAATTGGAGAAAGAAAAGGAATTGCTAATGAGCAACTACAAAGTTTACGATGTTATAGTCAGTGAGCTTGAAGAAATAAAGAATAAATATGGTGATGAGCGACGTACTGAGATAACGGAGTACGAAGAGACGGTGACGAAATTTGATAAGAAGGACCTCGTACCTAATAAAGATGTTGTTGTAATGCTAACAAGGAAGGGTTTCTTGAAATTAATGGATGTTAACGCATTCAGGACCCAAAAAAGGAACGGTAAAGGTGCTTTGGGCGCCAATTTGATGGAAGATGACATCATCTCTGAAGTGTTGTACACAAAACTTCACAACAAAACGTTGTTCTTTACCTCGCATGGCAAGGTATACGAGCTCGAGAACATAGAGGTTGAAGAAAGCAATAGGGCAACCAAAGGCAAACCAGTTACAAAATACATAAAGTTCGACGATGGCGAGAGAGTGTTGTCGATGATCGATATTACAGATTACATTGGTGATCTCTTCTTTGTCACAAGAAACGGCATAGTTAAGCGCACGAGTTTAGACGACTTTAAGAACATCAATTCAAAAGGTATTAGGGCAATAACATTCAAAGACGGTGATGAACTTGTGTCAGTCCTCAGAGTTACATCTGATCAGAGCACAGTACTGATATCGACAAAATTGGGACTGAGCATTAGATTCGGAGTTGACGATGTACGAACGATGGGAAGAAATGCTGCAGGCGTAAGGGGCATTCGATTGAGAGAAGGCGATCGAGTAATATCGTCAACGATACTCGACAACGATAGTGGCTATATTTTGACAATCACGGAAAATGGATACGGCAAGATCACAGAAGTAACTGAGTACAGGAAGCAATCGAGAGATGGTCTCGGAATTAAGAACATAAGTGAGATCGAAAAGACGGGCCCAATTGTTGGTGTTTCATACGTCACGGGAAATGAAGAAATCGTCGTATTTACAAAAGATGGTGCGAGTATCAAGTTCAAGATTTCAGACATACCCTCAAGAGGGAGAGTTGCACAAGGCGTTAAAATAATTCATTTAGCTGAAAGGGATGGAATTGCAGACTTTGCTGTTCTTGGTGGTGAAGAGTAAATTTGTACCGAGAAATAGAACACACGGCGGACATTGCTTATGAAATAATCGCCAATGATACGTTAGAAGTATTCAGAGACATTGTTTCTATAATAAAAGATAACACACATTACCTAGCTAAAAAGTCTTCAGAGCAAAAGAAACATTTGCACAAAAAACTTGAAAAATGTTATAATATCATCAATGAAGATACGGGAGAATTTGATGAAGATAAACTCTTTGACGCTGTAAACGGTATAATCTCACTCGTTGATAGAGGATATTATCCATATGAAACGGGTGGGTATTGTATTAGTTATATCGAATCAAGGATTTACACGGAGCTAAAGGCACTTACTTACTACAATCTAAAAATTGAAAATGTGGATAATCAATTATATGTTAGGATGGTGTTCGACGTATGAAAGACCTCACAGAAAAACAGACTTTAGTATACGATTTTATAAAAGAATATATAATGATCAAGGGTTATGCTCCTTCGATTAGAGATATAGCAAAAAGATTCAAGATGACACCTAGAGGTGCACAGCAACATGTTATTGCACTTGAAAAGAAAGGTTACATAAAAAGAGGAAAAGGACCCAGAACGATCTCACTATCGGACAGAAAAGAGAGCATCATAGTACCTGTAAAAGGGAAAATAGCTGCGGGACAAGCCATTGAAATGTTTGAGGAGATCGATGAAGAAATAGAAGTGCCACTAGCTATGCTTAAAGGATACGGTGAGTACTTTGCTCTCAAGGTGCAAGGAGAGAGTATGATAAATGCTCACATAATCGATAGCGATTACGTTATATTGAAGAGGCAGTATACTGCCGAGAACAATTCCATAGTAGCCGCTGTTGTGGATGATAAGATAACTTTGAAAAGGATTAACGTAAGGGATGAACAAGTTGAACTCATTCCAGAGAACGATGCATATCAAGTTATGGTTTACGACCCAAAGAGAGTCAGAATTATTGGAAAAATGATCGGTCTTATCAGAATAACAAGTTGAGTCCAAGCTTAATGGATGAGGGGGAACATGTGTGAGGGAATCAAGTAAACTTGAACAGCAACTCATATTAGGCAAGATAGTGGAATTCAAAATGCCAAAAGAATTTGACCTAAACAACAGTTATGGTATAAAGGAGTACATATACACAGAAGCATTTGACAAAGGTTATATACATGTATTACTTGATTTCTCGAGAACTGAGTATATTGACAGTACTGGTCTTGGTACTATTGTTGCATTGCACAGGCAATCTTTAATGAAGGCGGGGTCCATAGCGTTTGTGAACTTTGATGAAAACATCAAGAAACTTCTTAAAATGACAGCATTAGATAGGGTTTTAAACATTTTTGAAAGTGAGAAAGATGCTATAGAATTTTTGAACAGATAGGGAGGGGATAAATTATGTACACATTCACGGAACAATTTGGAGTTGTCATTGTATCATTGGATGGTGACATCACGATGCAAAATGCAACGGCACTTAGAAATTGGGTTATTGATAATCTGATCAAAAAAGGCAAGACTAAAATAGTTTTCGATTTTACAAGAGTTAGCAACGTCGATAGCTTTGGACTCGGAACATTCGTCAGCTTACACAAGACTGCCATAACAGCGGGCGGGAATATTGCCCTTGCGAGTGTAAACGAGAACATCAAGAAGCTTTTGAACATGACTGCACTCGACAGAGTTTTCAAATCGTATGCTACTATAGCTGAAGCCGCAAATAGTTTGAAGTGAGTGATCTAAGTTGAAGATAGCGATCGGTAGTGACCACGCTGCTTTTGAGATGAAAGAAAAGATCGTAGAATACCTCCGCAAAAAGAATATCGAAGTGATCGATTGCGGCACACACTCAATAGAGAGTGTGGATTATCCCGACTATGCAAAGAAGGTTTCGAAGAAAGTTGTGGATAAAGAATGTGACTTCGGTATCTTGCTGTGTGGAACTGGTATTGGTATGTCAATAGCGGCCAACAAGATAAAAGGAATCAGAGCGGCACTCTGTATGTTTCCAGATATGGCATTATACGCACGAAAGCATAATAATGCGAATGTACTTGTGCTAGCAGGAAGACTAACCGGTATAGAATTAGCAAAATGGATAGTTGATGCATTCTTGGGTACAGACTTTGAAGGCGGAAGACACGAACGAAGAGTGAGAAAGGTTGAAGAATTAGAGGAATGATAGAAGTGCTTAATAGTGATTTATTTATATGCTCGGATTTGAATGAAGATTTCATACCAACCAAAGAAATAGACAATGGACGGTTCGTCAGAAATCCGGAAAGGCCGCTCAGGCTGAAATATGTTCACAACTACATGGCCAAAAGATTTGAAAGCATTTCTCCTGAAAAGTTCTCAGAGGAGTGGATATTGAAAGTCCACAACGAGAAGTATTACGAATATATAAAAAGAAAATCAGCAGAAGTCGAAGGAGAATACATACCCGAAGTCTTTTTCGTTGATCCGATATTTGACACAGGAACGCCCATCTTGAGGTCTTCTTTTGATGCTGCAATCAAAGCAGTAAATGTTGTTTTGACTTCAGTAAACCATGTCTTAGAGAACAAAAGACCAGTTTATGCAATAAGCAGGCCACCTGGTCATCATGCGATGTGTAACTATGGGGGCGGTTATTGTTATTTCAACAATGTGGCAATAGCTGCGAGGTATTTAAACAGCAAAGGATTGAGAGTCGCCATACTCGATATAGACTTTCATCATGGTAATGGCACGCAAGATGTTTTTTACGATGATCCATCCGTATTGTACGTGTCCATTCATGGAGATCCAAGAAAATTTTTCCCGTGGTACAGTGGTTATGAAGACGAGACTGGCGCAGGTAAAGCAGAAGGTACCAATCTGAATATACCATTACCCGGTGGAAGTGATAAGAAAATCTACATTGAAGCACTCAACAAGGCCACTGGAAAGATTCTTACTTATGAACCTGATTTTCTCATCGTTTCTTTTGGTACGGACACGCATATAGAAGACCCAGTCGGTAAGTTTTCTCTCCTTTCGGAAGACTATCGGGATATTGGAGGTTTAATCTCCACAACACTTTGCGAGAAGATACCGATGATATGCATTGTTCAAGAAGGAGGATACAATCCGCGAGCGAACCTGTCCGCTGTGAGAAACTTTTTCGATGGTTTTCTGGGCATTAGAAGTTAAATACATATATGTGCCAAACACATAAATCACGCATTAATCACGTAATATAAAGATGCATGGGAGGTAGTACAAAGTGGGGCTCAAAGAGAAGGTTTTGAACGATATGAAAGAAGCGATGAAAAACAAAGACGAACTGAGATTGAGAGTCTTGAGGTCTGTAAAATCGGCCATAGGTTATTTTGAAGTAGAGGGCGAGAAAAAGATAGCAACGGATGAAGATATTCAAAAGCTCATCTTGAAAGAAATAAAGAAAAGACAAGAGTCTGTGGAAGCATATAGAAATGCGGGAAGAGAAGATTTGGCAAAGGCTGAAGAAGAAGAATTGACAATACTTCAGGAGTATGCGCCAAAGATGCTCTCTCGAGAAGACATTCAGAAAATTGTCGCAGAGATAATAGAGCAAACGCATGCAACGCAGAAAGATTTTGGAAAGGTGATGAAAGAAACAATGGCCCGCGTCAAAGGTGCGGCAGATGGCAAGTTAGTAAATGATGTTGTCAAGGAGATGTTGAGTTGAGCAGAAGGGGTAAAAGAAAGATATACCCAATTTTTCTCCCAAATGCAGGGTGTAAGACAAGGTGTATATTTTGCAATCAGATTATAATGACAGGTGAAACAATCCCAAACATTGCTGAACTCGAAAGCATAGACTTTTCAAATGTAGATGAAATCGCATTTTATGGTGGTACGTTCACAGGGCTGAACAAGGATACAATGAAACGCTTGCTTATGATATCACCAGATACTCCAAAGCGCATATCGACAAGACCTGACTCAATTGATGAAGAGACCATAGCACTACTCCAAGATTGGAATGTGCAGGTTATTGAACTTGGAATAGAGAGCCTAGATGATGGAGTTCTTGAATGTTCCAAGAGAGGATACATGGCGGAAGAGGCTTTAAAGACAATAGAGCATCTTAAAAACGAGTTTGAGATAATAGCGCATCTGATGGTTGGCTTACCAAACGATACACGAGAAAAGGACATAAGGACCGTACAAATTTTACTTGATAGTGGGATACGTGTTTTTAGAATTCATCCCACGTTGGTTTTTAAAAACACTGAACTGGAAGACATGTACAGAGACGGCTCGTACACTCCATTGAACTTACTTGATGCTATTGATACAGTTGCTGAAATGGTGGCTTTAATAGAATGTAACAATGGTCAAGTGACTAAATTAGGTTATCATGTCCCTCAATCGCAGATGAAGTATTTGATTGCGGGACCATACCATAGCGCATTTGGCGATGTGGTGAGGAGTACGTTGATTAGGAATATAATAGAGGAATTGCACATAAAGAAAGTCACATATTCTACTAAATATAAACCTTGGTTCTATGCTCACGGGAACGTTGAGCTCCAAGTAGAACGGCAAGAAATCGAAGATGCTGACAATAGTGATGTCTTGCTCTTCGACGAGTTAAGTTATGCACAATCTCTTGAGCTTTTAATAAATCGTTTGGAGAAGAATCCTCGAATTGAGGTGATATGATGCAAGAAACAATATTTTGGGTAATATTTTCTACGGTGGCTGTTGCTCTGCTATTCACTCAAGTTTTATCTACCAACATTTCAAAACCAAATATACAACCACCAGAGGAGATAAAACAAATGTTTCCGGACGTCAGCAAATTGGACAAAAATGCATCCTTGGTTTATGAAAATTACGTGCTGACGAAGAGATTAGATCAACTATCGAACGAAAAAAAGATCATCTATGGACTAGGGGATTACACTGGTCCCCAGTTCAGCATTTCCGTTGTAAAAGAAGGTGCAAAACAAAATGCACTACAAGAAATAATGGATCTCTTAGAGCAAACTAAGCTGAATATAAAGGCAAAAATCACAAAAGAACAATCTGATAAATACTCTCAAACGATCGATGATATATTTGCAGTGATCTATCAACAATTATCATCATCGGAAGGCACGTTGGTGAATACATACAAGATATGGCAAAAAAGCAATGGAGAACTCATGTCATATTACATGCTTATACTATTTGACGATGAATATGCCATGATACTCGTTCAAAATCTTTTCTTCGATACCTTAGCGGCGATGAAAGCAGATGGGTTAGACTTTGAAAGTTTATGGACAAGTGCTTTTACCGAACCTCTTCAAGAGCAAGATATACAAAAGTAGTTTTAGTTAATGGAATGAAGTGAAATAAAATGGCGGAGGCGGTGGGACTCGAACCCACAAGGACCGTAAGGTCCACCGATTTTCGAGACCGGCTCCTTAGCCTGTTCGGACACGCCTCCGTCCAGCAAGTATAAATTATACCATAGTAACCACATTTTTCAATCTTAAATTATCTTTGAACTTTAAGAACACTTTAAGAATTCTCGTTTAAAATAGTCTTGACAATGAGAAAGTACAAAGAGTGGGTGACAAAAGATGGAAAAGGAGAAAGAAAACAAATTTGCCAAGATTATGATTGTAGAAGACGATAGAAAGATTAGAAGGTTGTTAGAAATCGAAGTCGAACATGCGGGATACGAGGTTTTTTCTTACGAAAGTGGTACGGATGCGATCGAAAATTTTAAAGAAGATGCCCCTGACCTAATCATATTGGATATAATGCTTCCAGACATGGATGGCTATGAAGTTGCCACACAGGTTAGAAAACTCAGCCCCGATGTTATAGTCCTCATGCTGACTGCCCTTGGAATGAAAAAAGACAAATTGACAGGATTTGATTCCGGTGCAGATGATTACATGACAAAGCCATTCGACAACGAAGAATTGCTTGCACGTATAAAAGCACTTCTGAGGAGAAAACATTTGAGCATCTCTACACCCATCATTCTTGGCCCATTGGAGATATACGAAGAACAAAGAAGAATACTCTACAATGGCGAGGAAGTTGATTTGAGTAAAACTGAATTTGAACTGCTACTGTATTTAGTAAAGAATAAGCAAAGAGTGGTAAGTAAGGAAGAGATATTAAATGCTGTTTGGGGAATAGATTACTACGGTTCTGACAACACAGTTGAAGTTTACATAAACTACATCCGAAAAAAGCTCTCCCCTGATTTGATAAAAACAATTCGTGGAGTTGGATACAAAATAGCTGGTGACAAACTTGAAGCTGGCAACTAAGCTATCACTATTCAACACCTTAGCAGCAATTGCCATCGTAGCTGTTCTGCTCTTTTTGATATACAATTTCTTCGCAGTATCTGTTATGAAGAGCATTACAAACGAATTCACCAATGCAGACAAGTTTGTTACAATAATTCAGACCCCCTTTGGTACACAATACATCGTTAGAAAATGGGACATGTATGTCGCATCTAGTGATGAGAAGGCAGTCATAAATGATCCCTATGGAATAGGATACGTTGATGCACAAGGTATTAAAGAAATCTCTGACAGGTATTTTTATTTTGTGAAATTGCAGCCGATTATCTTTGGAAGAGACGTAACTCCTTCAGTTCTGTTCATAAGTATGTTGAGAAGAATATTCATAGTAGCGATAATTATCTTAGCTGCTTTGGTGTTTTTTGCAAACTATTACATCTCTAGACGGAGCGTTAGAGACATGAAGGAGTTTGTAAATCAGATCGAAACACTTGGCGGAAAAGACGTATCTTTCAGAGTTGCCATAAAACCCAAAAGTGTAGAAGTGGCTGAACTAGTTTCCAAATTCAATGATCTGATGGAGCGAATAGAAGCTGCATATAAGTCACAAGAATCATTTGTCTCTGCAGTCTCGCATGAATTACGGACACCAGTTGCAAGCTTGATGGGATATGTTAACATGTTGAGGAGATGGGGACTTAAAGATGAAGAAATACTAAATGAGTCGATAAATGCAATAGAGGAGAGTAGTAGAGAGATAAAGGAAATCATCGAAAACATGCTTCTCATAGCCAAAGTGGAAACATTGACTAGAGAACCCATAGATTTGTTCGAGTTTACAGATGAGATCGTAAGGCAAAGATTCAAAGGTAAGGAGGTCTCAATCGAAGGGCAAGGGATAGCAGAATCTAACAAAGAAGGCCTTGGCATAATAATCTCGATACTTCTCAGTAATGCATTTACCCATGGTCAACCACCTGTTGAGATCAAGATTTCAAACGATAGAATAGATGTGATAAACCATGGCCCGAAGATATCAGAAGAAGATTTGCAGAAGATATTCGACAGATTTTACAAGGGTAAAGACTCACAAGGAACTGGTCTTGGGCTTTACATAGCTAGTGAGATATCGAAGAAAGTTGGGATGGAAATAAAAGTTGATAGCAACGATGAAAGAACGATCTTTTCAATCGTGAGTTCCAAAAGTGTTAAAGAAATCTCAGAAAAAAGCGATAAGTAAATGATATAGGAGGTGGTGCCGATGAGAATTGAAGGTACCAGTGCACCGAACTTCACGATGTTCACAGCTCCCGTTCAAAACCGTAGTACATCCTCTGCTTCAGCTGCTCAAACTGAAGCTCAGGTACAAAAAGCTCAAGATGCTATGATGAGAACACTCGAGTTTGCGTTTTACAAGCAGCAAGATATGAACATGAAACTGGTGCGTATTGCCGGCGAGCTTTACCAAGGTAAGAACTTGGATTCTATGGCATAGTTTTGAAAAATTCCATACTAACCAAAAATCAGGTGCGGATTAATTGCCCGCACCTGATTCTATTTAANNNTGAATTAAATTATTTCAGTAAGCCTTTTTTTGCAAAGAAGTCCTTTAGTATTTCTTCAAAAGTTGGTTCGCCTATTTCTTGTAATTCGTATCTGACTCTTACGGCAGGTTTGTTTATCTTCATAACTCTTCTCAAATCGATTGGTGTACCGATTACAACAACATCAGCATCTGAATTGTTTATCGTCTCTTCAAGTTCTCTAATCTGCTTGTCACCGTATCCCATTGCTGGAAGTATGACATCAAGGTGGTTATACTTGTTGTACGTTGAAACTATGGAACCAACTGCAAATGGCCTTGGGTCGATTAATTCTTTTGCACCATATTTCTTTGCTGCTACGTATCCTGCACCGTATCTCATCTCACCGTGCGTTAGAGTTGGTCCATCTTCTACTACGAGCACTTTCTTTCCTCTTATGATCGATGGATCGTCAACGAATATTGGTGATGCTGCATCTACAACTATTGCATTTGGATTCCACTTTGCTATGTTCTTTCTCACCATTTCAATGTCGTCTCTATTTGCAGTTTCTTCCTTGTTGATGACTATAACATCTGCCATGAGTAAATTTGCCATGCCGGGATAGTACGATACTTCGTGGCCAGGTCTGTGTGGGTCAACTACAACTATCTGCAAGTCAGATTTGTAGAACGGGAAATCGTTGTTTCCACCATCCCAAAGAATTACATCGGGATTCTCTGCTTCGGCTGATCTCAATATTGCCTCATAATCGACACCTGAGTAGATAACACTCTTTCTGTCAATATGTGGCTCGTATTCTTCTCTCTCTTCAATCGTACATTCGTATTTGTCAAGGTCAGAATAATCGGAAAATCTTTGAACCTTCTGTGCAACCAAATCACCATATGGCATTGGATGCCTGATCGATATGACCTTCATTCCATATGCTCTAAGAACATCTAACACTCTTCTTGTAGTCTGACTCTTTCCAGATCCGGTTCTTATAGCACAAATGGAAATAACTGGCTTTGTGGATTCGACCATTGTAGATTTTGGCCCCATCAGTTTGAAATCTGCACCAGTCGCAAGTGCCATTGATGCCCTTTCCATAACATATTGGTGTGGCAAATCACTGTAAGCAAGTACAATTTCGTCAGCATTGTACTTCTTGACAAGTTCTGGCAATTTTGTCTCTTCTTCGATAGGAATACCATTTGGATAAAGTGGACCGGCCAATTCTGCCGGATAAACTCTACCAGCAATATCAGGAATCTGTGTGGCAGTGAATGCTACAACTTCATAATCGGGATTGTTTCTGAAGAACGTGTTGAAATTGTGAAAGTCTCTTCCTGCAGCACCAAGAATGATAACTCTCCTTCTTTTTTCCATCTTCTTACACCTCCAGTGTACTTGACTACGATATGATAAAATTCTCAGAAATATAAATTCTACTTGTGCAGCCCTTGAACTCAATATACATTATACAATACACTTCTCCGATCTTCAACGATGAGTAATCAAAATTATCGATGAAAACAAGTTCATCATCGCTGCTTGCTTCAGTATGCTAAGTTATACGTAAGTATGTTTGAATATCTTTTTTCATGTGGCAATTTCAGCTTATTGTTTTCCATATTATTCCTCGTGGAAACTATTCCAAATCGATGTTCACTTTGTCAAAAGTTGTAGTATAATAAACTGAGAATAAGAAAAACACACTGCACAAGATTGTGGGAAGAATCTTTCCATCATATCCTGAGCAAAGGGGAGGTAGAGTATATGAGAAAGTTTTTAACGGTAGCTCTTGCCGTATTATTTGTCTTTATGGCATTCGGAGCAACAAAGAAGATTACGGTTTGGACGTCAGAGGCACAAGTGCCTATCCTCAAGAAACTTGCAGATCAGTACAAAGCAAAGTATGGTGTACAAGTTGACATCGTTCAAGTCAATTTTGGAGATATCAAATCCAAATTCCTGACAGCAGCACCTGCAGGTGAGGGTCCAGATATCATAGTTGGTGCACACGACTGGACAGGTGAACTTGTTGTTAACGGTTTACTAGAACCAATCAACCTTCCAGAAAAAGACAAGTACTTCCCAGCACCACTTCAAGGCTTCACTTACAACGGGAAACTTTACGGTATTCCATATGCATTTGACGGTGAGGCACTCATTTACAACAAAGATTACGTGTCAACCCCACCAAAAACGTTCGACGAACTCATAGCATTGGCAAAGAAGATTGAAAAGGATTATGGTGGAGAAGTCAGAGGATTCACATACGATTTCAAAAACTTCTACAACAGTTCATTTGCATTGTTTGCTTACGGCGGATACATATTTGGAACAGACAAATCTGGTAAGATCAATGTAAAAGATGTTGGACTTGCAAACGCAGGGTCAATTCAAGGAATGAAATTCTTGAAGAACTTAGTTGACCAGAAACTCTTACAATCCGGTGACAACTACAATACCATGGATGGGTTATTCAAGGATGGGCTTGCTGCAATGATTCTCAACGGTCCTTGGGCAGTTCCAGGATACAAACAAGCTGGTATAAACTTCGACGTTGCACCAATTCCAACGCTTCCTGGTGACAAAGATCCAAGACCATTCTTTGGCGCGCAAGGATTCATGGTTAATGCAAAGAGCAAGAACAAGTTATTTGCAATGGACTTCCTCACAAAATTCATTGCTACAAAAGATGTAATGTACCAGATTTGGCAATCTGACCCAAGATGTCCATCAAGAAAAGATGTTAACGAACTCGTGATGGCAAAAGATCCTCTCACAAAGAAATTTGCAGATTTCCTCGGAAACTACGGAATTCCAATGCCAAACGTTCCAGAAATGGCAGCAGTATGGGGTGCAATGGGTGACACACTTGCAAAAGTACTTGACCAAGGTGTAGCACCAGAGAAAGCACTTGCCGATGCAGTTGCACAGATAAAGGCGCAAATTAAGTAACAGATTTTGAACTATATAGGGGCACGGGGCATTGCCCCGTGCTTTTTCTTAAGTCAATTTAGTCAATTTAAGCAGTTTGGAGATGTCCTTGTAGAAGTTCTCAAAGTTTCAAAAAAATCGGGAGGTTATGGAAGAAGGAGGATGAATTGATGAAGTTCTTAAAACTTCTAGGTTGGATTTTACTAGCGGTGTTTACTGTTTTTAGTGTACTAGGAGGAATATTCCTACTTAGTAAAGGATTTTACGAATTATCCATAACGCTCTTTGTCTTGATCTTCTTGATAGACTTTTTCATAATGAATCGAAAGACTTATCCTTACAGGTACATGATTCCTGCACTTATTTTGTTGTTCATTCTTGTATTGTACCCCATAGCATTTACGATAAGAACGGCGTTTACCAACTATGGAACGGGGCACATCATGACAAGACAAGAAGTGGTTGAAAGATTACTCGTTGATCCAATTTACACGTACAATGTAGAAGACGGTAAGACTTATTCATACAACGTCTACGTGAAATATAATGGAACTCAGCCAACAACCGATTTCAAAGTGATTGTGTACGATGGTGATGAATCATACGTAGCAAACGATTACAAAGTTCTCAAGAGTGAGGCAGGAGAATTGATACTTGGTGAGTCTGAATTGGTAAGATTAAACGAAAGTGAATTGAGATTTGAGAGAGAAAACGACAGAATTGAGATTGTTAGAGAAGGAAATGACTTGTTCAAATACTTCTATTCTCCGGAAGACTCTTCAACCGCTATTAACGAAGATTTCTTCAAGTACTCTATTCTTTTCCCAACATTAAGTAAAGTAGAATTTGTAGACACTCTTTCAAATAGATATTCAATTCGTCAGGATGAAGAAGGAAAATTCACTTTCTCTCAGATAAGGCACATGTACAAACTCGGATTAGCTGAAACTGTAGAGAATGGTAAGAGTGTTGTAAAAACGGTTATCATTAACACGATGACAAACAAGCCATTGATAGAAGAAAATGGAACGATTTACGATACGAGTGAGAATGGAGAAAGGTATGCTGTAGCGGGGTATATATCTAACTACGGTGTAAAGAATTTTACTAAGATATTCACTGACCCAGCTATTTCTGGACCGTTTACGAAGATATTCATCTGGAACTTCATTTGGGCGGCTTTAAGCGTTCTCTTTACATTTGTCATAGGTATGATACTTGCATTAGTGTTGAACGATCCAAATTTACATGGTAAGACAATCTACAGATCTCTGCTTATAATTCCATGGGCGATACCCGCATTCATATCTGTCTTGGTTTGGAAAAATGGATTCTTCAACGAGACTTACGGTATCATAAATAAGTTCATCATCTCTCAGCTATTTGGAGGAACACCGGTAAAGTGGATGAATGATCCATTTTGGGCGAAGGTAGCGGTACTGACAGTAAATACATGGCTTGGTTTCCCCTACATGATGGTTGTTACCCTCGGTGCGTTGCAGAGTATCCCACAAGATTACTACGAGGCTGCATCTATCGATGGAGCAAGCAAATGGCAAAGGTTTTGGAAAATCACGTTTCCATTGTTGATGACAACAGTAGCACCACTACTCGTCGGTAGCTTCGCATTCAATTTCAACAACTTTGGTAACATATACCTGCTTACAGGTGGTGGACCTGCGATGCCGAATACAAATACGCCTGCAGGCTCAACGGATATACTCATATCCTACACGTACAAGTTAGCATTTGAAGGTGGAAGAGGCCAAGACTTCGGTTTTGCTTCGGCTATTTCCATAATCATATTCTTCATCGTTGGAGGACTGAGTTTTATAAACTTCAGATTATCAGGTTCCTTTGAAGAGGTGAACAGATAATGGCCAAAAAAAGAAAGGTACTTACTCACATAATACTTATTGTAGTGTGTATTGTAGTCCTATTCCCAATAGTATGGGTCGTTTCAACATCGTTGAGAAGAGACAATGCTGCATTTTCTACGAAGATGTTCAGCAGCAGACTAACCTTACAGAACTATAGAGATCTATTGGCACCAGAACAGAATGGTCCAAGATTAGTATCAGATATAGATGCACTCATACTATCTGCTCCACCTCACGACAAAATTACAACTGAAAAGGCAAAACAGCTACTTACAAAAGATGTTCAAAAGTTCCAAAATTACATAAAAGAGACAGAGTCCCTCAAAGCTAAGATCGACGAAAACATAAACGCAATAAGAGATTACTTCGAGCAGAATTCAGATCAACTCATAGCAACCTTTTCAAAGAATCTTGATGACATAATCACTTTACTGAACTTCGAAAAACCAGCACAATATATTGACGTTGCAGCCTACGACTTATACAACAATGGAGTAGACCTTTCCGCCATTTCTGAAATAGATCTCACAGTTGGTCAGCAAAAGTGGGAAGAAATGATCGGTGGCAGAAAGAGTCAGATAGAAATACTAAAGGGAGAAATAGATAGCGTCAATTCAACACTGCAGCCACTTCAAAAATCATATGCATCTTACCAATCACAATTTACGAACCAGATTGGTACAATCAAAGGCCTACTTGTTCCACAACTCAAAGAATACTCGAAGGTACTTAACAGCCTGCTTCAAATCTTGGAATCAGCCAAGAATTCATCAGCACCTGCAGAGTTTTTACCAGATGAAGAGACCATAAAGTCTAACTTTACAACGGTACTATCTGCAATTGCTGACGTGAGAGTTAAGACTGAGAAGTACCAAGATTTGCAAGAGATCAGTGACACAGTCAACGAATTTGTTGCACTTTACAACAAGGTGTTGAGCCAATGGAAAAACTTCTCGTACAAAGATCGTGCTCCTTACCAAGACTTTTTGAATACAACAGATGCATTTACAACAAGCGTGGCATCGACGATCAAACAGAGTGTCCAACTACTCAATCAATTGAATAGTACAACTGAAAAGATGTTGGAATTGCAGGCCCAGATCAATCAATATAGTTCAAACTTGACAAGATTGCAGAATCAGTTGGACAAATTGAATGATGAGGTCACCAATGCATATGAAGAAATCTCACCTGCTTTGATTTATCTGAATTCTGAAGTTGTAAAAATGCAACTTTCAGACATAAAAGGCAGAGTGTCGTCGTTGAAATTGCCAACTCAACTCCAGTTACTTAATATACAATCGAAACGTGTTTTTGGATTAGTAGCGGATTTTGCTTCACAGCTACCTGAAAGTTCGAAAGAGCAGAAGAGTTTAAGGGCATTAATCAAGAACGTCGATTGGCCGGGAACTGCAAAAGATATGTTTACAAACTATGACCTGTTCGTTCAGAGTTATGAGTCATACATGAAAGAATTGAAGATGTATCTAAACGAAGTATCAATGCAAGGTGCGGAATTCATGAGTGTATCGAAGACCGGAATAAAAGTAAGACCCAAATCACTCGAAAAATTGACTGACGTCGTACTTTCAACTTATAGGAGTGATGTAGTACCAAGTATGAACGTTATGTCAAGAAAAGCGACGGAACTTTCCGACAAATTAGATCTAAGTAGCGCGACAAAGAATCAACTCAAAGCAATAGATGGTGCAGCGTTCAGAATCGACCAAATTTGGCAAAGAAAGGCCGATAACTACTTGGTCAGATGGATATTGAACAGTATCATCGTTGCAATAACAGTCTCACTTATCACCACTGCAGTAACTGCTTTGGCAGCTTATCCATTTAGCAGAATGAGATTTAAAGGAAGAAAATATGGTATAATGGGATTACTACTCATTCAAATGTTCCCAGCAATCATGTACATGATAGCTATTTACACGTTCCTTTCATTTGCGGGTAAGTATATTCCAGGATTTGGATTGAGTAAGCTCTCAGGTCTTATATTTGCATACTTGGGTGGCATAGCTTACAACATGTACTTGATCAAAGGATATTACGATACGATACCAGACTCCCTTGAAGAAGCAGCACTCATAGATGGTGCAACGAGATGGCAAACGTTTGTAAAAATAGTCATTCCTCTCGCATCGCCTATACTTGCCGTTATCGTGATTCTCACGTTCATGAGTACATTCAACGAATTCATCCTTGCTAAGATCATTCTACAAGATGTCAAACAATACACGTACGCAGTCGGGCTTTACACATTCTCAACTGGTCCATTTGAAACTGAGTGGGGTTTGTTTACGGCAGCAGCACTCATAGGGATGTTGCCTATGGTAGCCCTCTTCTTGCTAATGCAAAGATACATAGTTGGTGGTCTTGTGAGCGGAGCTGTAAAAGGTTAACGAAGATAGCTATAGTTCAGTATCATGCGTGAAAGAATGTGATAGAAAGATGATAGAACACAAACCTGATTATCAGAAAAGTATAGTGAATTTAGTTTCCACATTCTTGAAACACTTTGACTGTCAAACGTATCATGAAGAATATCCCCTCGAAGGTTCTTTCGAGGGGATTTTAAAACATGCAAAGAAAATAGTGATATTTCTGGTTGATGGAATGGGGTATGAAAAGTTCACGAAGATGAACGAAGAATTGAATTTCCAAGACGTGTTGAAAGTTTCCAGCGTCTTTCCGACAACGACAACTGCAGCGGTTACAAGCTGGTTTACAGCAAAGACACCAAAAGAACACGGCATGCTTGGCTACATACTTTATCTAAGAGAAATCGGTTCCATCACGAACATGATAGAATTTTCATATCCTGGCGTCGAGGGTGGAATGTTTTCAAATATGATGAAAAAGAGAATTCACAGGTTAGAAAACGTCTTTGATGCACTGAGAGAAAGGGAACACTACGGCGGAGTACTAACACACGCATCGATAGCAAATTCAGGCCTTTCTTATCTCATTCATCGCAATGGACATATCATGAGTTATTATTACATGGGAGACCTGCTTGCTACCCTCAAAAAGAGACTTTCAGAAGATTGGACTGGCATCTTGTACGTATACTGGGGGCACTTGGACGGATTAGGGCACAAGAAAGGACCTGATAGTGACGCATATACAATTGAGATGAAGAGAATTCTGACCGAGCTCAAGAGATTTTCAGAAGAATCTCTAAATGATGAAACGTTACTTGTAATTACTTCGGACCACGGCATGATCCAGATTCCACCAACTCGCAACAACTTTCTCAAACCAAGCGATAATTTCAACAGACTTTTATCATCACCCCCAGGTGGTGAGATGAGGATGATGTATTTTTACCTCGCAAGGCGGAATAGCGTAGATTTGCTCAAAGATTATTTCAACTCCAATTATCCAAATACCGTAGATTTTTTAACTCCAAGAGATGCTCTTGACATGGAACTATTTGGTACAGGTCGTACACATCCAGAATTGTACAATCGCATAGGTGATGTTATAATGGTTGCAAGGGAAGATAATGCCTTCACTTACTTGTACAGCGGAGGAGAAGAAAAGCTGTCTGGTATGCATGGTGGTTTAACAAGTGAAGAGCTCTATGTACCTGCTATCTTTTTGTATGCTTAATTAACTATATAATAGACCCATGCGATAACGAGAAGGAGGAAATAAGATGCAACAAGTGAGAGTCAGATTCGCACCAAGTCCCACAGGTTATTTGCACGTAGGTGGTGCAAGAACAGCACTATTCAACTGGTTGTATGCTCGCAAGAACGGTGGAAAATTCATATTGAGAATTGAAGATACAGATACCGAAAGATCAACAAGAGAGTCAGAAGAGATGATAATGAGAGACCTCAAATGGTTGGGACTAAATTGGGATGAAGGCCCCGATGTTGGAGGAGACTTCGGCCCATATAGACAGAGCGAGAGATTAGATTTGTACAAAACGTTTGCTGAAAAGCTCATAGAGAGTGGTCATGCCTACTTTGCTGTGTATGACAAAGAGGACCCAAAGAAAGTACTATATACTTCAGTTCAAAGACCTTCCGATGGAACTGCCTACACGATCGTTTTCAAAGTACCAAAAAACAAAATTATCTCATACGACGATATGCTTAAAGGAACAATAGAATTCTCAACTGAGTACATGGAAGACTTCATTATTTTCAAGTCCAATGGATTTCCAGTTTACAACTATGCAGTTGTAATAGACGACCATATGATGAACATCACGCATGTGTTGCGTGGTGAAGACCACATCTCCAATACGCCCAGGCAGATACTCATATACGAAGCACTTGGATGGCAAACACCTAAGTTCATGCACATTCCATTGATTTTGGGAGCGGATAAGACACCACTGAGTAAGCGACATGGTGCGACAGCTGTTGAATACTTCAGAAGAGAAGGATATCTAGCCAAAGCACTTGTAAATTACCTTGCGATACTTGGATGGAGCGTTGATGAAGAGATATTCGATTACGTGGAAAAAGTGAATTCTTTCTCACCAGAGCAAATATCGAACAAAAACGTTGTATTCGATTACCAAAAATTGGAATGGGTAAATAGTAAACACATGAAGATGCTTTCATCCGAGCAAATGTACGAACAATTTTTAGACTGGCAAAGATTCACAGGTAACGACAAACAAGTGTCAAAACCTGTGTTTGAAATATGCAAAGAGAAGGTAAATACATTAAAGCAATTATATGAATTTGCTCTTCCATTCATTGAAGAAGAATATGAATATAGCAACGAATATGTGGAAAAATTCCTCAAAAAGTCTGAAGCAAGAGACATTATTCAAAGTGCATTGCAGGAATTCTCTGCACTCGATGAGTATAACATAGAGAGCATAGAAGCCACACTTAGAAAGATAGCATCTACTCTACAGATAGGAACAAACAAAGTCTTTCAAACGATACGAGGTGCATTGCTTGGGAAGCTTGTTACACCAGGACTATTTGAGAGTATAGTTGTTCTTGGGAAGGAAGAAACGAAAAGAAGATTAGGGCGAACTCTGGAAAAAATAGATTCATTTAACTGAAAACTAATGAGAACCACTAAAAGAACATTGATAGGTGATGCATATGAGAATATTCAATGCGTATTTTAACGATAGGATACAGATAGAAAAAGTTGAGAAGAATAATGGAAAGATTCTTGCTTGCTTAAAATCCTCGCCATTCTATCCAGATGGAAAAGGTGGTCAACTTGGAGATAGAGGAAGCATAGGTCCTGCACATGTACTATCAGTGAGGGAAAATGGTGATTATATCATATGCGAGTTAGATAGAGAAATACAACCCGGGGAATATGACGTTACAATCGATGAAAGAAGAAGAATAGACATAGCCCAGCAGCACACTGCGCAACATATATTATCAGCTGCATTCATTGAAATTACACACATCAAGACTGTCAGCTTTCACATGGGAGATGACTACTGTACAATAGATATGGAAACTGCATTCATAGAACCTGATGCGCTCAACGAATCGGAAGAGCTTGCAAACAGAATTGTACAAAGCTGCACAGAAGTTGAAGAAATAATCACAGATTTGGAAGGTTCAAAAAACTATTCGCTGAGGAAGCCATTAAGTGAGAAGGTAAAAGGCGATGTAAGATTGATAAAAATCGGACAATTTGACGTATCAGCTTGCAGTGGATTTCACACCGAAAATACAGGTGAGGTTGGAATGATAAAGATAATTGATACAGAAAAAGTAAAGGGCGAGTTAACAAGGTTGTATTTTGTTGCAGGGATGCGCTCCCTGAGATACTTCCAAAAGTACAACTCTGTAATCAATGAACTTGACAAGATGCTTACAACCTCTGCTGATGAATTACAAGCAAGGATCGTTAAGATGCAAAATCAAATGAAAGGCCAAGCATCGACTTTATCAAAAATTTCTGAAGAATATGCCCATTGCATTTCAACGAATTTGAAAAATGATGGTCTAGTATATGTGGAAGGATACAACGAGGTGGGCAACTTCTTACTGAAGATCATGGATTTATCCAACAGAATAGTTGTTTTCTTCGATGGTACTCGATATCTTATCGCCTCGCATAAATACGATGTAAGGCCAATGATTAAGAAACTGATGGAAGTTTATGGTGGAAGAGGAGGTGGAAAGGCAGAATTTGCAAATTATCAGCTAGAGAAAAAAATAGAACGTAGTGACTTCGAGCGCATTTGTTCTGAAGTCTATCAGATATGACATATTTTTATCAGACTCATTCAGATTCATAAAGATTCGGGAAAGATCTAAAACTACGCAAGTTGGAGGTGTAAAGTCATGTTACGGATTAGGAAAACT
The DNA here is from genome assembly GCA_002432805.1 of Fervidobacterium sp. UBA5837. Classification (GTDB taxonomy): domain Bacteria; phylum Thermotogota; class Thermotogae; order Thermotogales; family Fervidobacteriaceae; genus Fervidobacterium. Next base: position 25,816 of record DJGV01000017.1, on the reverse strand, counting down.
CTATTAGTCCTTCTTTTAGTATCACTTTTTGCCATCTTTTCGTTTGGAGATGCATTGAAATTTCTACCGCAGAACTATTCTATGTTGGTTTATGTACCAGATTTGCCAAAGCTATATGACTCGTTCAAATCGTTACCAATAGGTCAAACGTTGTTGCTTGATACTGGTGTCGGACTCGAATCGTTGGTAAGCAGTGTTTTGGAACAGCAACTGCTCTCGATGAAATATACAATGAGTGATTTTGACCTGTTTACGAAAGAAATGCTCATTGCAACTGATAGTAACGGTAATGTAAGTGTTGTACTGGGACCTGTAAAGAGCACAACAAAAGTAAAGAACGTACTCCAAGGCCTGTTGGCTGAAGATACAATGAAACAAATACAATTCATGGAAAACTACTTCATATTCTCAAACACAAAAGTAGGTGGTGGAAAGACACCAGCAGCTCTCCAAGCAAACTTGAAAGGTAACCTTGGGGTGACTTACACGAATATATCGGATGGTAAGATCGCATTCGAAGGTTATGGCTACTTAAGAGTAGAGAACAATGCACTCACTTTTTACGAAAAAATGGATGCAAAAACAAACGATGCAAAAACAGCTTTGAAATCACTTCAAAATGCAAAACCAATAGACATACTTGGTGATAAAAACGTTGGAGGAGACGTGCTCGTATTTGTCAACAGAGATATCCCAGAGGCACTTCAGAAAGCCACAATTGGTGCACTATTCTCAGCATTGAATATTACTGATGTGAATACTTCTGGAAAGATGTACACAAGCATGGACATCGGTTCAGCAATTGTCGATTTGATGAATACAGGTACGCAGAGTACTACTAATACTACCACTCAGCAAGCTATTCCATCTATATCTTCTTATTCAGTGGCCTTTGGTTCTGGTTTGAAGATGCCGACTGAAGTAAAGAAATACGTCACGATAGGTGGAGAGAGATATGGCGTACTTGATACAGGCAACGGTATAACATCTTACATACTCATCAAGAGTGATAGAATGATAACGTACACAGTGGATCCCAGCAAATACAAGGCCGGAGATAAGGCGTTTTTCACATCGAACTACAATTCAAAGTATTTTGCAGGCATTCTCTTCAATTTTGAGCCGCTCATATACAACTTGGTTGGTAAGAAAGTCAAGTCTTCAGCAACTTTCTTTGGTAGCGTTGAAGGTGACTCCATAATAATGAGAGGTTCTGTTAAGTAATTTGGGCAATTTGAGTAATCAAAAAACGTAAGACAGAAGGTGCCATAATGGCTGAGAAGAATTCTTTTGGGAAAGTTATTGGATGTTTCTTCTACTTCTTTTTCTTGTTGTTTTTTATTCTCATAATAATGTCATCCGTATTTTTCAACTTTAGGATACTTGTTCCCGGATTCTCTTCATTCTTTGGTATTCTTTTCATCTTTTTCATCTTTTTTGTCATATATTCCATAGCTGCGAGATCGAAAAAGGGATCAGGAAACAGTGAAAATGACAAGGCAAAATCTGTCCAGAAGAATCAAGAAAGTATGAGAGGTGAGAGCACCTCACAATATAATTCTCAAAAAGCAGAAAAATCAGATTTGCAAGATGAACAAAACTATTATTCAAATGAGCAAGATGAGATAGAAGCATTCGCGGATACTTACGAAAGGGACAAAGAAAGTAATGGTTTGAAAAGTGAAGACGTTTACAAGGCCTTTTTACATCTCAATCTTAATCCAAATTCAACTTATACTCAAGTTAGTGAGAGATATTACGAACTGACAAAGAAAGCACATCAAAAGAAGATCAGTGAAGAAGAAAAACAAAGAGAACTCGATGAATTAGAAAGGGCATACAACATAATCACGGAATATTTTTCGAAGAATTCTTAGAAAAGTACTATTGTTACAATGCACTCCACGAAGTTAAATAGGACTTTAGGGAGTTGATTATATGGCGATTACTTTCGGTGTAGTATTTTTCATACTCCAACTGATTGCGATATTTCTACTTATTTATGCACTCATACTGATTTTTAGAATTATAACATCTCCAGAATCTGAAATGGATGTTGGTAATCAAAGAAAAGTAAGAAGAAATGGTGCTCCGTCAGATAACGTAAACGACGAGATGCTTAAAAAAGCATTTAAAACATTTGGACTATCACCCTCTGACGGTTATCCGGAGGCATCCTACAGATACTATCTCATAAGGAAATGGCTTCAGTCATCAGACCTTGATGAACAGGAAAAGTCCAAGAGAATTGCTGAACTGGATACACTTTTCGATGTACTTGGAGATTACTATACGAAGAAATCCTAGGAATATCGAATACGTAATAATCAAGAAAGATAGGGAGGAAATTATTCCTCCCTATCTTTTTTCAATAATCTGCTTGCACATCTCAACTGCTTGCTGTGCATCTTTACCATAGATGCATCTAAATCTCTGCGCAAGTTCTTCGTTCATGGAAGCGCCACCTGCAATGATGGGCAACTCTATTCCTGCAGATTTTAAGGCTTTTACGACCTCACCCACTTTGACGACAGTTGTTGTCATCATAGCAGATAATCCGACGATGTTTGGCTTCAATTCTACAGTCTTTTGGAGAATGACTTGTGCAGGTACATCTTTGCCGATGTCTATGACTTCAAAGCCTGCACTTTCCAATACCGTTCCAACTATCTTTTTGCCTATGTCGTGTATGTCCCCTTCAACCGTTGCCAGTAGCACTTTTCCCAACTTTATCGACTGGCCTTCTGGAATCATTGCACTTAGTTTTGTGAATAACGGTTTCACCGTCTCTGCAGCTAAGATGAGGTGTGGTAAAAATATCTTGTTGTTGGCATACAATTTTCCGATTTCTTCCATGGCCTTCGTCAAGACGTCTTGAACAATTTCCAACGGTGACATGCGTAACGCACCTGAGCCAAGTGAGGTGATATACTTGTCTGCACTAATTTCATCACCTTGAATCAAAAACTTGACCAGCTCATTTTCCATACCTTGCACGGGTGTTTCAATAGCCTCTTTTTTCAGCATTCTCTTCATACCGTTTAAGATGTTCATCGTTGTCTGTTCTGCTGTGTTGATAATGGCACCGCAAAGCCCTCGTTCCATTGCCAATGCAAGTAGTGATGCATTCAGGCTCTCACGATTTGGCATACCGAAACTGAAGTTCGATAGTCCTATGCTTGTCCTTATCTTATCTGTTGAAAGGAGTCTTATCGTTTCAAGTGTGATGTTGTAATCTTCATTTGCACCAAACGGCAACACCAATGGATCAACGAAGATTCTATCCTTCTCTATACCTTGAGAAATTGCATATTCAACTGCCCATTTACCTATCCTGCATCTTTCTTGTGCACTCTTTGGTATGTCGTTTCCCATTGCGAGAATGATGAGAACGCCACCGAATCTCTTTAGTAGTGCAATCTTCTTATCAAGTTCTTCCTTTGTTGCCTTAGAAGAATTGATGAGTGGTCTGCCTGGATATTCGAAAAGTGCCGTTTCCAAAAATTCCTCACTCTGTATATCCAAAGACAATGGAATACTCACTGTCCTATCGAGTTCAACCATCACTTTTCTGAAATGTTCTTTACTCAGGAAAGTCTCGTTGCCAAGATTGACGTCCAAAACTTGTGCGCCCTCATTTTCCTGTTCTCTTGCTAATTTCAAGACATTCTCAAAATCGAAATTTCGTATCTTTTCTTGAAATTTCTTTTTCCCAGAGGCATTTATTCGTTCACCAACGATCAAAAATGGCGAGATATTAACCATGTACGTTCTATTCGAAATAACATCCAATTTTTCGACATTTCTCTTTACAGGTCTTTTGTCCTTTAGGTGTTTTGTCATGTAATTTATGTGTTCTGGACCTGTACCACAGCAGCCTCCGACAATGTTTACCCCAACTTGGACATGGTCTTCTATGTGCACTGTAAACTCTTCAGGGCTAGTTTTGTACACCAGTCTTTCTCCAGCGGTTAGAGTTGGTTTACCTGCATTGGGCTCTGTGAAAATAGGCTTTTTCGAGAAGAGTGCGAGTTTCCTTGCGAGTGGTACCATCAGTTCAGCTGTCAGTGTGCAGTTCATACCAATGGCGTCGATATCCAAGTCGTTGAAGAGTGATGCGTAAATCTCTAAGCTTGTACCAGTCACAGAAACACCGTTTTCTTCAAATGTCATGCTAACGAGTAATGGAAGGTCTTGAGTTACGTCGCGCACCGCAAGATAAGCGAGTTTCAGTTCCTTTATATCACTCATTGTTTCTATTATGAATCCATCGACACCTCCATCGTACAACAATTGTGCCTGCTCTTTGAAGACATTGTACACGTATGTGGAATCGAGTTCTCCAAAAGGTACAACCATCTCGCCAACTGACGATATATCACCAAGTACGTACACCTCTTTACCAATGTACTCTCTTGCCTTATTGGCTGCTTTTTTAGCTATTTTTACTGCATTGATATTTATGTCGCGGAAAGAATCTTCGCAGTTCAACTTGCGTAGTTTGTGACGATTTGCACTGAACGTGTTAGTTAGTAAGAAGTCTACGCCCGCTTTGACGTATTCATCTTGCAGTTGGATTACCGCATCTGGATTGGTCACATTGAGCAATTCTACCGGTGCACTACCTTTGGTGATACCACGTTTGAAGAATTCTGTACCATATGCGCCATCGATAAATAGTATTCTTTCATTTACGAGCTTAGAAAAGAGTTTTCTATCCAAAGTCATCTCTCCCCACATTGATTTTTTTATTTTCCAAAAACTCTCTCAAATACTGCCTTGGTTGATTGGCCTCTACCCATGGTAAAGACATGGATACCCGGTGCACCATAATTGAGCAGCTCTTCTACAAGTTTTGCCGTATAATCCACTCCTATGTGAAATTCCTCTTTCTCCGTCTTAGCTTCCTGCATCTCATGAACAAACGGTTCTGGTATATTGACGAAGAACTTTCTTGGTATGCTGTAGATAGATTTCAAACTCACAATCGGCTTTATTCCAGGAATTATGGGTACGTTGATAGAAAGTGCACGTGCCATCTCGACAAACCTTTTGTAGACATTGACATCGAAGACCATTTGGGTGATGATGTAATGTGCGCCCATATCTACCTTTTCTTTGAGATGTCTCATATCTTCTTCCAAATTAGGGGATTCGAAATGCTTTTCCGGATAGCCTGCAACTCCTATACAAAAATTCGTAGGATGTGCATTCTCGCATGGGTACAGGTACTCACACTTGTTCATGTTGGAAATCTGCTTTACCAGTTCACTTGCATGCCGATAACTTTCCTTTTCAACCTCTGCAGATTGATTCTCGTACTCGCCGCGTATGACAAATAGATTTTCCACACCAATTAGATTCAAATCTATGAGCATATCTTCTATTTGATACTTATTCATTCCATAACAAAGCACGTGTGGAACAACATCGACGTTGTAACGTCTCATCAAAGCAGCAGTTATTCCCACTGTACCGGGCCTTTTGACTTTTGGCACCTTTACAATTCGTTCGTTCAATTCTACATACGTCATTTCTGGTGCATGTCTTGTGACGTTGATGAAATTTATCGGATATTGCATCAGTTGGTCTAAAGCAGAGTATATCTCTTCGATATCTTGTCCTCTATTTGGCGGTAGAATCTCTATAGACAAGACTTGTCCTTCGTTTATCTTATCAATTACTTTCACACAGTCACCTCTTTCCACACTTAACTACTTGACTCTTCTATCAACTTTATCTTGTGTTTTCCTGCAATGCCAAGTTTATCCTTGTAGACGATGACAATTGTCTGAACATACTCGTTTAAACCAGATTTCAAAACTTCTTCTATATCTTCCTCACCATTTACCTTGTTACAATAAGCTGTTGCAAATGCATCCGAGATACTTGCCGAATCGCATACAATAGTTACAGCATCTGCCTTTCCAAAGCTAAATGAATGTCCAACTGTACCGGAGGATGTGCATACACCGTGCATTCCGGGCGGTATTTCCAATCCGATTTTGCCAGATAGTGGGGAGTTACCAGCATATATGGCAGTTGTTATCGGCTCAGTATTCTCGATGAATATATCACCACCATTTTCAACGATGACCTCTTTGCAATGAAATTTGTCTAACAAGAACTTCCCTACTTCTTGTGCAATTGCACCGGCTACTGCCGCCATCGGTCCCACAGATGCAACAGTAGAAGCAAATAGCATCTGCCTAATAACTTCTGGTCTATTTATGTCATCGTTGAGATTGAGAGGTTCAAATGAAGTTAAGAAAGCTGGATTTCTGTCTATGGTTAATTCAATTTCTTCTCGTAATTTGACAACAAGAGCATAAGTATCTTCTAACATGTTTCTATTGAAGATGTCCACACCGATCCAGAGGTCTGTTTCCTTATATCTTATTGTAAATCCTGTGAATCTACCATTGTGCCAATTCCTGTAGAAGCGATCCGTCTCAAGCATTTGGAGGCAGCTTCACCCCCACTGGACAAGCATCAGAACATAGACCGCATAACGTACACTTTTCCTTATCAAATCCAAATTTGCCATCGACAAACGTGAGTGCATCCGAACCGCACAAACTTATGCACGCTCCACAGTTAACACAGAGCAACTCACTAGTTTTTGTACTATACTCACTCTTCTCCAACTTCTTAGCCAGTTTTTTGACAGACCGCTTTTCATTAAACAATTCAACAGGTTTAGTGAGCAAGAAACTGCCGCCTTCGATCCAATCTTTCAACTCGCTTGCAATTTCTCGTGCCATCGTCAAACTTGAAAGGGAAGATGTCTTTACCTTCTCACCATCTAGCTCAATCCAACCTGATCTAAGCTGTGCATAACTGTAACGGCCAATTACGGGCTTATCCCATCTGCCGTAGTCTTCAAGTTCAGTCTCAATATCTTCGTTACTGCGTGAGACGTAGTATGCGATTTCTTCATCAAGTACAGGAATCGGTACACCGATTCCAATAAAGATCGTCACACCGTAATTTTTAAAATAGGCAGCCCTTATGTATCGTGGATTCATTTTCTTTGCATTGCCTACAACTGCCAACGTTCTTGAACCATTGACTGGTATGCCGTGTTTGTTCGTCTTCACATCGTTTTTGAATTGAGTCCCGGGCCATACGACGTATCCCACTCCGCCACACAGAAATATTCTCGTTCCAAGTCCAATGGTTAAGAGATGGGGGTCTTTTAAGAGCGGACTCAACTCCCCGGAAGTAGAATAAGTCACATTACCGAAATGTGGCAACAACTTACCCATGTACGTATATATGATTCCCTCAGAACCATTTGTTGCAGCAGCATAATTTTGGTAAGCATTCCTTGGATTAAAAAGAAAAAAATCGTTGATCATGTCTCTATTTACATAACCTTCAAACTCTTTTCTTGGGTAACAATCGGTGCCCTTTCCAAAGACCTTTAAATAGAGGTCTTCACCTCTTATCAATGATTCTATCAGATGTGCACCGCCAAACGTCTTATCATCTTTTGATTCTTGAGTGGCACCTATGTATCCATCGGCTGCAGCAAGACCACCATATACCTCAACTCCGGATAACTCTATCTTCTCCATACGCATGGGTGGGGTAGTATGTCCGAAATTTATAAATGCACCGCTTGAGCACATGGGTGCAAAGGTAGCCGTTGTCACAACATCTACCTTTTGTGCTACCTCTCTCACACTCGACTCTTTAGCCATCTTAACTACCTCTTCAGCAGTCAAGATAACCGCATCACCACGCTTGATCTTCTCGTTGATCTCCTCAATGTCTTTCAAATACGTCACCCCCAAAAAATTCCCCGTGTATGGCCTTCAAAGCTTTTTCTCTATCTTCACTATTGACTATGAAATATGTTGTTACATCAGACGCACCTGCAGAAATCATTTCTACATTAACACACTGTTTTGAGACAGCGGAAAAGATTCGCGCAGCTACGCCATGCCTTTTCAAGATGCCATCTCCAACGGCTGCAATCAATGAAATACCTGTCTTGTAGCAAATGTCCTCAACTTCAGCGATTTTCATTCGCGACGTTATTCGTTGACTGCGCTCCACATCGTGGCTAGAGATGAGCACGTTTATACTTGTCTGTGCAGTTACTACAGATTTTATGTTTACACCTTCGTTCCCAAGTGTTGAGGCAATAAATCCCAAAATTCCTGGAACACGCCCGACATTGGACCCTTTGAATTGGATGATAGCCACATCATCTGTGAACGAAATACTCTTCACGATAGATTCCGTTACGAACGCATCTGAAGAGATTATCGTATCTGGATTTTCGATAGAAGTGAATGAATTTATGTTGTACACATAGAGTGGTATCTTCTTCTTTCTTACAGGGTCTACAGCTGCATGGTGCAATATCTTTGCACCGAAATATGACAACTCGGCTGCTTCATCGTAGTTTAGCTTTTCAACCGATTTGACGCCAGTTACAATTTTTGGATCGCTTGTCATGAATCCGGAAACGTCTTTGTACAAGTCAACCCTCTTTGCATCAATGCAATACGCAATGCAAGTTGCAGAGTAATCACTTCCACCACGCCCGAGTATTGTGACTTTGTTTTCATACATGCCATAAAAACCTGGGACCACGTAGTTTCTATCTTTCTTGAAATATTCCTTTAAATTCTTCTCACTGGTGGTCAAATCTACAGAAGCACCATTGAATTTACCATCCGTTACAAGTCCAAATTGTTCAGGCAGTGCTTCTTCGAAATTCAGACCCATTTTGTTCAAATACTGTTTCAACAAAAGAGAAGAGCATCTCTCACCGTGACTTACAACGTAGTCGTGGACAAAATCAGGTACCTCTCCTATCAATTGTGTGCCAATGAGCATATTTCGTATTTGATACACTCTCTCCTTTAGTGGAGCAAATTCTTCACCAAGGAACTCACAATACATGGAATAGAGATGGGATAGAAAACCATCTACATCGAGCGTTCCTATATTCTTCACAGCATTAATCAGCAAATTTGTAACTCCATTTAGCGCAGAAACAACTATGACAAGTGGCTCATTGTACATTCTGACTACTTGTAGTATCGTTGAAAGATCACTCCGCAGTCTTAGATTTGAACCACCGAATTTAAGCACAGTTTTGTCCATTTTTCCAGCTCCTCTTTTTGCAGTTGCATCGATAGATCTTACTTGAAGACTCCCCAAAGAAGCTAAAGTAAGTTAGAATACATTTCTTACAATTATAGACCATAAAATAATTTTTGAAAGTTAAGTTTGCCGTAGATATGGCTAGATATTCACATTCTGAACCCACTAAAAAGGAATATAGGCGAATATCAATAGGACGTATAGCGAACTATTTATTGTAGATCGAAATAAACGGTAAGAACGTTCTATTCAGATTTTCTAACGATTTTGAATACATGTTACAGATTACGATGAACAACTTAGCACATTAGCAATCGTAAGTGACTGTAAGTACACATTATAGGGTTGATTGACCCTTCTGAATTTTCTCAAATACTGGGTCAAGTATTCTGTATCCACTTTGCGTCTTTTCGATAAGTGATATCTCCTCAAGAGCTTTTAAAAGCTCAGAGAGTCTTGAATCATTTATCGTATCACCCTTGGCGAGAAAGTAGTTCTTTAACATCGTCCAACTGTTTATCCCCTGTGCAACGAGCTTTAGTATTATAGTATATCGAGAACTCCTCTTTTCAAGTTCGTTCATCTCTTTTTTGAAAAGTCCCTCCATCAAAGAGTAAACCTCTTTTAAAGTCATCTCTTTATCCCTTGTTTCCAAGTATTTCAAGCCAAATTTAGTCAAATGATCGTAGATGTAAGATAGGAAAGCAAGTAAATCGTTACCCCATCGAACCATAGAATCTGAAATACTGTGCCTCGTCAAAGCACACAACGAAGAAGTTATCTTCCACTTTCACAACTTCATTGAACATGGTGATACGGATGAAATTGCTTTCATTCAGGAACACCCTTATCAAAAATGACTTTCCAACTCTTCTCAGTCCAGTTACCAATGTGAGAGGATACATTTGCAAAGTACTTCTCAAGGTAGAAAGTTCTCGGCCCCTGTCAAATAGATCATTCTTTCTTAACTTTGGTGCAAGTGAGAACAGCATTTCTAACACTCCCTCATTTTCACTATATGTATTATACCAGTTCTGGTAGCGGAAGTAACTTCCTGCGGCGGGAGCAATCGAGTATACCAACGTAGTTTCTGAAATACAACATACCAAAATTGAATGTGATAATTGTCAAGCTCATCCTTGCCAAAGGTATTCGAGGTGCATACTATCATTGTTGACAAGAGTACACAAGAATATATAATTGACTTGACAATAAAGCTCTGCAGTATAAATTTGCAATTCGACATCGATTGTTTAATTTGGAGGGTAGAAGATGAACGGAAGGAATAGAACACAGAGAGAAAATGAAAATGTACACCAGCAGCATGACCATCATGGACATTTTCACAACGATGGTACGTTAGTCGATTCTGAAATAAGCGGTATTAGATTACTGTACGTGGTATTGCTGAATTTTGGCATCACAGCTGCCGAGTTGATCGGTGGATTGATAGCAGGTAGTTTATCTTTGATTTCTGATTCACTTCACAATTTTAGTGATGCAATGTCGATCGTTGTCACATATTTTGCACACAAGATATCTTTGAGAGAACCTTCTGAGAAAAAGACCTTTGGATACAAACGTTCCACCATTCTTGCAGCATTTATTAATTCTCTCACACTGCTAGTGATCGGTGGTTTCCTCATCAAAGAAGCTATCGAAAGGTTTGCCAATCCACTAAGAGTTGGTAGTATAACGGTTATCTGGGTTGGCTCGATCGGATTGGCTGCCAATCTGTTGAGCATGTATCTGCTCAGAAAATGGTCTGGGAAAGATATGAACGTAAGGTCAGCATACCTGCACATGTTTACAGATGCACTCTCTTCTGTCGTAGTCATACTTGGCGCAGTGATAATGAGCTTTTCAAATTTGAATTGGATTGACCCATTACTCACAGTTTTCATAGCTGCTTATGTGATAAAAGAGAGTTTTGAAATACTAATCAAGTCTATTAACATTCTCATGCAATCGGCACCTGAGGTTGCCGAAGTGAACACGATAGTTGAGCAACTGAGAAAAATCGATGAGGTGCAAGATGTACATCACGTGCACATTTGGAGTCTGGATGAAAATACTGTTTTCTTTGAAGCACACATAAATCTCAAAGAAGATTTGCCGGTGAGCGAGACGATGAATATAGAAAGTAAGGTCAAAGATCAACTCAAGTCATTTAGCATCTCACACGTAACGATACAATTTGAATACAATGGCTGTCCCGAGTGTGGTGTTATAGAAGAGTCTGATGTATAACGATTAATGCATAAGTGACCGATTATTCAACGATACCAGCTATGCAAGTTGTGGTTTTTCGTGGAATCATGATACCTGAATCTAGTACCGTTATCTCACTATCTAAATTGAGTAACTCAACGTATTTTTTGTTCGTTCGAACATCTAAATCACCATAGCCAGGTGAAAATCTCATCGAGAGTGCTTCGCCATTTTCTTTCTTGAATTTTTCTTCAAAAGTGTCGTTGAGTTTTTCAAGTGATTCCGATGCCCATGAATCGAGTAGGAAACTCAGATAGACCGAAAAATTGCTAAGTTCTTCTATTTTTTGGTCGATCTCTTTCCAAAGTGTAGAGACAAATATGAGAAATCTGTTGTATTTCACAAATTGCGAGGGTATGGAATAATCTGGCAATTCAACCCTTTGAAATGTCCGCCAGAATAACTTTGGTCTTGCACATTCAAGGCCCAAGAGATAGATTTCATTGACATCTTTCATAATATTCTCATCGTTTATTGCCTCAGTGTATCTGATACCTGCCCTTGCAAGAAATAGTTTTTTTTCAGGCATGTAATCTGTTTTATCGGGAACAAATATGTTGGGTGTTTGTCCGGACATTTTTCCATCTCCCAAGTCAGTTATTGAATTATTCTAATAAAGTATACACTGTCATTTGTTCAATGTAAATCGTTGGAGCTACTTTGAAGGTATTTAGGAGGTCCTTAAATGAAGGAAATAATTAATGGAAAAATCGGTGTTGAAAATTTGGATATATGTAAACAATGCGGTGGAAAATGTTGCAAATCTTATCCTGGTCCCGCAACGCCTGATGATTTTGGAGCGCCGGATAGACAACGCATGTACGATGAATTGTACAGTGCACTGAAATCTGGTAAATGGACTGTCGATTGGATAGACCAAGAAAAGGAACATTACTTCATTAGACCTGTGGTAAAAGGATTCGAATCGAGCATTTTTGACCACAGATATACGGGGGAATGTACTTTTCTCACACCGACTGGCTGTAAGCTTTCTTTCAAAAACAGGCCGGAAAGTTGCAGAATGCTTGTACCGAAGGCCAATGAAAGGTGTGATCCACAAGGCTATACAAGGGCTTATGTAGTAAAGATGTGGCAGCCGTACGTTGACGTACTGATAAGAGCTGCCACGGACGTTGAGAAATTTGATATGGATATTGACTTTAAGTTGTGACTAGCTCTTTTTCCACTCTTTGAATGCGTTCGTTATTGGTAGCCGTCTGTCTTTTCCGAATGCCCTTGGTGTAATCTTCGGACCAGGTGGTGTTTGTCTGCGTTTATATTCGTTCACATCGACCATCCAAGCTACTCTTTTCACTGTCTCTTCATCGAAGCCTTCTGCGATGATGTCTTGCACGCTGTAATCTTCCTCTACGTACATGCGTAATATCTCATCCAATACAGGATAAGGTGGTAGTTTATCCTGGTCAGTTTGATTTTCTCTCAATTCAGCGCTCGGTGCCTTTTCAAAGACCCTTCTTGGTATTATCTCTTTACCTGCTTTCTCATTTACGTACTCTGCAAGTTCGTACACCAATGTCTTGTAAACATCCTTGATTACTGCATACCCACCTGCAGTGTCTCCGTAAAGTGTTGAATAACCAGTACTACTCTCACTTTTGTTGCCAGTTGTAAGTACGATCCAGCCGAATTTGTTCGATAAAGCCATAAGTATCACACCACGGATTCGCGCTTGCAAGTTTTCTTCGGTTGTGTCAAATGGCAATTCACCAAAGATCGGCTTGAACGTGTCCAGATATTTCTCGTACACATCCAGTATCGGAATCGTCAAATATTTTATGCCAAGGTTTTCCGATAGAAGTCTTGCATCTTCCTTACTATGTTCGGAAGAAAATGGACCAGGCATCGAAACACCAATTACGTTATCTTTCCCAAGTGCATCAACAGCTATACATGCAACAAGAGAGCTATCCATTCCACCACTAAGTCCGATGACCGCTTTCTTCATTCCATTTTTGGTGATATAATCTCTCGTATTCAGTACAAGTGCATGGTACACCTCTGCAGCCTTCGGCAATGCTCTTTCTATTCTTTGATCGATCCTTGGCTTGTGCTCAGTATAGTTGAAATCTATATCTAGCACTTCAAGCTCATTTATCGTCCTCTCATCGAGGTTGTGTTTATCTTGTCGTCGCCGCGGATCTCTGAGCCTTGCCTTATCTATGCTAACTAAATCAATATCGGCAATTAGAAAATCTTCCTCAAATTGCTTTGCTCTGGCTACTACTTCCCCATTCTCCTTTATAACCAAACTTGCACCATCAAATGCCAGTTCGTCTTGACCGCCTACACAATTAACGTACGCAACGGCAGCTAAGTTATCGTTTGCTCTAACGGATAGCATACGTTCTCTCCAAGACAATTTCCCCATGTAATAGGGCGATGCGGATATGTTGATTATAATTTCAGCGTCTCCGACGAGTGCCTCCGTTCTGGCAGGACCACCCGGATACCAGATGTCTTCACATATCGTGATACCGATCTTCATACTCTTGAGCGAAACAACAAGCGCCTTATCACCGTGCTGGAAATATCTCATCTCATCGAAAACACCATAGTTTGGTAGATAATTTTTGTGGTACTTTCCCACAACTTTTCCATCGTGAAGAACGGCTGCACCGTTGTATATGTCACCTTCTTCATCGACAAACCCGACGACAGCCATCAGATTATCTGGCACGTGCGATGCAATGGTGCTAAGCGCTTCGATATTTCTCTGTAGGAAATGTGGTTTGAAGAGCAAGTCTTCGGGTGGATATCCCGTTATTGTCAATTCCGGAAAGGCAAGTACATCCACTCCTGTTTTAACTGCTCTTTCAATTTGCTCAATTATTCGGCGTACGTTTCCATCAATATCACCAACTGTCGTATTGATCTGTGACAATCCCAATCTTATTTTCCGCACAAACTATTCCTCCCCATACTGATTTATCATTCATTTTTCCTTTTTTTCTCTTTTGATTTCTTACCCGCCATCAACATGAATGGTAAGACAGTTAATGTAAGCAAAGTTGCCGTTGCAATGCCCAAGGAAACGAGAATGGCCACTCTCTTGAAGAGTACAAGCTGTCCACCGATAAGCATCGTCATGAATCCGCCGATTATCCCAAGCGCATTACCAATGATCGAAGGGCCAACATTTTTTACCGTAAGCAGTGTGTCTCTCGTCCTATCGTACTCATGACCGATGTGTATGGAGTAATCTATCGCAAGCCCTATGATTATACCTGAAGTTATGGCAGTTGAAATCTCCAATTTCATGCCAAATATCACCATGTATACAAAGTTCATCACGGTAGCTATTATCACAGGACTAGCTAATTTAAGAGTTTCTGAAATATTTCTAAAGACGATCCATATCGTTATGAATACTATTATCAGTGCGGTAAAGAGACTTTGAAGTTGGTTTATCAAGATGGTATCGTTCACTGCCTTCCAAATGAAAGGGGTACCTGCTAAGAAGTAGTTATATGGCAAATCGTTCAACGCACTTTCTATCAATTGTGTGACTTCTTCAAGATGATCGCTGCCAGACTTTGTAAGATTGACTGTAAGCCTTATCGTCTTAGCGTCTGCTATGTAGTTTCTAAGTAACGGTTGACTCCTAGCTGCAAGCGTAAGTAATGTGACTGGCACGTCGGTTGGAAAGTCCACATTAGTTATATACTCTGAATTTGATAGATCAGCAATTATCTTCTCTATGTTCGCATTGTCACCAGGTAAGAATACTCCTGCAGGCTTTTCCAAAACTACGTATATGCTATCGCGTAGTTCAAATTTCTCCTCCAGCAATTTGTATCCGACATTTATATCTGAGTTCTTTGAGAAATAGTCCGTGCTTGTAAGACCAATCTTGATCTTTGAAATCAAAAATGGTGATGAAACCAATGCAGCGACTATTATCACGATAATTACCCAAGTAGCTTTCTTTCCTATGAAATGAATACCAAGGTCTCTTGGTTTGTTTTTGGATTTCCTGCTTGCTTGTTTGAGGAGCTCACCACCAACTGTCAAGGTTAAAACAAAATCAAGAAATAAGCCTATGGGGACATATATACCAAATTCTCTGAATGCGGGGATTGTAACAAACACAAAAGAACCAAATCCGACAGCAGTTGTTAACATTGAGAGGAATATGGGTTTGTAGATTTCCCTTTTTGCATCGTCATCTCTGAACAACGAGTTGTAGTAATGTAGTGGATAAGCCGAGCCTATGACTATGAGAAAGGATGGAATCATTGCAGTGAGCATATTTAGTACACCATTGAGTGAGAAAAGAATACCAAGTGTAAACAATGAAGCTAATAAAGGAATGAAAAGCGATATGAGTGCAGCTCTAACGCTTCGAGTCTGATAGTAGAATATGATGAATATGACTAAGAACATCACTATTGGATAAAAGTACATTGAACGCTGTAACTCATCGAAAAGCATGTTATTTACGGAAGCTTCAGACATTACTATCACTGGTTCGCCCTTCAAACTGTTCGTTATCTTCCTTACAGCAGCTTCTACTTCATTTTCGCTTTTTGCATTTGCATTCAAAACGGTCAATAACATCGCATAATCTTTGTCATTGGAGACAAATGTCTTTAGATTCGAAGGTAGATCCTCAAAATCTATAGCATCATCAACGATGTGTACGCTTGTACCGGGATAGTTCAGTACGGATATTACCATTTCTACATTTTCCATCTTTTCGATCTTTTCTTGAAGAGTCTTCAAACCTGACAATGCACCTGGAGTGTCGAGTGGTACAGGTGATTTGTATATAACACTCACATTTGTTAGCTCTCCAAATTTGGAACTCATCTTCATTTCATTTTGAAGCGCAGGATTGTCTATTTCCGAAATGGGTATTCCCGGTTTGTATCCTGGTAGGAAGGTCTCTATGCGGGTTTCGATCCGTGCATTATCTACTATTATTACCAACGACAAGATCAATAACAGCAATGAGATTATTGTGAACTTGTACTCGTAAACTTTATCCAGAAATTTCGAAAGTGCGTTTGGCACGGCAGCGTCCTCCTTCTTGGCTTTAATAGATTAGCGTTTGACTTATAGTATACACATCACATGTTATATGTAGATCATTTTCTTTGTCATCCCACCATCGACCACAAAGTATTGTCCAGTTATGAATCCACTCTTTTCATCGTCAATCAAGAACTCTATTAAATTGGCGATATCTTCTACCACTCCAGCTCTTCCAGTTAGATGCTGTTTATGGTCTTGTTCAGTGACTTGTTCATTTTCGTGCAGTATCCAACCAGGACAAATTGCGTTAACGCGGACACTTGGACCCAACGAATTTGCAAGCGCATGCGTGAGTCCTAAGATGCCAGCCTTTGAGGCGCTATATGCCTCATTGCCTGGCTCCGACATGAGTGCCCTTGTTGATGAGATATTCACTATTGCACCTTTTCCGGGATTTTCCAGCATCAATGGAACACCAAACCTTGCCATCAGAAAATAGCCAGTCAAATTCACATCAATTGCACGCTTCCATTCTCCAACGCTTAAATCCAGAAAGTTTTTGAATTGCCCAATAGCTGCATTGTTTACAATCGCATCTAACCTACCAAATCGTTCCTTCAATTCTATGTAGAACTCTGCCATAGCATACTCATCTGAAACATCTCCAACGTACAAAAACACATTCCCATTTTCTTTCTGTGGAAAGTTATCCAAGCCTTTCTTGTCGTGATCAATTATTCCAACTTGCCACCCACTGTTAAGAAATTTCAGTGCCACTCCTTTACCTATATTATTTGCTCCACCGCTAATAACGATAACTTTCCTTTCAACTCTTCCTTCTGTCATATATTTTCACCAACTTTTCACATTTTAATTGTTGTAAACTAGCATAATAAATTATACCACTAGTGATATAATAAGAAATAAGTAGATCAAAAATTTGAATGATTTTGTGTACATCAGTATTTTGGGGGTGATAACATGTTCAAACCCAAGATGAAAAAACGTTCTACATACATAGTTACATTAAGCATCGTAACTTTAACGATACTCTCGATTTTCTTTTCAGCAGCAACTTCCTCAAGTGCGACAAAGGAGGCGAGC
Source organism: Fervidobacterium sp. UBA5837 (assembly GCA_002432805.1). Lineage (GTDB taxonomy): Bacteria > Thermotogota > Thermotogae > Thermotogales > Fervidobacteriaceae > Fervidobacterium. The sequence goes on along the minus strand of DJGV01000017.1, from coordinate 8,323 downwards.
AAGGTGGATAGTTTAAACGTAACAAGTTCATTTAAAAACGGTGACTTTATACCCAAGAAATACACCTGTGAGGGAGAAGACATTAGCCCTGAACTTGTTATCACAGATATCCCTGCAAATGCCAAAGCAATAGCCATCATATGCGATGATCCTGATGCACCGGTTGGTACATTCGTCCACTGGGTATTGTGGAATCTGCCAGTTAAAGGCACGAAACTTGTTGTAGCTGAGAATTTTAAAAAAGTGGATAAATTAGCTGATGGTACACGGCAAGGATACAACGATTTTGGTAAAGTTGGATACGATGGTCCATGTCCTCCAAGAGGACATGGTGCGCACCATTATCATTTCAAAGTCTATGCTCTCGACACAACTTTGGATATCAAAGGGAATGTAAAAAAGGCTGATCTTGAAAAGGCAATGAAAGGTCACATATTGGCTCAAGGAGAGATTGTTGGATTGTACGAGAGAAAATGAATTTGTAGAAGCCACATACAAAATGCGTCCTCTGAGGGCGTATGATATAATCATTCGTACAAATTATACAGATTATAGAAAATGGCTGATTTTGAGCAATATAGAAAAACTAAGAATCGGAGGTATTTTTTGTGGAACGAGTCTTTGTAGTGAGGTATTCAGAAATAGGACTAAAGGGTAAGAACAGAGAGTTCTTTGAAAAGCGACTTATAGATAACATAATAACCATAGTTAAACCGGCAGCTGTAAACAAGAGATATGGCAGAATTATCGTAAGGATAGGTCGAAACGATCCAAATGCACTTGAAGAACGACTGAGATATGTCTTGGGCATTCAGAATTATAGTTTGGGCTATGCACTACCTCACGATTTGGAGCAGGTAAAGGATGTTGCACTAAAGCTTGCTGAAAATGAGGTGGCAGACGGTGCAAAATCGTTCAAGGTAGCGGCTCAACGTGGATTCAAAGAATTTCCAATCAACAGTATGGAGCTGAATAGAGAAATTGGTGGATACGTCTTTGAGAACATAGCAAATCTAAAGGTAGATGTTCACAACCCTGATTTCGAAATTGGTATAGATGTCAGAGAAAAAGAGATCTTCGTTTTTTGTGGGAAGAAGACCCTCTCAGGCGGTCTGCCAGTTGGAGTTTCGGGTAGAGCAATGTTGTTGTTGAGTGGCGGTATAGACAGTCCAGTTGCCGGATGGTACGGTATGAAGCGTGGCCTTGAAATACAGACACTTTCGTTTCTCAGTCCACCAATGACAACCGAAAAGTCCGTACAGAAGATTTTAGACCTCGGGAAGGTCTTATCAAGATATCTTCCTAACCCACTGAAAATGTGGATTGTGCCATTAACGGATATACAGATGTACATAAAAGACAACGCACCGGATGAGTATTCTCTCATCTTGCAGAGAAGGTCTATGATGAGAATAGCGAATATGATAGCACGAAGAAATAAGGCAAAAGCACTCATTACCGGTGAGACGTTGGGACAAGTAGCAAGCCAGACTTTGACAAATATGACTACGATAGAAGATGCAAGCACACTGATGGTCTTAAGACCGCTAGTCGGATTTGATAAGATAGAGACAACAAAAAAGGCAAAAGAGTTGGGAACGTTTGATATCTCCATACAGCCTTACATAGACAGTTGTACTGCGTTTGCGCCGAAGAGACCTGCGACGAAGTCAGACATAAACGAGGTTAGGGAAATAGAGTCAAAGTTGGAAAAACTCCATGATTTGGAATATGAAGCATTCAAAAAACGTGAGTTGTATAAGATAGCCAACGAATAAAGTGCACGATGAGGTGCATTAATTTACTTGTTTCGTTCAAAAGGCTAATATAATATGGTATAATTAAACTGTGAGGGAAAATGTATCTCAACATTAAAAACATGGGAGGTTGAAAGTATGTACGTAAATACAAAAGACATTCTTGAAAAGGCAAGTAAAGAGTACTATGCAGTTCCAGCATTCAACATCAACAACATGGAGTTTTTCCATGCTATTTTAGATGGTGCAGTTGAAAAGAAGGCACCAGTAATCATTGAAACAAGTGAGGGCGCAATAAAGTATGCAGGAAATGGTGATGTACTTAAAGGCGCACAATATTTTGTTCAACTGGTAAGATTATTTGCGGGTAGTGTCGATATACCAATAGCTTTACACCTTGACCATGGTAAGCACTTCGAGTATATAATAGCAGCGATAAAGGCAGGATACTCTTCGGTAATGATCGATGCTTCCGAAGAGCCGTTTGAAGAAAACCTGGAAAAGACAAAAGAGATAGTTAAGATTGCACACGCAGCAGGTATTTCTGTTGAAGCCGAGCTCGGTCAATTAGCAGGAATAGAAGACAATGTTTCTGCAGAAGAGTCTGTCCTCGTCAATCCTGACCAAGCAAAGGCTTTTGTCGATGGTACAGGCGTTGATTTCTTAGCCCCTGCAATTGGAACAAGCCACGGCGCATTCAAATTCAAAGGTGAGGCAAAACTCGATTTCGACCGTCTCAGAAGAGTTAAAGAACTCACTAAGATACCGCTAGTATTGCACGGTGCATCAAGTGTACTGCCTGAATATGTAAAACTTGCTGAAGAATATGGTACAGACCTTGGTGGAGCAAAGGGTGTTCCGGAAGAAGAAATCAAACAGTGTGTCACACTTGGCATAAACAAGGTCAATACCGATACAGACCTGAGAATTGCATTTATTGCAGGTATGAGAAAGTTCCTCAAAGAAAATCCAAAAGAATTCGATCCAAGACATTATCTTGGTGCTGGAAAGAAATTGGTAAAGGAAGTCGTTATGAACAGACTTGAATTCCTTGGAGCTGCAAGAAAAGCATAATGAATAAATAATCAAAAGCAGAGAGTGTTGAAAAATAGAAAGAATCGATTGCAGATTAGGAGGGGGTTGAAGTGCGAGTTTTGGTAGTCAACTGTGGTAGTTCATCGATAAAGTACCAATTTCTTGACATGGATACGGAACAAGTCTTGTGTAAAGGTTTGGCAGAGAGAATAGGTATACCCGGGAGCAAGATCGTCCATAAAAAAGAAGGCCAAAAGGCCGTAGTTGAGAAACCCATGAAAGATCACGAAGAGGCCTTGAAATACGTGCTCGAATTGGTTGCTGACGAGAAAGTTGGCGGAGTAAAGGACCTAAAAGAGATAAATGCAGTAGGTCACAGAGTTGTTCACGGTGGTGAGAAATTTTCTGGCTCGGTGCTTATAGACGAAGAGGTAATGAGTGCTATCGAAGAATACTCCTACCTTGCTCCACTTCACAATCCACCGAACATAATGGGAATAAAAGCGATGATGAAACTTTTGCCAGGTGTTCCGAATGTTGCTGTCTTTGATACTGCATTCCATTCCAAAATGCCCGCAAAGGCATACCTTTACGCAATACCATACGAATACTACAGAAAGTATAAAATCAGAAGATATGGATTCCACGGCACAAGCCATAGATACGTCTCGAAAAGAACCGCTGAAATACTAGGAATCGATTATAACAAATCAAAGATAATAACTGTCCATCTTGGTAATGGTTCGTCGATTGCTGCTATCATGAATGGACGCAGTATCGATACATCGATGGGTTTCACACCACTCGAAGGTCTCGTCATGGGGACTCGTTCTGGAGATTTAGACCCATCAATCGTGACATTTCTCATGGAAAGAGAAGGAATGACATCGGAAGAGGTATACACGATTTTGAACAAGAAGAGTGGAGTCCTTGGTCTAACAGATGGATTCAGCTCCGATATGCGTGACATAGAAGAAAGAGCATTAAACGGAGATCCTGTTTGTAGCTTGGCACTTGATATCTACGAATATAGGATTGCAAAATACATTGGTTCATACGTAGCTGCAATGAATGGTGTTGATGCAATAGCGTTTACAGCAGGTGTGGGTGAGAACTCACCAGTTACAAGAAAGGCAGTCTGTGAACATTATTTAGGTTACCTTGGAATATGCATAGATGATGGAAAAAACAACATCAAAGGTGAAGAAAGAGTGATCTCAACACCAGATTCAAAAGTAAAGGTATTGCTCGTACCGACAAACGAAGAACTCATGATTGCAAGAGATACGAAAGAGATCATCGAAAAAGGTATAAAACAGTTGGAGTATTGATTTATTACAGTTAGCGCGGTATCTTGAAGATACTTGAAGGATATGAAGGGTCCCAGCGATATTGTTGGTAGTTTTCGTAGCGCATAAGTCGAACGACATAATCAAATACAAAAATGAGATGTTGGGCACCTTGTGCCCAACATTCTTTATAAAAGTGAGACAACTGAGTTCAGGGAAATATCATTTAGAATCTAACATAGCCGTAGCTTGTACCATAAGAAGGAGTGAGCAGTTTGCTAATAAGGAAAAGATATGTTTACTTAGACGCTCCAATGAAAATCGAAAACAAAGATGAAGAACTGAAAAGTGAGGATGAAAAACAATCTGTGATTACAAAGGAAGAAATACTAGAAATGGTTGCAAAAGCCAACGCAGAGGCGCAACAGATAATATCTATGGCAGAGGCGCAAGCGAGTGATATCATTCGTAAGGCACAAGAAGAATACAACATCATTGTTTCTCAGGCTAATCAAAAAGCAGAAGAATTAGTTGCACAAGTTGAGCAAGAGGCAACGAAGAATATAGATGACTTAAACAATCAACTCCAAAGTATATTAGACACACTTGAAACCTCATTGGATAATTTACTCGACCAGCACTCTGAAAAGATTACAGCTATTTCAAGAAATCTCGTCGAAAAGTTCTTAGAAACACAAATCGATGAAGATGTTACTAAGAGAAAATTGAAAAGAGTCCTTTCTCATTTAGTAAGTGCCACGAAGGTGAAAATTAGAGTAAACCCTGAAGATATGAAAACTTTAGATGAAGAAACTTTGAACAAGATAAAATCACAAGGCTTTGAAATCATTTCAGACCCGAGTGTTGAATATGGCGTTGTGGCAGAGACAGATATGGGTACGATCGACACAACACTAAAGTTCCAGCTCACATTATTAGATGAGATATTTGACGAGGTATTCAACATAAATAACAAGAAAGAATAAAAGAATAGATGAACACCTGGAATGTCACGGAAGGATTGTGAGATGGATGGAGAGATACGAACAGAACCTAAAGTTACTTGACAGTGTAGAAGAAAAGTTGAGAAAAATGAATCCATACGATTACATTGGAGAGGTGCAGAAAATCATTGGATTAACTATAGAGTCCAAGGGGCCTGATGCAGCACTTGGCGAACTTTGCAAGATCATAGTAGGCGAGAAGAAATCGTTGGCGGAAGTTGTTGGATTTAAAGAAGGATTCTCCATACTTATGCCATTGGAAGATGTTACAGGTCTGAAGAAGGGTTGCGAGGTCATCAAAACTGGAAGAACCGTCAGTATTCCTGTTGGAGAGGAGATAAAGGGAAGAGTCTTAGATGCACTGGGGCGACCAATAGATGGGAAAAGGCTTAGTTTGAAAGAGTACAGACCGATAGTCAGTGAGGCACCAAATCCACTGATAAGAAACCGTATACTTGAACCACTTTCCATGGGAGTAAGGTCCATAGATGGGTTCCTCACGATTGGAAAAGGGCAACGTATAGGAATATTTGCAGGAAGTGGTGTTGGGAAAAGTACGTTACTTGGTATGATTGCAAGAAATACAACTGCCGACATAAATGTCATCGGATTGATTGGCGAGCGTGGCAGAGAAGTCAGAGAGTTCTTGGAAAAAGACCTTGGGGAAGCAGGGTTAAGGAGGTCTGTGGTCGTTGTGTCAACATCTGACCAACCAGCTCTGTTGCGAATTAAGGCGTTACTCACTGCAACTACTTTTGCCGAATACTTCAGAGATATGGGATACAATGTGATGCTCATGGTCGATTCTTTGACGCGATGGGCAATGGCACAAAGAGAAGTTGGACTTGCAATTGGTGAGCCACCAACAACTAGAGGATATCCACCGAGTGTGTTTGCTCAATTACCTAAGATTTTAGAACGCGCGGGTAATTCAGATAAAGGCAGCATCACGGGTATATACACGGTACTCGTTGAGGCTGATGACTTCAATGAACCGATATCTGATAGCGTTAGAGGAATTGTTGATGGGCACATCATGCTGTCAAGAAGACTTGCGGAGAGTAACCATTTTCCTGCAATCGACGTGTTGATGAGCATCAGTAGGCTCATGACTGATATCGTTAAGCCAGAACACATGCAGGCAGCGAGGGCTCTTAGAGATATGATGGCAACATACAACGATGCAAAAGACCTCATAGATGTTGGTGCATACAAAAAGGGAACAAATCCGAAGATAGACAAATCTATTCAATTGATAGATGAGATAAACGCATTCTTGCGCCAAGGAATAAGAGAGAAGATGTCGTTCGATGATACCGTTGAGTATCTATTATCTATATTCAAGAAAATGTAGAAATGCTATGCTGAACTGTACTATAGTGAACGAATACTCTTGCATTCTTAAAACCTATTTGAAATTAGAATGGGTTATCGGAGGAATAATATGAATAATATGAAAGATCAAACCGGTGAATTTGTACAGATTTTGAAAGACTCACAATACGTAACTGTCTTGACAGGCGCCGGTGTAAGTGTACCGAGTGGTATTCCAGACTTCAGAAGTCCAAATGGCCTTTATTCAAGATACGGTGAAAGCATCTTCGATATAGAATACTTTAATTCAAACCCGGATCGCTTCTACCAATTTGCCAAGGAAGGACTATTCGAGATGTTAGATGCTCAACCGAATGCTGCTCACAAATTTCTTGTAAAACTTGAAGAGGTCGGAAAAATAAAAGGCGTCATAACTCAAAATATCGATGGTCTTCACACGAAAGTTGGTTCAACAAACGTTGCAGAAATACACGGTACCGTAAGAACTTGGCATTGCTTGAAATGTTTGAAGAGATACAATGTACTCGATGAAGCAGAACGAAACTTGCTAACGGAACGAAACTTTAGATGCACCTGCGGCGGTTTGACGAAACCAGACATAGTCTTTTTCGGCGAGATGCTTCCAATGAACGAATTTAGCAAAGCAGAAAACTGGGCAAAGAACAGTGATTTGTTTATTGCCATGGGTACATCGCTCGTAGTTTATCCAGCAGCACAGCTGCCACTCTATGCCATTGGGAATGGCGCAAAATTCGTCATCGTAACCAAAGGTGAAACCCCATTTGATAAATATGCAGATATGAAATTCGATGCTGATGTCGTACAACTTGCTGAATTACTCTCCGAAAAACTTGGATTTTCGTTAGCTTAGAAAATCTTCCTCCTAAAATGACAGTACGGAGCCTTACCGGTTTTAGCATAATAATCTTGATGGTACTCTTCCGCAATCCAGAAAGTAGAAGCTCTTCTCAGTTGAGTTGCAACCTCGTATTTTTTCTTCAATTCTGATATTACCTCTTCAGCAACCTGTTTTTGGTGTTCATTTGTGTAGAATATAACGCTCTTGTATTGCTCTCCAATGTCAGGACCTTGCCCATTTTCCTGAGTGAAATCGTGAATTTCGAAGAAATACCTCACAAGTGCAATTTCATCAACCACTTTGGGTTCAAATATGACTTCAACGGTCTCATAATGGCCAGTCAAACCCATGCATACCTTTTCGTATGTGGGATTTGAAAGGTGTCCACCCATGTAGCCTGCGCGTGTATCGAAAACTCCTTCCAAACTCTTGAAGAGATGCTCTACACCCCAAAAGCACCCCCCAGCAAAGAACATTCTGTCGATTTGAGGCTTCTCACCTTCTGGAATGAACTTCAATGATACTGAATTAACGCAGTGTCTGACATTCTTCGGAGTCGCTTTTTCCCCGTGAAAAACGTGTCCTAAGTGAGCTCCACAATACGTACAAGTAATTTCGGTACGTCTGCCATCTCTATCAGGTTGCCTAAGAACGGCTCCTGGAATCTCATCATCAAAAGCAGGCCATCCACAACCTGAATCAAACTTATCGTTTGAAGTATAGAGCGGAATTCCGCAGTTCTTACACACATAAACGCCTTTTTTAAAATGGTTTTCGTATTCACCCGTAAAAGGTGCTTCAGTTCCCTTTTCAAATACCACAAACTTCTCAAAATCATTAAGATTACGATTAACTATTCTCTTCAACAATTCCTTCACCACCTTCTTTATTCATTCAATTATACCAGATATCATATGAATTTCCATCAAGTCGGATTTTACACATTCCCACACACTGCGTGCTAATATAAGCACCTTTACTAAATCTACGCCATTTTTCACACGCCCGGATAATAGGAATAGGAGAGAGAAGTGTAACTGTAAG
>DJGV01000015.1:673-3965 GCA_002432805.1 Fervidobacterium sp. UBA5837 | reverse complement strand
TCATCGTGCAAAGTGTACCATCTTTAAGTCCCACATATTCAAAGTTATCTACGTTCAAAAATTCCGCAGCACGCTCCGCCTCTGCCTTTCGCACGTCGTAACCACCGGTACCTGCAGTGCCATCGGTCAATATAACGGTCGTAATATCAACGTCTTCCTTCTTTCTTAGCTTCAATAGAAATCCACCGGCCCATATATCGATATCATCAGGATGCGCACCAATAAACAAATACCTAACCTTCTCACCCATAATCTCCACCTCCAAATCACCAATAAGTACATAGAGCATTACGTACATCCATTATACAAGAACTGAACAATAAATCCAAAAAGCAAAAAAGAAGTATGACAGAGTGTTGATCCACTGGTTTAGACTGAAGAGAAAAAACTTAAACACAAATTCATCGAATTTAAATCCAAGTTTTGACAGTATTAGTATATAGTGATATAATTAGGTTGTACTAAGACTAAAATAGTTTCTAAAACGCTCAGCCAAAAAGGGGATGAAAATATGGAAGAGAAGCAGGATATGCAACATACTCAAGATCAGGTAATAGAAATAGAATTTTTCCACGATGTATTATGCGCATGGTGCTATGCGCTATCACCAAGGATGAGAAGACTTGTAAAAGAACATCCTGAGATCAGAGTAATCCACAGAGCATTTGCACTTGCACCAACTCCAGAATCTTTGATACGCATGTTCGGTTCAAAAGAAAAGGCAAAAGAAGAGATACTCAATCATTGGAGAGCAGCAAATCTTAACGATGATGAACACAGGGATAGGCCAGACCTCATGGAAGACAAGCCATTTGACTATCCATACTCAATGCCGGGACTTGTTGCATGCAAAGCTGCAGAACGGCAAGGAGGTCAACAAGCACATTGGGATATGTTCGATCGAATACAACGTGCTCATCTTACCGAAACACAAAATATCGCTGACTACAACGTACTCAGGCAATGTGCAATAGATATTGGACTTGACGTACAACGATGGGAAGAAGATTACAGATCAAGTACAATTATCGATGAGGTAAGAGAAGATCTATCACGTGCGGAAGCATATGGCATAACTGGTGTACCTACGCTTGTAGCAGCTGAGCAATACGCACTAGTTGGCGCACAAAAATACGAACAACTTGAAAGATGGTACAAAGAAGTTTTGGAACAACTTGTTAATGAAATAAGATAATCTTGTCCTAAGTGATACCATTCAAGAGTTTCATTGTCTTTATCGTACCACACAACTTTACTGTGAGAGACTTACGAAATAATCTTGTATACTTTTCAAGTTTATGACTGTTTGACGAATTTAAAAACTAAACGCCGCCCTCTTATTGGGCGGCGATGTTTTTTTGTTATTTGTTATTCTTGAATAGCTTGTCTAGCGAGTTGGTCAACGAGGTGGTTGAATTGGTCTTTGTCGTGCGTTCTGACTTTCTTGAACGATGGGTGTACGATGGATTTTGGTCTTACCAGTTCTCTTACATACGTGCGCATGGAGTTCAGTGGCCTGCTGTATCCGGAAGGGAAGAAGAGTATTTCATCGTAGTCGTGGACTATGACAGGCTTGCTGATGTTATTGTTGATAAGTTATACTACAGAAACATTTTTGAGTCAAATTTGTCAAGATTTTAGTAAATTTCTTAGAAGTGTTGGTCCAGGTATCGAATGTGTGGTAAAATTGAGATGTAAAGAAGTGATTATTTGTGCAATGGAGGGCTGAATGATGATAAGAAATATTGTATTCGATGTTGGACGTGTGTTGATTAAATGGTATCCTTGTGAGTATGCATGTGCGGTATTTGGTGACGAGATTGGAGAGGAAATTTGCTCAAAGATATATGAGTCGTCAGACTGGACGGAGATAGATAGAGGAACGATTACGGAAGCTGAATTCTGGAAACACAAGAAGAGAGAGTTACCGCATTTGGAGAAGGAACTCGAGCATCTCTCGCATAAATCACTTGATTTTCTTGAACCGATAGAAGAGACGACGCAATTAATACCGTTGCTCAAAGAGGCAGGCTATAATCTGTACATCCTGTCTAATTTCAATAAGGAGAATTTCGAGATTATATACAACAAATATGATTTTTTCAAATTTTTCGATGGCATTGTTGTATCAGCCTGGTATCATTTGGTTAAACCACAAAAGGAGATATTTACATTGCTAATCGACAAGTTTGAAATAAACCCAGAAGAGTCACTGTACATAGATGATAATGTAAAGAACGTAGAGGTGGCAAAGGAACTTGGATTTCAAACTATTCATTTGGAAGACTACAGAACGTTGGGAAAAAAGCTCGAGGAATCTGGTATAATATGCAATAAAGTAGTGGAACGCTGAATCGAACGAAATTCATATATGTGCAGTCAATATATGTATATATGTAAATGGCAGAAATAGGCAGTCTTTTGATACTGCAAGTTTGTTTGATGCATTTCTGCGAGGTGATGGTTATGAGTGAATCCAATATGATGGATTTCACCGACGCTGAGAAGTACAGATATTTTATAAAAAGCTGTTTCTATGATATATTGATCGATGCATTTGAAGATGGGAAAGATGAGTCTTACCTGTTAAGAAATGCAATCGATTATGTTTGCAAGTTGATGCAAGCTGATGCATGGAGTCTGCTCCTAACTCCGGAAAATGCGGCGTGGACGTTTTACCTTTGGCATCCGGTGTACGACAAAGTAGATTTGGTAGGGGTTGCCAATGAAATATATGAAAAGCGTGCTGAGAATATTATCTCTTTGATCAGCGGTAAGTGTGTGTCGTACATCACTTATCCGGAACACAGGTCCGACTGGGCACAACCTACAATTGGAACGAAGGTATGGGTTGGAATAAAAATAACGTACAATGAGAAGGTCGTTGCGATAGTTAACATTGACTATTTCGAAAGAAAAAGATTTTTGAAAAAGTACCTAAAAGTTGCACAGATAGCGGCCGTTGAGTTGAAAAGGCTTTTAAAGTATTTCACGAGCATCACAAAGATAGTTGCAGAAGGTACGCTGGATGTGTTGACTGGATTGTATTCGCGTGCAAAGTGGGAAGATGATAAGGATGAACTTTTTAAGGCTGGCGGAGTTATAGCTTTTATAGATCTCGATGATTTCAAGATGGTTAATGATACTTATGGACACATAATTGGTGACGAGACGTTGAGGATTATTGGGAAGAGGATAAACTACGCAGTAAAGCAAGGTGTAGACCGAGTCTATAGATACGGTGGGGACGAGTTTGTTATCTATTTGAAAAGATGTGGGGAATGCAAACAGG
>DJGV01000015.1:0-578 GCA_002432805.1 Fervidobacterium sp. UBA5837 | reverse complement strand
GATAATATCGATGAGGCGTTTAAAGCTGCTGACGAGATGATGTATGAAAGTAAGAAGACAAAGAAGAAATTGAGTAGTTGAATTTATCGTTGTGATGTGTAATCAGCTCTTTACGGGGCTGATTTTTCTGTTTTTTACAAGCATGATATAATCGTTGAAAAGAACGACAGGAGGTATTTTCGTATGCGGATGGAGATTTTGTATGTGGGCGGAAGTATAAGGATTCCAAGAGTTATAGAAGAGGCTTATTCTACTGCGTGCCTTTTGGAAGATGGAGAACGCAAGATATTGATAGACCCTGGTACTTTTGTTTCTTTCAACTTGCTTGAGGAAGCTTTAACTAAGAGAAATATTGCATTGGAGGATATAACAGACATTCTGCTCACTCACCTGCATCTGGACCATGCATACGCTACGACACTTTTCCCAAATGCTACGGTTTACATTCACTCTCTTTACAAAGATAAACCGTACGAGAAATTTGGATTGATAAAGAGCAGATTGTACAAAACAATTATGGACTCATGGAGAAAGGTAGTACCTATAGAAGCTGGCATGAAACTTTTTGGAACAGTGAA
>DJGV01000004.1 GCA_002432805.1 Fervidobacterium sp. UBA5837 | reverse complement strand
CACAAGTGTGTGTATTCTCACAATAGTCAATTTGTGATAGAATTGTTCAATAAGAGATGTGAGGATGACATTATTTTGATAATACTGGGGAGGTCGCTGTATGGCATACATAAATCGGCTGCTGACAGGTGAGTGGGTCGATCCGATTACGAGATTACCAAACGAGGAATTTGCAAAAGAAATTATCACAGAACTTGAAAATAGTAAGGAGCTGTTTTATTTAATGAGAGTAGATCTTGATTTTCCTGCCTCAAACGATGATGTGAGCAAATTTGTGCTTTCAAGAGTATCGTCGGTGATAAAGCACAGCGTTAGGATTCCAAAAGATTTCGTCTGTAAGTTTGGCGATAAGTCGTTTGGTGTTGTAATTCATGGTATAACTGATGTAGAACTCAACAAGATAGCTCAGCGCATTACCGACTCACTGCAGTATCTTCTCTTGACTTACGGTGATGAGAAAATTAAAATCGATTGCAATATAGACATAAAAACTGTAGGAGGTGCCCGTTAATGGAGATTGGTACAAGATATGAGCCTCAAAGCATTGAAATGAAATGGTACAAACATTGGCTCGAAAAGAAGTATTTTACACCTAAGGGAGCAGGTCCTAAATATTCAATCGTTATTCCTCCTCCGAACATAACGGGAAGAATTCACATGGGGCATGCGCTTAATTTGACTGTTCAAGACATATTGAGCAGATATAAGAGGATGCAGGGTTTTGACGTGCTCTGGTTGCCAGGCGAGGATCACGCTGGTATTGCAACTCAGACTGCTGTTGAAAAGTTTTTGGCAACGCAGGGTAAGAGTAGGAGAGATTATTCCCGAGAGGAATTTCTCGATATTGTTTGGAATTGGGCAGATAAATACAGAAAAGAGATAAGAAAACAGATAATAGCGATCGGTGCATCCGTCGATTGGTCAAGGGAGCGATTTACGCTTGACGATGGATTGTCAAAAGCAGTGAGAAAGGTATTCGTAGACCTGTACAAAAAGGGATTGATCTACAAAGGCAAGTACATCGTGAATTGGTGCCATAGATGTGGTACAGTGCTTTCTGATGAGGAAGTCGAGTACGAAGAGGAAGAAGGCGCGTTGTATCACATCAAGTACTCGATAAAGGGAGAAGATGGATACATAGTTATAGCAACTACAAGACCTGAAACGATGCTTGGTGATACTGCAGTTGCAATCCATCCTTCCGATGAAAGGTACAAAGGATATGCGGGAAAGGTTGCGATATTACCTATCGTAGGTAGAGAGTTGCCGATCATCGCGGATAGTTACGTTGACCCATCGTTTGGTACCGGTGCATTGAAAGTAACTCCAGCTCATGATCCAAATGACTATCTGATTGGTCAAAGGCACAATTTGCAGTTCGTAGATATCTTCGATGACCATATCGTAATCAATGAAAATGGTGGTCAGTTCAAAGGTATGACAGCGCAACAGGCAAGAAAGGCCATCGTTGAACAGCTTGAAGCAGAAGGTTATCTTGTTAAGATTGAACCATTAAAGCATTCTGTTGGTAGATGCTATAGGTGTGGTACGGTGGTTGAACCAAGACTTATGGACCAATGGTTCGTCAGTATGAAGCCACTTGCAAAGCGTGCAATCGAAGCAGTTGAAAATGATGAAGTAACGTTTGTACCAGAGAGATGGAAGAAGGTATATCTGAATTGGATGAACGAAATCAGAGATTGGTGCATCAGTAGACAACTTTGGTGGGGACACAGGATCCCCGTTTGGCAGTGTCAAGATTGTGGCCATTACAACGTTGCAGAGGAAGAGCCACATGTGTGTGAACATTGTGGTAGTACGAATCTTAAACAAGATGAAGATGTACTCGATACTTGGTTCAGTTCAGCACTTTGGCCATTCAGTACGATGGGTTGGCCTGAAAGAACGGCTGATCTTGAAAGGTATTATCCAACAGATGTGCTTGTCACAGGATTCGATATAATCTTCTTCTGGGTGGCACGTATGATAGTCATGGGATACGAGTTCATGGGTGAGAGACCATTCAAAGAAGTGTACATACATCAGCTTGTGAGAGACAAGCATGGTAGAAAGATGAGCAAATCTTTGGGAAATGGCATAGATCCACTGGAAGTTGTAGATGAGTACGGCGCTGATCCGATGAGATTCACGTTGGCAATGCTCGCAGCTCAAGGACGAGATTTGAAATTAGATGTGAGATTCTTGGATACGTACAAGAAATTTGCCAACAAGATTTGGAATGCTACTCGTTTTGTTTTGATGAACCTCGATGACTTTGAGAAGGTAGAAGTTAAGCCAAGTGATTTGAAACTTGCCGATAGATGGATATTATCAAGGTTACAAAAGGCGACGAAAAAGGTTACAGAAGCACTTGATGGATATGATTTCAACGTTGCAGCCGGTGAGATGTACAGTTTCTTTTGGGATGAGCTGTGCGATTGGTACATAGAAGCTGTCAAAAACAGGCTCAAGACATCCGATAGAAAGATTGTGCAAAATGTACTTGTCGATGTTTTGGATGCGAGTTTGAGATTGCTACATCCATTTATGCCATTTTTGACCGAAGAACTCTGGACGAAATTGCCAACAGCAGGCGAGTCTTTGGTAATAGCACAGTGGCCGAAGTATATCGAAGAGTTGGTTGATGAATCTTCCGAGGCAGAGTTTTCAAGATTGGTGGACATGATACGAGGCATAAGAAATATACGGGCCGAAGTGAATGTACCTCAATCTACAAGAGTGAAGGCGTTTGTCAAGGGCAAGCTGACCCAAGAAGAACAAGAGTACATAGAATTTTTGGGTAACGTTGAGAACATTGAGTTTGTTGAAAGCAGGCCGGAAAAGTGTGCCACTGCTTATGTTTCTCCAACAATAGAAGTTTATGTATCTCTCGGTACGCTGATCGATATATCTTCCGAGATAACGAGGTTACGGAAAAAGATAGAAAAAATGAGAAGCGATATGGACAAATTTGCAAAGAAACTTTACGATAAAGATTTCTTAGAAAATGCACCGGAAGATGTTGTAGAAGAAACGAAAGAAAAACAGCGAACGTTCAGTGAACAAATTGCGAGAATAGAACAGATAGTAACAGATTTGGAGGAAACGACCAATTAGCCTGAACTTAACGAATAGCTGGACATGAGCAAAGCTATGGAGGAATCAAATGAGCGAATTCATAGATGTACTGAAGTATCTTTATTTTACGCGACCATACAACACAATGAAAATAGGACTTTTCAGGATAGAACAACTTCTTTCCCGGATGGGTAATCCCCATTCGGGAATTCAATATTTCCACGTGACCGGTTCGAATGGGAAAGGTAGTGTCACAACGTTCTTAGAGTATCTTGCTCACATGCATGGTCATAACGTGACGGGCTTTTATTCACCGCATCTTTCGACTATACTCGAGCGATTTCACTACAACACAGAGAACATAACCCAAGAAGATTTTGTTGAAGCAGCAAATGTCGTTAAACCATACGCAGAGGCAATGGATAAGATAGGAGAGGAATTTTCACCAAGTTTTTTTGAATACATGACTGCGATGTATTTCTATCTTACAAAGGTAAAGGGAGTAGAGTACGGCAGTGTTGAAGTGGGACTCGGCGGTAGATTCGATTCAACAAATGTAATAACTCCGCAAGTTTCTGTTATATCCACTATCTCACTTGAACATACGAATGTGCTCGGCAACACGGTTGAAGAGATTGCGTTCGAAAAGGCTGGGATCATAAAACCACAGAAACCTGTTGTGATTGGTGTGATGCCAGAAGGTGCAAAAGAAGTGATAAGAGACATTGCTGCGCAACGTGGTTCGAAGATCTACGAGTTTGGTAAGGACTTTTCAGCGGAAGTTGTTGAGCATAGTTTCAACAAGAATATGTACAATTACCACGGTGAACATGATATAAGTAATATTCAAGTTCAGCTGAATGGCCGACATCAGCTCTACAATTTTGCAGTTGCACTGAAGGCATTCGAACTTGTTCATTCATTGGATGAAAAGAGTGTAAAGTCTGCCTTTTCTCAGGCATTCATCCCAGGCAGGTTTGAACTACTCGATGGCTTCATATTGGATGGCTCGCACAATCCACAGGCTGCACAGAATTTCGCAGAGAATATCGAGCTGTATTTTCCTAACCAGCAGCGTGCTGCCCTCTTTGGTATACTCGATGATAAGGATAAGGAAAGTGTACTGAGAATACTTGGCCCGAAATTTGACAGGATGATCATCACTTTACCACGCTCGAAAAGAGCAAATAGAATTGAAGAGACATACGAGATAGCTAAGAAGTACTGCAAAAATGTTGTAATTGAAAATGACCCAATTGTCGGTTTGGAGAAATTAAGGCAAATCGACGCAGATAGCAAGTTTATCACAGGATCTTTTTATCTGATTGGTTATTTGAGAGATTATTTGGTTAATGGTAAGATAAGCGAGGAACTGAACATAGGAGGTGCATGATCTTTGTTGGAAAATGATAAAAAGGTGGAAGGCAAATCAATTGAAACGGTGTTAAAGATAGCAAGGCAACTTGAGAAGAAAGAAGCTATAGACACTATTGTAATGGATATGTCCAAGACGCGGTTACTCACAGACTATTTCGTCATCTGTACTGCAAACAGTAGCGTTCATATGAAAAGTTTGAGAGATGATATTGTGGACTATCTCAACGAACTTGGCAAGCAGATCATATACTATGATCGTGGTGAAGGATACGACTGGATATTGGTTGATGCAGGTGATGTTGTAATTCATATATTTACCAAGAATGCTCGACAATTTTACGACATTGAACACCTTTGGATAGATGCTGAGAGGATAGATATTAAATGATTCTGAGAAATGGTTTAGTTCTAATTGACAAGACTTTGAAAAGGCTTGATGTAAGAATTGACGGGAAACAGATAACGCAACTGGAAGAGATTATAGAACCTATTCAAGGTGAGCAAGTGTACGACTTTTCAGATAAGGTTATCACTCCTGCATTTGTGAATACACACACGCACACACCGATGGCGATTTTAAAAGGTGTTGCGGAAGACCTACCATTTAACGATTGGCTCTTCAAGACAATCTTCCCACTCGAGGAACGACTCACGAGCGATGCTGCGTACTATGGGGCTATGGTCTCAATGATGGAGATGGCAGCACATGGGGTTGCAGCCTTCTGTGATATGTACTTCCACATGGATGCAGTAGCTCACGCTGTTGCAGACTTTGGCTTAAAGGCACTGTTAACAAGAGGCCTTACCGATGATAACGG
>DJGV01000019.1:516-38498 GCA_002432805.1 Fervidobacterium sp. UBA5837 | reverse complement strand
TAACTTTTGATAAGAAGGAAGAAGATGGAAAACTTGTGATTGCGATCCACGGAGAAATCGATGCTTATCATTCCGGCGAGGTAAAGAAATTTCTTAAAGATGCAATCAATGAGACAAGTGTTTCGAAGATCGTGCTCGATATGTCGGAGGTGAACTACATCGATAGTGCAGGTCTCGGCAGCTTGGTTGCGTTATACAAAGATGTAAGAATGGCAGAAAAGGAATTAGTACTTGCATCACTAAAACAGACCGTAATAAGGATTTTCGAAATGACAAGACTCGATAGAGTATTTAAGATTGTACAAACAGTCGAGGAGGCTTGAGGAGGTTTGGTAATTTGCATTGCAAGATAGCAATAGATGGACCTGCTGGATCTGGCAAAACTACCGTTGCAAAATTGATTGCACAGTATCTTGGTATGGATTACTTAGATACCGGAGCTATGTATCGTATAATCGGATTGTTTTTGCATCAGTTAGGACTTTCACCGAAGGACAATTCTTTGGAAAAGTACTTGGAAGATGCAAAAATTGATTATAAAGATGGACACTTTTATCTGAATGGAAGATTAGTTGGTGATGAAATACGGACACCAGAGGTAGGTATGTACGCTTCAGATTTCGCATCACATGCAGATGTGCGCAATTTCTTGACAAGAATGCAGAAGGAAATTTGCAAAGACAGAAGCATCGTAGCAGAAGGCAGAGATATAGGCACAGTTGTCATGCCCGATGCAAATGTTAAGATCTTCTTAGTGGCATCTCCCGAAGTGCGTGCTAAGAGAAGATACGATGAATTAAGGGATAAAGGCATCGATGTAACGTACGAGGAGTTGTTAGAGCAGATAATAGAGCGAGACAAAAACGATTCTACACGTGATATCGCACCACTAAGCAAGGCGGATGATGCAATAGAGATAGATACCTCTAAGCTTAATGTACAACAAGTTGTTGACAAAATAATTGAAGTGGTGAAAGAAAGGTGCATGTTGTGAATTATGGTGAACATAATTCTTGGACCTATCGGTTTTTGTTTTGGCGTCTCTAAAGCTGTAGAAGAGATAGAAAAACGACTTTTGAAGAAAGAAAAACTATTCAGTGATGGTGAGGTAATCCATAACAGAAACGTTGTTGAAAAACTGCAACAACTTGGATTAGTCATAGAAAAGGAAAGAACTGGTGCGCAATTACGTCTATCAAACGATGTAGGTATCAATGATCAAGAAAAAAAGGCAACGTTCGTAGTTAGAGCCCATGGACTACCACCTAAGAAAATAGAGGAAATGGGCGCAGAGTATAAAATACTTGATCTCACTTGCCCTATTGTGAAAAATGTATTCAAGCTAGCAGAAAAGTTATCAAACGAAGGTTGGCAGATCGTTGTTTTTGGCAAGAAAGACCACGCGGAAATGATCGCTTTGAATGGCCATGTATCAGCTGCAATAATAACTTCGATTCCCGTGCATGTTGAAAAAGAGAAGATAGTAATCCTTAGCCAGACAACGAGTCCAAGTAAAGATTTTGAAAATTTTGTGAGACAGATGAAGTATCTCAATGCTGCCTCACAAATTGAAGTATACAATACAATATGCAATGTAACTATCGAGCGAGAAAATGCGGCCAAATATCTATCAGAAAATTGCGATATATTATTGATCGTAGGTGGAAAGAATAGTTCAAATACGAAAAAGTTATTTGAAATAGGTAATCAAACTGGACATGCAATTCACGTAGAAGACACACAAGAATTCAAAGAAATAGAAAAAAATAAATTCTCAACAATATTTAACAGTATGAAAGAAGGTAAAGAAATAATAAACATCGGTTTAATAAGTGGTACTTCAACTGCAGTTAAAGATGTAAGCGATCTTGTTAAATACATTTCTGAAAAATACGGTGGGAGGGAACTTTCTATGGAAGAATTCAAAGATATCAACAACGTCGACAAGACAACAGGCGAAACAGAAGATTCATCTTTTGAAAAACTTTTGAACGAGTTCAGCGAGATGGATGATTTTGGTAGAGGGAGAACAGTAGATGGTGTTATCACAGAAATCACACCAACGGGATTGAACGTTGACCTTGGATGGAAAGGTATGGGAATAGTACCTCTCGAAGAGGTCTTCAAAGAAATCTCCGAGTACAAAGTTGGCGAAAAAATCAAAGTGAGGATAGAGAAACTCAACGAAGACGAGGGCACAGTTTTGCTTTCTGAGAAAAAGCCGATGGAAAGGATAGTCAAAGAAGAGATCAAGAAAGCATATGAAGAAGGGAAAACAGTTTGGGGAAAAGTGGTTGAACGTAAAAAAGGTGGATACAGAGTAATCGTCTCCAATTTAGTAGATGCTTTCTTACCTGGAAGCGAATCGAATCTCAAAGAAAATGAAGAAATTCCTGCAGAAAAACTTGAATTCGCAATCATTTCGTTTGAACAAAGAGGAAGAAATACAAATCTAGTTGTTTCAAGGAAACGATTATTCCAAAAAGTTCTCAATGATTTCTTTAACAATAAGAAGGCCGGAGACGTTGTGGAAGGTATCGTTGAATCGATAGATGACAGAGGAGCTTCGGTAAAAATTGCAGGTTCGATAAATGGATATGTTCCAAACAGCGAGATTTCTTACAATAGTTCTATGGCGGCAAGAAATATGCTTTCGGTTGGAAAAGTCATGAAGTTTGTGATAAAAGACATTGATCCAATTAAGAAGAGAGTAGTACTCAGTGTTAAGGCACTCTTGCCGGATCCTTGGGAGAATATCGATCAAAGATTCAAAGTTGGACAGAACGTTACAGGTATAGTAACTTCGATAAAACCATTTGGCTTTTTTGCAAAAGTCGATGATGGTATAGAAGGACTTGTACCTATTTCAGAGATCTTCTGGGGAAGGCCCGGGAAAATCGAAGAAATCGTCTCTGTAGGAGACCTTGTAAAATTAGAGATAATCGACATAGCAGCTGAAAAGCGGCGGATGGTGCTAAGTTATAAAAACGTGATTGGCAATCCATGGGAAAGAATAGACGAAAAATATCCAGTTGGGAATGTAGTTGAGGCAAGAGTGGTGAAAACTCTTCCAAATGGTGTGATATTAGAGCTTGAGCCAAATGTTACGGCATTTTGCAATATTTCGGAAATTTCTTGGAATTTTGTTGATAGTACTGAAAGTGCTGTAAAAGAAGGAGAAAAGGCCAGAGTAAGAATATTGGATATAGACAAAGACAATAAAAAGATAAGAGTAAGTATAAGAAAAGTATTGCCAAATCCTTGGGAAGCTTTTGCCAGGAACCATAAAGAAGGGGACAATATAACGGCACGGATAATAAAGATGGTCGATAAAGGATACATAGGACTTTGTGAAAGTGTTGAAGTGTATATACCAAAAGCACAGATTTACGATGAACTAAACATTGGAGATGAGATAAGCAGCAAGATCATAAAACTTGAGCAGCAAAAGGAAATATACAAGATAATAGTGAGTCCAAAGGTTTACGAAAACGAAAAAGTGGTTGCAGAATCGGAAAAATCAGGTACCACTTCAAGTATAAGTTTGGAGGAAAAATTGGAAGATGGAAAAAATTTCGACAAAAAATAAGATACCAACTATCCTTTTGGTTGGAAAGAGCAACGTAGGTAAATCAACGTTATTCAATAAACTCATTGGAAAAAGAAAGGCCATAGTTGCAGACGAAAGTGGCACTACAAGGGACGCGGTCGTAGACCGCGTCGTTTGGTATGACAAACAATTTCAAGTAGTCGACACGTGTGGTATTTTCGAAGGCAAGGAAGATGAAATCTACGAAAAAAGTAGAGAAATGACACTCAAGGCACTCGAAGAATCCGATTTGGTTTTGTTCATAGTAGATGGCCGAAACGGTATAGCTTCGGAAGATTACACGATTGCCGAACTTCTTAGAAAATCAGGCTGCGATGTTTTAATCGTTGCGAATAAGGTTGAAAATGAAAAGATTTATGAAAAGGTTTATTCTGAGCTTTTTTCGTTGGGATTTGGTGAACCATTTCCAATTTCTGCAGAGCAAAGCAAGAATTTGGATGACCTGATCGAAAGTGTGATAAGAAAACTCGAGGAAAAAGGGTACAGTTTGGAAATGCCCACTGAGGAAAAGAATACGATTAGAGTAACTATAGCTGGTAAACCCAACGCAGGGAAGTCTTCCATATTCAATATGATTGTCAGCGAAGAGCGTGCTTTGGTTACACCTATAGCTGGTACCACTCGTGACATTATAGATGAATTTATAGACATAAACGGTAGGAATTATCTATTTGTTGATACTGCTGGATTGAGAAGAAAGAGTAAGATCGATGTCTTCATAGAGAGGATAAGCACACTCAGAACGATAGAGTCTATAGAGCGTTCCGATGTTGTGGTACTCGTCATAGATGTTACGGAGGGTATCACGAGACAAGATCAACGTATTGCAGGACTTGCTGAAAAAAACGGAAAAGGTACCGTGATAGTGCTGAACAAATGGGATTTAATCAAAAATGCTGAGAGAAAAGTTAAAGAGTTCTTAGATGAAGTTCACGAAAAGTTGTATTTCATCGACTACAGTCCAGTGATTTTTACGAGTGCTGTGAATAAAGTAGGATACAAAGAGCTTATAAAGGCGATAAATACAGCCTATGAATCTCTGCACAAGAAAGTCCCTACGAGTGCAATCAATGCGGTACTACAACGCATGATCATAAAACCACCTCATGGTTTGAAGCTTTATTACGGGTTGCAAGTAGACATACGTCCTCCTACATTCGTCTTTTTTGTTAACAAGACAGAGGTACCAGAAAGTTTTCAACTTGCCATAAAAAGAAACATCAGAGAAAACATAGACCCATTTGCAGGTGTTCCAATATTTTTGAAATTCAAAGAGAGGGAATGATGTTTTGTGTCTGGTTCAAATGGCAAAGAAAAGGATAGCAGTCTTTCTGAGGAGTTTCTTCGCGAATTGGACGATGCACTGAAAGAACCAGTTTGTCCAGAATGTGTGATGTGTGGCTGGTGTTGCAAGCAAACAGTTTGTTATTATGGACAGTGGGATTATGATAGACATCAATGCATGTTTTTGACAAATGATAATTTGTGTGATAAATATGAAGAGATAGTCAAGTACGAAAAGAGCATCGGACTGGAAGTTGGGCTTTTTGGGAGTGGTTGCTGCTTGAATTATGCCAATCCAGATAGAATAAAGCTATTAAAAAGAAGGAATGGTGAGCCATGAGCTTCAGTGTACCCGAGTTAAAAACAAAAATTCTAAAGAGAAATCTTACAATGATGCTGATCATCGCAGGATTGATTACAATTGGTTTTCTCATATGGATTACATTCTATACATCGTCTACTTCAAAGAAAGAAGTGGATGTATTGAGTAAATCTTTTCAAACTCTTACTACTTACGTCTCAAATATGTTTTCAAAAAATGAATCGACAATTGATACTTACATAAATTCAAATATCGTGGTTGCAAACAGCATTCTTTCAACCGCTGATCCCCAAACTGCATTAGAGGAGATAGAAAATATATATTTGAACACAATCCCTGAAATATTCACAGATGTAGATTTACTCATCACGGATCTTTCAGGAAATATAAAGTATGCAACTGGCGCGTACATCAATTATGACAAACTTCATTTCGCTCCTAGAGTTCAAGGCAGCCTTACAGATACTTATTATGAGAAATTTCTATCATTCGTACCAGACACGCGCAGACTCGCAACATACGTTATGGAAGAATACAACGATGAATTCTTGATATTTGTATTGTACGTAGATCCCAAGATTTACCTTGATGCGTTCATATCGTTTGCTCAGAATAAAGTTGGCAATGTAAAAGAGATTTCGATATACACCGATGCAAAGAATAGATTAGACATATCACAGAAAGTTTACGATGAAGAGATAGCAAATGGAATAACCGGTCCAAAAATCATAGATAAATTTATAAGTGTTACAGCCTACAACAGATATCCACTGTACAAACAAAGTGGCTTTTCTTCATACATATACCTGAAGGTAACCCTCAATTACGGCAGTTATTTTTATATATTACTCTCTATAATATCTCTCTTCATTGTTACTATGGCTATATTCACGTACCGTTCCTCTGATTTTGCGATGAACTTCTTTACGGTTGATGTAAATCGATTGAACACCGCTGTCAAAGAAATTGGCCATACAGGAATCCTACCACCTCAAGAAGAATTTGAGTTGCGTGAGATGCAAGAATTTTATGAAACGTTGGCTGCAATTTTGCAAGAGCTGAGTGCTACGATGGAAGAGCTAAGAGCTTCGAATGAAGAACTGGAAAAAGTTTATAACGAAGTTTCAAAGAAAAGTGAAGAATTCAGAACGCTTTTGATAAACATTTCAGAAAGGTTATCGATTATCGCAGAAGGATACGACGAAAGCACTGGCCATCATATTTATAGAGTTAAAGAATTAAGCAGTTTTCTTGCTCGAAAATTGAATCTTGAAGATGAAGATACAGAATCAATAACAATGTTCTCCAGTTTGCACGATATTGGAAAGATATTTGTTCCAAAAGAGATACTCCTTAAACCAGGGAAACTTACATCAGAAGAGTGGGAAATCATGAAACAGCACACAACCTTTGCAAAACGTATATTGGATATTCCTGGTTTTGAAAAGGCACTAACCATTGCCTTGTACCACCATGAAAACTATGATGGAACAGGTTATCCGTACGGACTAATAGGTAAAGAAATTCCGATAAATGCACAGATTGTGAAAATTGTAGATGTTTACGATGCGCTGAGATCCGATAGGCCATACAAGAGAGGATTGACTCATGAAGAATCGTTGAGTATAATACTAAACGGCGATGGGAGAACATCTCCAAAGCACTTTTCAAGGCACTTGTTGGAAATCTTTGAAGAATATAACGAAGAAATCAGAAAATTGTGGGAAGAAATCGATAGAGGAAATCTTGTGCAAAAACCTTTAAAAGACAATAAGAACGATAAGAAAGATGGTCGTAAGGAAGATTAATAAATTTATATATAACGATGGACATATAGGCGTGCATTACTTGCACGCTATTTTTGTCTGTAAGAATGTCTTTCTTTTTCTAATTCAACAAAACTTTCGTAAATCAGTTGATTTTGATCCAAGTGCACATTCGGATTAAATTGGCTGTACCCTAAGATGAACTCAATTTCCAAACCATTCTTCCTTGCCATTTCATGTATTCTATTTCTAAAGACCTCCAATAGAATGGCACCGTATGAATAAAAGACGAAGATGTATCTGTCATCGCTCAGTTTGAATACAGAGTCTCCCGGTTTAATAAAATTCGATAGTATGGCTTCAAGCTTATCACTTTCTATATCATGTTTATTTAAAATCTCCAATGTAACTATCGAAAGTGTACTCCCTTCTCTTCTCGCAAGTTCCATGTATTTCTGGAGCAGGATGCTTCCCAAGGCTGAATCATATACCATATTTGTGTTATTATCGCCTGACTTAACATATTCGCCAGTATTCGGAATTTGAATTTGTTGACTAAGTGTCTTGATAGCCTCTTTGTAGTACAGTAGATTCTTGCTCAAGACCTTCCTAAAAATGAGAGCACTGACCAAAAGCGCAGCAAATATACCGATTATCAGCCCAGTGAAAAAGTTTGAAATATCAAAATTTGCCGTCCCATCAATTGAAAAGTACGAGTTGAAAAGTTGTGTCAGTTTACCAGAACTTCTCGCCTTCGCAATTGTGTTATCTATGCGATCCAGTACATCCGAATTTTTGCCCTTTTGAGTAGCAAATTTGAGTGGGACAGGTGAGAAAACAAATGGTGTTTGCCTAATTCTAGAGAACTTCTCACTGTTCGATAGATAAGATAACCTACTCACCACACCAGCTACATATCTTCCACTATCAACTGCATCTAATACATCGAAGTATGTGTCAAACTCATCGAAAAACACAACTATCTCAAAGCTATTAAGCATATCCTTAAAGGCTTTGTAATAGGTATCTCCCTTGTTTACGGCGATTTTCTGACGGTTTAAATCCTCCAAGCTATTTATGTCGACACTGGATACAAGCACTCCCCAATTCACAATTACAGATTCTTTATTGAAAGAATAAATAGTATTTCTTTCTTTTGTATCTGCAACGGTCGTTACTATGTCCAATTCACCATTGGACAACATCTTAAGCAAACTGCTGAATTCACCATAAACAAACTGCAGATTATCGAAATCATTGCCAAAAGTTTCCTTCAATATCTCTATGAATATTCCTTTCGGCTGACCATTTTCAGAATAGCAAAGTGGATAATCATCGTAATATCCTACCTTTAAGCCGAATCCTATTGTGGACGTTAGAACTAACATCAAAGGAAAAATCAATACGTTGAGAATGGTTTTTGCTCTATCCTTCATATCTCAACCTCTCCTTTCAATTATCACTACTCATTCATCACTTGTCTCAATAATTATTATACCATTTTAACTGAATAGAAAGGAAATATATCTTGACTTATCGAACTCTTATGATAGAATTTTCTTGCCATTACGGCAATTTCAAAAAAATCCACACGCTTCTTCTCTACTACCCAGGTGTCTTGTGATAGTCGAATGATTTACAAGGTGATTTGTCGCAAGATCGGTAGGTTCAAGGGAGCGGAGGGAAAACCAAATCATGGAGGTGTATTTATGCCAGTAGTAACTATGAAACAGCTTCTTGAGGCAGGTGTCCATTTTGGACATAGGACTCAAAGATGGAACCCAAAGATGAAACCGTACATATACGGTGAGAGAAAAGGCATCTACATTGTTGATTTGCAGAAAACTGCGAAACTTCTCGATGAAGCTTACGACTTCGTAAGAGATGTTGCAAGTAGAGGTGGCACGATTTTATTTGTCGGGACAAAGAAACAAGCGCAGATGGTAGTGAAAAACGAAGCGCAGAGATGTGGCGGATTCTATGTAAACAACAGATGGCTCGGCGGTTTGTTGACGAATTTCACAACTATCCAAAGTAGAATCGATAGACTTATGGAGCTCGAAGAGATGGAAGCAAACGGTGAACTTGACAAACTTCCAAAAAAGGAACAAAGCAAATTGAGAAAGACATTGGAAAAGTTGAGAAAGAATCTCGGCGGAGTTAAGACTATGAAGTCACTGCCAGATGTTATCTTCTTGATCGATCCAAGAAAAGAAAGAATTGCGGTTGAAGAAGCGAATTATCTTGGGATTCCTTTGGTAGCAATGGTCGACACGAATTGTGACCCTGATCCAATTGATTACGTTATTCCTTCAAACGATGATGCAATAAGGGCTATTGCATTGATCACGGCAAAGATTGCCGATGCTTATCTTGAAGGAAGAGAAGGGATACCATATTCTGAAGAAACCGCTGGAGTAGTTAACGAAGAACCAGCAGGAGAGATCGAGATCAATATTCCAGTGAATCTGGATGAAGAAGAGATATAAGTTTCGCAGTGTATCTATAAAACTATAAATGTTGTAAAGATAAAAATCCCCAGCACATTGAATTGGCTGGGGATTTGCTCACCTTTTGATAGCTTCTGAATTCATGTCGCGCTGCTTTAGGTAAGAATTCAAAATCAAAGAAATTAAGATGAGTACCATACCAATTATTTGAACTATACTAATCTTTTCGTGTCGAATTATACTACCTGCCAAGACCGAAATGACTGTCGTTAGATTTGCAAAAAGAGATGATACAGTTGGGGAGACTTTACTTAACATGAAATTGACTAAGAAGAAGGCAACAGTTGATGAAAGAACGCCTAAATAAAGCACACTTGTGACAACCGGCAAATTGAAAGCTATTGTGAATTGCCCGGATATCAGGCTGACCAATGTAAAAAACACAAATGCGCTAACCATCATGAAAAATGTAATTTCCACTGGCGAGAATTCTGTGGAATATTTTCTAGAGAATATATTGTAAAACGCAGATGAAAATACTGCACCTAAGATCAACAACTCTCCGATAAAAGCACCTGAAAATTTCGCACCGTATCCTACTATGAGAAATACACCTATAAAGCTTAATACAGCAAAGGCTATTTGATACCATTTTATACGCTCTTTAAGAAAGATCGGGCTTATCAAAACTACAACGATAGGAATCATAGCAATCAGCATACCCGCTTCAGAAGATGTGGTGTATTTCAGGCCATTCGTTTCAAATATAAAATACAATATCGGTTCAAAGAGCACCACTTTCCACAGCTTCCAATACGGTTTCTTGGAAAGTTTTATTACCCCACAGATGGCTAGAAGCAACATCACAAGAGTTGCCATTCCAAATCTGTAAGAAAGAAAAGTGTACACAGGAACATAGTCAAGTGCGTTCTTAGTGAATAGAAACGAAAGACCAAATATAGTAGACATCGCAATGCCAGAGAATATGACTTTCAAGTTCAAAGCCCTGCACCTCCACTTTAGTAACCATTTAGTTAGCATATCGTACAATACAGAATAATTCTACCTCATCTTTGCAAATATACAAGTCTAATCATCATCTTGTGTTTGGTTGACAATCGAACAGAAAATGGTATAATTTTAGCAGAATAGTAGTTTGTTTGCTAACAGCAGTGATAATAGCAAGAATGTGGGAAATCAAAATTAGTAAACAAGGTTGCGTTTGCGAGGTGATCTTATGGATATCACCGATCGTCAAAAGAAGGTATTGTATTGCATCGTGCAAGAGTACATAAATACTAAGGCTCCAGTGAGTTCAAAAAAGGTACTGGAGAATGCTACTTTGGATCGTTCGAGCGCAACGGTCAGGAATGATATGAACAGGCTAATGAAATTCGGCTACATATACCAACCTCATACATCCGCAGGTAGGGTTCCTACGGATAAGGGGTTGCGTTTCTATGTAAATGAGTTATTGAAGATAAGAGAAGAGATAAAAGCGAAAAATAACTATGTTGATAATGCCGCAATGTTCCCAATAGGTGATATGGAAAAGGTACTTGCTGGTGCAGCTAAATTACTAAGTTCTTCTACAAAGAGCATAGTGATTATTGAAAAGCCCAGTCCGTTGAATTTAAGAATCAACAGAATTGTTGTCACCCAAGTAAGTAAGAATTTCTCGATCGCAAACATCATAACGACGTTAGGATTGAGTTCTTCGATACCGATGCAGCATAGTGAGATTTCAAATATAGAAGACATCGAGGATATGCTCAACAAGATGATGAAGGGTTTAACGCTCAATGAGTTTAAGACAAGACTTAGGGAAATCATACTGAAGACAAATAGTTTCAAAGACTTTAATCTTGTTGAATTAGAAAGGGGATTCTTGGAAATTACCGAAAAGCTGTCAGTAGAGAGTTACGATGACTACTTAACTGATGGGCTTGCGAATTTACTGATGAACGATAAAATCACGTTAAAAAAGCTACAGAATATACTGAGTTACGTATCCGGAGAGACATTCTACGAAGATTTATTCGAATTGGATAATGCTATTTACGTAGGCAAGGAACACGGTTTAAGATTTCTAGATGATTTTTCTGTCATGATAGACAATTTCTACTCGGAGTCAAAGATGATAGGTAGGGTTGCCATAATTTTTGACAAGTACAGTAAATATGACCACATAATAGATAGCTTTGATTTCATGACGAATAGGCTTACAGAGTATTTTACCGTAGTATCTAGAAATATTTAGAAGTAAAATCGAAGGCAAATTGTATGATCAATATGGCCAAAATAGATGATTAGACTCATGGAGGTGTGTTTGCCATGGAAGAAAAGGAAAAGAGAATAGAAGGTGTTGAGGAAACTCAAGAAGTAGAACAAATGTGCAACGAAGGCAATCTAAACAGTGATGGTACAAATGCTAAATTACTTGAATTATCTGAGGAAAACAAACAACTGAAAGACAAGATAGCGGATCTTGAGGAGCAGTTAAAAGAGATACAGAACGCTGCAAGGGTCATAAAGGCTTCATTTGAGAATTACAAGGCGGATGTTGATAGGCAGCTTAGGGATATATCTCGTTCAACCGCACTGAGGATCATGAAAGTATTAATACCTATCGTAGATGATTTTAAGAGGGCATTCAAACATTACGATATATCTAATGATCTTGAGGAATTTTACAATGGAACGAAAAAAATATTTGAAAAATTCGAAAAGGCTCTGGAAAATGAAGGCTTAAAAGTGATCGATGCGTGCGGCAAATTTGACCCGTTTATCCATGAAGCTTTAGACAGAGAAGAGCGTGATGATGTAGAGGAGTACTCCATTTTGGAAGTACTTGAAGATGGCTACACATTCAATGGTCAGGTTGTTAAACCCACAAAAGTGAGGGTTGCTGTGAGGACAAGAAAGCCACGTGAGGTAGGAAAAATTGTAGAAAGTGATGGTGTAGAAACACAAGAAGCAAGAGACCAAGATGGACAAAAAGATGCTAAGAATTGATGATCTCCCAGAATTTTAATGGTACAATTGAGAAATGTACGGCATTCGTGAAAAATAGAGGTGAGCACTATGCCAAAAAAGGATTACTATGAAATATTAGGAGTTCCAAAAGGTGCAAGTGATGAAGATATAAGGGCTGCATACAAGAAGTTAGTTAAGGAATGGCATCCAGACAGACACGCCGGTGAGGATAAGAAGTTAGCAGAACAAAAATTTAAGGAGATTCAAGAAGCATATGAGGTACTCTCGGATCCACAAAAGAGAGCTATGTACGATAAATTCGGTTATGTCGGTGAGGGAACGCCATATTCTTACGAAAATAATGGAAATGGTGGTTTTGGATTTGAAGATGTTTTTAGAGATTTCTTGAATGACGATATCTTCAATATATTCTTTGGCGGTCAACGTACCCAAGGCAGATCAACTGGTGCAACGCGTGGGCATCGAAGTTCAAGAAGAGGAGAAGATATAAACATCAACGCATCAATTGATGAATCCGATGTCTTCTCTGGAAAGACTCAGAATATCGAATACGAGCGTTATGAAGAATGTGAGAATTGTCACGGCGAAGGTGTAGAACCGGGCAGTAAATGGGTTACCTGCTCTAAATGTCACGGAAGTGGTGTTGTAAAAGAGGAACGTCGCACTCCTTTTGGTGTCTTTATAAATCAGTATACTTGTGATGCATGTGGTGGAAGTGGAACAATCCCAGGTGAGGTATGTCATGCGTGTAGAGGTACTGGCCGAGTTAAGAGACGTGCTTCGGCTACTGTGAATATACCTGCGGGTGTTGAAGATGGTGCAATATTGAAATTTCCAAGAAAAGGTAATGCCGGCACAAATGGTGGCGAGTATGGAGACCTTTACATTCATGTAAATATAAGAAAGGTAAGTGACTATGAACGTGAAGGTGATGATATAATAGCTAATGTACATATCGATTATATAACTGCGATCCTTGGTGGAGAGGTAACCGTAACGTTGCCTAATAACGAGGAAGTCGAGATCGAAATTCCTGCCGGTATACAACCAAGTGAAACGGTTGTTGTTAAAGGCAAAGGATATCCGAATGTACGTAATGGAAGAAGAGGAAATTTCGTTGCGAAGATAATTGTTGACATACCAAGGAAGGTATCTTCGAAAGAAAGAGAATTGTTGAAAGAAATAGCTAAGATGAAAGGGGTTAAAGTTTGAGATTAGACGCGGAAAAAGTGGCTAAGAAAAGAAAAAGAGGAAAAAAGAGTGGCATGATTTTAAAGATTATTTTGCCCATCGTTTTACTTGTGGCAATGGTGACTGTTGCATTTTCGTTTTTCAATCCACAGAAGGATTCTGAAAGTTCTTCTGGGATTGTTGGTAATTTGGTTGCCTTTGTTACTGGATCAAAGAATGGATTAAAGGATTCCAATGGCTCTAATGCTTCTTCGATGAATATCAATGAAGGTGATATAGTCTATGATCAAGCACTTGAAACTAGACTTTATAGGACGATAGCGGCCTCCGATGGAATGATATCGGTTGGCACAGTGTTGAGGGAGCAAAACACAAAGTATCAGCTCATCGTTGCAAGATTCGATGAAAATGGCAACTTAACGTGGAAATACGAGTTTGGAAATGATGGTGACGAGTGGGGATACGATATTGTTGAAGAGAACGACGGATACGTAGTTTTGGGTATTGCAGCCTCTCCATCTTTGAATGTGCGTGGAAGATACGATGCATTGGTTTTGAAATTGACCAAAGATGGAAAACTTGTATGGTACAAAACTTACGGTGGGCCAGACTGGGATAGAGCATACAAAATATTCAAGGTAAAAGGTGGATATGCCTTCGTTGGTGATAATTACATGAAGGGTGGAGATGTTTCTGAAAATTACGGTGAACATGATTTTTGGATTGTTAAGATAGACAATAATGGAAATATTCTTTGGGACAAGAGTTTTGGTGGGATAAGATGGGATAGAGCATACAGCATTGGATACATAGAGGAAAGTGATACAATTATCATAGCGGGTTCATCTAATTCGTTCACAGATGGTACGAGGTATGAAGGATATGTAGTCGCATACAGTGGCAATGGTGAACTTGTTTGGAAGACTCAGCTTGTAAATGGCCAAGCTGTATGGCCGTTTGACTTGAAAGTTGATGGCAAGGATATATTCGTTGGTGGTTACACGACTGAAAGATCTGGTAATGGCAACAGTTATGTAGAAAAGGCATTTGTTGCAAAACTCAACGATATGGGCGGAGTACAGTATCTGAAGACTTTTGGTACAAACGTTAGGTTGCAGTCCATAAGTGTTCTCAATTCTGATTATGAAGAAGATAGATTAATCTTTGCTGGATACAAGGATGTAAATGGTACGAAACAACCTTGGTATGGTGATTTTGTGTTGACTGATAGGGCTTCTACCCCTGTAGTTGTAGAACGTAGTATCAATTCAGATTATGGAATGCTCTTCGATGCAACTCTAAATGGAAATGTAGCACTTTATTCTGGCATGAGCATGAAGAATGGTACGTACGAAGGCATCGTAAAGATCATGCCTGAATGATATAGCACGTTGTAATTACATTCATTGCAGTATTTTTTTGAGATTATCTTTGTAAACCCTTCCTACTGGAATGATGTCATCGTTGTCCATCATTAAGCTCGTTGACCCTAAATAATTTTTAAGCACTTTTTTTATATGATCAATCGAAACAATGTAAGACTTGTGGGCTCTCAAGAACTTATTACTTGGGAGCTTTTTTTCGTATTCTTTTAGTGTTTCATTGGTGGCATACTTTTCTTTGTTGGTTATGACATACGTCATTGCATTATCGGACATAATGTAAATTATGTCGTCAAAGTCTACAAAGCTTATTTCGTCATCTGATTCAATGGGTATTTTGTTTCTGTTTGACAGGGAAGGTTCAGAACGTACCTGGTTGATAACCTTTTCTATTTTCACATCTTGATTGTAATCTCTTATCTCGTTAATCTTACTAATTGCTGTTTGATTTACTCTCTTCAATCTATCCAATGTCTTTTTCAGTCTTTCCCTATTGATAGGTTTCAGTACGTAGTCAACAGCGTTTTCTTCAAATGCCTTAATTGCATATTCTGAATATGCAGTAGTAAAGACAACATAAGGCTTGTATGACAATCTCTCGATAACATAGAATCCATCGTAAGCGCCTAAATTTATATCAAGAAAGACCACATCTGGCCTGAGTGAATCTATGCTCTTGATTGCTACTTCAGCATCGTTTTCAACAGCTAAGACATCTATTCCTTCTTCCTTAAGTAACTTCTCGAGCATGAATGCTTGGATTTTTTCATCCTCGACTATCACGCATCTCATATTACGCAACCCCTTCTTCAGATTTTGAGAAATATCCTTACAACAGTTCCATTTTCAGCACTACTCAGAATGTCCATGTTGCTTCCAGAAGAAAATAGTTTCAATCTCTTCTCAACTAAGTTCAGTCCAGTACCATTTTGCAAATTCTCTGAGCCCACTCCGTCGTCTTGTACAGTTAAAATAACGTAAGCTTCAGAGCGTTCACACATGACTTTGATAAAACATGGCTTTGTGCTCTTCGATATGCCGTGAACAATCGAATTTTCAACGATAGGTTGCAAGAGCAAGGAGGGTACCTTCAAGTTTTTGCATCCTTTTGGAAGTATCAACTCATACGATAATTTTTCATCAAGCCGAACTTTTTGCACTCTTAGATATTTTTCTATCATATCGTACTCTTCTTGCAAACTCCAAACATCCGGAGCATCAATTGTAGTTCTGAAAAGCTCTGCCAGTGATGACAGGTATTGTGCTATTTCTTTTTGATCGTTTCCTATCTCCAACATCGATATTGCTGTACCTATCGAATTGAAGAGAAAGTGTGGATTGACTTTTGATTTTAGAAGTTGAAATTCTGTTTCCAATTTTATTTTATTTAACTTTTCATATTCACCTATCTGCTTTTGTAACTCTCGCTTCAGTGCTACGTACGATATGCCAAATGAAGCCAAGAGAAACGTTGTTACGAGCGCTAAGGCATTAGTGAAGTTGAGGAATTTGTCGTAACTATACTTACTTAGCCAAAAATTTGAAAGGTTAATGAGCAAGAAAACAATAGCAAAAATGACTCCAATTAGAGAGAATGCAAAGGATACCTTCGATTTTGTACCTTCATTTTTCAGATCTGCGGCCCATGACCTCAATATGTAATAGGTTATTCCAACTGTGTTTACTATCACAAATATCGAGATGATGGAAACAAGATAGAGATTTGCTGGTATGAGATACATGATGAAGATAAAAATTACAACAGCGATTAGCTGCAGAAAAAGTAGGAATCTCAATTAAATCATTCCTTTCAGTTTAGATATTGCTCGCATACTTCATTTCATATTTTACAATATTTGTGTGAAGATTGCAAAAAAATAAAAATGCCCCTTCATCGAAGGGGCAGGAGGTATGAGGAAGGAGGAAAAGCCCTATACGTCAAAATATAAATCATATTCTTTCGGATGTGGGATGGATAACACTTGCCTTTCTTCTTGAAGTTTTACTTTGACCCAGTGTTCTGTAAGTTCTCTTGGGAAAGTTGAAAGGAATTTATCATTGGCTATAACTGCATTACAGCTCTCCTCTAAACTCTTCGGAAGTGGTTTCAAATCCTTCTCGTACATGTCGCCCTCGAATGGACCAAATCCCTCAGTTGTTGGATCTATCTGATCTCTTATTCCTTGAATACCGGCAAGGATCATAGCTGCATACGCAAGATACGGATTGCAAGTTGCGTCAATCGTTCTAAATTCCACTCTTCTCTTCTCTGGATCTTTGACGTAAGCAGGTATTCTTATAGCAGCCGTCCTGTTGGCTAGTGCAAAGACAGCATTTGTAGGTGCTTCAAATCCAGGTACGAGCCTTCTGTAAGAATTGGTGGATGGATTTGTGAAAGCCATCAACGATGAAGCATTCTTCAGTATACCACCAATGTAATAGAGTGCTTCTTGAGAAAGGTTGTACAACTTGTTCCCGTCGAATATATTCTTGCCATCCTTTTTCAAAAATTGATGGACATGCATACCATTTCCTGCCTCATCGTAAAGTGGTTTTGGCATGAATGTTATTATGTACCCAAATTCTCTTGCAACCATTCTTGCAACATGCTTTATGAGCATTGTGTAATCAGCAGCATGTAATGCATCAACGAGCTGGAGTTCTATTTCAACTTGGCAAGTGCCAACTTCATGGTGATGGTATTTGACAGGTACACCATACTCGATTAATTTCTTAACGATTGCGTTCCTCACTTCCATAAGTCTATCAAATGGAGGTATCCTGTGATACCCCTTTTTTCTTCCAACAAAGTACTCACCCGCTTCTCCAGACTTCCAAAATCCTTCGGAACTATCGACTTGAAACATTACTTCATTACTCGAAATCTTGTATCGTACATCCTCAAAAATGTGAAACTCGTACTCTGGCCCGAGGTACACTTCGTCTGCAATATCTCCTATCGATTCAAGTGTCTTTTTTAAAATTGTCCTTGGGTCATGGCTACATGGTTGCATATTGTCTACTTCGTAGACATCGCATATCATGGAAAGTACCTTTTCACCATCGTATTCTTCGACAAACGCTGTCTCTGGGTCTGGGATTATCACCATATCGCTACTGAATACATCCGCATAACCAAGATTTGAAGCATCGAAACCTACACCCTCTTTAAACGTCTTTTCTGAAAAATTATCCCTTGCGAGTGTAACGTGTCTCCATCTTCCCCAAAGGTCTACAACTTTCAAATCGATAAAATCTATACCTTCTTGATCAACAACCTTTAATACTTGGCCTATGTTCATCGACACCCCTCCATTTTTGACGCTTTGTATGTACAGTTTACCAATACGCTAGTTTAATGTTACCATTCATATGGCAATACATCAAATCAATCAAGAACTCTCAAAGTGCCTCTATGAGTGATATGGAGTACTAACCTTTTTGTTTCTTCTGTATACTTTTTCTTGCAAAATAATGCCAAGAAAACTCGTGCGATTTCATGAATTGGCAAGTTGATAAGATATCAATCAAATATCTACTTGTTGCCTTTCAAATCAGGTACTATGTAATTTGAAATTGTTGAGAAAGTGGTATAATATCGATACATAATGTTGAGAAAAGATGAAACATTCAAATATCTTTAAAGAGGAGGCTTTTATATGAAAGCTATAGTTTTGTGTGCAGGAAAAGGTACGAGGTTGAGACCACTTACTTACACAACGGCAAAACATCTCATACCCGTTGCAAACAAACCAGTCATACTTTACACTATTGAAAAGATCAAAAGTGTTGGTATTACCCAAATAGGTATGATCGTTAGTCCGGAAAACAAGACAGATTTTGAAAGTACCCTTGGTGATGGCAGTAAATATGGAATAGATATCACATACATCGTTCAATTAGAACCAAAGGGTCTTGCACATGCTGTGCTCATGGCCCACGATTTTCTCGGTGAAGATGATTTTTTGATGTACTTAGGTGATAATCTTATCATGGATGACATAAGGCCATTTGTAGAAGATTTCAAGGAAAAGAAAGATTTGAGTGCACTCATCATGTTATCGCCTGTAGATGATCCATCAAGATTTGGAATAGCGGTTTTAGAGAACAACAGGATAGTAAAAACTGTTGAAAAACCTAAGGAGCCTGAGTCAAATCTTGCTATAATTGGTCTCTATCTCTTCAGAAAAGATATCTTTGATGGAATTGCCAACATAAAACCTTCTTGGCGCGGTGAGTATGAAATCACAGATGCCATAGATTGGCTTATAAGAAACAGAGGAACGGTTGAGGGACACATAATATATGGGTGGTGGAAAGACACGGGTAAACCAGAGGACCTGCTCGAAGCGAACCACAAAATACTGGATGATGTTGTCGAAGATTTCCGAATAGATGGTATGATAGAAGCCAGTTCATCGCTCAATGGTCGCGTGAGCGTTGGCGAGGGAACCGAAGTTGTAAACAGCGTTGTGCGTGGACCAGTCATAATTGGTAAGAACTGTACTATATCAAATGCATACGTAGGTCCATACACGTCCATAGGTGATGGCGTTCTGATCGAAAACTGTGAGATTGAAAATTCCATCGTGATGGACGAAGTAAGGATATCAAGCCTTTCTTCAAGGATAGATTCATCGCTTATTGGTAAGAAAGTGGAGATATTGGAAAACGACGGAAAACCAAAAGGTGTACAAATAATAGCGGGAGATTTGAGCAAAGTAGTTGTTTCAAAATAGTTTGCGATATTTCTTACGGTGATTAAAGCCCAAACATCAGGAGGAAATAAAAGTGGTGAGATTAATTGTTACTGATTTGGATGGTACATTACTCGATGATGAAAAACATATACCAAATGAGAACGTATTGACTTTAAGAGAGGCTATGGAGAATGGTATACATGTGAGTATTGCAACTGGAAGGAACTTCCATTCCGCAAAAGCTTATGTTCAAGAACTCGGTCTTGATGTCCCTGTTGTATTTCAAAATGGAGCGTTTATATATCAGTGGATGGAAAACAAGATAATTTACCAGACATCGTTGCAAACAGAGATTGCTGAAAGAGTGATAAACGAGGCTAGAAGATTTGGATTGTTTTACATACTTTATGGTGATTTTCTTGATGAAAAGGATATGTACGTAGATATAGATTACAGTGGTAGTTTTTCAACCTACCTTCGGCAAAACTCATGGAGATTGAATATTGTAGAAGATGTGACAAAACATCTATCGAAGGAAAAAGGTTTGGCGGAAGTAGCACTAGTGGGGAATGAAGAATTGGTCTTAACTACACTGGAAAATTCGCTGGATGGGCTTAAAGATGAGACGAGTATAGTCAAGAATAACGTTGTTGGGAATGAAACATTCTACGAAGTCTTCGGACCAAATTCTTCTAAAGAACATGCGATGAAATTTCTGTTTGAATACTTCAATGTAAGACCTGAAGAAACAATGTACCTTGGAGATAGCTACAACGATATAGGACTTTTGAAAATGGTTGGATATCCAGTGGTGATGCAAAATGCCCACAAAGATGTACAGATGCATGCAAAGTACCTAACTAAATCGAACAATGAGGGTGGCGTGGCGTACGCGGTGAGACGATGGGCATTAGAAAAATCAGGATAATATGTACACTGCTTATTCTCTTTAGTCTATCTATGGTTTCTGCAGCTCAGAGCGAGATATCCTACAACATCCAGTATCTAATAGGCAACAGAAAGGCGAATGATTTAGTTAAGTATTTGAATACATTGGATTTTTCGAAACTCTCTAACGAAGAAAAATGCGATGTGGTAATAGCTTATACTGAGCTGTACAGTTGGGGCGAAATGGGCTATAATTATTCCAAAAAGGCATACCAGCTTGCAGAGCAGTTGGTAAACAGCCTCCCAGAATTTTGGAAATCACATTACACAATGGCAGTTGTTTTGTCTCACAGGGTACAGAAGAACAA
Source organism: Fervidobacterium sp. UBA5837 (assembly GCA_002432805.1). GTDB lineage: Bacteria > Thermotogota > Thermotogae > Thermotogales > Fervidobacteriaceae > Fervidobacterium. The sequence continues at coordinate 17,540 of DJGV01000019.1, read as the reverse complement.
TTTCCTGGCGTTGTCTCTTGTAGGCAAAATCGACGACCAGCTTAATCTTGCGATGAAATATGGTGAAGGCCATTGGGAACCTTTTTTCTTGGCAGGTGTTAGATACTTGGAAGTACCCATATTCCCTGATTTGAACACTGCAGAAAAGTTATTAAAAAAAGCTCTCCAGTTCAATGATAGACACATCTATACGTATCTGATGCTTGGTACTTTGTATGAAAAAAGAAAAGATTATTGCACTGCCTTAGAAGTGTATAAGAAAGGCTTCGAACTGAATGTAAGGGATGAATGGAAAGTTGTAGATGAGGGTGCAAAAGTACAAATAGGGATTAGAATTCCGGAGGTGGGAAAACTGTGTACCAAAAAATAAAAGGTACTGACGATCTTTATGGTGACCAGATGAAGTACTGGTATTGGATAGAAGAGAAAGCACGAGAATTATCGACAATATACGGATATGGTGAGATAAGGACGCCGATATTTGAAGAAACAAAACTCTTTGTAAGGAGTGTTGGCCAAGATACCGATATAGTTCAGAAAGAAATGTATACGTTTGAAGATAAAGGTGGAAGGAGTATAACGCTTAGACCTGAAGGAACAGCTCCTGTAGTACGGGCATTCGTAGAAAATGGAATGTTGGCACAAGGCTTACCACAAAAGTATTTTTACATAGGCCCAATGTTCAGATACGAGAGGCCACAATCCGGAAGGCAGAGACAATTCCATCAGTTTGGCGCGGAGATCTTTGGAAGTCCATCACCAATAGCCGATGCAGAACTAATAATATTTGCAGATAAATTGCTTAAAGAGCTTGGACTGGTGGACTATGAGATACACATAAATTCTTTAGGTAACGAAGATGACAGAATAAAGTATAAAGAGGCAATTAAAGAGTACTATGCTCAACATCTTGAATCGTTGTGCGATGATTGTAAGATTAGATACGAAAAAAACGTGCTGAGACTACTCGACTGCAAAATTGATGTCAAGTACGCTGAAAATGCTCCAAAGATAACGGATTATCTTGGGGAAGAATCAAAGAAGCACTACGAAGAATTAAAAAGATTACTTACCAGTGCTGGAATTGATTATGTTGAAGACCCTAGGCTTGTACGTGGATTGGATTACTATAGCAGGACTGTATTTGAAGTACACCATCACAGACTCGGTGCTATGAGTGCGATAGCTGGTGGTGGGAGGTACGATGGATTGATAAAGGAGATCGGTGGTAAGGAAGTTCCCGCACTTGGATTTGCTGCTGGCATAGAAAGACTAATACTGAGCCTCAAAGTTGAGAATGTACAAGTAGATGAGATTTCCAAAAACGTTGTGTACGTAATATATTTGGGAGGCAAAGAGGCAAGAGATGAAGCTGTGAAGTTGGCTGAACTTTTGAGATCAGAGGGCATACCAACTGGCTTAGAATTGATGGAAAGAAGCATAAGTGCACAATTGAAGCATGCATCGAGAATTGGTGCAAAGCTCTGTGTTATTATAGGAGAGGATGAATTAGAAAGAGATGTCGTTGTGATCAAGAACATGGAAACAGGCGAGCAAGTAGAATTCGAAAAAAGCTTTGTTGTAAATGGTATAAAAGACATGATCACTGAAATGCAGTAAAAATAAAAATCCCCACGTCACCACACGTGGGAAAATCTCTGGCTGGGAGGGGAGGATTCGAACCTCCACTGGCGGATCCAGAGTCCGCAGTCCTGCCATTAGACGACCTCCCAATTTGTGCCGATGTATATTCTATCACTTGTTAAAGGTTATGTCAATAACGGAGGATGTACCTATGGAGCCAAAGAAAGCTAAGAGGGGAAATATTTATTACATTTCAGCATTCTATTGGAGAAACTATAATGCTGCATCAAAAGCAAAGATGGACATTGAAGAAATATTTGAAAGAAGGCAATTTAATCCCATAAGATTATTCAAAGATAGCTATAAGGGAAATATAAGGGTTTTTTCTTTATCAAAATTATTTGGACTTGTGTTTTCCAAGAGAAGAAAAGAATTCAAAGACAGCACTGTATTCCTGCAAAATGGTACAGGGATCGACCTCTTGATATCACCATTCATCAAGTTAGCGTTCAAAAATGAAAAGAGAATCATCATAATTCACGATATTGAAAGTCTCAGGCGAGGAAAAAAAATCGACATTGTTAGAGAAAGAATAGTATTTTCGAATTTTACCCATGCCATATGTCATTCGGAAGAAATGGCAGACTTTTTGAAAAGTGAGCTAAACTTCAAAGGTAAAACGTACATTTTGAAATTCTTTGACTATTTGGTGAAAAATGAATCAGATTTAAGCTCAAAAATTTTACCGAAACCAGATGAAAAATTCAAAATAGCGTATGCAGGTAATCTAAGTAGATGGAAATCAGCATTTCTCTACAAAATAACAGAAATGACTTCTAACAGATACGTTTTCAACCTCTACGGCAAAGGTTACGACGACTCAGCTATGAAAAACACTTTAGAGTTTAAGGGAGCGTTCCCACCCGATGAACTTCCTGCAAAGATAGATGGACATTTCGGCCTTGTCTGGGATGGTGAAGATATATCCCAACCGTCTGGGCTCACCGGTGAATATTTACGGTACAATTCACCGCACAAGGCCTCGTTGTACATCGTAAGTGGACTTCCGTTGATCGTTTGGAAAGGTGCAGCCGTTTACAAATTAGTTGAACAATACAACATCGGTTTCGGAATCGATTCTTTACTTGAATTAGATGAAAGACTGGAAGAGATAACCCCAGAGCAATATTCAGCTTGGAAAGCAAACATATCCAATTTGGCTAAGGAACTTGCAAATGGTCAAAGCTTTGGCAGAGTGATAGATCAGATATTATCTGAATAGTTTTGTAGCTTTCTCATCGAAGCTTCTATCACTTGGTCCATGTTGTAATATTTGTATTCTGCAAGGCGTCCTACAAACAGATATTCGCCAGATTTTTCGAGTTTTTCAACTTCTTTCATGTATTTATCTCTTTTTTCCATGTTTTCTTGTGTCATTACGATGTAATATGGTTCACCCTTCGCAAGTGGATACTCAAAGCAAACCGTCGTTTTGTCGCTTTTTTCATTTAAAAAGTATTTATATTCCGTTATTCGTGTCCAGTCGTAATCATTTGGATAATTTACCACAGCAACTGGCTGGTAATATTCTTTATCGATTGTCTTCAATTCAAGTTTCAAAGATCTGTATTCCAATTCTCCGTACTTATAATCGAAGAATCTATCGAGTTGTCCAGTGTATACGGTTAAATCTGGTTTGAACAGGTCTTTGATTTCAAAATAATCCGTACCGAGTAATATTGATATGTTTGGATGGTCTAAGATGCTTTCTACTAATTTAGTGTAACCGTATTTTGGTATGCCTTGGTATCTATCAGCAAAATATCTATCATCTCTATTTGTTCTAACAGGAATTCTACTTGCCACTTCCGGTGCCAATTCCTCCGGGTCTCTTTCCCATTGCTTCATCGTGTAATTTTTGAAAAACAGTTCATACAATCTTTCTCCAACCTGTGATACAACTACATCTCTGAAGTTCCTTGATGGTGTGTTAAATTTAGACTTGTTTACTTCTTTTTCCAAGAAATCCTCTACTTCATATGTAGCAAGTTGGATACCGAAAACTTCTGCAAGTGTATCTCTGTTGATTGGAAATGGTATCAACTTCCCACCGGCATAGCTCAGAACCCTGTGCTGATAGTAATGGAATTCAGAAAACTTGTTGACAAAATCCCAGACTCTCTTGTTGTTTGTGTGAAAGATGTGCGGACCATAAGTATGTACTGTAATGCCGTTTTCATCTCTATAATCGTGGCAGTGTCCCGCTGAATGCCTATGTTTTTCAACTACAACTACTTTCTTGGCTCTTTCAGCCAGTATTCTTGCTGCCGTAGAACCCGCTAACCCTGCTCCCACGACAACTACATCATATTTCATATGGATTCTCCACCTTTCTTAATATCATTGAATTCTTTCAAGGTTTTTCAAACATTCTCAAGAATTTTCTAAACAGACTTAAACTCTTGTAAAAGGTCCTAAGAAAGAAAACGACCATGGGCCGTGGTCTATTATGACCATATCCATATCCAAAATCATCTATGGCACGCCACATCTTCTTACCGCCAGCATTATGAACAACTGGAATTATATCTCCATTTGATAAATAAAATTTACCATCTTTTATCATATATTTAAGAGTAGAAGTGGTAGGGATGAAATTGTATTTTTGGTCCAATTCATAAAAACCATTCTTGTACGCAAAATAATTGATCAGTATAGTCTCTGCGCCCCAGACATTAGGATCTTTTAGAAGGCTAAAGATGTTCCTACACATCTCTAAAAAGACAATTGTCGGATAAAAAGCCAAGCCAACGTTTATGAGTTTCTTTCCCCTTAGAAAATTCTTAATATTTGTCACATTTTCAATCACTTTATCGTTCACAAGTATATCCATATTTGGTGAGATAGCCTCACATACAGCTCTTATTTTCTCAGATTCTATCTCAAAAAGCATGGAAATATCAGATTGAAAGATGATATCGCCTGAATCACAAAGTATCACTTGTTCATATTGAGGATTTGATTTCAAAAATTCTGAAAGTTCTATGAATCTCGTGTTGTTTACAAGGCCACTGATTTGTTCGGCCTTTCTTACAATTACACCTTCTTTTCTAAGTATATTACATGCCTCAGCTGATAAACCATAATCCATCACCAATATGTCTATACCTTTTAAATCAACATTTTCTTTCAGAGACTTTAACCAATCGCTGATTAGGAAATTCTCATATTTTTGATTGCACGCAGTTGCTATAAGGTATTTCTTTGTTTGCTCTCCCATCTCTTCCCTCTTCTCACTATCTTTTAAGTTTCAAAATCATCTCTTTGTTTTGCGAGTATATATCATACTTACCGTTCTCATTACCGTATATGCAAGTGTTGGAGAAAACATGTACATGGATTTTGTCATAAGTAGTTGTTTGTGGAAATTTGTCTTGTTTTCGAATGGGATATCGAATTTCTTTATATATTGCCTTATCGTCTTATTCCATGCGATCTTTATCCATTTTCTGTATGGGTAACCGTTGTATGCAAGATTTCCAAGGCTCCATGCATACGCAGAAGGTATTGAGTATCGTTCCAATATCTCGACTATTTCGTATTCACCTTTAGCTTCGAAAAACCTTTTCAATCTTTTCATTGAACCAGCGTTATGGAAAACGGATAGAGTTGCCATCTTGGTGGTTGAATCGGGTCTAACAGTTAGCAAGCATGTAGATTGCCCAACATAGCTCACGTTGTTGGAGTAGTAAATGACCTTCGAAATGAATTCGTTATCTTCAGAGTATTTTGCCCCAGGGACAAACCTTAGTCCGAATTTATCTATCAAATCGCGATCTATTAAGCAAGAGTTAACAGAGATGTATACCTTAGAAAAAAGGAATTCTTTTATAGCTTTTTCATAGTTTGCATAAATCCATTCCTGTTTGTACATATCTTCGTATCTTTGAGTGACTTTTCCAGACAGTGCTGCGACATCTTGCCCTCCGTACACTAACCCACAACCGCATTTTTGAATTGCGTTAACTAGTACTTCTATTGCGTTGGGGAGCAGTCTATCATCACCATCCAAGAACTTTATGTACCTTCCCACAGAGTTTTCCATCCCAACATTCCTTGCCACACTCACTCCACGATTTATTTGATCAATTATCTTGAATGGAAATCCCGAATCACTCAAGATTTCACTTGCAACGTGTAACGTATTATCTTTTGAACCATCATTTACAACTACTATTTCAAAATCTTTGAAAGTCTGATTGAAAACGCTTTTCAAAGTCTCTCCGATGTATGATTCAACATTGTAAACGGGAATTATCACTGAAACAAGAGGTTTCAAGAACTTCTCACTCCTTTCTTCATTCTTTTGAAGTCTCCTATGAGAAAGTTCCTGATTCTCTGAGGTATGAATTTGAGACAAGCAAATACGGATATCAAGACTAACGGAAATATTACATACCAGAATTTATGAATCGCAAACATGGGATCACTTATGTTTCCCACCAAGAATATGAATGGAATGCTGATTATCGATTCCAAAAGCATGTGATAAGAAATAACAAAGAGTGAGTTAAACGCTATTTTGTAGAAAAATTTATCTATCTTCAACATTTTTACAATTTCCGCAAGATAAATAATTATTAAGGCTCCCAATATCTCACCCAAGAATGCTATCAACCCATTTTTCCCAAACCATTGGTTGTTCCATGAAATGTCACCATTAGTTTGACTGATCAGGATTAGCCCCACTATTGAAAGCAAGAAATCAGTACGTTTAACAACGTATTTATTTTTTTTCCAAATTTTTCCCATCACAAAAAATGGTATTGTGCAGAGTGCAGCATCTAATTTCAAAGGAACTGGAGCGTGTGGGATCAACCTTAACAAGAGGGATAATACAAGTGATGCTGATAACAAGAACTTGTTTTTTTCAAATATCCAGTAGAAAATCTCTGCGAAAAAGAGCATTAAGAAAAACCAAAATTGAACCACAGTTATGGGAATTTGGTCTAGTCTATCGAGCCTTCCGATGACAAAATTAAGAAAGTAAGACCCCTTCGAAATTGGCAAGAACCTGCTTGGTATGATAAGAAAAAGTAACGTGTTGACAAGTCCAGCAAAATAGTAAGTCTTCACGAGTTGAAGTCTTGATTTCACGAGTTCTTTGAATGTTCTATCTCTCCATTGATACCCTCGAGCAAAGCACATCGCAGATAGGCCATAACTAAAAAAGGCATAGACCTGATTAGGTGTTCCGGAATGCACGAACATGACAAAGAATATTGTTATACCTTCCATAAGCAAAATGTTTATCTTTGATTCTTTTTCCCCCATCAGTTCCTATCCTCCAAGGAATTATATTCTTTCTTGATATTACCACTTCCCGCTGGCGCCACCACCACCACTTCTGCCTCCTCCAAATCCTCCGAATCCACCACCAGAGCTTGACCCTCTACCACTTCTTCCGCCACCGCTAAATCCACCAAATCCACCAGGTCCCCAAGGGCCACGCCCAGAGTATCTGCCAAATCCTCGTCTTGAAGATATGGTTATTGAAATAAGTACAACTACGGCAATTATGAGCGCTATTATACTTTCTAAACTGCTTGATGTATCATCCACTTTTGGTAGTTCTGCGTTTATGTCGAGAGATAAACTAATGTTATACTCTTTGGCAACTTCATTTGCCAATGCAAGGTAACCATAATACACACCATCAGCATAGTTATCATCTTGAAAATACGGAATGATGTAATCGTCCCTTATTCTTCCAGCCTTCCCATCTGGTATCGCACCTTCAAGGCCGTAGCCAACTTCAATCCTCATAACATGATCATCGACGGCAACTAAGAGTAATATTCCATTATCTTTACCCTTTTGACCTATTCCCCAATTTCTGAATAGCTCAACTGCATAATCTTCAACGCTCATTCCATCAAGCGCACTGATGATAACTGCCGTAACTTGCGCGCCAGTTTTATCTTCCAGTTCTTTTCCAATGTTGACTATCTTTTGGACATGTGCTTGGTCTATGACCCCAACGTAATCGTTGATGTACTTGAAAGGGGTAGGTTGGGGCAACGTTATTGCTAAGGTTAAAACACTTACCAAAAGCAAAATATAGACAAATACTCTTCTCACTAAGATCAACTCCAATTGAGTACCGATTTGATACCCACCAAGATATTTATATATACTTGCTTAAATTTTCTTTGATCATCGAATATTCTTTTAATAATTTGAAGACTTGTGTGAACAGTTCATCAGAGAAGATACTATCAAAGCCTAATACGAAAGACCCGATGACCTTCTCGTTGACCGGGAAAAATCTTGCTGGAGTAAGTGCATACTTTTTTCGAAGGAGTGAGATAACCTCCGAGTACAGTGGAACATGATCATCTCTCAAAGATTTATCTACTACAAAGAAATTTATTCCCTCGTCGTTTATAACCACTCTGCACATATCGAATGTGCCATCTTTATATTTTTCTAATCGTTCAAGTATAGCATCGTTAACTCTTTGAGCAAACGAAAAAGATTCTGCGTTCATAACCTTTTCTCTGTATATCTCCTTGTTTAAAAAAGAATCCACACCACTTACAGCTATAAATCTCGTTTTCATGGGTAGTTTAATTATACCACATTGCAATGCACATGTTTCTGCAAAAAGTCTATAATAGGTATCGCTGAACTGTTCTGTGCTCTTCAAGTCTTGGAGTTTATATATCGCTGGCGATTTGAGCATAGGTTGAGAAATTGACAATCCAACAAACTTTTCGTTGGAAGGTGTTACGATGAAGTTCAAATAAAAACTGTTGTTTTTTTTCTCTTTGCCACTACTAGAAGGATCTATGTAGGTTGATTGACTATAGTTGCCATAACAAGTTACCACCGCAACATGCCGGTGGTAAACATCTAGTCTCTCTTTTTTACTTTCAAGGAAAGCAATCAATTCCGAACTATCAAAATCAAGTGTTTCCATTATTCTATATTTTTCCGGTCCTATGTACATTAGTCTTCACCACGTCCCTTATCTGAAATGATGTTAGATAACATTCAAGGATTTACTTATCTATCATTGGCATCTTGATTCCGTGCTTTTTTGCGGTCTCGATTGCAATGTCGTACCCAGCATCTGCATGTCTTACTATGCCCATCCCTACATCGTTTGTCAGGACTCGTTCGAGTTTCTTATCTGCAAGTTCTGTACCGTCTGCCACTATGACAACACCAGCGTGTATAGAATATCCTATTCCAACTCCACCACCGTGGTGTATGGAAACCCAAGTTGCCCCACTTGCCACATTGAGCATGGCATTAAGCAGTGGCCAGTCTGCTATCGCATCGCTACCATCTTTCATCGCCTCAGTCTCTCGGTATGGACTTGCTACAGATCCTGTATCATGGTGATCTCGACCTATGACGATCGGTGCTTCCAAAATGCCTTTTCTTACCATTTCATTCATGGCAAGACCCATTTCAGCTCTCTGCCCTTGTCCAAGCCAGCAGATACGCGCAGGCAGTCCTTGCCATTTAACTCTCTTTTGTGCCATTTCTATCCACTTTCTTATGTGCTCATCTTCACCAAAAAGTTCTAAGACTTTTTGATCTGTCTTGTATATGTCTTCAGGATTACCTGATAGTGCAACCCATCTGAATGGTCCTTTACCCTCACAGAAGAGGTCTCGTATATACTCAGGCACGTATCCAGGAATATTGTATGCATCTTTAACGCCGTGGTCTTGTGCCAGTCTTCTTATATTATTACCGTACTCAAAGACTTTTGCACCTTGCCGCTGCATCTCCAAGAGTGCCTCAACATGTCTCGCAACACTTTCGTAAACCATTTCTAGGTACTTTTGTGGATTATCTTTTCTCAATTTCAGCGCATCTTCAAAAGAAATTCCCGCAGGCACATATCCATTGAGTGGATCATGTGCGGATGTCTGGTCAGTCACTGCATCTGGTATGATACCTCTTTTCACTAGTTCTGGATGAACTTCAGCTGCATTGCCAAGCAAACCTATTGAAAGTGCCCTACCTTCTTTCATGGCCTCTCTCGCCATCCTAAGTGCATCATCGAGATTATCTGTCCATGTATCCAGATAGCCTGTTTGCAATCTCCTATCTATCATCCTCTTGTCCACTTCGACAGCTATAACCACACCGTCGTTCATGGTTACTGCAAGTGGTTGAGCTCCACCCATCTCGCCGAGCCCAGCTGTGAGTATGAGTTTGCCTTTTAGTGAGCCACCAAAATATTTCTTTGCAAGGGAATAAAATGTTTCATATGTGCCTTGAAGTATTCCCTGAGTACCGATGTATATCCAACTACCGGCCGTCATTTGACCGTACATGATGAGTCCGCGTGCTTCCAAGTCATTGAAATATTCCCACGTTGCCCATTTTGGAACGAGATTTGAGTTGGCAATGAGCACTCTTGGAGCCCATTCGTTGGTCTTCCAAATTGCAACTGGCTTGCCACTTTGCACCATGAGTGTTTCATCGTTCTCCAAAGTCTTAAGTACTTCGACAATTTTATAGAACGATTCCCAGTTTCTTGCGGCTTTACCCTTACCACCGTAGACAATTAAATTCGCTGGATCTCTTGCAACTTCCGGGTCAAGGTTATTCATGATCATACGCATTGGTGCTTCTGTCTGCCATGATTTACATGTAAGTTGGGTCCCCCTTGGAGCTCTAATTACTTCTGCCATACAACTCGACCTCCCAATTTTCATGATTTTCTAGTCCATGCAATATCAACTAAACTAATAAGAATTCTATCAATTATCAGCATATCTTCAAAGAGCTAAAAAGGAATGAATACAAGCTTCTAGAGCACAAAAATTATTCAGTTTTTGCTATCCCATTTTTCTCTTATCTTCTCAACAATTTCTTGAGCGCTCTTGGTCCCTGCGATTCCGCCAATTGCCGTCTCTCTCAAGCTCTCCGGTAATGACTTTCCAACGTTGTACATTGCGTTGACAACGTCATCAAATGGTATAACGCTCTCGATTCCTGCGAGTGCCATTTCTGCACAAGCAATTGCCACATTGACTGCAGAACCATTTCTCTTCACGCATGGTACTTCTACAAAACCGCCAACCGGATCACATACAAGTCCCATCAATGATTTCAAAGAAATGGCCGCAGCATTGCCCACTTTGACTGGATCTCGTGAGAAGTAGTATGTGATCATCGAAGAAGCCATTGCTGTTGCGGTTCCTATCTCAGCCTGACAACCACCTGCTGCACCGGAAAGAGTAGCACGTTTTGCTACAACATTTCCAATGCCAGATGCAACGATGAATGATTTCAAAAGCTCGTCATCGGAAGCCTTCTTGATATATTTCAATGCATACAGCGCACCTGGCATCACGCCACATGAGCCTGCCGTAGGACACGCAACGATACGCCCCATCGAAGCATTTGATTCTCCCATGGAAATGGCTACAACAGTTGCCACGTGATTGAACTCACTCATCATGTATGGCACAGCATTAGAAAGCTTTGCACCGTTGTTGCCTGTGAGATTTGTCAGTGTATTGAATTCCTTCCCGTAATTCTTTTCAGCTTCTTCCAACATAACGTGCATGATTTTTCTAAGAGCTTTCTTGACCTTTTGTGGATCTCTACCGGTCTCCATCATCTCTTGAGCAAGTATGACCTCGCTAAATTCAAGATTCGTACTGATACTAATTTCCAGTAATTCTGAAAACGTCACAGCAGCTCACCTTCTTCAAGCTTTACAAAGTACAGTTCCACCACATTGTCAAGTCTTTTCAAGCAACGAAGTACTTCATCATCTACATTCTCGTCGAGCTCAATGATAGTAAGTGCTATACCTTCAAGTGCATTTATACGCCTAAGGTAGACGTTGGCTATATTAACACTTAGGCAATCGAGTATCTCCTTCAATGCACCTGGTTTGTCTTTGTTGACTATCACTATTGCAGGAAAATCACCAGTTAGAGAACATTCCACACCATTTATCTTTGTAATTTTGATTGCCCCACCGCCTATTGATGAACCTTCTATCTCGTTATACAAATCATCTTTCCACGCCTTAATTAGGACTGTATTTGGATGCACATCACCGAGATCACCACTTTCAAAAGAGTACATTAGTCCATACATCTTCGCAATTTCGTATGAGTCTTTTACATCAAAGCTGTCAGGTTTCATCCCTAAGACACCTGCAATCAAGGCCCTATCAGTTCCGTGCCCGTAATAAGTCATTGAAAACGAGCCATGGAGTACGAAATTTACACGCTGCGGAATTCCCATAAGTTTATAAACAAATCTCGCAATCTTGAGGGCGCCAAGCGTATGCGAGCTCGACGGACCAATCATCACTGGTCCAGATACTTCAAGCAATCCCATCCAAAAACCTCCTTGATGTGACCAAAATTGTCAGATCTACTAATAATTATAGCACATTTGTACGTTGAAAGACACCGAATGCTCAACATCTGTGGTATAATCTATGATGCTACGAAAAATCGCGACAGGGTTTCCAGAACATCAATATAGTAAAGGTGGTGATTTTATGAACATACGGAAGATCATGGAAATGAAAGGCAAAGAACCGATAGTTATGATCACTGCATATGACTACCCATCGGCAAAAATAGCAGCAGGTTCAGAAATTGACATACTCTTAGTAGGTGATTCGCTCGGTAATGTAGTACTTGGATATGATAGTACGGTTCCAGTTACCATGGAAGATATGTTGATACATATCAAAGCAGTTAGAAGAGGTGCACCAGAAGCCTTTATAGTAGGTGACATGCCATTCTTATCGTACGAAATCGGCCCAGAAAAGGCTATTGAAAACGCTGGATTGATGCTAAAGGCCGGTGCAAATGCAGTAAAACTTGAAGGCGGAGAAGAATTTGCAGATACGATAAGGAGAATAACTTCGTCCGGTATTCCTGTGATGGGTCATCTTGGCTTTACACCTCAATCGGTCAACCTACTTGGTGGTCATCGAGTACAGGGAAAGACACCAGAAAGTAGGGCGAAATTACTGAAAGACGCAAAGGCTTTGGAAAATGCAGGATGTTTCTCAATCGTGCTTGAACTCGTCACAGAAGAGGTGGCAAAAGAAATTACCGAATCTGTGAAGATACCAACGATAGGCATAGGGGCTGGAAGATATTGCGATGGACAGGTACTTGTCTTCCACGATGTTGTGGGATTGAGTCAAGGAGAATTCAAATTCGTCAAAAGATATGCTGACACGTATAACATCATGTTGAATGCGGTAACACAGTACAAAGAAGATGTAAAAAGGAAAATCTTCCCAGATGAAAAGAACGTCTTTTAGCATTCTCAATGTGAATTAAAAAGCGGGAGATGTTCTCCCGCTTTTTTGTTTGCAATCAACCTCTCAATAACTGAAGAACGTTTTGTGGCAGTGCATTTGCTTGAGCAATCATGGACATACCAGACTGCATCAAGATTTGTTGTTTGGTAAACTGCATCATTTCTTGAGACATATCTGCATCCCTTATTCTGCTTTCTGCGGCTGTTAGGTTTTCCGATGCAACACCAAGGTTAGCTATCGTATGTTCGAGCCTATTTTGGATGGCACCGAGCTGTGATCTTATTGAACTAATCTTGTGAACAGCAGCATCAATTACGCTGATCGTTCTTTCAGCAGAATCCTGATTTGTAACTTTTAATGTGGCTGTAGTTAATCCGAGGTTTTTTGAATCGATCGCATCTATACCTGCGACCATGTTTGCTCCTTCATTTGCACCAATTTGGAAGATCAGTTGATTTCCAGAAGTATTTGCACTCTCAATTCGAGCTACGGCACTGTCGATAACTGCTTCCATTGGTAGTGCACCACTAAATTGATCAATATCGAATCTCGTAGCATTCCATGAAAGCTTTATACCGCCAATCTCTGTACTTCCCAAAGAATACGTTACTATAGTCTCACTAATGCCACTTGCCTTAATTAAGACAACTCTTGCGTCGATTTGACTTGTTGTTGTACCAGTAAACTGACCAATTTCGACGATCAATGTTCCCTCACTTGCATTGGAAGAAACTGTTGCTGAAAGATCAATGTTACCTTCTGCGACCACCTTGACATCAGCATTTGCTCTGAAACCTTCCAAGTTACCGTTGAGTAATTTCTTCGTGTTGAATTCTGTTGCCCTACTGATTCTGTCAATTTCATCTCTCAGTTGGTCTATTTCCGATTGGATATTGGATCTGTCCACATCTGTGTTTGTTTCAGTAGCTGCTTGAACAGAAAGTTCCCTCATACGTTGCAAGATAGAATGAACCTCACTCAATGCTCCTTCTGCTGTCTGGATCAGAGAAATAGCATCCTGAGCGTTCTTTGAAGCCATGTCGAGACCTCTAACTTGACCTCTCATTTTCTCACTTATCGCCAGCCCAGCAGCGTCATCGCTTGCCCTGTTTATCTTCAAACCAGAAGACAATCGCTCGAGTGTCTTTTGCATATCGTTGTTTGTCAGAGTGAGCTGTCTCCATGAGTTAAGGGCCGATAAGTTGTGGTTAATCCGCATAAACCCACCTCCATATTAAAAGATAATTATAAATAACAGGCAGTGAAGTATGTTGAACGATCGTACCAAATGATAAATACCCCCTTCCATCATTTTTCAAAAAATACTGCCCTAAGATTCTTGGATAAAACGTAATGTTCAACTTTTTTAGATCCTAGGTTACTTAGTAAGGAATCTATACTTTCTTTGTTTCGCACCACTCTGAACGATGGATAGTACCAAACTATATCTTCTCTATCTCCAAATTCCGGTACAAAATAGAATAGTATACCTTTCGAAAATGTTGAAATTATCTTTTCAGGACTAGGCTCTGTATTCAACAAGTCAAAACTCACCACGTTTCGTGAATTTTCTGAATACTTTATTCCTAATTCCAAACAAATATCTTTAACAATCTTGGCAACCTTGTCTTCATTTTCCACATTTTCTAAAGTTCTTAAATCTGCTATTCTTATATTGTACAAAACCTTCAATATTTCCTCTTTGCCTATTTCTAGTCTTTGTAGATGAGAATTCCTCAGTCTATCATTGCATACTTTGAGCACTTCATTTCTTGGAAATGGATATGTATAATAAAGTTTACCGTTGTTTCTCCACATCCTTACGGGTGAGATAACACCAAATCCTGAATGTTTTTCAGATATATTTCCAACCCAAACTATTTCATCAGTTTCGTTTCCAAAAGATTCCGAAGGATAAAAGCTATCAAACGGATAAGCGTTGAGTAGCATGTCACCAGTTCTCGAATTTCTTTTGCATGCTTCCATGTGAAGCTGGAAAGCTCTTTCTAACTCTTCTTGATTCGATGAACTTTCGAGCAGTTTTGCATATCTATAACTGTAAAATGAGAAATGGTCTACATCTGTTATATTTTCTAATAGTTTTCTTGACTTAGTTTTATCAATATCTGCTAGAAAAACAGCACTTACATATTTTGCAAAGTCTGCATCTGACAAAAGATAAAGATTTTTGAGTTCCTTACCACTAAATTCTTTAGATATATCGATGAAAAATTCTTTATGCTCCATGAGATAGTCTCTTATTTCCTCAAATACCCCATCGATATCTGGCTCGAGCCTTGTTTTTAAGTCATCCAAAACATGTTTTACAAACTTTGACAACTCTGGAAATGCATCTATAGCTTTCTTATAGTACTCCAGAGCCAATTTGAATTTTCCCATCTTTAAATACAAATCCCCAATGAGTGAGAGTGCAGTCCCTCTTAATGAATCATCGTTCAATTTTCGAATCTCATTGAGGACCTTGAGCTTTTCAACACTATCAACTGAAGCATTTTCAAAATAAAAAATTAGTGCACCAACACCATACTTCTGAATTGATTCGATAATATTTTCTCCCAAAAAATACTCAATAACTAAGTCACTTGTATTATTGTTTAAGAACCTTTTGAGAAGTAGTTTTTCAAACCTTGTTTTTAAGAAAGGAACGTAAACTTCCGGATTAATGACTTTGCCAGCTTGTACGTCCTTATCTATTATTCCCATGATATCTATTTGTATCTCTTTCTCAGCTGCAAATTTCAGCAATGCTTCTATCTCATTTGATAATTTTCTAAACGTGTCTACATCCAATTCAGACAAATGCAACAAGAGTGGTCTAACTATCCTTCCTGGTTCTTCGTTCGTTTTTTCAAGTTCGGAGAATACCTTACCGAAATGAAGTTTGAAGTTCTCTATATCTCCCTTCCTGAGATATCCGATAGCGAGTAGCACTCTAGCTGATGATAGATATTTTATGGATGTAATAGTCCACACAAATTTTTCAGGATGTTTTTCAGCTTGTTCAATTCTCGAGAAGAATTCCAAACCATATTCCACAAGTTTTTCATATTCTTTGTTTATTTCAGCAACAGCAAGCAAACCGTAATATGGATCAGGATTATCTTTCTGTAGAGATAGTGTAAATTTGAATAGATCCTCTGCAGATTCATAAAGCCCTTTTGAGTACAGGTCAATACCATGAAGGAAAAAGATTTCTAATCCTATAGAAGGGAGCTTCTTTTCTTTTCTTACCAATTCCATAATTTCGTCAACCAAAATATATTTCTCATATTTGTACTCGCTTATTGATTCTGTTTTATAAAGCTGGCAAAGATAATAGATTCTTTCAGATGTTGGCATGTTCTTATTCTCGTTTAATAATTTGACGAGCAGAGATTTGGTCCTATCGTATTTTTTCTTCTTTAGTGCTCTCGTCCAAATGTATCCATAATGATATATTCTAAAAGGTGCCTCGACAATCTTTCCCTTATGAATTGCCTGGTTGTGAACTATGTTCTCATAGTGTACAGTTCCATTCCTAAAGAGTCTTGCAGTTGACGCAACTTCTGTCTTCTTTAGATCCCAATCAAGATAGCTTATGGTAGGAAGATAAACAGTATTCACATCATCTGGTAGATCCTCGAGAAATTTCCTAATACCAGCAAAATCTTCTCTGACTTCTTCATCTGCATCATAAATAAGGACCCACTCACAAGTTGGAAATTGTAGAGAATAATTTCTTGCCTCTGAAAAGTCATCTTTCCACTCATGAAAGAAAATCTTATCAGCGTATTTTTTCGCAATTTCAACGCTATTGTCAGTTGAACCGGTATCAACAATAACTATTTCATCAACATATGGTTTTATGCTTCCAAGGGCTCTATCTAGGTTGTTTTCTTCGTTTTTCATTATCATAGCAACACTAAGAATACGCCTTTTATCTTCATTCATTCAAATTCCTCCCAGGTAGATTACTTAATTTATCTTTCAATATGTACACCTAATTATCCTAGAGTTTCTTGTGAAAACAAAGAAGCGGGCATAGCCCGCTTCAAATTGTTGATACTTTCTTGCTAATCTTACACAGCTATCAAATTCGATTATCTAA
>DJGV01000019.1:0-372 GCA_002432805.1 Fervidobacterium sp. UBA5837 | reverse complement strand
ACTTTTAGCGTTGATGTAGACAGACCAAGCGCTCCTGCACTCATGTTATCTATCCCAGCAACCATGTTGTGACCTTCGTTTGCACCTATCTGGAATATGAGCTGCTTATTTGATGTGTAAACTGCTTCTGTCCTTACAACTGCACTATCTACTACCTCTTCCTTTGGTAATGAACCACCAAATTGACTGATGTTGAAGGTGTTCTTATCCCATGTAAAACTCACGCCACCAAGAGCTGCAGCTCCAGCTCCAATGGTAACAACTGTAGAACTTGTAATGGCTCCACTAGAATTAATGCGAACGACTCTTACGTCGATTGCACTTGTTACGCTTCCGTTGAGCTGACCAACTTCGATAACAAATGTTCCTTCT
>DJGV01000003.1 GCA_002432805.1 Fervidobacterium sp. UBA5837 | reverse complement strand
ATGCCAGTGGTTGTAGAAAGTGATTGATCAACAGCAAAATATGCCCTATACAGTAATCCTGTTCCATCAAAGAGAAATACTCTCGCCATTCAGTTGGATCCTCCGAATTTCCAATAGTGTGTTAACTGCTCTTCTAAGATGCGGAATGACTATAGAACCACCTACAACGAGTGCAACATCGAATGTCTCGAAGAATTCTTCGTCTGTTGTACCTAACTGTGCACATCTGATCATGTGGTATGTGATACAATCGTCGCATCTAAGTACCATAGAAGCAACCAATCCCATCAGTTCTTTTGTTTTGGAGTCAAGCGCACCTTCGCTGTAAACAGCACCATCGAGTGCCCAGAATCTCTTCGTATTCGTTGTTCCACGTGCCAAAATCTCCTCGTTCATCTTTTCTCTGAATTTTTTAAATTCTTCAAGTGTGTCGAATGTGAACTCTGACAAGTTTATCACCTCACACGATGCTTATAAGTACGATAATATCGATATTTTTAATACCTTTCTATTCCATATCCTGCCTGACCGGGGCCTACGTGAGTGGATATGACCTTTCCGGTTGGTGTATAATACACATTCTTGACATTGTACACACCTTTCAGTACTCCTTCTATCTCTTTCAGTTCTTCCGTGTTGTCACAGCTGACGAGGTATATATCTACCGTGTCACCTGGCTTGAACCCTTGCTCTTGTGTCTTTTTAAGCACTTCGTCGAGTACGGCTTTAAATCCTCTTGCCCGTCCAAATGGTACCATTTCACCATTGTCGTTTATGTAAATTGCAACTCTAATTTTCAATACAGATCCAACGAATCCTGTGAATCTGCTCACTCTTCCTCCTTTGACAAGGAAGTTGAAGTCAGACACGTAAAAGAATGCTCCAAATCTCTTTTCTGCCATTGCGTTTCTCAATTTTGTCTCGACTGTTTCCAAATCATCACCCTTATCGAATAATTCTCTTGCAAATCTTGCCATAGGGGATATAGCAGTCGATGCCTGCCTCGAATCAACAACTTTGATTGGAAAATCTACCTCACGGGCAGCCAGAGAAGCGGAATTGAATGTGCCTGACATATTGTTTGAAATGGTGATGACCAATATTCCATCGTACCCTTGCCTCTTTATTTCTAAATACTTTGCTTTCCAATCTTCAACGGTAGGCTGAGAACTCTTTGGCAATTCTGTCGAATTTTTCAACTTCTCGTAAAATTTCTTAAGTTCTTCAAAATCACGCGTATCGTCCTTTTCAGATGTGCCATCTGGCCATGTAAGATATAGCGGTACTATATCTACATCCCACGGTTGTAATTGTTCTTTTGGAAAGTCGGATGTACTATCCAACAAAATCTTGTACTTTCCCATCATTCTACCCCCTTCTTCAGATCCAACATGTAATTGAACAATCGTCGAACATTGTCAATCCTTTCCAGTTTTTCCATCTTTTCCATCCTTTCTACTTTATTACTCGACTTACTTTTTGAAGTACCGTTGTATTCTGCATGCGATGGTATCAATATGGTACTGATTGGCAGTTTCTTTGCATTTTCTATTCTTCTTGCTATGTTTACCGTTGGTCTCACACTTCCATCTAATCCAATCTCGCCTACCATAAATGTATCACCAACGTATACATCGAGAAAAGATGAAAGGATTGAACCTGCGATTGCGAGTTCGCAACCGGAGTCCGTAATATTTATGCCACCTGAAACATTTATGTATATATCGTGAAAGTCAAGTGGAATGTTTAAATGTCTTGATAATACCGCCGAGATGATTATGACCTTTCTTACATCAACACCGTGCGATATCCTTCTTCCCGAGGCTACTTTCACTCGAGATACGAGCGCTTGTATCTGAACGTTAATTGGTCTACTACCTTCGTAAGCACTAGTTAAGACGTTGCCAGGTGTCTGTGAATGGTTTACCAGTGCATCGTCTGATAAGCTGTCAAGACCATTTTCAGTCATCTGAAAGACTGATATCTCACCACTTGGCCCATATCTGTTTTTTTGAACTCGCAATATTCTGTAATCTGTCGTTCGTTCGCCCTCAAAGTATACAACTGTATCGACGACGTGTTCAACGAGTTTTGGACCTGCTATTGCACCTTCTTTTGTAACGTGCGCTATGAGTAATGATGGTATGCCATACTTTTTTGAAAAGATCCTTACTTTTTCTACGACGGCTCTTATCTGCACAACTCCACCAACTGGGGAATCTATGTCTACACTGCTCAACGTCTGAATGGAGTCTATTACTATCATCTTTGCCTTCTCAATATCTATTCCCTTGAGAACTTCTTCTATCTGCGTTTCTGATGAGAGTAAGATGTTTGAATTTTCTATGCCGAGTCTCTTTGCTCTAAGTGCTACTTGTGCTATGCTTTCTTCGCCAGAGATGTAATATACGACCTTCTCTTTCTCATCTTTAACAATCGATGCGCACACTTGCAGTGCCAACGTGCTCTTTCCTACACCAGGCTCGCCACCTAAAAGCATCACTTGTCCTTTGACTATTCCACTGGAAAGGATGTCGTCTAATGCAGGCAAATTTGTTCTAACTCGTGATTCTTCCAATGTCTCGTAAGCCTTATTTACATCAACAAAACGGGGATGAGGCTCATCCATCCCCGTTTCATTGCTTCTTATCGATTTGGATTCAGTATCAACATTCTTCAATTGAAATTCTTTTGCTGTGTTCCATTCTCCACAAACAGGACATCTGCCAAACCATTTTGGTGACTCATATCCACATTTATCACAGACATAGACAGTCTTCTGTTTTGCCATTTGATTCCCTTTCCAAAAATCTAATCTATAAATTCATATGTTACATTCATACGTTATTGAACAGTTTCAAAAAGTTTATAGATTTTTAGATTATTAGACTTTCTGTGTCTCTTTCTTTTGGCTGATAAACGTAAGTTTCTCACCTTCTGGAACTACAAGAACTTCGCTTTCAGATTCTATATCACCGCGCAACAATTCTTCTGCAAGTGGGTCTTCAATGTACCTTTGGATTGCCCTCTTCAATGGTCTTGCACCATAGACACTATCGTAGCCGACGTTCACTAGAAATTCCTTTGCTTCAGGTGATAAGACAAGATTTATCTCTCTCTCTGAAAGTCTTGCTCTTATGTCTCTGAGCAATATCTCTATGATTTGTTCAATGTGTTCCTTTGTAAGCTTATGGAAGACGATTATTTCATCTACCCTATTTATGAATTCAGGCCTGAATACTCTTTTCACTTCATCGATGACTTTATCTTTCATCTCGCTGAAGTCTTGTTCGTACGTTTCGTTTTCAACGAATCCCAAATTTTTCTTCGAAGATACGATCTCACTACCACCGATGTTACTCGTCATTATGACGATGGTGTTTCTGAAATCGACGATGTGACCTTGTGAGTCAGTCAGTCTTCCATCATCCATGATTTGCAGTAATATATTGAAAACATCCGGATGTGCCTTCTCTATTTCATCGAAGAGTATAACAGAGAATGGCCTTCTTCTAACCTTTTCAGTTAATGCACCGCCTTCTTCGTATCCAACGTATCCCGGAGGTGCACCAATCAATCTTGAAACTGAGAATTTTTCCATGTACTCGCTCATATCGAATCGAATGAGTGATTTTTCGTCACCAAATAGATATTCTGCCAATGCCTTCGCAAGTTCGGTCTTACCAACTCCAGTTGGTCCCAAGAACAGGAATGCTCCCACAGGTCTTCTTGGGTCTTTTAGTCCGCTTCTTGCCCTTCTGATAGCACGTGCTATGGCATTTATTGCTTCTTCTTGACCTACAACACGCTCATGTAAAGCAGATTCGAGTTTGAGTAATTTCTCTCTTTCGGTCTCTTCCAATTTTCTCAGTGGTATACCGGTCCAGCCAGCTACTACTTCTTCTATATCAGGTACGTCTACCGTTACAATTTGGTCTTCTATTCCTTTCATCCATGCATTGTACTTTTGACTGTACTCTTCTCTCAGTTCTTGTTCTCTTGCTTTAAGTTCCGCAGCCGATTCGTAATTTTGACTTGAAACTGCTTGTTCTTTCTCTTTCTTCGCGGATTCAATTTGCAGTTTCAAAAGCTGAAGCTCGCTTGGCATGACGAATAGCTTCAATCTTGCCCTTGCTCCTGCCTCATCGAGTACATCTATTGCCTTGTCTGGCAAGTAATGGTCTGTTATGTACCTTTGTGACAAATAAACGGCCGCTTCCAAAGAATGATCTGTATACGACACTTTGTGATGTGATTCGTACTTAGATTTTAACCCTTTCAAAATCTCGACTGCCATCTGCGGTGTCGGTTCTTGTACGTAGATTTTTTGGAATCTTCTTTCAAGTGCTGCATCTTTTTCTATGAATTTCCTATACTCATCTGGTGTTGTAGCACCGATGCAATGAAGTTCGCCACGTGCCAGTGCAGGTTTAAGGATATTTGCAGCATCGACTGCCCCTTCTGCAGAACCTGCACCTACGATCATGTGTAGCTCATCTATGAATAGTATGATATCTTTATTCCCTTTTACCACTTGGAGTAATTTCTTCATCCTCTTTTCAAACTCGCCACGATACTTCGTTCCAGCAACTAAAGCAGCTACATCCAATGAAAATATCGTTTTACCTTTCAGTGGTTCCGGGACCTCACCTTGGACGATGCGCTGAGCCAATCCTTCAACTATGGAGCTCTTACCTACACCAGGCTCACCAATTAGTACAGGGTTATTCTTCTTTCTTCTAACAAGTATCTGCATTAATCTTTCAATTTCACTTTCTCTCCCAATAACTGGGTCGAGCTCACCTTTGATAGCTTCGGCAGTTAAATCTATTCCGAAGCCTTCCAACTGACGTGCCACTGGAGACGCTGTAGGTTCCTCAACGGACGGTAGTGGTTGAGCATCATCTTCAGTGAAATCTTCATCGGAGATGTTATCTGTGATTTCTTTCCTTAATGATTGAACGTTTACATTCAGTTTTTTGAGGATATGAATAGCGATACCCTCACCTTCTCGAAGGATACCTAACAGTAAATGCTCAGGATCTATCTTTTCGTTTCCTGTCATTCTTGCCTCTTCAAACGCTATTTCTGTGACTTTTCTTGCTCTTGGTGTCATTTGAGGAGACATGATGAACCCTCGCATTCCCATGCCCACTATTGATATTACCTCGTTCTTTACTCTTGCGTATGTTAAACCGTACTTCTCAAGAATTGCGGATAATGGTTTATCATTGAGTTTCAATATTGCCAACAAGAGATGTTCAGTCCCAACATACGAGTGGCCAAGGTCCTTTGCCTCTTCTTGAGCTGTTACAAATACTTTTGCGGATCTTTCAGAAAATCTGTCAAACATCGTTCTCACCTCCTAACTCATTTA
>DJGV01000014.1 GCA_002432805.1 Fervidobacterium sp. UBA5837 | reverse complement strand
TATCCATTATCTTTGCTAATTGCACGAAGCTTTCCTTCAAACTTGCACCACCGACAAGTGCACCATCTATGTCTTTCTTAATGAATAGTCCAAAGAAGTTCTCGGGTGTAACGCTACCACCGTAGAGTATCCTGATTCTATTTGTAGTATCTTCATCGTACATCTTAGCAATGAGTTGCCTTATGAATTCATGTACTTGTTGAGCTTGCTGTGGCGTTGCAACGACACCTGTTCCTATTGCCCAGACAGGTTCGTATGCGATTACAACTTGCTGAGCTTGTTCCTTCGATAGGCCGTAGAATCCTTCTCTAATTTGTTTTTCAACAACCGCAAACGTGAGCCCTTTCTGTCTTTCTTCGAGTGTCTCACCAACGCAGAATATTGGCACAAATCCCTCGTTCAATGCTTTCTTAACTTTTTTGTTTATCAGTTCATCTGTCTCGCCGAATATCTTTCTTCTCTCACTGTGACCCAAGATGGCAGCAGAAACGTTCAGTTCCTTTAACATTTTCGGAGATATCTCACCTGTAAATGCACCACTGTCTTCGAAATACATGTTTTGCGCTGCTAACTTGATATTACTCGAACTAATTGCCTCTCTAACTCTATCAAGTGCGACGAATGTGGGTGCAATGTAAGTATCGAAATAAGTAAACCCTACGAAAAAATCAGCCAGCATATTTGCGAATTGTTGAGCCTCGTATGGTGTTTTATTCATCTTCCAATTTCCAGCAAGGATATATCTCCTGTCACTTATTTTTTTTTATCCGCAATTGAGGCTATGCCTGGTAATTCTTTTCCTTCCAAGAATTCAAGTGATGCACCGCCACCAGTTGAAACGTGGCTGAATTTCTTTTCAAGACCAAATTGGCTAACGGCAGCAGCACTGTCTCCACCGCCAACAATCGTTGTTACACCCTTTTCTGTGAGTGAACCTATGCATTCTGCAACAGTTTTTGTACCTACTTCAAAATCTGGTATCTCGAATACGCCGAGTGGGCCGTTCCAAACGATTGTCTTTGCATCTGCGAGTTTCGACTTGATGACTTCCAGGCTTGCTGGACCAACGTCGAGTCCCATCCAACCTTCTGGTATACCTTCATCACACGTAAAGACTTTCTTCTCCACTCCAGCTTCCATTTTTTGTGCGCATACTGCATCTGTCGGGATAACAAGTTCTACGCTCTTTTCTTTTGCCTGAGCTAACAGTTGTTTTGCAAGGTCGATCTTATCTTCTTCAACGAGGGAATTACCTGTATTCTTACCAAGCGCTCTCCAGAATGTGAACATCATTGCTCCGCCGATGATGATTCTGTCTGCCTTGTTGAGAAGGTTTGTGATAACACCAATTTTGTCTGAAACCTTTGCACCACCAAGAACTACTACGTATGGCTTGTCGGGATTGAGCGTTGCCTTTGCAAGGAATTTGATTTCCTTCTCCATCAAAAATCCTGCAACGCTTGGAATGTATTGAGCAATACCAACGTTACTTGCGTGCGCTCTATGTGCCGTACCAAATGCGTCGTTTACATGTATGTCTGCAAGATCAGCCCACTTCTTTGCAAGTTCGAGGTTATTTTTCTCTTCGCCATCATCAAATCTCGTGTTTTCGAGCATCAATACCTCGCCCTCTTTCAAATCTGCAACGGCCTTTTCTACTTCTTCACCGTACAGAGCAGGGACGAATTTTACTTCTTTGCCAAGCAGTTGTGATAATCTATCTACCGCTGGCTTTACCGTGTATTTTGGGTCTGGTCCACCTTTTGGCCTTCCAAGGTGGGAGAGTAATATTACCTTTGCACCATTGTCCAGTGCATATTTTATCGTTGGAATTGCTTCAACTATCCTTGTATCGTCCGTGACTACTCCATCTTTTACAGGAACGTTGAAATCTACACGCATGATAGCTTTCTTACCTTTGAAATCAACGTCTCTAACTGTGAGTTTTTCCATCTTTCACACCTCCTCGATTAACTTGAGTGATCAATTCTCTTGCCAAAAAAAGGGGGATTTATCCCCCTTCAATTCCAGTGCAGAATTATAATAATGTACCTACTTTTTCAATGGTATCGACGACTCTGCAAGTGTATCCGTATTCATTATCGTACCAGCTGTAAACTGTGACGAGGTTGCCGTTCATAACCTTCGTGAGCGTTGCATCGTAAACGCCTGCGTACGTTGTTCCAACTATATCTGTACTTACGATCTGGTCAGTGTTGTACTTGATTATACCCCTTAGTCTGCCTTCTGTAGCTTCCTTAACCTTTGCGTTGACTTCTTCAGCTGTTGTAGACTTTCCAACTTGGGCAGTCAAAACTGACATGGAGCCATCTGGAGTTGGCACTCTCAACGCCATACCATCGAGCTTGCCCTTTACTTCTGGAACAACAAGTGCAACTGCCTTTGCAGCACCTGTCGTTGTTGGGATAATATTCACTGCTGCTGCTCTTGCTCTTCTGAGATCTTTGTGTGGAAGGTCGAGTATTCTCTGGTCGTTTGTATAGCTGTGGACCGTTACTAGGTAACCTGTTACGATACCAAAGTTATCGTTAATGACTTTGACTACGGAAGCAATGGAGTTCGTTGTACAAGATGCACAAGAAATAATCTGGTGCTCTGGTTTCAAAAGTTCCTCGTTGCATCCGAAGACAACTGTGATATCCTCACCTTTTGCTGGGGCTGTGATGATGACTTTCTTCGCACCTGCTTGAATGTGTTTCATTGCTCCATCTCTTTCGGTGAATTTACCTGTCGATTCTACGACCACATCAACACCGAGTGCTGCCCATGGAAGGTTTGTAGGGTCCTTTTCTGCAAATACTTTGATCTCTTTTCCGTTAACTACAATAGAATTCTCCTTAATTTCTACTTCCCCGTTGAATGTCTTGTGAACTGAATCGTACTTGAAGAGATAACCCAGCGTCTCTGCCTTGTCCAAATCGTTGATTGCAACAACTTCAACGTCGCTTCCACGGCGAATGAGCTCTCTCAAAACAAGTCTTCCAATCCTACCGAAACCGTTGATAGCTATCTTCATGCTAATCCCTCCTTAAAATGATGTTAGAATATGGTCAATGTATATCTACGAAAAAATTTTTAGTGATATTTCTACCGTTCTTCGTTGCTCGTGAAAAATTGTACAATATAAATATTACATTTGATATAGAAAAACCGTTACTTTTCCTATTAACTCTATATAATTCAAATTACACTGCATTTGATTGCATACTGGAGTATACTCGATTATCAACAAGAACGAAGAGATTAAACAATGATAACTGTATATATTTTATCATGGAAATCGTTTTCAATCAATATTGAATTGAAGTTGCTTGGTAATTTGTACAATGAAAGGAATATAATATTGGTGATACGGATGTTTGATATGTTTAAGGGTAAAGCAAAATACTTTGGGGAAACTGATTGTGTATGTATGAATATTTGGAATATCACGGGGTTGCAAAAGAAGTTATAGAGGCTATGAATAAAATAGATAGAAAGATATTTGTCTCAGAAGAATATGAGGAGAGTGCCTACTTAGAGGTACCACTACCAATTGGTTTTGGCCAAACTATATCAGCGCCACACATGGTTGGGATCATGTGTAGCGCACTGAATTTGTCTCATGGAGATAAAGTATTGGAGATTGGTACTGGAAGTGGCTACAATGCTGCAGTCATTTCTTTACTCGTTGGTGATGATGGACACATATACACGATAGAAAGAATCGCTGAATTGGCAGAAATTGCGAGAAGACGAATGGAGCTGCTCCGAATCAAAAATGTGACAGTTGTTGTAGGTGATGGGAAAAACGGATTGGTTGAATATTTACCTTTTGACAAGATTGTTGTGACTTGCTATGCACGCAAAATTCCAGAACAATTGCTTTCACAACTTTCAGACAATGGGATATTGTTGTGCCCAGTTGGAAACGAATTGGTCCAAGTGTTGAAGCGCATAACGAAGGTACATGGAAAAATTCATGAAAAAGACTTAATGGAAGTCAAATTTGTCCCATTAGTTTGATATAGTTTGATATACTAAAAAAGCTCAATTTGATTTAGGATATGGAAATGTTTTATACAATCCTTTGATGGTCAATTGACCCCATGTATACGTGATAACGGAGGCACTTGCATTCCCAACGACAATTCCCCACCATACACCAGAAAGTCCTACGTTCAAAACACCTACGAATAGCCATGCCCAAAATACTTGAAAGACTATGGTACGCAATATCGTAGTGATAAGACTCTTAAATCCTTGACCAATGCCTTGAAACATACCTGATGTGAGCATCCCCAAAGGTGTACCTGGTAGAAAAAGGCAGAGTATTTTCAAAGCCTTAGAGATATTATCGAGCAGTACACCTGATGCTTCAGTGTATGAAAATAGAAAGGCAAGTTGTTTTGAAAATAGGAACATTAGTGACATTACTGTTAATCCGACGGCCTCACCAAACTTAATCGAATAGTTCAGTGTATTTTCAATCTTCCGAACATCTTTTGCACCATATGCAGCACCAGTTACGGGTGTAACAGCAGAAGAGATGCCAGTGATCGTCAATGTACCGAGGTTTATCATTCTCCAAGCACCTGTAAACGTTGCAACACCAGCATCACCACCAGCTTTTGAAGCAAAGATGTTTAGAATGTAGATTGCTGCAGACATCGTTATCTGACCAAGCGCGGTTGGGAAACCAACTACTGCGATGTCTTCAAGGTACTTGCCATTGTATTTGAAGACTTTGAAATTCACCTTTAAAAATGTCTTTTTCGACTTGAAGATTATGTACGCATAGATTATGGTTCCACAGATTATAGACAAGCCCGTTGCCCAAGCTGCACCTTCTATCCCAAGTTTGAAAACATAGATAAACAATGGGTCAAGTCCAACATTCAGTAGTGAGCTAAGTGTTACAACGTACATTGCTCGTTTTGAGTCGCCTTCTCCACGTAATATTCCTATCGCCGCATTGTTTAGCATCAAAGCAGGTGCAAATAGGTAGATTATAAAGCCATAATTGTATGCCTTTGCGAGACTCTCACCAGATGCACCAACACCAATCAGTGCAGGTTTCAGTAACAAGATACCTAAGATGGCTATAGCTACTGATGTTATGAGAGCCAATATGATGGAATGTTCTGCTACGGAATTTGCTCCAACGTAATCTTTTGCACCTATCTTTCTCGCAATCGCCGAACTCGTTCCGACCGTTATACCTGTTGCTATCGCAATGATTATCATGTTTATCGGGAAGAAGAAACCCATGGCAGCCAAATCAGTAGGGCCAAGCCCAGCAACCCATATTGCATCTACAAGATTGTAAAGTGTCTGTACGAACATTGCTATCATGTTGGGGATCGAGAGTCTCACTATCGCTTTCTTGTAATCACCTAAGAGTAATTGTATATTCTTGTTCGCTCCCAAACTAGTGCCATTTTCTTCAATCACTTCATCAGACTCAATCATTCAATTCCACCTCTTCAAAAAATCTTTTCATTGTCTCAATAGAGTGCATTGCCGTTTTTTCTCTATCCTTTCCACTAGCAAGCAAGCCGAAGTTAGCATACATAGGTTTTAACTCGCTAGCAGATGTAATGTAGTGCACAAGCGCGCCGCACATTGTATCTTTTGGAAATGCTATCATGGATTTGCCAGAAAGCATTCTAGATATGTTGATACCAACGTACATGCCAGTCATTGCAGACTCTACGTATCCTTCAACACCTGTAATCTGACCTGCGAAGAAAACATTGGGTATTGTTTTCAATCTAAGAAATTCATCGAGCACTCTTGGTGAGTCTATGTAACTGTTCCTGTGCATTACCCCGTAGCGCAATATTTGAGCATTCTGAAGTCCAGGAATGAGTTGGATGATGCGCTTTTGCTCTCCCCATTTCAATCTTGTCTGAAAACCAACGATGTTGTACATGCTACCTTCAATGTTTTCTTTTCTCAACTGAATAACTGCGTAAGGTTCTTTGCCCGTATGCGGGTTGATTAGGCCAACCGGTCTGAGTGGGCCATATCGCATTGCATCTTTACCGCTTCTTGCAATCTCTTCTATCGGCTGACATCTTTCAAAGAGCATCTTTCTATCGAATTCTTCCATTTCTATCATCTGTGCATTTACTAATTCATTCCAGAATTGCTCGTATTCATCTCTACTCATTGGGCAATTTATGTAGTCTCCCGAACCCACTCCGTATCGATCTCCAACAAAGCAGATATCCATATCTATGCTATTTGCATCAATTATTGGTGCAATTGCATCGAAAAAGTTAAAAAAGCCACCGGTTACGCTTTTGATCCATTCTGCCAATTTGCCGTCGGTTGTCGGACCTGTAGCGATGACCACTATATCTCCATCATCGACATTAGGCGATTGTACTTCTTCCCAATTAACATCTACGAAAGACGTGGCAAGTAACTTTTCCGTGACACATTTGGAAAAGCCATTTCTATCAACGGCAAGCGCTTTACCAGCAGGCACGCGACTTTCGTATGCACATTTTAATATCAAACTATCCCAAAGAATCATCTCTTCTTTCAATAAACCTTCAGCATTCTTCAGTTCAATCGATTTTAAAGAATTACTACAAACGAGCTCTGCAAAATCATCACTTACATGTACAGGTGACTTTCGAATTTTCTTCATCTCGTGAATTATCACTCTTATTTTGCGTTTTGCAACTTGCCATGCAACCTCACTACCGGCCAATCCTGCACCAACTACGTGCACTCTAAACACCGAATCAGCTCCTTTTCTTTTCATCTACAATTACTATTCTAACATATGAAAGTTTAGGTACAAGGTGTAGCAAGAACTTATTGAGTTTTAAAAAAACAATCAATACCCCTGCTTGAAACGCAGGGGCTCTATTGACGGATTGTCATCTAAAGAAATCGTAAGGAATCGTAGTTGCTATCAAGAGTCAGGAAATCATGGAATCTCGTTTCCAGCGGCTCTGTAAAGTTCGTACCAATCTTCTCTTGTAAGATTCACATCGGACGCTTTACATATTTCCTTGAGTCTGTTGGCATTTGTTGTACCAACGATTGGTTGGATTTTTGCAGGGTGTCTCAATATCCAAGCAATGGGAATGGCTTCTTTTGGAACATTATACTTCTTGGCAAATTCTTCAATCTTCTTATTGAGCATGTCGAATTTCGGGTTGTCTAAGAAGACACCATCGAATGTCGATTGGAAAGGTGACCACGCTTGGATTGTGATGTTTTTCAATCTGCAGTAATCGAGTATACTACCGTCTCTGTCTATGGAACCATCAATTCTCATGTTGACATGCAATCCTGCATCGATCATACCTGTATGTGCAAGGCTCAGCTGAAGTTGGTTTATCATGATCTTTTGATTGAGATACTTGCTCAAAAGCTCGATTTGCATCGGGTTGTGGTTGCTTACACCAAAGTTTCTTACCTTCCCTGTAGAATGGAGTATGGAGAATGCCTCAGCAACTTCCTCAGGCTCCACAAGTGTATCTGGTCTATGGAGCAACAATACATCGATGTAGTCTGTTTTCAAGCGTTTCAAACTTGCATCGACACTCTCAAGGATATGCTCTTTTGAAAAATCGTAAAGACCTCTTCTTATACCGCACTTCGTTTGGATGTAAATCTTCTCACGGTCGATACTCAAATCTTTCATCACGTCCCCAAAGAGTTCTTCTGACTTACCACTACCGTAGATATCCGCATGGTCGAAGAAGTTTATCCCCTCTTCAAGTGCTGTAGCTATGAGTTTTGAAGCATCATTTAATTCCATGTTCCAAATTCGCATGCATCCGAGCGATATCTCCGAAGCAGCTATCTCGTTTGATATCTTTATAATCCTCACACTTACTCACCTGCCTTTTATAGAGTTAGTGCTGCCATTTAACTAACGTACACAAATATTATACCACTGATGATACAACAAAAGACCCCCTTGAAGGAACAAGGGGGTCAGTTAACCAAAGCCTGGGCACTACC